>JAIPFF010000042.1 GCA_021736785.1 Thiohalocapsa sp. | reverse complement strand
GGCCCCGGCGCCGCTCGGTATGGGCCTGCAGCGCATCGCCGGTGCTGCTCGGCCAGCGGAACAGGTCGAAGCAATAGCGCTTGTCGGGGACCGCCAGCGACAGCACGCCGCCGTCCTTCAGCAGCGCCTCGCAGGAACACAGAAAACCGATCACATCGGGTACATGCTCGATGACATGGGAGGCGATGATCCAGTCGTAACGCTCGACGGCGCCGACGGTGGCATCGAGGGGCTCGCCCCGCCAAATGAAATCCACCGCTTCGATGGCGTCGAGATCCACATCATGGCCGACATACTTTCGGCGCAACTCCTCTGCCGGCAAATGGTCGACGACATGGACGTTGAACCCCTCGCGCTTCGGTGCCACCGGCGCATGACTGGGACCGATCTCCAGGCCGAGGCCGTCGAGCTTCAGACCGCACAGCAGCTTGTCGCGGCGCGAGCGCGGCGGCTCGGCGGCAGCGGCGCCGAGTTGCGCTCCCCGTGCGCCTTGTGCAGGTCGGGGGCCGAAGGGCCACCGGCGCCTCGGCGCCCAGCGGGCCAGACGGCGCGCCACTTCGCCGCGCACCCGCGACAGCGCGGAACCCGACGCGGACACCGTCAGCCCCCGGCGGCGCCGGCCTCGGCGCGCGCATCGGGCCGCCGCGCGAAAAATGCGAAGCTGGGGCCATTGACGTGATCCGGCGCCTCGAACGCGGTTTCGATCTCGGTCAGGCCGAAATGGCGAACGCAGCCGAGGATCTCGTCGCGGGACATCCAAGCGCTGTCGGCGTGACCGCCGCCGCAGAAGCCTGCCCAATCGAGCGCGGCGCGGTACTCTTGGCGGTAGAGCGTATGCACAAAGCCGCCGTACTCGGCCTTTACATGCGACGGAAACTTGCCCGCGAGATCCTCGCGGGCCGAGAGAATTGCCTCGTCATAGTAGTGCGTCCAGACGAACAGCCGGTCCGTGACCGCCGAGGCCAGCGCAATCAGCTCCACCGGATTGCGCATGTGGTAAAGCACGCCGCAGGCAACCACGAGATCGAAACGACTCGGCGGCAAGCGCAGGTACTCGACGAAGTCGCCGTAAAGGAAATTCACCCGCTGCAACCTGAGCAGCTCCTTGATGATCAAGCACTTCAGAAACGCCCGCGAATTGGCTTCCACGGCGATGACTTCGGATGCGCCGGCACGCTCGAGCATCGACGAATGCCCGCCCTCCAACGGCCCGAGCTCGAGCACGCTTTCGCCCTCCACCCCGCCGCATTGCGCAAGCAGCCATTTGACGCGTTTATCATCGAACAGCAGCGCCTTGCCGCCTTGGTCGTCGAGCGGTTCGGGCAGCTTGGATGACCACTCGCCCTTGAAGATTTCGAGCGCATTGCGGGCGCTGGGCGCCGATGATGCATAGCAATCCAGGATCGCGCCGGGCGCGGCCGGTGCCGACGGGGAATCGACCGAGGCGCCCGAAGCGCGACGACGGGCGGCGGCGCCCATGGGCAGGTGCAGCAGGGAGGACCGGATTCGGTCGATCGTCTTTCGGATCAAGGATTCACCTCCAGTCGGCGCCGTCGGGGCATGGTGGCATCAGGGTCGCCGCGGCGCGACGGCAGGTGCGCAGTATAAGCGACAAGCCCTGCCGCACGGGCGCGTCCGGCCACCGAGCCGGCCCGGGCTCGTCCTGCACGCAATCGACCAATCAATGCACAACAGAGGCCGCGGGGCGCACACGGCACGTAAATTCTCGGCGTTCCCGGAGCGGGTTGCGTAGAATAACCGCTTGCCCGACGGCCATCCGCAGGGCCCGCGGCAGCGTGGCCGAAACGAGCAAACGGAGCCCGATACGCTTTGATCCTGATTCCGGCCTACAACGAAGCCGCCTCCATCGCCGGCGTCATCGCCGAAATTAGGCTGCATGCGCGGGACGCACCCATCGTCGTCGTCGACGACTGCAGCGACGATGCCACCGGCGAAATCGCAAGGCGTGCGGATGCACGGGTGCTGCGACTGCCGATGCGCCTCGGCGCCTGGGGCGCGATGCAGACCGGCTTGCGCTATGCGCTGCGGCAGGACTGGCAGCGGGTCGTCACCATCGACTCCGACGGACAGCACCGCCCGGCGGACATCGGCCGCCTGCTTTCGCCTTTGGATAACGGCACGGCGGACGTCGTCATCGGCGCCTGCCCGGAGCGCGTCAGTGCCGCGCGGCGCATCGCCTGGCGGTATTTCCGCCTGCTGACCGGCATCGCGCTCGAAGACATTACCTCCGGCTTTCGCGCCTACAACCGCGCCGCCATCGAGATCTTGGCGGCGCCGGATGCCACCCTGCTCGACTATCAGGACGTCGGCGTATTGCTGCTGCTGCGCCGCAGCGGGCTACGAATCCTCGAAGTGCCGGTCGCCATGCGGCCGCGCGCGGACGGCAAATCAAGGGTGTTCGAGTCCTGGTGGACGGTCGGGCGCTACATGCTGCACACCAGCGTACTGTGTATCGCCGCGATCGGAAAGCGCCCGAAGCTCGGCACGTGGAACGAGCGCTGAGCCCGCGGCGATGACCTATCAGCTCACCTCACTGGCCATCGGCCTGCTGGTCGCGGGGACCATCCTGCTGCTGGTTCGACGAGCCCACCTGCATGGGCCTTACGCGCTGTGGTGGATCGTCACTGCGGCCGTCGTCGTCATTCTGGGCCTGTGGCCGCAGCTCTTCGACCGACTCGGCGCCTGGCTCGGCGTCGGGTATCCGCCCATTCTCGCCGTCGTGCTGGGCTTCTCGCTGCTTCTGATCAAGATGCTGACCATGGACTTGGATCGTTCCCGGCAAGAGCGCCACATCCGCCGGCTGGCGCAGCGGATCGCGATGCTGGAGGCCGAGCGGCCGAACGGCGACGACAACACGCCGACACGGCACACCGGCACCGAGCCACCCGAGGACTGAGCGCACATGGGTCCGCCAGAATGCGGCCGGCCTGCACGGGTTCTGCACATCGGCAAATTCTTTCCGCCGTTCGCCGGCGGTATGGAGCATTTTCTCGCCGACCTGTTGCCGTCCCAGTGCGCACGCGGCACTCCGGCGGCCGCCTTGGTCCACAACGAGAAATCCGGCTTGCGCGGCGTCCGGCCCGAGGCAATGACGCCCGGTGGTGTCTATCGCGCCCCTTGTCTGGGACGGCTGCTCTATGTGCCTCTTAGTCCGGCGTTTCCGCTCTGGCTTGCCCGCGCCATCCGCGAGTGGTCGCCGGACCTGCTGCACCTGCATCTTCCCAACAGCTCGGCGCTGAGCGCATTGGCCGTACCCGCGGCCCGCCGGGTACCTTGGGTCGTCCATTGGCATTCGGATATCGTCGCCTCCGATCTGGACCGCAGGCTCGCCGTCGCTTACCGCGCCTACAGGCCGTTCGAGCAACGGCTCCTGGAACGTGCGGCGCGGATCATCGCAACCTCGCCGCCGTACCTGGAGGCCAGCTCGGCCCTTCGGCCCTGGCGCGAGAAGTGCCGCGTCGTGCCGCTGGGGCTCGATCCGATGCGCTTGAAGCAACCCGGCGGCGCAGATCTGGCCAAGGCCGAGGGGCACTGGGGCCGCTCGGCGCTGCGCGTGCTGTCCATCGGCCGGCTGACCTATTACAAGGGACACGAAGTACTCGTCCGCGCCGCCGCCGGCGTGGATGGAGTAAGGGTGCTGATCGTCGGCGCCGGAGAGCGGCGGGAACGGCTGCAGCGAGCCATTCACGCACACGCAATGCAGGACCGCGTGGAGCTGCTCGGATTCCTCCGGGATGCCGAGGTCGCGGCGCTGCTTGCGAGCTGCGACGTGCTCTGCCTGCCATCATTGGAGCGCACCGAGGCCTTCGGCCTGGTGCTGCTCGAGGCCATGCACTTCGGCAAGCCGGTGCTGGTGAGCGACATCCCGGGGTCCGGCGCGCCCTGGGTCGTCGAACAGGCGGAAAACGGCCTGCTCAGCCCGGTCGGCGACGCGCCCGGCCTGGAACAAGCGCTGACGATACTGTGCCGAGATCCGGCGCGGCGAGCCACCCTCGGCCAATCGGGCGCCCGCGCCCTTGTGCGGCTGTTCGGGATCGGCGCGGTCGCCGATGCGATCGACGCGATCTACCGGGAGGCGCTGGCGCAAACGGGATAGGTCTTCGGGCGGTCGACGGACCGGCCTTGGAGCGCCCGTTGGAAAGCGCACAACCCCGGCACGTCCGGTCTGCTGCCGCCACCCTTCATCCCGCCGATCCGACCGCCGGCTCACACCTGGCGCGCCGGCGCCGGCGGCACGCCGTCGGGCGCGCGGGAAGCGTCCGGCGCCAGCGACAGCCACAGCCCCATCATCCAAAACAGCCAGCCGGCCGTGAAGTGCATGACGACGCGGTTGATGCTCGTCGCCTGCTCAGCCCACCGGTAGGCATCGGTCCAGAAGAACAGCAGGTAAAGCGCGGCAAACGCCGACACTGTCCAGACCAGGCCGGCGAGGACCCAGGCCTCGGCCCGCCCGCGCACCGCCCGAACGGCCGCGGCGAGCAGGGCGACCGGCAGCAGGTACATCAGCAGATGCCAGTTGTCGTACAGGAACAGATGCCGCACGACCGGTGTCCACGTCCCGCGCAGTTCCAGCGGATAGGCGCCGAGCAAGGGCAGCTCGATCCGATCGGTACCGATCCACAGGTGTCCGAGCCCGCCGAGCTCGAAGCCGATTCCGCCGGTGGCCAGCACGGTTGCCGCAAGCCCGACACCGAGCACCGCCAACATGGCCAGGCCATAGCCCCGAGTCAACGCGACCAGCAGCGCCGGCAGGAACAGCAGCGCCCAAACGAGCCCTTCCTGCTTCAACAGCGGCAAAAGCCCAATTGTCAGCAAAGCCAAGAGCGCCTGGCGGCGATCTCCGGTCCGCACCCATTGCAGGAATGCCGCCATTGCCAGGCCCAAGGCCGTCGTTAGCCACAGGTCCGCATAGCCGGCGAGCGCCACGTGGGTGTCCAACATCGGCAGGGAGGCCAGCAGCCAGGTAAACGTCAGCGCCGTCAGTGCCGATGCCCCCCACAGACGCGCCTGTCCATAGAAGCCGAGCCCCAGCGCCAGCGCACACCCGAGCCAGGGCAGCATCGCGACCGTGTCATGCCAGCCACCGTAGGCCAGCGCGGGCCATGCCGCCAGCAACGATACTATCTTCGGGTAATGCCAGGCTTCGATGCTGTAGGAGAGACCTTCGGTGTCGCGCAGCCATTCATCCGCCGAGACGAAAGGCACCAGAGAGCCCGCCTCGACCCAGACGCGCGCGCGCAGGACCCAGGTCGTCCAGGCATCCCAGGGATAGACCGGTTGCCACCAGAGCTCCAGCGCCAAGCCTGCGAACCGCAGGATCAGCCAGCCGAGCAGCAGCATGAAGAGGAGCCGCTGCAGCGGCGTCATCGGACGCTCGGCGTGCGGCGGACTCGCCAACGACGGCACAGCCACGCGACGGCGCATGATCAAAAGCGCAAAGGAGGCTGCAACGGCGCTGAGCAGCAACGCCGGCCAGATCCATAGCGGCAGCGTGGCCGCGCTCTGAGCACGCAGCACGAGCGCCACCGAGACGAGGCCGAGCAGATAGCCGTAGCCGAGCAGCAGGGGCCACCGGCCCGGCGCCGAAGCCGGCCACAGTATGCGCAGCCAGAGCACCCCCGCCGCCCAGGGCAGCAGCAAGGCGAATGCAACTGCTACAGCCGGAAACAAGCTCATCCTAGCCGCCCCCGCCGAGCTCGAAAAGCGCGCCGAAGCCGGGCACTGTGACTTTCAGCTCCGCAGGCAGCTCGCGCCGCGCGTTGGTGAGGCGACCGGTCTCGGGGTCGTAGCGAAAGTCCCGCGGGGCCGCCGCCAGCAGCAAATAATCGCCGGCTTCCACCGACACGGCGGGCGGCAGCGTGGCGGGCATCGTCAGCACCCGATGCGGCAGCAGGTGCCAGCGGATTCGGCCAGCGGCATAGCCGCCCGGATCGTCGGAGAGGACGAAAATTCGCGCCGGCGCATCGGGCAACAGCGAACGAATCGCGCCCAGCCCTTCGACGATCTTCGCATCCGTCTCGGAGATGGCTTTCTCCCCGGGGCTCGCGCCGGCGTGCAGCGCGTGGGTCTGCTGCAATCGGTCGGCCAATTGCCACTGCCAACGCACATCGAGTGCGCCCCAAGCGAACAGCACCAAGGCTGCGACGCCGCCCACCGGGGCCACCCCGTCACGGCGCCCCGACAGCAGCAAAAGAAACAACACCGCGAGACCAAGCCACAATCCCGCCAGGGTGACCGGAGTCTGCCATCTCTCGTCCGCCTGATCACCTTGATAGTTGATCGAGCGCGTGCTCCAAGGCGTCAGCCCGAGGCCGGGAGCAAACAAATCCCGCACCGATGCCCAGGCGGAGGCCGACGCGGGCTCCAGCGTGAGTCCGCCGATCAACACCGGCTCTGCCATATCACCCTCGATCATCAGCCCGGCACGCAGCAATCGCCCCCGCCACTGAGGCTCGGATCGCAGCTCGACCCGCGACGCACTGCGCTCCGCCGCGCTCAATTGCCGCTTGCGAGCAATACCGGGCGCTTCGCGTGCCACCCAGATCAGGCTCAGCACATGCTCGGCTTCCAGGCCATGGAGTTGCCAGGAGACACTGCCGAACTGCTGTGCAGGCACGCCGGGCAGATTACCCAAGACCATGGCGCCCTCCGCCGAGGCCGGAGTCACGGCCAATAAACCGTCCGGCAGGGTTTGGCCAACGCCCCGCACCACCGAGAGCGCCGCGCCGGACAGATCGACTGTCGCGCCCGGTTCGACATCCCCCCGCGGAAGATTCAGTAGCCACAAGAAGGACAACAACAGCAAGCCCGACGCAAGTCCGGCAACCAGGGCACGCAGAGCAGGTTGTCGCGGGTAAAGCTGGACAGGAAACACTGGAAAACGACCGTTGAAGCGTCAGATACCGACAGGATACGGACCGTCGCGGCGTCCCGATCGCCGGGCCGCGACGACGGGAACGGTGCCGACGTCGCCTTTGCGACATCAACACGACCGTCCTCGGCCAGGCGGGCGGTGACGTTGCCGTAAAACCGCAGCCCGAGCGGCGGACTGCCGGCGCAGGTTAGCACTGCCGCTGACAGATTTCCCGTTGTCCCGTGGCGCCGGCCGTCGGCTCGACTTTCCTGCACCGCCTTGCCGCGGCCGACCGCCGCGTTTACACGGCGGGCCTTCCCGCGTCCCGAGATGGTGCTTCGAGTCAGTGCTGTCAGACCGGCTCCCCATGCGGTGCGTGGCTGCTAAACTGCGCGCTTTGCGCGACTCATCGCAGTCAGCGGTCCCAAACCGGCCTCGACTCGGCCGCCCGCCTTTGCGTCGCGCCCCTTCACACATCGACACGAACCCGAGGAAACGCGGTGACGCCAAAGGTATCCGACATCGAGCCACGCTCGCGGCGCGGCGGCTGGCTCGATCCCCGCATGATCGACTTGGTGCTGTACAAGACCTACGCCGATCTACGGGCCGAGGCCGCCAAGACCTATATCAACTACCTGTGGTGGATCGTCGATCCGATCTTATCCATGCTGGTGTTTTACATCGTTTTCGGTCTGTTGCTGGGCCGCGGCGGCGACGGATTCGTCGCGTTCCTGCTGACTGGGCTGGTGTTCTGGAGTTGGTACAACCAGACACTTTCTCATGCCGGCAATACCATCCTCGGCGCCGGCGGTCTGATGAATCAAGTGCACGTGCCGAAACTCGTGTTTCCCATCGTCACCATCCTCACCGACTTCACCAAGTTTTGCGTTGTGCTGGCGGTCCTGCTCGTCTTTCTTTGGCTCTCGGGATACGCCATCAATACGGCATATCTTGCACTTCCGGTCTTAATTGGAATCCAGTTGATGCTCTGTACCGCGTTATCTATATTGCTGGCCGGCGTCGTACCTTACTTACCCGATCTGAAGCTGGTCGTAAACAATCTGATTCACCTGCAGTTCTTTTTGTCCGGCATCTTCTTTGCGCCGTCGGACATTCCCGAGCAATATCACACCTGGTTTTACGCCAACCCGATGGCGACACTGATCGAGTCCTACAGAGACATCCTGCTGCACGGCGCCTGGCCCCACGCCGGCCGCCTGATGGCCATCGCATTCGTATGCCTCGTCGTCTTGGCAGCCGCCGTCGCATTGATACAGCGCCTCGACAAACGCTACCCGCGGCTGGCCCAGTGAGCATGGCGGCGCCTACTCCGACCCATGATGCAACGACGCTGATCTCCCTTGATGGCGTCGGCGTCGCATTCCGCGGCGGGCAGCTCACGCTGCGTCCGAAACCGCCGTTCTGGGTGCTCAAAGACGTTACATTCGACCTGCGCCAGGGCGAGACGCTCGGCGTCATCGGCCGCAATGCCGCCGGCAAGAGCACCTTGTTGCGGCTGCTAGCCGGCATCATTGCGCATGACCGCGGCAACATCATCAATCATGGTCACAGCACGGCGCTGCTGTCCTTGCAAACGGGCTTCGTCCCACACCTGAGCGGCCGTCAGAACGCCATCCTCAGCGGCATCTTGCTGGGGTTGCGCCGGCGCGAGGTCGAAGCCCGCATGGATGCGATCATCGAGTTTTCCGAGCTCGGCGACTTCATCGACGAGCCACTCAGCAACTACTCCTCCGGCATGCGCTCACGGCTTGGCTTCTCGGTTGCCTATCAAGTCGAGCCGGACATCTTATTGATCGACGAGACACTGAGCGTCGGCGACGAAGAATTCCAGGCCAAATCCAGCCGAGCCATGCATGAGCGCATCCGCTCCGATAAGACGATCGTACTTGTGTCCCATAGCGCCGCGACGATCACGGCGCTTTGCGATCGAGCCGTTTGGATCGACAACGGCATCAGCCGCGAGGTCGGCAATGTCGACGATGTCACTGCCGCCTACCGTGCCGAGTTGGCGCAGCGCGACACAAGCGCCCCGACAGGAGCGCCGAGGCGCATCATCCGGAGTAAGACCGAAGGCGTCTCGACATGAGCCGGCCCGCGAACGCACTTATCCGATCATGCGGATCGGCAACCCGTCACATCCGGCGCGGCAGTCGGTCAACAGTCGAAACGCGGTTCCCGTATCTTCGGCTCCTCTTGGCCGCCCAATAGGGAGCTCGCACAGGGTATCCCGCAGAGTCGATGGTCGCCGGAGAATCACGATACCCCGCCAACGCCGACTCAGTGAGCCTCCCGTCAGCCGGCCCTCGCTCGTAAGCAAGCTTGACTGGACGGGCGTTGGCGAGCAAGCTCGACTCACTGAATTCAGTCCGAAAATGGTAGGCCTCGATGAGCGAATCCATCCTCAGCTTGAGTGAGTTCAAGGCCGATGCGAGCCGGCTGCTCGATAAGATCCGCGAGGAGCCGAGCCGGATCGTCCTGACCCAGAACGGCCGCGCACGCGCGGTCGTGGAGGACTATGCCGCGTATCAGCGTCGTGAGCAGGCGCTGGTGATGCTCAGGCTCATGGCGCAGGGGGAGGCGGATGCTCGCGCGGGAAGGCTGACTGATCAAGGGGATGTCTTCGCGGCACTGCGCGAGCGATTGCAGGACACATCGTCATCCGATGCATGAGCGTCGAGTCCGCTGGACCGAGACCGCCCGCGCCGACCTGGAGCTCATCGTCGATTTCATTGCCGAGGACTCCGTAGAAGACGCGGTCGGGGCGCTCGACCGCTTGGAGGAGCGGGCCGAGGCACTTCGCCTTGCCGCCGAGCGTGGTCGTGTGGTGCCGGAGCTAAAGGTCGTGGATGTTTTCCAATATCGCGAGCTGATCGAGCGGCCCTGGCGGATCGTTTATCGGATCGAGCCGGATCGGGTCGTCGTGCTGGCGGTGCTCGACGGCAGACGCGACCTGGTCTCGCTGATGTTGGAACGGCTCGTTCGTGACTGGTGACCGCGTCGGCCGCGCGTCAATTTGACGGATCGCGATGTCCGGGCGCCGCTCCGGAGGACCGATGATCAGCGCCCCATAGCGCCGCAGTGTTTGTTTCCGGGGTGTTCGTGCCTCAAACGGAAATCCGTGGGCTTCCCGATATCGACAACTGCCCCGTCTGCGTTCCAGACCTTCACTTCGCATCCTCGAAATGTTCGTAGCCATTGAGTCTCGGCTCGTGGTTACGGTAGCGATCTCCACGGCCGCGCGCCTGCCGAGATCGAGCTCTCGGACCTGGTTTGCCGTCCTACACCGTGTGTGCGCTGCGCACACAGCGATAGCGGTTTATCCGGCACATGTCCGCCCAGCCAGTGCGATCAGCCCTGGGATCCTTGTGGAGAAAGCGTCGCATCGCGCGTCGCCAGTCAGACCCACCTTTCGCATCGAGAAAACGATACGCGCCGATGCAATCGACTACCAAAGCAGCGTTCAGAGCGCCCGCACCAGTAAGCCGTGGGGTCGATTGCCGGACGTTAACCAACTACTCGCCGGATACCTGGACCAGAGCGAGAACCGTCCTTGCTTGGCTCGTATGCTGGATTACAAGACCTGACTCTGGGCCTTATGCAGAGCATCAAGATCGATTTGCGGACGCCCGGGCATGCAGGTGGCTTAGAGGAAAACGAACTTGACTCCGCTTTTGCTATTTTCTCGGCTCGAGCCGAGACTGCCTCGGGACGTTCAAAGAACGTTATCTGCCCGGTTCCGCGATCAGATCAGAGGCTTGGCGGGTCGGATGTCGCGCCGATGTAGCGACCGAAGCCCGGCGACGATGTAGGCCCGATCATAGAAGCGGGGACACACCCAGCTTCGCCAGTTTGTTGCGGCGCGCGGCGCTCGGTCGGTTGCATCGGTCCGTGCGCGGCGGATAGCAGACCTGGCGCGCAGATAGTCCCGGTAGACGCGCAAGACCAGTCCCGGCCTACCCTTGACTAGGTATTTGGCGACGACCGCGATCTGCATCAGCGCAATCCAGAAGGCGTTCGAGAGAAAGAACCCGAGCGGCATGTTCTTTGTCAGTGTCAGGAGCGAGTTCCTGAGTCCGTAGTAGGCGACGAACTCATTGAAGCCGCCGCCGGAGGAAAGGCAGCCGTGATGGCGGACGACGGCGTCGGCGGCAAATGCGCAACCGTAGCCCAGGGAGCGTGCACGCAGGGCGAGATCGGTGTCCTCCGCGTAGCAGAAAAAGAGGGGATCGAAGACATGGCCATCCCTGTTGCGCAGCGCCCGCAGCATGTCGGTGCCGTAGAGCCCCGCCCCGCCGCAGGGTCCCAGCAGCGGATCCCCGGGGCGCTTTCGGTTCGACGCGATACCCGATCGATAAAACACGATGCCGAGGCTGTCGACCGCGTCCTTCCGTTCGAAGTCCGTCATGGTGCAGGCCACCATCGCGATACCGCCCGCGGGGTCGAACGGCGCGGCGATGCGCGCCAGCCAGTCGCGCTCGACGATCGTGTCGTTGTTGAGCAGCGCGACTGCGTCGAAGCGGGGGTCATCCAGGATCGGGTCGAGTGCCTGATTACAGGCAGCGGCAAAGCCGAGATTGTCGTCGTTGACGAACAGCGTGACCGCTTGGCCTTGTCGTTGGTTGTCGCCGGCAAAGGCGGCGAGTGCCCGCCTCGACTCGCTATCCGCCGCGTTGTCGACAACGAACAGTTCAAAGGGCCGGCCGGCGTTGACCAGCAGCGACTCGAGGCATTCCAGGGTCGCCGCGATTTGGCGATAGTTGACGACGATCACGGCAATCACGGCGCTGCCTCGGCCGGCCGCGAATCGCCTGCCAGCGCGTCGAAGAACGCGAGCGTCTCCGAGACCTCCCGCCGCACGCAGAAAGCCCGGGCCGTCCGAGTGCCGGCCTCTGCCAGATCCGCGCGCCGTGCCGGGTCCGACAATAGCGCCAAGGCGCCCGCGGCCAAGGCCTCGGGGTCCGCGGGATCGACGAGCAACGCATTGACCCCGTGGCTGGCGTACTCGTTCACACCGCCCGCATTGGTCAGCACGCAAGCCGCGCCGCAGGCCATCGCCTCCAGACCACAGAGCCCGAAGCCTTGGAAATCGGAGCCGTCGATAAAGATATCGGCGTCCGCGTAGGCGTGCGCGAGACGCTCCTGGTCGGTGATGAGGCCAAGATCGTCGAATGCGAAGGGGATGTCTCGGCGTGCAAGCCGCGCATCGCCGAACAGACGCAGTGTCACATCCGGGCGCTCGGCCTTGATGCGCTCGAAGGCCGAAACGATGCTGTTGAAGCCGCGGTAAGGCGTGCCGGGACGCGCCATTGCCAGTACCGAGAGCGGTCCGGCTCGGCGCTCGCGCGGATAGAAGCGGTCCAGATCGATACCCAGCCGGATTTTACGGGTGGCGTAACCCTCGCGCGCCAGCATGGTAGCGAGCCAATCGGATGTCACGATCCGATGGGGCAGTAACCCGAAGGTTGCCCGCACACGAGCTCTTGCCGCATCGTCCGATGCCGAAAAGAACCAGGGCTCGTAGTCCTGCAGGAAGTAGGCGCCGGTACGCGCGCGACCGGTGTCCAGAATCGCACGCGCCCAGGCGGCGGTGGACCAGTGCGTGGCGATGACGATGTCGGTCTCGGAACAGGCATCGACGAGCGCGGCGGGACGGGGGAAAACGGCGGGCTGCGTGTAGAGCGGAGTCCAATCCTTGACCAACGGGTCTTCGAACAGCGTCAGGATGCGCGCCTCGACACCCGCGCGTATGAGCCCGTTGACGATCTGGATCACCGCCAACACGCCGCCTGCCAAAAGGACGCGCGGCAGCAGATAAGTCACACGCAGTCGGCCCGGCCGTGTCACGGCGCGCAGGTGTGAAGCATTCGCAAGCGGACGTCGATTGCTCGGCAATCGCACGAGCCCGCGCGCGGCCGCGCGGGCCGCCGTCAGCGGCGCGCGGGCTCGAAGCGCATCCCGCAACTCGCGGCCGGTCTGCCAAACAAGGGGCAGCGGGTCGGCGCGGTTGCGCATCGGTACCAATGAGCGCACCTGCCGCAACGGATCGGCTTTGCGAAACGCCCTGAACTGACGCCGGTATTCGGGCAGCCAACGCTGGTCGAAAATACGCCGATTGGCGAGGTAGCGCGTGGTCCGATCGGCGCCGAAGCTGGCCGAGCCCTTGTGATAGACGTAGACGTTATCCGCCGCAACAGTTCGGAATCCGTGGCTAACCAAACGCATGCATAGGTCCGACTCTTCGCAATATCCGCGCCCGTAGATCGGATCGAAAAAGCCAACCTGTCGCAGGGCCTCTTGCCGGAGCAACAAGCAGAAGCCGACCCCCGTGACTACGTCCGGATACCGGGGCGGACGTAAACGAACAAGCTCGTCCATCGACAGAAAATTGGCGCCGGGCAGCATCGGCACGTCCAAGTTGGCCGCATGATTCGTCAGCGGGTTGACGGCGGCGATTCGCGGATCAGACCGCGCGCAAGCCAACAACCGGTCAAGCCAGCCGGGCGTCACGACGACGTCGCTGTTGAGCAGACACAGAAAGGGCGCAGTGCTCGCCCGGCGCCCCCGGATGCAGGCCTGCACGAAGCCCAAGTTGTCGGGTTGGCGCAAGACTGCGATTCGAGCGTCTTTCTCGGCCACCGAGGCCAAGTAGCGCGCCGTCGGCGCGTCGGAGGCGTCGTCCACGATCAGCAGCCGCCAGGCCGCTTCGCCGGTACATTCGCGGATGCTGTCTATCGCTTCCCGCACATACGTCAAGCCGTTATACACCGGCATGACGATGTCGCATTCGTGTTCTGATTCGCTGGCGATAAACACGCTTGAGCTTCCGCGGGGCGGGATGACCGAAAGCCGCGAATGGTATCATCCGGCGTGTCGGACCTGGTCCGTTGCGTCAGCGCCGACCCGGACGAAATCCATTGCACCCGGCGACGGCGCGGTCAAACGCGGTCAAAGCAGGTGCGAACAGTGTATCGCCATCGACCCTTTCCGAGATCCCGGCAAGATGGCCAGGTTGCTTCGACTCAGCGGCGAACCGGCGGGGGAGCCCGTCAAGCACCAGCAGTGATCCCCGCAGAGCATGATTGACCACGCACAAAGCCCCGTCCCGATCGTGGTCGGCGGAACCGGCGGCTCAGGCACCCGAGTCCTGCGCAAAGTCCTCTGCGAGCTCGGTGTCTTTATGGGCAGTCGCGTCAATGGCCCCGGCGATGCGATCGATTTCAGCGACGTGCTCAACCGCCACCTCGGTCCACTGCTCGCTTACACGCGAACCCTCGACTACCGACTCGACGATCTTCCGGACGAGCTTCGCGGCGCCATCCTGCGGGATCTCGGCGATACGCTTTCGCGCTATCGCGCGGAGGTACCGAAAGGCTGCGAGAGGTGGGGATGGGACAATCCGCGCATTATTTACCTGCTGCCGTTCGTCGCCCACCTGCTGCCGCAAGTAGGATTCGTGCACCTGGTGCGAGACGGCCGAGACGTGGCCCTTTCGGAAAACCGGAATCAGATTCGCTTGCACTTCGGGGCCATCAGCGGGCATCAGCCGCAAAATGACGAGGGTCGTCACGCCGACTCCGTGACGATGTGGTCGACGGTGAGCACGACAGCGGCAACTGCCGGATTCACGTTACTGGGAACGCGATACCTCGCCCTGCGATTCGAAGACTTGTGTGAGCAGCCGCGCGAAATTCTCGAGCAACTCTGTGGCACGCTGGAGCTCAGGCCATCCGACAGCGCCGTGGATGCGGCATGCCGTGCGCTGGATGTTCCCGAAAGCATCGGGCGCTGGCGCAGGCAGCCACTGCACCGGATGCTGGAGATCCAGAATCGCTCTGACGACGCCCTCTCGCTTTTCGGCTATGCGGGCGTGCGCAGTCCACCCTCGGCAAGGGGCATGCTCGCCATGCCGCTGAAGCCGGGGCCGACGCTCGTTCTCGGACCGTCGAACGAGGCCAATCACCGCATGGCTCGGGTGCTCGACCGGCGCACTGCAAGGGGAGCGCCGCTCCCGGCAGCCAACGCCGGTTTCGAGGCCGAGCCCGCCGTACGATCGGATATCGCTGGAGATACAGTGCCTCACTGCGACCCGGACGATGCGCTGGAGTCGGTCCTCGGCGATACCCCTCGGCTCGCATTGCACGAACTGCTGACAGAGCCTCGCGTCCAGGCTTGCTGTGCAAACGTTCTCATGGCATCCCCCGGCGCTGTCCTCGCACCCGGATCTCGGACGGCGCTCCACTTCTGGTTGCGCTGGTGCGAGCGCCAAGGCCTGGCGCCCGACTTCGTGCTGCTGCTCGGCGCGCCGCAAGTATCGCGACCCCCACCGCTCGCCTCGGTGGAGGACTCGCTGGCGCTGGAACTGTTGAGCCGAGGTTGCCGCAGGTTGGTCATCTGCCCGACCGCGGACGATCCCGAACAAGCAGCCGACGAGCTTGCGGCGTGGGTCCGCGGAACCCAACACCCGGCCGCATTCGATCCGCGGCGGGCATCCGCGGCCGAGGCACTCCTGTCGGAGTTGTCGGGCATGGCCGCGCCGGACGACGCCTGCAATCGCTTGCTGGCAGGCGTCGCGGACGCAATTCGCCGCTATGACGCGGGAGCGAAGAGCGCGCTCGCAGCCATCGGAGGGCTTTATGCACTATCGACCATGTCGCCGCCGCCATCCCGGCCGGAAGCCTCCGACTCCACACCGGCCGAGCCGAATGCCGCGGCAACGACGCTGGCCGAAGCACGCGCGGGCGTAACGGAGATGGCGCGCCTGTTCGAGCGTCTGTATCTGACTGTAGAAACAATGCGCTCGACGCTCACTTGGCGAGCCGCGGACATGGCGGCATCGGTTGCCGGCCGATTGCTTCGTCTGCCGGAGTCCGGAATCGACAGGCAGATCGGGCAGTTGCACCGGCGGTTTCTGGAGTTCAAGGCGCGGCACCCGCAGATGATTTCGACCGGTGAGCTGGCGCCGGCTAGCCTGCAATCTCCCGGCGCGGATGACCGACTTCGGGTGGGCGCGCTGCTCTGCTACAACGCGGATGGCACACCCGTCGCATCGGCCTTTATCCGCCTGATTCTGCCGCTCACGCATTCATCCGTGCAGGATCGCATTCGATTTAGGGCCGTCTCGCTCGAAGACGTCGAGGCCGGCTGGCCGCAAGTCCTGATCGTGCAGCGCACGTTTGCGCCGGATTCGGCTGCAGCCCGCCGCATCATCGATCTCTGCAGCGCAAGAGGCATACGCATGGTGCTGGAGATCGACGACGACCTGTTCACGCTGCAGAGCAATTGGCGTAGGCCGACGAACTATACGGCAGGTTGCATCGGCGCGCTGCGCGAGATCGCGCGAACCGCGGATCTTGTGGTTACATCGACCCGCCCTCTGCAACAGGTGCTCGAACGCTACAATGATCGCGTGCACGTCCTGCCGAATGCGCTGGACGAACATCTCTGGCTAACTGACGAGCCGCGCACGCACGACAACGCCTTTAATGAATCCGATGACGTCCCCATCCGAATTCTGTATCAAGGCACTCGCACGCACGATGCCGATCTCGACATCATCGCCGATGCGCTTACGCGACTGCGAAAGCAATTCGGCACGCGCGTCGAAATCGAGCTGATCGGCGGCCTAGGGCGGAATAGAAGCGGTCTTGAGCGCGCCTTCACACGCGTCCTAGACGATGTTCCGGAAATCTACCCGGAGCATGTGGAGTGGCTGCGGTCCCACCGCCGGCGCTGGCAAATCGGGATCATTCCACTGGCGGCAAGCACCTTCAACGCGAGCAAGAGCCATATCAAGTTCCTCGACTACACGGCGCTCGGGCTTGCGATCGCCTGCTCCGACGTGGAGAGCTATCGGCCCATCGCCCGAGACGGGATCAACGCATTAGTCGTCGATCATACCCGTGACGCCTGGTATCGGGCATTGCATCGACTCGTCGAAGACCCGCGGCTTCGCCGGCAATTGCGGGATACGGCATTTCACCATCTGAGTACGTCGCACCTGCTGAAACAGCATGCGCCGGACTATGCGGGTTTGCTGGAATCACTTGCCGGTGTTTCGCCCCGGAAAGCGACGTAAACGCCCCGAGCCAGCCAGCTCGCACCGACCGATCGAGGTTGGAACGCACGCCGATTTCAGCAGTCACCGCGGCAATAAACGCGTCGTAACGGCGCGTTTTTGGGTCGAGCAAGGACGGGTGGCAGACAGCATATCGGCATCACAGCCCAGGGCAGAGAAAAGCCCTGCCCCGGACTCCTTCTGTCACCGTCTATCTCATTGTTCGTCGATGGCGATCACTTCGATGATGCCGACACCTTGCGCGCCATTGTAGCCGCGCAAAAGTACGGTGTAGGGGCCCGGAGCCAGCCTGGACAAAATGGCGGATTCAAAATTATGGGGCGGCGCCTTGCCCGTTGCAGCAATAGCGTCACGCTGGCCGCCGGCCGCCCAGTCGTCATTGGCTGCGATGAGTGTCTGTCCGGAGAAGAGCTCGATAATGGTATCCGAGAGGGCACCCCTCACGCCTGCATTTGCCAGCGAAGGCCCCCTGGCTCTGATCAGGAGTTGCTTCGGATCATCGCCTCGGATGACGAACCCGCCGATGGCAACGTTGTCTCCCGTTTCGACTTTCGCGCGCGTTGCTACATTGAATAAGTTGATGCCGGGCTCTTCATCAATACCGATGACCTCGAAGATGGCGGCGCCTTGGACGGCGCGGGCATCCTCCACAAGGACGGTATAGGGTCCCGGCGATAGCACCGCAATCAGCGCCGATTCCGACGCGTAGGACGGTGCGCGCCCGGTCGCGATGATTTCGGCTTCTTGCCCGCCGGCGCGCCAGTTGTCGTTCATGCCGATTTGCGAGGGGCCGGAGAACAATCGCAGTGTCGGATCCGGCATAGCATTAGGCACGCCGGCGTCGGCCAATGATGGTCCTCGGGCGCGAATCAAAACGCGCTTCAGGCCAACGCCGTTAATGACGAATCCACCGATCAAGATCTCGTCGCCCGCCCGCACTGCCGCACGTGTCGACAGGTTAAAGAGTGTCGAATTTCCGCCGCCGATATCCATTGTGGTGTCGACCAAGTCCAGCCGCGGCTTGGAAATACCGTTCGCCGGGTCCACGACTTGCGGACCACGCTGCAGGCGCTCGCTGATCTGCGCCACGGTTTCCCTCGGATTGGCGGCGGATGCGACCGCCGCTGCTCCGGCGACGTGCGGGGCCGCCTGAGAAGTCCCCCCCATCACTTCTCCCCCGGCGCTGATAAGGGCCCCGGGCGCCAGCAGGGTGAGAAAGGATGCGCTGTTGGAAAAGCAAGTGACCAAGTCCGAGAAGGTCGAGGAGTCGACGCAATTACTCCAGCCTGCACGGCCAATGTTTTGGTCATAGACGGCCCCGACGGAAATGACGTTTGAATAGGCCGCGGGTAAGCCGAGCCCGTTCTTCGTTGCTTCGTTGCCCGAGGCGGCGACAACTGCGATGCCGGCCCTGACGGCGTTGCCGATCGCCGTGCCGAAGGCATCCGTCGGATTCACCGGCGAGCTCGAAAAACCGCCGCCCAGGCTCATATTCAAGGCCGTGATGTTGTAGGTGGCGCGATTGACCACGCACCAGTCGATGGCCTCGATGATGTCGTCGAACGTCGCGCGTCCGTTGGACATAAAGACGTCGGCGTCGATTATCTTGGCGGCGGGGGCAACGCCGAGCACAGTGGCGGCGACGTTGGTCCCGTGCCCGTCGTCGTCGAGTTGCCCGTCCGGAGGCGCGAAGTCCGCGGCAAAAGCCACTTTGCAAGTGCCTGATGGCACGTTGGGGGCCGTGCAGGGACCAAAGTCCGGATGTGTGTAGTCGACACCGGTATCGAGCACGCAAACGCTGGTCCCCGCGCCGTCGTAGCCGTCCACGAACGCTTGTGGCTGGCGGATCAGCGGGAGGCTTTGGTTGAGAAAAAGACCCATCGTCGCGTTCTCATCGATGGACTTGACCTGCGGATGATCGATAAGCCGCTGCAGCGCTTCGGGCGAATCGATTCGTACGTGCAGAATCGGGAGCGCCGAATAGTCCGTCAGCACCTCCAAGCCGAAACCGGAAACATCGGCAAGCAACTCTTGCTTGATCCGCGACTTCAGCACCCGCAGGGTCTCGACCCTTCGTTCCATCAGCCGCCGGTACTCTTCGTTGGAGTGGCGGCTAAACGGCATGTCCGGAAGTCCGGCGGCGGGCGAAGCGCTATCCAATCCGCTATCGTCCAGAACAATCAAGGCTTCGGCCGGCGCGCCGGCCTGAATATCGGCGGTGATGGCGGCAGGAACATCCGCGACCGGCTGGGACAGCGCGGGGCGAATGGAAACAATTGACAACAAGCAGACAACCACAAAGGCAAGCAGGCGAATAGACATGGGGCAACCCTTCCTTCGTTTCTGATTTTTAGACCCGTACATCGACAGTGCGTCGGGGGAGTACGCATTTTCCGGCTTGGCTGGACAGTGCCCCGGTCCGAGTGTCACCGACGTTCATCGCCGGCCACACGGGAGCAGTGACACGTGTTGATGTCGCAGGCGCCGATGTGGGCGCGCGACGCGAACACTCGAGCGCCCAAGAGAACTCGCCAAGTTTTGGAAAATTCATCCCCCACGAGATTGTAGGCGATCAACCGTCAAGCGCAACGTGTAGATTTTGGAGCTTCGGTCGAGCACGGGAAGGCTCACACCTCAACAAAGAAGCAAGAAAAACCCATCAAAATCCTGAATAAAAAAACTTTTAGCCGATACCCGGAGGCCACGACGGTTCGCCGTGTCGTGCACATAACGACACGCAATAGCGCATCCGTTGTCCCCGCTCGTGCGGGCTTCGGCGATCTACTCCCGATGAGCGAGCTACCGGCCGAAGTATGTCATGCGGCGATTTTTAGGGGAGAATAGAAGGAAGTTTTCGGTTCAGGCAAAGCCGTTCGGCTTATTGCGAGCGGTTGCGAATCGATTTTCCGGCTCCGGCCCGTTCAGTGCGGGGCCAGTACACGGCAGGCCAGAGATACGTGTGACGGAAACGACAGCGGAGAACAGCAAGAAGCACGTCGATAGCGAGCGCACCGTCGCAGTGCTCGGGATGCATCGCTCGGGCACGAGCGCCGTAGCGGGCCTGCTGGCGAAGATGGGGCTGTCGTTCGGTGCGGAGTCCGCGCTGCTCCCGGCGAGCAGCGATAATCCGAAAGGCTATTTCGAGCACCGGACACTCGTCGCCGCCAATCAGGTTCTTCTGGTCGGGCAGCGGGCGAGTTGGCTGCAGGTCCAAGACTACGGCACACCGGGCTTCGATTGTGCCACCGTTGCGGCGTCGGTCCAGGCGAGCTTCGAAGGGCTTGCGGTCGACTTGCTTGATTCAATTGACGCCCATGGCCCACGGGCCATCAAGGATCCGCGCCTCTGCTTGACGCTGCCTTGCTGGCGGCAGCTGTTGCCCGACCTTGTCTGCATCCATGTCACCAGGAATCCGCTCGCGGTCGCGCGCTCGCTCGAGCGCCGGGCCGACATGCCTGTGCCTGTCGGAATCGCCCTTTGGGAGCTGTACAGTCGCCGCGTACTCACTTATACGCGCGGGATCCCGACGTTCCGGGTCCGTTTCGAGGATTTCATCCGCGACCCGGTGCGAATCTCCCGAGACATCCGGGATTTTTTGCTGGACGCCGGCGTCTCCGGGGTCAGCATTGCGGCAGTCGAAGCGGCCACGGAGGCGGTCGACGCCGCGCTCGTGCATCAAGTCGGCACCGATGCGCCGCTCGATCAGCTTCTGAGCGCCCCCCAACTGGCGCTGTTCTCCTACCTAGAGAACGACGACCGGCAGGCGGCGGAGAACGCGGGTCAGCTGTCTACCGGCGCCGAGATGATCTTGGCGGCCCACGAACAGTCTCTGACCGAACTGCACCGGCTAATGGCCTTAGGTCCCGGCGAGACCTGCGCGGAGCTCAAGCGCTCCCTGAGACAGGCCGAGGCAGACCGGGACGAGCTCATGCGCCTCTGCGAGAGTTTCCGCACTAGCGCACGGGCCGCGTTCGAATCGCTGAGCTGGCGCAGCGGCACAGTGCTGAAGCGCTTGGTATTGACGGCCACGAGGCGCGAAGAGGGGCCCACGGCCGAGAAGCACGTTCGGAAATTATCAAGTCAATTCGATCACTGGAAACGGCAGTTTGCCAGCCGCGCTCTGGGCGGGCCCAGCGCCGCCTCGTTGGCAGCGCTTTGGATGCGCCTCAACGGTCACAAGCAGGTCATGATTGCCGCGCTGCTCGACGAGGATGCGCTCCACGAGAAGGACAATCTCATCGCGCGTCGCGTCGCCCTGCCGCTGGCGCTGTCCCGAGTCGACGTCAGTGTGCTGCCCGTCTTGCCGGACGATTTGCCGCGTTCTCCGGCGGATCTCATCCTGGCGCAGTTCGGCGTCTGCCACGATGTATCGCAGGCCAGAATCATCTCGGCGCGGGCCCGGGCGATGAACGTCCCGATCGTCTGCATCGTCGCGGGGTCAACCGGGACGCAGGGGCATGTCGGCCGAGAGGCCGCGGAGCCGGGAGCACTTCGGCCAGCGGACATCATCCTGGCGGATGCGGCTAAAGCGATCGTCGCATTCGACGATGCGGCGGCGGACAGACTGCGGCGGGAAGGCTACGGCGCGCGCGTCATGCCCTCCGAGCACTCCGTTTCCGCCGAAGCCGATCGGATGACGTCATTTTCCCCGGACGATGCAGCCTTCTGGCAGGAAATGCTGGTCGCTCTGTCTCCGCCGCCTCCTGCCGGTTGCCGCACGCCGTCTTTCGACTGGTCGAGACTGCCTTTGCTTCATCCCGGCCACTTCGACGCGGCGGCTTACCTGTCCCAGAACCCCGAGATCTCGGCCGCGATCGCGGACGGGCGATTGGCCTCGGCGCTGGAGCATTGGCAAGCGCGCGGTTATCGAGAGTGCCAACGCGGCGAGCGCCTCTACGTGAGCGGCGTCATCCTCGAGGAGGGCGGACACTGGCGGTTCTCGGACGCCCAGCGACAAATAATTCACGATGAGATCGCGGATTGGGAGGAGCCGCCTCTCATCTCGGTGCTCATGCCGGCATGGAACTCCGACCCCCAATGGCTCGGCGAGGCCGTGCAGTCGGTTTTCGCGCAGGTCTATCCGCATTGGGAGCTGTGTATCGCTGACGACGGATCCACGCGCGAGGACACGCTGCAAGCGCTCGCCGGCCTGACCGATCGCCGCGTCAAAATCCAACAGCTACCGGAGAACAAGGGCATCGCCAACGCATCCAACGCGGCGCTGTCGGTTGCCGCCGGCGATTACATCGCGCTTTTGGACCATGACGATCTGCTAACCGAGGACGCCCTCTATTTGGTCGCGCTCAATATCGTAAGACTGGATCCCGACATCCTCTACTCCGACGAGGACAAGGTCTCGACGACGGGCGAATTGTCCCAACCCTTTCATAAGCCGGACTTTGCGCCCGAACAACTGTTGGGGCAGAACTACATCTCTCACCTCGGCGTCTATCGCCGCTCGCTGGTCGAGCGCGTCGGTGGCTTTCGCGACGGCTTCGAAGGCGCGCAGGACTTCGATCTGGTGCTCAGATGTAGTGCCCGGACGACGAACGTCGCCCACATACCGCATTGCCTCTACCACTGGCGAATGATCCCGGGATCGACCGCCGAGCGCTTCGAAAGCAAAGATTACGCGTGGGAAAACGGCCGTCGCGCCGTACAGGCCGCACTTGACGATCGCAATATCGACGCCGCCGCCGAGTTGGGCCTGCAACCGGGCACTTATCGCGTTCGGCGCCGAATCCAGGGAAAACCGTCCGTATCCGTCATCGTTCCTTTCAGGGATCAGCCCGCTCTGCTGCAGACGTGCATGGAGAGTCTGCTGGCTTATACCCCATACGATCAATTGGAAATCCTCGGCATCAGCAACGACAGCAGCAAGCCTCGGACTTTCGAGTTGATGCAGCACTACGAGCAGCGCGATGCGCGCATCCGATTCCTGCGCTACGACATCCCGTTCAACTACTCCCGCATCAATAATTACGCCGTCGGACAGACAAACGGCGAGCACTTGCTTTTTTTGAACAACGACATCGAAGTGCTTCGCGCGGGCTGGCTGGAAGCCCTGCTCGAGCACTCCCAGCGACCCGAAGTCGGCTGCGTCGGCGCCCGATTGCTTTACCCGGATCGCACGATACAACACGCGGGCGTCGTCATGGGACTGCATGCCCTGGCCGGACATGCATTTCGTTTCCATCCCGGAGACCAGCCCGGCTATTTCAATAGAGACCGGGTGACGCACGAGGTATCGGTTGTCACGGGCGCTTGCATGATGACGAAGCGCAGCGTTTTCGAGGCAGCGCAAGGGTTCAACGAAGAAGACCTACCCGTTGCCTTCAACGATGTCGACCTGTGCCTGCGGATTCGCGAGCTCGGCTACATCAATATCTATACGCCGTGGTGCGAGCTCATACACCACGAATCGAAATCACGCGGCTGCGACGATACCCCCGAGAAACAAGCGCGAGCGCAGCGCGAAGTGCGATACGCGCAGCAGCGTCATGCCGGAATTTTGGCCGGCGGCGATCCCTACTACAACCCGAATCTGACCTTACGCAGCGAAGCCTATACGGTGACCACCGAGTTGCCGAAGGGACTCGCCAAGCCTTGAACGGTGAATGCCCGTCGCCGATCTCGTTAGGGATTTGGCCCCGTGAATTAACCTTTCTTGAAGCCCAACCGCCGCATCATCCGCTGCAGTCTCGGCCCGAGTTTGGCTAAATTTTGCTCTTCCAGCCGATCGCCCATGCGGCGAACCTGGTTGGTCAAGCGTTTTTGCTGCTCGATAAGCGTCTTGATGTCGGCGCTATGGACGTCGCCGGGGTCGATATCGAAGTTCTTGATGGGATGGCGGGCCTTGTTGTAGTTCTGCAGCCACCAGCCGTCGCCCAGGTGCTCGAATGTCGGGGCGGCGGTGCGCTCGAAGATGGCGGTGGTGGAGACGACTTCGAGCAGTTTGAACATCTCGTCTTCGGCAATGAACCGGAACAGGTTGTAGATGGTCGGGATCTGGATATCGTCGACGATCAACAGCGCGCCCGGCTCCAAGTGTGGATAGAGGCACCAGTACTCCATGTCCGGAAACGGGTAGCCGTGGGGCCCGTCGATCATGGCGAGTTGGAGCTTGTCCGGGAAGTCGTGCCGCGGCAGCGTAAGTTGGCTCGGGCCCTCGACGAATTCGAGCGTGCCCAGGTTCACGATGGGCGACTTGGAGACGAGGTTGATGGTGTCCGCCGAGCCGGCGATGGTGAAGACGGTGTGATGCTCGCTGAGGTGCGAGAACAGCAGCGTGGTCTTGCCGGCGCCGGTCTCGGCGGAGTGGCGAATGCGGCGCCCCTTCAGGTGACCGGCAATGGCCCGCAGGACTTGGATGCCCACGGAGCCCGCAACATGCCATTTCGGCGGCAACTCGCCGATGCGCGCCAGCACGGTGTCGATGTCGGACGCCGATTGGCCCGGCTGCGCGGGAGCATTGGTCTCTGCGGTCATGATGGGACGCTCCGTCTCTGTGAGGTTTCGTCGCATTCTTGGGGAGGCCTGCGCGCCGGCAGGCCGCGTTTCGGTGCGACATGATACCGGATCGGCCGCCGTCCTATCGGGCGCCGCGGCATTCGCGGCTCGCCCTCCGGGCGCGTGCGGGCCATCGCCCCGGCGTCCGCTACCCTGCTCCGGCGCCGGCTCCGGCGCCGGCTCGCGCGGCGGCATCAGCGCCTCGAAGGCGGCTTGGTAACGTCTCGCCATGCGCTGGACCGAGAGCTCGTCGGCGCGCTCCAGGCCGCGTTGAGTCAGCTCCCGACGGCGCTGCGGATCATCGAGCAGTTGCGCGATGGCAGCGGACAGCGCGCCGCTGTCGCCGGGTGGCACCAGCACGCCGCAGGCGCCGCCGGCAAGCACTTCCCGCGGCCCGTGCGGACAGTCGGTGGCGATAACCGGCGTGCCGCAGGCCATGGCTTCCAGCATCGTGTAGCCAAAGCCCTCGAACTGGCAGGTGTGGACGTAGATGTCCGCGCGCCGAATGTAGGGGAAGGCATTGTCCTTGTGGCCGACGAAAATCACTCGCTCGCCGATGCCCCATTCCCCGACCTTGCGCTGCATCTCGGCCCGCTCCGGTCCGTCGCCGACGACAACCAGCGCGCAGGGATGCGTGGCCTGGAGTTGCCGCGCGGCGTCGAGCAGCAGTCCGACGTCCTTCTCCACCGACAATCGGGCGGCGACGCACAGCAGCGGCAACCCCGGTGACAGCCGCTCCAAGTCCGGCGTCGGGGCTTCCGCCGCGGCGCGGACCACGGCCGGGTCAATGCCGTTCGGAATCACCTGGAGGCGCGCGCGGGGCGCGAAGAAGCGCTGGCGGGTATCCAGCGCGGTGCCCTCGGACGGCACCAGAATGCGGTCGGCCAGCCGAGACGCCACGGCAATGGCGCCGCGGAGAAAGAGCACCCGGCGGATGCCATGCTCGTGCCGGCGAATATATTCGTAGATCGGGCCGCGGTAACTGGCGACGGTGCGCACCGGCAACCGCGCCCGGCGCGCGCCCATCGCCACCAGCGCGCCCGAGTAATGCATCATGCCGAGGGCGACATCCGGCCGCGTCTGCCGCAGCAGCTTCGCCGCGCCGTCCACATCGGCCTGCAACGACTCGTATGACTCGAACCAACCGTGTTTGATCAGGCCAGCGGTATTGACGTACTCGTCATAGTCCGCGGGCAGCAGATCCCGCAGCGCCGCGGGCGCGGCGAGGGTGACGCGCGAGACGACGGTGCGATCCAGATGGCGGAGCAGGTTCAGCGTGGTGCGCTCGGCACCGCCGAAGAGCCAGGCTTGGTGGAGAATCAGCAGGTGCATGCTTGGATGCCGAGCGACGGTCTAAGCACTACAGGAGACCATGCATTCGCGGGGAGAGCCCAGCCCGGGCTAAAGGCTCCCAGCGGGGATCGTCGCCGACCGGGAAATGGATCACCGGCCGCCGACAGTCCCCGGAGGCAAGGTTCAGTACCGCGTGTATTTCAGATCTTGTGCCTCACTGACGAATTCACGATACCAAGTACCGTCGATCAGGAGCCAGGTTTCGTCCACTGAGGTTTCCGTCTCCGGCCGCGAAATCGTTTCGCCGGTAGATGCCCGAAACGGTTTGATCGAAACCCGAATTTTGGTCTTCGCATCGGCTTTCGGCCCGTCGACAGTAAGACTCTCGATCTCGAAACCCCCGTAGGTGATTTTTCCGGTCGTCGCGAGATACCGCTCTTTACTGTTCAACGCGCGAAAGAACGGATCGAACATTTCGTATACCTTCGCATACTCTCCTTCGGCCATTGCCGTCCAGAAAGCCGCGACACGGCCACGCACGATGTCTTCTGGCGTCTCCGCGTCGTTGTCGGCGTCGGACGTGTCCGAGTCGGTGTCTTCTAAACCGTCTTCAGAACGCGGTGACGACTCCGGCGCAACGGAAGGCCGTTGGGCAAAACGCCCCAAGTCCGAGACAGAAAAGCTCACCCGGACCAGCTTCTTCTTTCTAAAACTGTCGTCGGTATATTGTTCGGCGACGACATGAAAGCGCTCGTCCGCCTCATAGGCAGCCGATAGATCAGCTTTCAGACCAAGGTTGGTTTCCGGCTCATGAGGAAGCGGGACGTTGTGATACTTCCACGTGTCGCCATAATCGTCGGAGTAGCTCGCGTAGAGACGCGAGCGTATCTCCCGCCAGTCCTCCCACACGACGAGGACTTGCCCCTTCTCGGCGCCGAAAGTGACAGATGGGTTCTTTGCCTGGAAAGCGTCGAGCGAACCATTTGGCCTAAGGCGTTCGGATTCTTTCCAGCTCTTACCGCGATCGTTTGACCTAATCAGAACGACGTCGCGCTTAGCGCCGCCGCTGCGATCACGCGCGGTCAGGGCCATCACGATGTGGCCCGTATCGTCGGCCGCGATGTCGATACTACCGAGATCAAGGCCCTTGAGCTCATCGAATGCAAAACGATGCCAGGTGGCGCCTGTATCGTCCGAATAGGCGCCCTCGAGAAGTAACTCGCCGCCTTTCTCTCCGTACTGCGCATGCCAGATCACAAACCATCGGGTGCCGCTGCGAAACGCGCGGAATAGGGGCGTGATCTCGGGGAGGTCACCCGCCACTACAACAGAGTCTGCAAAGGCAGCTGCATCAGCAGCGCGAAAACGCGCCACCACCTCATGCGCTTCGCCTTTCCGAAGCCAACTGAACGCCATCACTCCGCCGGCTTCATCCGTGGCCATCACCGGGTAGATGCCCGCAAACAATCTTTCGGCCGGGGGCGAAGAATTATCGTCCAAGTCCAAGCCTGTGTAATAGATATGGTAGGTCGCGTCACTGTCTTGGATTTTTCGCTCCCCATACCATAAAACGTGGACGCGATCGGCGGTGCGCTCTGCCGCAAAACGCGCGAGAGGCTCGGACTCGCCCGCCAGTTCCAAGGCAGGCTCATCGGGCTGGTTGGCCCGGGCCAAGTAGAGTCCCTTCTTGGGATGCTTATCTCGCCAGAGGGTCGCCACGCCGTTTTCGAGCGAGGCCATGGCGATACCCGATGGTGCCTGGTTCCGATCGTCCGGCACCATAAGGCGCTCATTTCCGGAAGGCGTCCGTACCCGTAGCAGTCGAGTCTCGTCATAGTATCCGAGCCAGAACTTACCTTCACCGTCCAGGCGATAAGTCCAATCGCCGGACGCGTCCATCACTGAGTCAGTAAGCGGTTCAGGAGAAGTCTCAGAGGACACAATGTTACTGAATAAGGCGAGCAGCAGTACAAGCCCGACTCGAAGGGAAAGACGGTTCGTCTTCGTTGCAAGGTTCCAAATCATCGATGAAGCACCAGGCAGCATTGGGCAAGGGGCATTAAGGCGCCCCGAGTTAGGATGTGGCGGGAATAAAAGCCATTAGTCAGCAGGATGCGTCCGATCTAGGTAGCACTATGGACCCCTAGGCGCAATAACGTGGCTTTGTTTGGCAGACGTGCCGATACGGGAGTTGGGTGCCGCAAAAGCAGGAGCCCCTGCATCGCAAATACGATACAGGGGCTCGTTTGCTCAACTGAAGCGGCAGAGAAACAACGGCGGCTAATGCAGTTGATCTTCTCTAGCCGACTTACCGGAGAGCCTCGGCGCTGATTAGTCCACCAGAACCGGCATCAACTGGAAGGCGTTGTTGAACACGCCGTTGATGGCCTCGCCATTGAAGCTGCCGATACCGTATTCCAGCTTGTAAACGACAGCGGGATCGGACAGTTCCAGAATCGACCAGCCACCATCCGGGACGAGCGACAGCGCAGCGTCGGTCAGCAAGTCGGAGGCATCGATACGGCCGACACAGACCACCCCTTGCTCGACGCGACCGGAAATTGCGCCTTCGTCACGATCGAAGAAAGCGATATTCGGGTCAAGCGGAGAGGCGTAACGGACAGCGGCGGTAAAGGCATTGGAGCCGCCCGGCACCATGTTGGTGGTCACAGGTGTAACCATGAACGCGGTGCTGATCTCTTCGAACGGCATGATCGACACGAAGTTGAATTCCGCAGAAGATGCGAACTCATAGTCGAACTCGGTCTCCGGTTCGTTGCCGAACTGGGCGAAGGCCTGGTAACCCCAAGTCGCGCCGTTGGCGAACTCGAAGACGAAGGCCTCACCGCCGAGCGATGCGCCGGATGCATCGGCATTGTCGACGACGAGATAGCCGCGACTGGCGACCAAGCCGGTCAGAGAGCCCAGAGCGAAGGTCTGATTCGGACCGCGCCAATCATTGAAGAAGCTGGGATCGTTGAACAGAACGCCGAGATCGAAAGCGCCGAACACGCCGCCCAGATCGATGGTCTGCAGGTCGAACTGGCTGGTCGGACGGAAGGCGTTGACTTCAACGCAAGGGTCCAAGTTGTTCGCGGCGTCTTTGTAGTACAGCCGGTAGTGCAGGAAGTCGCCGGGGCCCGTGCCGCTCTGGTTGTAGTTGTCGGCGGACGTGTTCGCGACGCTGACAATGGTGGTGACGCTCGGGCTCATGACGACGTGCGGGAAGAAGGCACTGGCGGCGTGAGCGGTACCGACACCGATTGCCGATGCACCGAGAACAATGGAAATCGCGGAGGCGAGGTTTTTAGCAGACATGGTTGAGCTTCTCCTGCTGGTTACACTTTCTGAAGACGGGTTTCAGATTCTAATTCAACGAAAGAGTTAGTCACTGATCGCGGATCTGTTAAGAGGGCCGTTGTGGTTAGACCAACGCACTGGGCTTGCGTCCAGACTTTGTGGCCCCCTGCACCCGCAGCAGCTAACGCTTGGCTGAGTCTACACCACGGTCTGTGGGTTGCCAACCGACGCCGGCGCGCGCTTTTACGCCCCACCTGTGTCTATCGGTCCGAGCAGAAGTCTACACCACACATTGTTGTTGTCAACCGACAAACCGCGCCGATGCGCCTAGACCAAGAGCTTTTGGCTACAAATCTGTGAACTAGGCAGCATTTCCAATCACTTCGCGAGCAAGTGCGAGGCTGTTTTCGCGACAGTGGCAGAAAACATACGGCCGGCGTTACGAGTATCGCCGACGGTATGACATGCCCTTGGAGCACAGCAGATCTGCGGAACCGGTGCGGCCGGCCGGCGCCGCGCGAGAAAACATCGGTAGACGCCGGACGCCAAAGCTCTCGCGCCGCTCCGTTGATCGGCCTAGGCGAGCACTGCGTCGGCAAACAAGGCCGATAAGAACGCCCGGGACTGAGGTTGCTGCGTGAATATCGGTAACGGCACACACGGCCGAGCGCGGCGGCAGGCCGATTTCAATTCACGCGTCGCAGTTCAAGACGTCGGGCCGACTACCGGCCAGATGTCGCGCCCACATCCGCCGATAAAGGCTCTCGAGATCCCGCACGAAGCGCCGCGTGTCAAATAAGGGCGCACTGACGCGGGCCTCTGCGGTTCTGCCTCGCAGTTGGGCCATTCGGATCGAATCCGTTGCAAGCGATCGTGCCAAAGCGCGATATTCGGTCAAGTTCTCGCAGATCAGCTCCGGCAAACATCCTGCAGTCAGCACGCTACCCGCGACGCGCGAGGGGAAAGTCTGCCCCGAACACGTGACGAGCGGTACACCTGCCCACAAGGCGTCCGACGCCGTGGTATGAGCACCATACGGGGGTGAGTCGAGGAATAGGTCCGCCAACGACAGCCGAGCCAAATGCTCGCTTTGGCCAATCTTGCGCGCGAAAACGACGCGTTCCTCCGACAAGCCGCGCAACTTCGCTTCCCGCCCGATGTTTTCGCGTTGCAAATCGGAATCGGCGTAAAGCCAGAGAACGGACTTCGGCACCTCGGCCAACAAGGTACACCAGCAGTCCAAAATCTCGGGCGTGAGCTTGTAAGGGTTATTGAAGCTACAGTAGACAAAGGCGTCCTCGGGCAGCCCGACTGCCGCACGCGTTGGCGAGGGCGAGACTTCGCGCCGGAAGTCTACGGGCGCGTAGCAGTTGGGGAGGTAGGCCAGCGCCTCCTCGTAGCAACTCGCATCCTGGGGCGGGGCGACCACCGGGTCTGCCACCAAATAGTCAATGAAAGAAACACCCATCGTGCCCGCGAAACCGAGCCAAGATACTTGGATCGGCGCCGGCCGCATCGCGAAGATCTCCGTGCGCGCAAACCTTGTATAACCCTGCAGGTCAACCAGAATATCGATCTCATCTTCGGCAATGCGACGAGCCGCGCCTTCGTGCGTCATACCCTGAACATCGACGAATTGATCGAAAGCTGCACTCAGTCGCCGACGCATCGGACTGTCGTCCGGCGGTCCGATCGCATAGGCAAAGATTTCGAAGCAGTCGCGATCGTGTAGCTCGAAGGCGGATACCGCCAAATAAGAGGACGGATGCTCGCGAAAATCGCCGGAAACATAGCCGATCCGCAGCCGACGGTCAGGCGTATCCCCCTCACGCGAGATCGCGACGGGTCCGCGACGTTCCCAGTCCCGAAACCGCCTGCCGTGTGCACGAGCCACATCGAGAAGCTCCGCGGGAGAAAAGTCCGACAATGACATCGCGAAAAAAGGCAACACGGCCGCCGCGTCACCGGATCGCACGCGCTGGACAAGAGTTTCCACGCGCTCGTCCAGATGTCTCCAGTCGCAGAGGTGGCGTTGATTCAAGACAAGTCGCCCCAGAAGCGCCGATGGCCGCCCCACGAACCGTGAAACGCCGTCCTGAAGGACTTCCACCGCACGGTCGCGATGTCCCATCTCCGCGAACAGATCTGCCAGCTTCACCCAGTATTCAGGACGATTTGCACCACTTTTCAACGATTCCTGCAAGGCCTCGGCAGCAGCCTGAAAATCGCCGAGCTGTGTAAAGAAGGCCGCGCGCGCGGCCAATACTTCGGATTTCGGCGCACCTCCGGAATCCTGGACTTGCTCGATCAGACGCGCCGCACCGTCCAAGTCGCGCTCTTCGAGGCAGATCAGCGCAAGCGAGAGCCGCCCGCGTGCGTTGTCCGGTGCCGCGGCCAGAAGGGCTTCATACTGGCTCCTCGCTTGCTGCAAATCACCGCGCAAGCGGTGGACGTTGCCCAGATTCAAGCGCACGTCCGCCATATCCGGGCTGCGCTCGAGCACGTCGCGATAGAGATCCTCGGCCTCGTCATAAATCTGCTGCTCGCACAGCAGGTTCGCCAAGTTGATACGAGCGCCGGTGTAACCGGGGTCTAGCTTCACAGCGCGACGATAGGCCAGTGCGGCATCGTCCAACCGGCCTTGAGCGCGTAAAGCATTGCCGAGGTTATAGTGAGAAATCGGGTAGTCGGGCTTCAACTCCACAGCGCGCGCATAGCTGGCTTCGGCCTTGGCGACCTGGCCTCTCGCCATAAGCGCGTTGCCAAGATTATTGTGCGCGTCGGTGTAGGTCGGCGCCGCGGCAACACAGCGGCGCAGCAGGCGCTCGCCTTCTTCCAAACGTCCGGCCTTTACCGACAATAGCCCCAAAATATGCAACGCATCGGGGACCGAAGGATTCGTGGCGAGCAGGTTCTGCATGATCCGCTCGGCCTCTGCATACCGGCCTTCCCGGAATGCTTGGACACCGCGTCGCAGTAGGTCATTTCCGGCCGGCGCCGCCGTGCTTTTGCGAGCGGAATCAGCGCCTCCCCGGACCGGACGGCGTGCTTTTTTCATCTTTCCTCCATCTCCGTATTCAGCGCCGCGACGAGCTCACCGCTCTCGATTCCGCGGCACGACTACACAAGCGCGAATGCTGAGTTTATCCTGCAACGGCTCTGCGCGAGACGCGCCGACAGCGTTCGATGCCATCGCGGACGCGAGCAAAGCAACCATCGGCCTGCGTTACGAGGCCGAGTAACCGAGCCGGAATGCTCGGCGGGCGGGCGCCGCGGCGGGCTCGCGCCGGATCTCGACGCCGGATCTCGACGCCGGACCCGCAGCCGCCGATACCAGGGACACATATTAAACCGCCGCGCGCATCGGTCATCGGCGGCATGACTCCCCACCAAGAGCCGCAGACAACCTTCGATGTCCATTTGGGTCTTCGCAACCACCCTCCTCGCACTCTTCACCATCGAGCTCCTGGGCCCGGTGCAGAGCCTGGTGATTCAGCCATTTACGGCCGGTATCGCCAAAGTCAGCGCGGTTGTGCTGCAAAGCTTCGACAGCACGGTGGCGGCGCAGGGCATCGTGCTGTGGAACCGCGAGACGGGGCAGGGCGTGAGTATCCAGCCGGGCTGCAACGGGGTGGAGGCGATGATCGTCGTGTTCGCCGCTATCGTCGCGACGACGGCCACGTGGAGGCAGAAGCTGACCGGTACGGTGATCGCGTTCGCGGCCATCCAGGCGCTGAATCTGGTCCGGATCATCTCTCTGTTCTACTTGCTGCAGTGGAACGAGACCTGGTTCGAGTGGGCGCACCTGTACCTCTGGCAGGCGCTGATCATGCTGGATGCGCTAGTGATTTACCTGCTGTGGCTGCGCATGCTGCCGCCGGTGGCGGGCGAGCCGGCGCCGACCGGGAGCGCGTGATGGCGGGGCGTCTCGGCGATTATCGTTTCCTGCTGCACGCGCTGCTTTGGCTGGCGCCGGTGTTCGCGCTTTGGTACTGGGCCGCGCCGGCGCTGCTGGCCCCTGTCGCTGCCGCGGCGGACTGGCTGCTGAGTGGTTTTCACGGCGACCTGATTGCCGGTGTGGAGCAGCGGGGGACGCGTTTCGACGTGTTGCTGCAGTTCACCGACCGCGGCCGTGACGGCGCCCGATTGCCGCCCGGCGCGCAAGCGCAGCCCATGTTCAAGATCAACGCCCTGCAATATGCCTATGGCTGGCCGCTGCTGCTGGCGCTGACGTTGGCCACGCCGACGCCCTGGCCGGGCAAGCTTTGGCGCGCTGCCGCCGGCATCGCGCTGGTAGCGCCGTTTGTCGTCTGGGGCGTGTATTTCGAGGCGCTGAAGGTGCTGTCGTTCAACGCCGGCCCGGAGATCGCGACGCAACTGGGCATCGCCGGACTCTCTCGGGAACTGCTGGCGGTGGCCTACCAGCTGGGCTATCTGATTCTGCCGGCGCTGGGGCCGATCCTGATCTGGGCGGGTATGCACCGGGCGTTCCTGAGCGACTGGACGCTGCGCCGCGGCAACTTGCGCGGCGAACGGTACGACTCGCGCTCCCCGTCCGGCCAGCCCTCCCGCCAGCACACCGGCCACACGACCGGCCACACGACCGGCCACACGACCGGCCACACGACCGGCCACACGACCGGCCAAACATCTGACCAGACGCCGCGACAAAGTCCAACGGAGCGGCGCGATCGGGCAAGCCATTGACTCTTTGCGCTTCCGGGGGTGCGCGCACGCCGAAGTCTTGTCCGCGCCGGCCGCGGCCGTGGCTGCGGCGACTGATCGGGCACCTCCGCCAACCTTCAACCTCGGGGCCGGCCCCGGCTCCGGACCCCGATCCGAACCCGAACCCAAATCCGACCCCGAACCGGACCCCGTGCCCGGAGCCGGCGACGCCCGCATCCCGGCAACGGCGGGCGCTGCTGCTCGGGGCTGCCTGCGGCTGGCTGATGCCGCGGAGCGCGCCGGCGCATCGCTCGGCGGATGAGCCGCCTGCCGCGCCGTCGCAGTCGGTGCGGGTCGTCGCGCGCTACCCCCACGACACCCGCGCGTTCACTCAGGGTCTGATCTATCGCGATGGCCGGCTGCTGGAGAGCACCGGGCTGTACGGGAGATCGACCCTGCGCGAGGTGGAATTGGAGACCGGCCGGGTGCTGCGGCACAGGCGCCTTGCGCGGCGGCTGTTCGGCGAGGGGGTGGTCGCGTGGCGGGATACGGTGGTTCAGCTCACTTGGCGCGCCGGCATCGGGCTGATCTACGACGCGCAAACGCTGCAGCTACGCGACACCTTTCGTTACGACGGCGAAGGCTGGGGCATCACCCACGACGCTCGGCAGTGGATCGTCAGCGACGGCTCGGCGCGGCTGCGCCTGTTCGATCCGGTCCTGCGCAGGGAGACGGGAGCCATCGAGGTGCGCGATCACCGTCGGCCGGTATCGCGATTGAACGAGCTCGAGTATGTCGACGGCGAGATCTGGGCCAACATCTGGCAGCAGGACCGGCTGGCGCGTATCGATCCCGCCAGCGGACAGGTGCTCGGCTATGTCGATTTGAGCGACCTGTGGCCGTCCGCCCAGCGCAGCTCGAAAGCGGATGTGTTGAACGGCATCGCCTGCGACGCCGAGTCCGGGCGCATCTTCGTCACCGGCAAGTTTTGGCCGCACGTGTACGAGATCGCCCCGCTGCCGCCGGGGGCGCGGTAAGCACCGGGCGGGCAGCACCGGGCCGACGCGCTCAGTGCTGGTGGGAGATCACCGGCCGCGCCACACCGGACAAGGCCTCGACTGCCGCCACCGCGGCGGCGCCGGCCTCGTCCACGTCGGACTCGCGCCCGGACAGCGTCAACCGGCCGAAGGCGCCCACCGCGCGCACGTCGATCAGCGTGATGTTGGCGGCCTTCTCGGCCTGATTGGCGGCGTAGACGATGTAGCCGGCGGGCTCGGTCTCGAGGATGAACATGCTCTGCCCCGGCAGGATCATGGACCCGCGCCGGTTCTGCCGGTTGATGAGCACGGTATGGTCCGGCGTCATGGCGCGGATGATCTCCTTCCAGGCCACGCGGCACTTTTGGCGATCGTCTTCCTTGGCGCCCATTTGCGTCAGCAGCAGGCGACCCGCCTCCAGCACGTCGCTCTGGTCGCGCTGATGGATGACCATGGAGCCGAACGCGCGCTCGACCACCTGCTGCGCCAGGTGCACGCGGGTGGCCTTCAGGGCGCTGTCGGTCAGCCGGTGAATGGCCATGCCGGGAGAGACTTCCACCCACAGGCAGGCGTCGCCCGGGATCGGCAGGAAGCCCTGCGAGACCGTGGCCATGTATTCCGCGAGTTGGGGCTGCAGCGAGTCGATGAAGACGTAGGTCCTGAGCTTGATCATGCAATGGGCATTTGGTTACCGACGCGCTCCAGCTTCTGCGCCAGAAGCCGAATGTGCAGCCGCAGATTGTAAAGTTGGTCCGAATACGAAACCGGCACATCGATCTGCGCCGCGTCCGACTCGATCGTCGCGAGCCTGCGCTTGTAGGCCTCCACCGCCTCGGCATCGGGCGCGCCGCCCTCGACCTCCTTATCGATCCGGCGCAGTTCGACATACCAGCGCAGAATCCGCCGGCGAATGCGCCAGCGATAGACCGGCGGCAGTACCTTGACCAGCGGAAACAGCAGCGCCAGCAGCGGCACCAGCATGACCTTGGTGCGGTCGATCCACGTGGCTGCCCAAAACGGCAGATAGCGCTGCAGGAACGGCGGGCCGTTCTCGTAGTAACGCTCGGCGTCGGCGTTGAGCGGGAAATCGCCGTGCCGCGGCGTCGGGAACGTGCCCGGCTCCGCGAAAAGGCTACCGCGGCCGTGTACTTCGCCGGCCGCCCTGATCAGCAGATCCACCAGCGCGGGATGGATGTCGGGGCGCACGACGAGGTTGGCGGTCGCGGCAATCAGGCTCAGATCTTCGCGGGGCACATTGTACGCGAGATCCAGCGCGCCCGTCGGCAATGTCAGGGCGGACAGGGTGCTGTCGCGTCTTGCATAAGCCTCGGCGCGCGGCAAATCCTGCAGCGTGAGCGCATCGTCGCGCGACAGGCGCTGCAGCAGCGGCGAATCCGCGGAACCCACGGCGAACATCAAATCGAGCGCCCCATCGGCCAGCTGCTCGGCACAGGTGTCCAGATCCTCGGCGAGGATCTCGGCATTGCCCGCGTCGATACCGTTGGCACCGAGCAGCCGCAGCGCGAGAAACCGCGAGCCGCTGTCCGTCGGCCCGACGCAGATTCGCGAGCCGGCCAGCGTGTTCAGCGCCGAGACCGGCTCGCCGGCAGGCGCCAAAAGCCATAGCGGCTCGTAAAACATACTGCCGAGGCCGCTCAACTCGGCCTTTTGCGCCTCGTCGGCGACACCGCTCTGCACCAGCGCGACGTCGACCGGATCGGTCTCGTCCAGCAGGCGGCGAAGATTGTCGACGCTGCCTTCGGTTGCAAGCACTTGCAGCTCGATGCCGTTTTCGGCCAGCGCCGCGGCATACCTGCGGGCGTAGCCGAAGTAGGCGCCGTTCTCGGCGCCGGCGGCGATGGTGATGGTCTTCGGCGGCGCCGGCTTCACGAACTGCAGCGCGACCAGGATGCCGGCGATGGCGATCAGCGCGCTGCCGCCGAATAGCCCGGCGATCTCGAGCCGGCCCTTGCGTCGAGACCGCCGCCGGGTCTTATCGCGATCATCGCCACCGAGCATTGTGATCTCCTTCCTTGATTAAGCGCGCAATTTAGCGCTCGATTATACGCACCTCTCCCGCCCGGGAAAAAAGCCGGGGTCACCTTGCGCCCGATACACCGGCGCCCCGATCGCTTTATTCATGCTTGGAGCCAACATTCCCACGAGTATCGCAGGGAAAAGGGCGTCGCCCCCGTTTCGGGAACTTGAATTAGCGTTCACTGATACCAGTTCCGAGGCCAGCGATATTTCGCCGGCGCGAGCGCGCCGGCCCGCGATAACCAGAGCCCTCCGGCACGCCCTGCACGCCGCGGCCACAGACAACGGAGTTTTCTCATGTCCGACCTCACGAAAGAAACCATCGAAGCCGCGATCAAGGAGTACATCGAGCCGCATATGGGCCGGGATCTGGTGACCACGAAATCGATCAAAGGCATCGAGATCGAGGGCGACCAGGTCAAGGTGAAGGTGCTGCTCGGCTTCCCGGCCAAGGGCGCCGCGGACGCGATCGCCGAGGCCGTGAAGGCGAAGGTGGAAGCGGTCGACGGCGTCAGCATGGCCCAGGTCGACGTGGGCTGGGAGATCAAATCCCATTCCGTGCAGAAGTCGCTGAAGCCCATCGACAACATCAAGAACATTATCGCCGTCGCCTCCGGCAAGGGCGGCGTCGGCAAGTCCACGACCGCGGTCAACCTGGCGCTGGCGCTGTCGGCGGAAGGCGCGAAGGTCGGCATCCTCGACGCCGACATTTACGGCCCCTCGCAACCGCGCATGCTGGGCATCACGGGCAAGCCGGAATCGAAGGACGGCAATAGCCTGGAGCCGATGTCGAGCTACCACCTGCAGGCCATGTCCATCGGCTTCCTGATCGACGAGGAAACGCCGATGATCTGGCGCGGCCCGATGGTCACCCAGGCCCTGGAGCAGTTGCTGAACGACACCAACTGGGCCGACCTCGACTATCTGGTCATCGATCTGCCCCCGGGCACCGGCGACACTCAGCTGACGCTGGCACAGAAGGTGCCGGTCTCCGGTGCGGTCATCGTCACCACGCCCCAGGACATCGCTCTGCTCGACGCCCGCAAGGGCCTGAAGATGTTCCAGAAGGTGGAAGTGCCCGTGCTCGGCATCGTCGAGAACATGAGCATCCACATCTGCTCCAAGTGCGGCCATGAAGAGCACATCTTCGGCCAGGGCGGCGGCACGGCCATGTCCGAGCAGTACGGCATCGACCTGCTGGGCTCGCTGCCGCTCGACATCAGCATTCGCGAGGAGACCGACGGCGGCAAGCCCAGTGTCGTCGCCGACCCGGATTCGCGCATCAGTGAGATCTACCGCGAGATCGCGCGCAAGACGGCCGCGAAGCTGTCGCTGCAGGCCAAGGACTACGCCGCGAAATTCCCTCGCATCGTTATCCAGAACAACTAGTCGCCGCCGCCGTCGGCCTTCCCGCAAAACCCCGGCAACAGCCGGGGTTTTTCGTTGGCGCCGCGGCAGGGATTTTCGTGACACCGATCAACCTTACAAGTACCCGTGTTGCAGTGCAGCACGGCCGGCCATAATATTCGTCATTGCTAATATTAAATACCGAGGAATCCACAGTGACGGGTCAAGCCGTACGAGAGTCCATCCAGGGGCGGCCGTTCAACGACGTGCTCAACGAACTGCATGCGCACACGTTTTCGGGGGCGCCGGGTGAGTCGGATCCCTTCACGCTCAGTGAGCTCGACCGTGAGTACATGGCCTACGCGCTGGCCCTGTATTACCAGTGCGAGCACTGCCGGCATTACCACCAACGCGTGGTCGAGCGGCTGCGCAAGCAGACCGGCGCCGCCCCGTGGAACTGGCAGGAGGAATTCGTCAAAGTGGTCCTCTACCTGCGCACCAGCAAGGTCGGCGTGTCGCAGATGGAGTGGCAGGGCTGGGTCGATTCCTGGCGGGGATTCGCGGGCCGCATTCATCACCGCCACCCGGGGCTGGCATGCGGCTTGGCCTATGCGGTCGGTATCGCCCGCGCCGACGAGCACCTGATGGACCTGGCGTTCGAGTCGCTGAAGACGCTGTATCCGGACCGCGAAGTGCTGCTCGGCGTGATCCGCGACATCGACCGTGTCGTCGTTTTCATGAAGGCGGCCACGTCCAAGAACAGGACCGACCCCATCGTTCGGCGCCAGTTGGCGGGTCACGGCATCAAGGTCTGAGTCCGCGCAGGGGCAGCGTCGGGGTGACGGGCGACTTGCCGGCGCCACGCCCCGGCGTCTAGTCTGGCGCCAGGACAGGCCTCCGGAGCGCCGGCTTCCCGATGAACGACGACCTTATCCCCCGCGCGCGGCAGTTCGCGACCGAGGCCCATCAGCGCATCGATCAGCGCCGCAAATACACCAACCAGCCCTATCAGGAGCACCTGAAGGCCGTGGCGGAGCTTGTGGCGGACGTCAGCGACGATACCGAGATGATCGCCGCCGCCTGGCTGCACGACACCGTCGAGGACACGCCCGCGACCTTCGGCGACCTGGAGCGGGAGTTCGGCCGCCGGGTGCGTGACCTGGTGGCGCACCTCACCGACGTCAGCAAGCCCGCCGACGGCAATCGCGCGATTCGCAAGGCCATCGACCGCAATCATGCGGCCCAAGCGCCGGCAGACGCCAAGACGGTCAAGCTCGCGGACCTGATCGACAACTGCCGCGACATCTGCCGCCACGACGCGAAGTTCGGGCGCGTCTATCTGGCCGAGGCCGCCGCCCTTCTCGATGTCCTTGGCGAAGGCGACGCTCGGCTCTACCGGCTGGCGCAGAAGACCGTCGCCGACTGCGCCCGGCGTATCGGGCTGCCGGCACCGCCGCAGAGCGCGCCGGCGGACGAGGAATGGCATCCGCGCGGCCATATGGACCTGATGCAGCGCCGGGCGCTGCGGGTCTTCACCGACGCCTTCACCGCCGACGAGATCGCCCAGCCGCTGCGCTCGTTCGACATCGAGCGCGCCGCCCACGAGCTCACCACCGCGGCCGCGCGCCATACTTGGGAGGTGGTCGGCCTGCGCCGCGACGGCGTCTGTGTCGGCTATCTGCGCGCGGACGACCATGCGACGCTCGACACCGAAGCGTTGCTGCGCCCCTTCGCGCCGGCGCAAGTGGTGCAGGGCGAAGCGCCGCTGTCGGAAGTAATCCACGTCCTGACCCGCTACGACTTCTGCTTCGTCACGGCGATGGGGGACGTGGCCGGCGTGATCGCCCGCGGCGATATGCAGCAGCCCGTCGTGCGCATGTGGCTGTTCGGCATCATCACGCTGCTGGAGCTCGAGTTGCTCGAGCGTATCCGCGCCCTCTGGCCCGACGGCAGCTGGACGCAACTGCTATCGGCGGGCCGCCTGAACAAGGCCCAGGCGTTGCTCGCGGAGCGCAGAAGGATGGGCCAGCACGTGGATCTGGCCGATTGCCTGCAACTGTCGGACAAGGCGCAGATCGTCATGGAGCAGGAGGAGCAGCGCTTCGCCTTCGGCCTGCGCACCAAGGGCGCCGCGAAGCGGGTCATCAAGGATCTGGAATCCCTGCGCAACAATCTGGCGCACGCCCAGGACATCATCAGCCACGACTGGCCGCAGATTGCCCGGCTGGCGCAGCGCATCGAGGAGATCATCGCCCGTCACGGCGGCTGAGGCGTGCCGGGCGCCACGGGCGCCCGAGGCAGGGACGCGCCGGGCCGCAGCCCGGACCGGCCAGTCGCGACCGAAGTCGCGGCAAGATCGCCGCGCATTGCAGCCGCGGCACGCGCGCCCGCGACGGAACCCGGCGGGGCTCGCCGCGCCGAGGGCTCGATCAGGCACTCCCGGGGCCGTCCTCGAAGAGATCGTCCATCGGGTCGCGATCCTCTTGCAATCGCTGCCGCAACCGCGTCAGCCGCCGTCCGCCGGTCCGCTTCACGGCAATCGCGAGTGCCCGCGGCTGCGCGATCAGCACCACCAGGCGCTTGCCGCGGGTCACGGCGGTGTAGAGCAGATTGCGCTGCAGCAGCGTGAAGTGCCCGGTGGACAGCGGAATGACGACGGCGGGGTATTCCGAGCCCTGGGCCTTGTGCACCGTGATCGCATAGGCCAATGCGACGGCATCGAGCTCGCCGGCCTCGTACTCGACCGGGCGTCCGTCGAACGCGATCCGCAGCACGCCCTCTTCCGGATCCACGGATTCGACGCGGCCGATGTCGCCGTTGAAGACGTCTTTGTCGTAGTCGTTGATGAGTTGGATGACCTTGTCGCCGGCGGCATAGGTCCAGCCGAAGCGCTCGATGCGCGGGCCGGCGGCGGTATTGAGCCGCTGCTGCAATTCCATGTTCAGCGCCCTGGCGCCGAGGCCGCCGCGATTCATCGGCGTCAGCACCTGTACGTCGCGAACCGGATCGAGGCCGAAGCGCCGCGGGATGCGCTCGGTGATCACCCGCATGAGCCGCTCGTGGATCTGCTCCGGCGTGTCGCAGCGGATCAGGTAGAAGTCGCTGTCGGGGCGGTCCTGGCCGGCAGGCTCGGGTTCGGACGGCTCGGGTTCGGACGGCTCGCAGCCCGGATGCTGCGGCGAGCGTGGCTTCGGATCCAGGTCCGGGTCCGGGTCCGGCGCCGGCGGCTGTGCCCCCCGCTCCGGCGGCTCCGGCAGCCGGCCGACGTTGATTCGGTGGGCGTTGACGATGATGCGCGACGCCGCCGCCTGGCGGAAGATCTCGGTGAGGCGCACCGTCGTCACCCGCCCGCACTCGATTAAATCCGCCAGCACCGCACCGGGCCCGACGGACGGCAGTTGGTCCACGTCCCCGACCAGCAGCACCGCGGCACGGGTCGGCACGGCGCGCAGCAACTGGTTCATCAGCACCACGTCGACCATCGAGACCTCGTCGACGACGACCAGATCCGTGTCCAACGGACTGTACTGGTCGCGCTTGAAGGCCATGGTCTGCGGGTCGAATTCGAGCAACCGGTGGATGGTTTTCGCCTCGCGGCCGGTGGACTCCGACAGGCGCTTCGCCGCACGGCCGGTGGGCGCGCACAGGGTCACGTCGACGCCCTTCGCCAAAAGGATGCGCAGGATGGCGTCGACGACCGTGGTCTTGCCGACACCCGGACCACCGGTGAGCACCGTCACCTTGCCCGAGACGGCCGCCGCCACCGCGGCGCGCTGCGACGCCGCCAGGCCGAGCCCTGTCTGCTGCTCGACCCACGGCAGCGCCTTGTCGATATCCACCTGCCCCCAAACCGGCGGGTCCCGAGACAGGCGCGCGATACCGGCGGCGATACCCTGCTCGGCGCGCTGCAACGGGGTTAGGAACAGGACCGGCCGGTCGTCGACTTGCTCCGCCACGAGCCGCTCCTCGGCGACCTCGGCGGCGATCGCGTCCTCGATGACGGGCGACGGGATCTCCAGCAGCGCCGCGGCCCGCTCGACCAGCGCCTGCCGCGGTGCCGCGCAATGGCCGTCGCCCGCGATTTCCTGCAGCACATGGCGCACACCGGCCCGGGCGCGCATCGGCGAATCGCCGGGGATCCCGAGCCGCCGCGCGATGGCATCGGCGCTCTTGAAGCCGATGCCGTGGATATCGAGCGCGAGCCGGTAGGGGTTCTCGCGCACCCGCTCGACGGCCGCGTCGCCGTAGGTCTTGTAGATGCGCACGGCGCGCGCGGTGCCCACCCCGTGGGACTGCAGAAAGACCATGATCTCGCGGATCACCTTCTGCTCGGCCCAGGCCTCGGTGACCCGCTGCTTGCGCTTCGGGCCAATGCCGTCGAGCTCCAGAAGCCGCTCAGGGCTGTCCTCGATGACGTCGAAGACCTGCTCGCCGAAGGCGCGCACCAGCTTGCGCGCGAAATGGGGCCCGATGCCGCGGACCATGCCCGAGCCCAGATAGCGCTCGATGCCGTCGACGGTGCTCGGCGGGATCACGCGCAGGTGCTGCGCCTTGAACTGCAGGCCGTGCTGGCGGTCGTTGACCCAGCAGCCGGCGCACTCGGCGTACTCGCCCGGCGTGACGCTGGCCGCGGAGCCGATCACGGTCACGAGCTCGCGCTGGCCGCGAACCTTCAGGCGCAGCACGCAGAAGCCGCTCTCGGCGCTATGGAACGTCACACGCTCGATGGCGCCGGCCAGCCGCTCCGGGGGCCGCTCGGACTCGCTGCTCTGTGAGGGTTTATCGCCCACGGCTCGAAGCTTGGACACACCGCCCGCTGCCGATCAAAACAGCCTCAAGCCTACAGCGCGCGGCACGGCGGTGCATCAGCCGCCCATCAGCGTCCCTCGCACCGCGAAAAGGCCCATGCCGGATCGGAGCGCGCGCGGGAAACCCGGACATCCCGCGGCGCGACCGACAGGCCACCCGGGAAGCGTCGCCGCGACTTTCCCCGGCGCGGGCGGTGCTATGATTCCGCAACAATCTCACGAAGCCGCCGGAGGCTGACATGCGTTGGAGAACAGGCCGGCGCAGCGACAATATCGAAGACCGCCGCGGCAGCGGCGTCGGCAGCCGTGGCGGGCGCAGCGGCGGCATGCGCATGCCGGTCGGGCGGCGCACGGCGACCGGTGGCGGACTCGGTCTCGTCATCCTGGTCGTGCTCGGCCTGCTGTTCGGCGTCGACCCGAAGATTCTGCTCGGGCTCAGCGGCATGATGGGCGGAGGCGGCATGGATGCCGGCCCGCAAATCAGCGTCCCCTCGCAGGCCGGCAGCGGTTTTCCCGGCGGCTCGCTGAGTCAGGGCCGGCAAGACGAACTGGCGGACTTCGTGTCCGTGGTGCTGGCCGACACCGAAGACACATGGAACGAGATTTTCGCCGAAGGCGGGGCCGATTACCGCGAGCCGCGGCTGGTGCTGTTCACCGACTACGTGCAATCCGCCTGCGGGCTATCGGAAGCGGCGATGGGGCCGTTTTACTGCCCCGCGGACGAGAAGGTCTATATCGATCTCTCCTTCTACGACGAGCTTCAGAATCGCTTCAAGGCACCCGGCGACTTCGCCCAAGCCTATGTGATCGCCCATGAAGTCGGGCATCACGTGCAGAACCTGCTCGGGATTTCCGACCAGGTTACGCGTGCCCAACGCGCGGCGGGCAAAAGCGATGCAAATCGGCTGTCGGTGATGCTGGAACTGCAGGCGGACTGTCTGGCAGGCATCTGGGCGCATCATGCCCACGCGGCACGACAAGTCCTCGAGCAGGGCGATATCGAAGAGGGCTTGAACGCCGCGGCCCAAATCGGCGACGACCGCATGCAGAAACGCGCGCGCGGCTTCGCGGTACCCGACAGCTTCACCCACGGCAGCTCCGAGCAGCGCATGCGCTGGTTCCGGACGGGTCTCGCCAGCGGCGACTTCAACGCCTGCAACACCTTCGACGCCGCAAGCCTCTAGCCCCTGGCGGGGTTGCCTCAACCGACGCAAATGAGGCGGGAAAGTGCTCGTGGCCAGTTGGAGCCAGTCGGAGCCAGTCGGAGCCAGTCGGAGCCAGTCGGACGGTAGTGTGCCGCATCACTCGCCGGCAACGGCGAAAGCCTGCGGCTCGCAACCGAACGCGGGCTTCAGCCGGCATGATCGGCGCTCCCGTTTGCGTTTTGGCGTGCGTCGGCCGATTTTCCCTATCGCCAATGATTCATGCGCACGAATCCGCTCCCGCGAGCGCCCATTTGCGGCCTTCCTCGCCGAAACCCGATCAATCCGGATCGGTGACGCAGGGACTGCGCTCGATCCCCGCCTCGGCCATGGCGACGGCGCGGAAGATCGCGCGGCCTTTGTTCATGGTCTCCTTCCATTCCAGGTCCGGCACCGAGTCGGCGACGACCCCGGCGCCGGCCTGGATATGCAGCGTGCCCTCCTTGATAACGGCGGTGCGGATGGCGATGGCCGTGTCCATGTTGCCGCTGAACGCCAGGTAGCCGACGGCGCCCGAATAGATCCCGCGCTTGACCGGCTCGAGCTCGTCGATGATCTCCATGGCGCGGATCTTCGGCGCCCCGGAGACGGTGCCGGCCGGGAAAGTGGCGCGCAGCACGTCCATGGCACTCATGCCCTCGCGCAGCTCGCCGACGACATTGCTGACGATGTGCATGACGTGGGAGTAGCGCTCGACGATCATCTTGTCGGTAACCTTGACGCTGCCGGTGCGCGCGACGCGCCCGCAGTCGTTGCGCCCGAGGTCGATCAGCATCAGGTGCTCGGCCAGTTCCTTGGGATCGGCCAAGAGCTCCTGCTCGAGGGCGATGTCTTCGTCCTCGGTATGACCGCGGCGGCGGGTGCCGGCGATGGGACGGACGGTGACGACGCCGTCTTCGAGCCGGGTCAGGATCTCGGGCGAGGAGCCGACAATCTGGAATTCACCGAGGTCGAGGAAGTACATATAGGGCGACGGGTTCAGGCCCCGCAGCGCCCGGTACAGATCCAGGGGGCGTGCCTCGAACGGGATCGACAGGCGCTGGGACAGCACCACCTGCATGCAGTCGCCTTCTAGGATGTACTGCTTGATGCGCTCGACAGCGGATTTGTAGCCCTCTTCGGTGAAGCCGGACACGAAGTCGGTCTCGCGCACGTCGCGCCCGCTGTCGGCCGGGTTGCGCGGCGCGCCGCGCTGCATCCGGGCCACGAGCGATTGGATGCGGGCTTCACCCTGCTGCACGGTGTCGCCCGCCGCGGGATCCAGGTGCACGATCATGTAGATGCGCCCGGACAGGTTGTCGAAAACGACCACCTCCTCCGACACCATCAGCAGAATGTCCGGTGTGCCGAGCTGATCCGGATTCGGACAGGGCGCGAGCCTTGGCTCGATATAGCGAACGGTGTCGTAGCCGAAGTAGCCCACCAACCCGCCCGCGAAGCGCGGCATACCGGGATGGTCGGCGACGTGAAAACGCTGCTGGAATGCGTCGATCCAGGCCAGCGGATCGGCGGCTTCGGCCTCTTCGACCAGGTTGCCGTCACGCTCGATACGGATCGTATTGCCGAACACCTTCAGCACGGTGCGGCAGGGCAGGCCGATGATGGAGTAGCGGCCCCACTTCTCGCCGCCCTGCACGGACTCGAACAAATAGGAGTAGGGGCCGCTGGCGAGCTTCAGATAACAGCTCAGCGGGGTGTCGAGATCGGCCAGGACCTCGCAGACCAGGGGGATGCGGTTGTGGCCCTTTGCCGCCAGGGCCTGAAATTGCTCGGGAGTCATGGGACGCGCTCCAGACGAAGGAAACCGGTAGCCAACAGGACATGCAGCGTCAGCTGCGCCATCGGCGTCCCTGGGCAGTCGATAAGCTGGAGCGGCGTTCGGGATGCATGTTCTGGCTCGGGGCTGGCTTGGATTCGGCTTGGATAAAGCTCGGCTTTGGCTGGGCCTTGGCTGAACCTTGGCTCAACCGGCGGACACGGCATTACGACGCCGCGCGCAACGGCAATATTCTCAAGCCGCATCGGTCCCGGCAACCCGCAAGCGCCGACGCCTGCACCGGGCGCCGCGCGGACGCCGGGACGAGCGGGACCGGCAACGTGTCGTCAGGGCGCTTCGGCGGCCAACAGTCCGTCGAGCTCGGTCATGGAGTCGATGACCGCATCCGGTCCGGCCTCGCGGATATCGGTGCCGTGGTTGTAGCCGTAGCTCATGCAGACAATCGAAAAACCGGCCGCGCGGGCGGCCTTCACGTCGCTGACCGAGTCGCCGATCATCAATGCGCGGCCGGGCTCCACACCGAAATGCTCGGCCGCATGCAGCAGCGGCATCGGACTGGGCTTCTTTTCGGACAGCGTATCGCCGCTGACGATGAGGCCGAACGCGTCGGTCAGTCCGAAATGAGCAAGCAGCGGCTCGGTGAAGCGCGCGGCCTTGTTGGTGACGCAACCGAGTTTGTAGCCGCGCGAGCGCATCCATTCGATGCCCTCGCGCACGCCGGCATAGAGCGTCGAGCGCTCCGATGTGTTCTCGGCGTAAAGCTCGAGAAAGATCGGCAGCGCGCGGGCGTAGTCGTTCTCGTCGGCGTCGCCGTCGAGACTGCCCGAGAGGGCGCGCTGCACCAGCCGCTCGACACCGTTGCCCACCCAGGTGCGAACCGCCGCCTCGCCGCGCTCCGGGCGCCCGAGACGCTGCATCATCGCGTCGACGCAGAATGCCAGGTCGGGGACGCTGTCCACCAGCGTGCCGTCCACGTCGATCAGGATCATCTCGGGACGAATGGGAAACTCAATTGTCGCGCTCACCGGACGGTTACAACTCCATAAAACATGCAATATCGGATGCCGAAAGACCGCGCATCGCGGCCCGCGCGCGACGGCGCCGGCGGCGGCAGGTGCGCGGTGCGCGGTGCGCGGGAGCCGGTATCAACAGAACCGGTGGCCGCGGCCGCGGGCTTGCAGGCAGGCAGCGAATTTCGAACCGGCCGCGGCGGCGCCGGCTTGATGCGCGGCGGCGCCGGCGTGATGCGCGGCGGCGCCGGGATTCCGGCGGCACCGCGTCGGTCGGACACGCGCGGGCGCGACCGGACCCGGTCGGGCCGTTGCCGCTATGCGCTCAGCCGCCGGCGCTCGCCAGGGCCTCGCGCATCTTCGCGATGATGCTGTCGTAGCGGTTCGGATCGCTGTCCGATCCCTTGCCGAAGATACCCGAGCCGGAGACGAAGGTGTCGGCGCCGGCGGCCTTGATCTCGCCGATATTGTCGACCTTGACGCCGCCGTCGATTTCCAGCCGGATGTCGCGCCCGGAGGCGTCGATCATCCGGCGCGCCTCGCGCAGCTTGTCCAGCGCCGTCGGGATGAAGCTCTGCCCGCCGAAGCCGGGATTGACCGACATCAGCAGGATCATGTCCACCTTGTCCATCACGTATTCCAAGTGGCTCAACGGCGTGGCCGGATTGAACACCAGGCCCGCCTTGCAGCCCTCGCCGTGGATCAGTTGCAGCGTACGGTCGACGTGCTCGCTGGCCTCGGGGTGAAACGTGATGTATGTCGCGCCGGCGGCGGCGAAATCGGGAATGATGCGGTCGACCGGCTTCACCATCAGATGCACGTCGATGGGCGCGGTGACGCCATGCTTGCGCAGCGCCTCGCAGACCAGCGGGCCGATGGTCAGGTTCGGGACGTAGTGGTTGTCCATGACGTCGAAATGGACGATATCGGCACCGGCCGCGAGTACGTTGTCCACTTCCTCGCCCAGCTTCGCGAAATCCGCCGACAGAATGGACGGCGCGATCAGGTTTTCTGCTGCCATCGGAAACTCCGGTTGACGCTGCCCGCACCGGAAAACGGCCGGCACGATGATGAAAAGCGTAAAAAAAGACTGCCAAGGATAACTCATGCGGCGCGCGATTTCACCGATTGCCCGACAAGCGCAGGGGTCTTGCGCCGCTGTTGCGCCTATATCGGTGCGCTTGCATCGGTGCGCCCCGCGCGCCATGCGGCAACGCCGAACCGGCCGCCGCTCAAAGCCGATCCAGATAGCGCGTGCCTCCGAGCCGGTGCATCTGCCGTCGGATCCAGGCGGCACGGTCGCGGACCTTCGCCGACGGGGCGTCCAGGCGATAGATCTCCGGGTTCGGCAGCACCGCGGCCAGCAGAGCCGCTTGGCTTGCATCCAGCGCCACGGCCGGCCGGTCGAAATAGCGCCAACTGGCGGCACCGACGCCGAAGGTGTCGGGGCTGAACTGGGCGATATTCAAGTACACCTCGAGGATGCGCTCCTTCGGCCAAAGCGCCTCCATCAGCACCGTCAGCCAGACCTCCAGGGCCTTGCGCACGTAGTCCCTGCCCGACCAGAGAAACAGATTCTTTGCGGTCTGCTGGCTGATGGTGCTGGCACCGCGCAGCGATGCGCCGTTTCGATAGTCCTCCCAAGCGTTGCGGATCTCGATCAGATCGAAACCACGATGCGTCGGAAAGCGTTGATCCTCCGCCGCCACGGCCGCGAGCGCGACGTGGCGCGGCAGCATCTGCCAGTCCACCCACTCGTGGTAGACATGGGGCTTCGGCTCGGCGG
>JAIPFF010000085.1 GCA_021736785.1 Thiohalocapsa sp. | reverse complement strand
CGACCTGCTGGAGTACAGCGTGCGCGGCGTGCCCCATTGGATGGCGCTGACGGGCCGCCACCGCGCCGATCTCGGGCGGCTCGGCGCCGTCGCGGCGCATGCTTGTGGCGACGCGCCAGTCGGCGTAGCCGCTACCCTGCGGCGGCAGCAGCTCGACGCGACAGGGCAGGTGGTCCAGGCCGGCGACGCGCAGGAACAGGCTCGGACCGTTGAAGTAAGCGTGGGTCGTATCCAGATGCGCGGAGCGCACGGTGAGCTCGTGGGCATAGACCTCGTAGCGCACCGTCACGGGCGCCGGCGCTTGCGGACGCAGGCGCCAAGTGTGCTTGTCCAGCTTCTCCACCGCCAGCGTCTCGCCGTCGAGCTCAGCGCTCAACGAGATGATGTTGCGGGCGAAGTCGCGGATCATGTAGCTGCCGGGAATCCAGGCCGGCATCGAGAGCGTCGGCTCGGACCCGGCGGCCGCGGGAATCAGCAATTCGACGGCGAACAGATGGGCCTCGGGATGCGACGGACGGACACGGTAGGTCAGCGAATCGCGTGCTGCGGTGCTTTGCTCTGTCATGCTGTGATAGGTTGGCTCTTGTTCGGTCTCGTGGGCGCACGTTATCAGATCGCGTGCGGCACCGGTCACCATTGCCGGCGAGGGGAATCGGGCGCCGCAGTCTGGCCCGGCAAGGGGCCGCGACGGGCAGCCGGCCGCCGGCCCGGCATGCATTTCGATCCCGCGCTTCGACAGCGGATCGGCGCAAAAGCGCTATCGCTGTCGAAAAGGCTGGACTATTCTCTAAAATTCAAGATCTGCGAAATCCGGAACCTGCGACACCCGGGGGCCTCTGATATCGGGGGCGCCGCAAAACGCGGACAATCGAATCCGCGGACTCCGAAGTCGCGGCTCCGAGCGCCGCCTGGCGCCGACCGAGCAATGCGCGCGGGATACTGGCTCGGACGCACGACCCGCGCTTGGCCCGCTCCGGCGCGGACCTCGGGCAGTTGACCGGGGCGCGCAGCCCGCCGCGCCATGATCGAACCCGTCCCGACCAGAGGCTACCCGCAACCGCCCCGACCCAGCGCATGAGCGATCAACCGCGGATATCGACGCCGAAGCAGAGCGAAACGCCGGAATCGACACCGACGGCGAAGCATCTTCGTGCATCCCGCCTGCGCTGGCTGGCCCTTGCCGCCGCCGGGCTGCCGGCAGCGCTGATCGTGCTGCTCATTGCAGCAGACCTGCTGGTGTCGGTCAGTGTCGCAACGGACGTGGCCGACAGCATCGAAAGCGCGCCGGTCACACCGGTGGCCCTGATTCTCGGCACGGCCCGCACCCACCGTGGGCGCCCGAATCATTTTTATCATGCCCGCATGGAGACGGCCGCGGCCTTGTTTCACAGCGGCAAGGTGCGCGGGATCCTGGTCAGCGGCGACAACAGCACCCGCTATTACAACGAGCCGGTCGCCATGCAGAAGGATCTGATGGCCCTCGGCGTTCCGCCGGAGTTCATCACGCTGGACTACGCCGGCTTTCGCACCCTTGACTCGATGGTGCGTGCGAAAGAGGTGTTCGGCCTTGATCGCATTCTCGTGGTCAGCCAGCGCTTTCACGCGGAGCGGGCCATCTTCCTGGCCCGACACTTCGGCCTGGATGCCACCGGCGTCGCCGCCGCGGACCCCGATGACCGGGGCTTGATGAAAGTGCGCGCGCGCGAGGTGCTGGCGCGCTTCGTCGCCGTGATCGATCTCGCCACCGGTCGCGGACCGAAGTTTTTGGGCGTCCCGGAGACGGTGCGCCTGCGCGAGGCCGATGTGCCGACGAAATCGGTCCGAGCGCATGGCGGCGCGCCGTTGACCGCTGAGAGCACGCGTGCCGCCGGCGCCGCGCGCATCGCGGCCGACGACAGCCTCAGGTAAACAGCGTCAGCACGCCGGTATAGCCGTAGAGCCGATCCCGGGAGATCTCGCCGTTGGCATAGAACCCAACCAGCGGGAAGTCCCCCAGCTCGTCGCGGATCTGCTTCAGCTCCTCGGAGTCCTCGCCGAACAGGTTGGCGCCGCGGCCGACGCAGGAGACGTAGACACCACCCCGCGGCGGTCCGGACAGCCGACGCTTCAGATGGGCGAGCATCCGCGACAGATCCTCGCGGGCCGTCTCGGCGTCGCGCCGGCAGAACATCAGCTCGCTGCCCTGCTCGACGATGTCGCCGATGGCCAGCAGTTTCTGCTCGGTATCGACGCCGATGAGATTACGCACCAAATAATCGCCGGTGTCCGATCCCGCGATCGGAAGGCCGGCGAAAATGTAGCCGCCCACCCGCGACAGGTCGCGCGCCAGCATCTCGCCGATATCTTCCTTGAACACGTCGAGGGCCGGCCGGCCGTCGAGTCCGGCCAGGACGTTGCGCTGGCAATCGGTGATGCGCCGGTGCGGGCCGATGGGCGAGCAGCCCTGGGTCAGGTTGGTCTGAATGCCCACGCTCTCGGCGAACATGACGCCGCACAGGCCGCCCTCGGTCACGCCGTCGGCCACGACGCGGGCGTTGTCGTTGGAACTGGCGAGACCGCCGACCAGGAAACCGGTGGTGGTGCGCGCGGCAAGCTGCTTGATCAGGCTCTCCAAGAGCGGATTGGCGGGATCCCCGTGCACCAGCCCCAGGAACGGCTGGCCATCGCCGAGCCAGCCCCGTTGGGCGGCATCGTAGCCCTCCAGATCTTTGACGATGGTCGGGAAGACGCGGAACGCATCTTCGGGCAGATCGGCCAGCATGGCCGCCGCCGCCGGCTTTTCGTAGTACTCCACGCCGGTGGCGCAGATGCCGATGCCGACCGCGCCGACCCAATGCTCGACCCCGGTCGCCTCGCGCAGCGCGTCGAGGATGTCGCCCAAATAGGCATTGACGGCATCGGTGACGTAGAGGAAGCCAAGGGTGCCGGAGGCGGGACGCAGACCGTCGATCAAATCGTCCGCCAGCTTGTGCCAATCGCCGGACGCGGAGTGGGCATACGGGAATGATTGCATGCAGTAACCTTGCAGTGACGAGAACAAGTAGCGAAAAACACCGAAAACGCCGCGAATAGACGGCACATTGCCATAACCAAGCGCGCGCGCACCGAAAACATCCGTGCGCGGAGCCTGGCGAGGCTAGACTTCCGCCAGGTCTCCCTTGCGCTGCAGCCAGGCCCGGCGGTCGGCGGCTCGCTTTTTCGCCAGCAACATATCCATCAAGGTGCTGCTTTCGTCGCCGGGTTCAACGGTGAGCTGCACCAAACGCCGCGTGTCCGGATGAATGGTGGTCTCGCGCAGTTGCTGCGGATTCATCTCGCCGAGCCCCTTGAAGCGCTGCACGCTGATCTTGCCTTTCAGCTTCTCGGCCGCGATGCGGTCGAGAACGCCTTGCCGCTCGGCGTCATCGAGGGCATAAAACACCTGCTTGCCGACATCGATACGGTACAGCGGCGGCATCGCGACATACACATGCCCCTCCGCCACCAGGCGCGGGAAGTGCCGCAGGAACAGGGCGCACAGCAGCGTCGCGATGTGGGCGCCGTCGGAGTCCGCATCCGCCAGAATGCAGACCTTGCCGAAACGAAGCCGAGACAGATCCTCGCTGCCCGGGTCGACGCCGATGGCCACGGCGATATCGTGCACCTCCTGCGAGCCCAGTACCTCGGCCGGGTCCACTTCCCAGGTATTCAGAATTTTACCCCGCAGCGGCATGATCGCCTGGAACTCACGATCGCGGGCCTGCTTGGCGGAGCCGCCGGCGGAGTCGCCCTCCACCAGGAACAGCTCGCTGCGGTCGGGGTCGGTGGACGTGCAGTCGGCGAGCTTGCCGGGCAGCGCCGGTCCCTGGGTGATTTTTTTACGGGTCACCTTGCGCCCCGCGCGCAGCCGGGCCTGGGCGGCGCCGATGGCGAGATCGGCGATGCGCTCGGCATCGCCGACGTGCTGGTTCAGCCAGAGGCTGAAGGAATCCTTGACCACCCCGGAGACGAACGCGGCGCATTCCCGCGACGACAGCCGCTCCTTGGTCTGACCCGAGAACTGCGGGTCGATCAATTTCACGGACAAAATCCAGCTTGCCCGCGCCCAGACGTCCTCGGGTGCCAGCTTGACGCCGCGCGGCAACAGGTTTCTGAACTCGCAGAACTCGCGCACGGCCTCGGTCAGACCGGTGCGCAGGCCGTTTACGTGGGTGCCGCCCTGCACCGTCGGAATCAGATTCACGTAGCTTTCGGTGACCGGGTCGCCGCCCTCGGGCAGCCAGGCGACGGCCCAGCTCGCGGCCTCGGTCGCGGCCTCCATGGTGCCGACGAAAGGGGGCTCGGGCACCGTCGCCAGCCCCTCCAGCGCGTGCTGCAGATAATCCTTGAGCCCGTCCTCGAAATACCAGACCGTCTCCTCGTCCGCGGCCTCGTCGCGAAAGCGCACCGTCAGTCCGGGGCACAGCACCGCCTTGGCGCGCAGCAGATGCTTGAGCCGGTGGGCCGAGAACTTCGGCGTATCGAAATAACCGGTGTCCGGCCAGAAACGCAGCCGCGTGCCGGTGTTGGCGCGCCCCACGGTGCCGATTTGCTCCAGCGCGGTGGCCTTCTCGCCGCCGGCGAAGGCCATCTTGTATTCCTTGCCGTCGCGCTTGACCCAGACCTCCAAGTGCTTGGAGAGCGCATTCACCACCGACACACCGACGCCGTGCAGGCCTCCCGAGAACCGGTAACTGCCGGCGGAGAACTTGCCCCCCGCGTGCAGCTTGGTCAGGATCACCTCGACGCCGGGCAGCCCCTGCTGCGGGTGGACGTCGACCGGCATGCCGCGGCCATCGTCGGTGACCTCGAGCGAGCCGTCCGCGAACAGCACGACATCGATCTCCTTGGCGTACCCTGCCAGCGCCTCGTCGACGCTGTTGTCGATCACCTCCTGCGCCAGATGGTTCGGACGGGTGGTGTCGGTATACATGCCGGGGCGCTTGCGCACCGGGTCGAGACCGCTCAATACCTCGATCGCGGATGCGTCGTAATTGCCTTTCATCGGCAAGCGGGGTGCTCCTTGGACTGCCAAAAGATGACGAGCGCGACGGCGGCGACACGGCCGCCGAGCCGTTACCGGACGGGCGCCGCAAGGACGCCGCCGCGCAAATTGACCACAAAATCCGCGTAAGTTACCGTAGCTTTAAACAAGGGTTCAAATCAGCATGAGCGACGAGAAGATCGACGACCCACGCCGGTTCGAGCAATCCATGCAGGAACTGGAAGCCCTGGTGGATCAGCTCGAGCAGGGCGACCTGCCCCTGGAGCAATCCCTTACCGCGTTCGAGCGCGGCATCAAGCTGACCCGCACCTGCCAGCAGGCCCTCGATGCCGCCGAGCAGCGGGTGCGTATCCTCACCGAGCGGTCCGAGACCGCATCAACAGAGCCGTTTCCCGACAATGGAATCCCCAGCCGATCCGACGCCGGAGGGCGCGCGGACGCCCGACGCAACGATGCGGACACCCCGAATGAATGAACCTGCCCTGAAGGCCTTCCTGGCCGAGTGCCAAGCGCGCGCCGAAGCAACCCTGGAGCGCCTGCTGCCGGTGGCCGAGACACCGCCGAACCGCCTGCACGAAGCGATGCGCTACGCGGCGCTGGGCGGCGGCAAGCGCATCCGTCCCACATTGACCTATGCCGCGGCGCGCGCCGTCGGCGTCGACGCGGCGACGGTGGACACGGCCGCCGCCGCGCTGGAAATGATCCATGCCTACTCGCTGGTGCACGACGACCTGCCGGCCATGGACGACGACGACCTGCGCCGCGGCCGGCCGACCTGCCACAAGGCCTTCGACGATGCCACCGCGATTTTGGTCGGCGACGCACTGCAGACACTGGCCTTTCAAGTACTGGCATCCGACCCCCGGCTGGCCGTCGACGATGCCGCCCGCATCCGCATGATCGACAGCCTGGCGCGCGCGTCGGGCTCCCTGGGCATGGTCGGCGGCCAGGCGCTCGACCTGGAATCCGAGGGGCGCAAGCTCGACCTCGTGATGCTCGAGAACATCCACATCCATAAGACCGGCGCGCTGATCCGCGCCAGTGTCAACATGGCCGTCTGCGCCAAGCCGGACCTGCCCGCCGACAAGGCCGAGCGCCTCGATCACTACGCCAAGTGCATCGGGCTGGCCTTCCAGATCCAGGACGACCTGCTCGATGTCGAGGGCGACACCTCTGTCATCGGCAAGCAGAGCGGCGCCGACGCTGCCCACGACAAGGCCACCTATCCGTCGTTGATGGGGGTCGGCCCGGCCCACGAGGCCGCCAACGACCTGATCGACGAAGCGCTGAAAAGCCTGCAAGACTTCGACGAGGGCTCCGACCCGCTGCGCTGGATCGCCGAGTACATCGTCAAGCGCGACCGCTGACGGGAGACAGCCGCCGCCTCGCGGCGGCGGGCGACCCGTGCTCGGCAAGTCGGAACGCGGGAATTTCCCGGCACCGATGCTGCCGAGCCGCGCACGCCGGGGAGTGCCCGGACACTCGCGAGATCGGGTGTCATCAGGCGCCCTTTCCCGCAGCGAAATGCTTGGCTTTACCGGGCACGGCGGATTGACCGATAATCAGGGGTTGCCCGCCGCCGGCCCGCACCCAATCTCTGCGAGATACTGCCGTCTTCGGACGCCATTTACCGGAGACAAGGCGCGCTTGTTCGCCCGCGCGGCCGTTTTAAAGTGACGCGCCGCCTCGGTCGCAGGCCTGAGCCGATCATCGAGCCGCCGTCGCCATTTCGCCGTACGAGGAATCGATCCGTGGAATCCGCGCTGAAAAAGACCGCCGTCAATACCGCCGCCTGCGACATCGCCGATGTCCAGTCGAGCGCCGACAGCCGGCGTATCGCCATCGACAAGGTGGGCATCAAGGACATCCGCCACCCGGTGCGCATCAAAGACCGCAGCGGCCTTGAGCAGCACACGGTAGCGACATTCAACATGTACGTCTATCTGCCGCACAACTTCAAGGGCACGCACATGTCGCGCTTCGTCGCCATTCTCAATGGCCACGAGCGCGATATCGGCGTCGGCACCTTCAAGGACATGCTCACCGAAATGGCCGAGCGCCTCGAGTCCGAGGCCGGCCACATCGAAATGCGCTTCCCGTTCTTCGTCAACAAGAAGGCCCCGGTCACCGGCGTCGAGAGTCTGCTCGATTACGACGTGACGCTGATCGGCGAGGTCCGCGACGGCAAGCCGACGCTCTCCGTCAAGGTGGTGGTACCCGTCACCAGCCTATGCCCCTGCTCGAAAGAGATCGCCGACTACGGCGCTCATAACCAGCGCTCCCACGTCACCGTCGAGGCCCGCATCCGCGGCTTCCTGTGGATCGAAGAACTGATCGAGCTGGTCGAGGCCGAGGCCTCGAGCGAGCTGTTCGGCCTGCTCAAGCGCCCGGACGAGAAATTCGTCACCGAGCGCGCCTACGACAATCCCAAATTCGTCGAAGACACGGTGCGCGACGTGGCCCGCCGCCTGAACGACGACGCGCGCATCGAGGCCTACGTCGTCGAGGCCGAGAACTTCGAGTCCATCCACAACCACTCGGCCTATGCGCTGATCGAGCGCGACAAGGAAGCGGAAGCCGCGGCGAGCGACGGCGCCGCCTGAGCGTCCGCCCGACAGGCCCGCGGCTGGCCACGCACAATGCCGCCCGGCCCGCTTGAATCCCGCGCCCCGGCCCAGATCTGCGCAGAAGCCCGCCAGCACGGGCCGACACGCAATGTCCAACAAAAAGCCGAGGAGTGTCCATCCATGTCCCGAGTCACCACTGCATCCGTGGCCGCCGCGCTGATCGCCGCGCCGCTCGCATTCGCCGGCGTCTTCGCCCAAGCCGCGGAAGGTGCCGCCCCCGTGCAGCGCACGCCGGCCCCCGAGGGCGCCGAAGTCTATTTCATCGAGCCCACCGACGGCGCAACGGTCCCGCAGACCTTCACCGTCAAATTCGGACTCAAGAACATGGGCGTAGCGCCGGCCGGCACCGACAAGCCCGCCACCGGCCACCACCATCTGCTGATCGACCAGGACATGCCGCCCCTCGACCAGCCCATGGGCGGCAACATCATGCACTTCGGCGGCGGTCAGACCGAAGCCCAAGTCACCCTCGACCCCGGCAGCCACACATTGCAGTTGCTCGTCGGCGACATGAACCACGTCCCGCACGACCCGCCGGTGCATTCCGACAAAATCACCGTCACCGTCGAGTAGGCTCGTCCTCCGCCGCGGCGTCCCCTGCGCGGCGCCGCGGCCGAGTACCCGCGGCAACCGCACCCGACGCGGGTCGCGGCGGCGGTCCCACAGGCAACGCCCGAACCTGCCAAGCCCATGCATGTCATCGTCATCGGCGGCGGCGTCATCGGTACGACCAGCGCCTACTACCTGCGCCGTCTCGGCCATGACGTCAGCGTCATCGAGCGCCGCGGCGGGGCCGGACTCGAGACCAGCTACGCCAACGCCGGGCAGATCTCGCCCGGCTACGCGGCGCCTTGGGCCGCACCGGGCGTGCCCTGGAAGGCCGTCAAGTGGCTGCTGTCGCAGCACTCCCCCCTGATCATCGGCCGGCGCCCGGACGGGCCGATGCTGCGCTTCATCCTGTCGATGCTCGCCAACTGCACCGCGCAGCGATACGCCGTCAACAAGGAACGCATGCTGCGCATCGCCGAATACAGCCGCCGCGCCTTCGGCGAGCTTCGCCAGGACACCGGCATCGAGTACGACCAGCGCAGCCTCGGCACCTTGCAGCTTTTCCGCACCGAGAGACAAGTCGAGCACGCCTACAGGGACATGGCCATCCTCGAGCAAATGGACGTTCCGCACGCCCTGCTCGGCCCCGACGGCTGCATCGCCAGCGAACCGGCACTCGAGCGCGTGCGCAACAAATTCGCCGGCGGCTTGCGCCTGCCCCTCGACGAAACCGGCGACTGCTTCGCCTTCACCGACGCCCTCGGCGCCATTGCCGCGGACGCCGGCGTCACATTCCGCTTCGGCACCCAAGTGCGCGCATTCGCCCGACAGCACGGGCGCATCGTCGGCATCGACACCGACGACGGCCGCCTCGACGCCGACGCCTACGTGGTGGCGCTGGGCAGCTACTCGCCGCAACTGCTTCATCCGCTCGACATCCATCTGCCGATCTACCCGGTCAAGGGGTACTCCCTGACACTGCCCATTACCGACCCCGGCGCCGCGCCCCGGTCCACCGTCATGGACGAGACCTACAAAGTCGCCGTCACGCGCCTCGGCGACCGCATTCGCGTCGCCGGCACCGCCGAACTTGCCGGCTACGACCTGAGCCTGCCCGACAAGCGCCGCGGCACCGTGACCCACGTCGTCTCCGATCTCTTTCCCGACGCCGGCGACCCCGGCGGGGCCGCATTCTGGGCCGGGCTTCGGCCGATGACGCCGGACGGCACACCCGTCATCGGCCCGACCCACTACCCCAACCTGTTCCTGAATACCGGCCACGGAACCCTCGGCTGGACCATGTCCTGCGGCTCCGCCCGGCTCGTCGCCGACCTCGTCAGCGGCAACGAGCCCGAAATCGCGATGAGCGGCCTGACAGTCCATCGCTACGGCGACTGAAACATCACCACCCGACGTCTTTCCCAGCCCCCACTCTCCCGCTAGCATGAGTGATGGTGGGAGCGCGGGTGCCGGGTGCGCCTCGACGCGACCGTCAGCGGCAGGGATGCCGCTGTCGAGCCTATAGGGACATATTTAC
>JAIPFF010000041.1 GCA_021736785.1 Thiohalocapsa sp. | reverse complement strand
CCGGCCTTTTCGTTCATGCGCTGGGCAATGCGCCGCTCGCCCTCGGAAGCCATTTCGGCGTCCCATTTGGCCAGATGCGGCTTGATGAAGCTCTCCCAGACCGGCGGTACCAGCAGCAGCGAGAACATGGCGTAGTAGCCGAGGCCCGTATCCGGCGAGCCGACTTCTTCCAGCTCCCAGAAGTGGGTTTCGCCGCGGTCGTGGTGATCACCCTGGCGCCCGATCTCGATGAAGCCGAACTGGGTGACCGGCGAGCTGCCGACGTCCCAGGAATGGCGGTATTCGATGGGCTGGCCCTTCTCGCGGATCAGGCCGTAGTGCTCAAGGAAGTTCAGTACCTCCAACTCGAAGCCCGAGATGATCCACATGGTGAGCATGACCGCGAGGCCGACCCAGCCGCCTGCCCACCAGAACAGGAACACCGTCGGCAGGGCCATCAGATAGCCGCGGATCCAGCGATTCTCGTGCGAGATAAAGAACTTGCGCAGGCGGCCAAGACGCTTCTTTTCCATCAGGAACAGGAACCGTGACTGGCCGAAATGCGACAGCAGATAGTGTTTATAGATGTTGCGTCCGCGCGGGCAGGTCGCCGGATCGTCCTCGTGCGCCAGCTCCAGGTGATGGTTATAGACATGGGCGTAGCAGAAGTGGGCGATGCCGCTGAGGCCCATCATCCAGCGCGAGATCACGAACGTCGGGCCCTTGGTGTGGGCGAGCTCATGACCGAACATAATGCCGAGGCCCATATAGATGCCGGCGCTGACCGTGGCGCCGATCAGCTGAAGCCCGGTGATACCGGTCTGCACGGCGATCGCGGGTGTTTCGGCGCCCAGAATCTGCATAGACCCGAGCAATTGGAAGCTGCCGATGGGAACGCCCGCGACATATTCGTAGACCCGCCAGGCCAGCGCGACCTGCAGCATGATGAACACCGGGAGCTGCGCGTACATCATGGCGTTGAGAAGCCATGGAATACCGTTGAGCTCGCCATTACGATCGGTGCCCGCCGGGCCCGCGCTCAGGGGCGTGACGCTGGTGATCCAATCGGCAATGATGGCGGCAACGAACATGGCGACGCCTAGCCACACCCAGTTACCACCCAGAACGATGCCTCCCATGGCCATGAAGATCATGACCGGCGTGATGAAATACCGCAGGTTAACGACGAGTTTTTTCATGGAGCTGTCCTCCGCGTTTGATGATTGCGCTGCAAACTGTACGGAGGGCGGGTAGGGGATCCTATACGTACCACTACGAGGTGGGCGGCGTGGCGATCGCTTCGGGGCGTGGAACGGCATTTGCTAACCAACCCCAACCAATGTCCCGCCGCGAAGATGCCCATCCATGACGCAGCTCAACCAGGTGTTTCTCGGCCTCGGCTCGAATATCGACCCACGCTGGAACCTGCTGCGCTGCCTGGACCTGCTCGAGCGCATTCCCGGCGCGGTGCTGGAGGACGAGTCGTCCTGGTATCGCACGCGACCCTGGGGCGTCGAGGATCAGGCCGAGTTCGTGAATCTGGTCGTCGGCATGCGTACCGCGCTCGAGCCGATGGAGCTGCTGCGGGCCACCCAAGCCATCGAAGTCGAGCTTGGCCGTAAGCGTTTGCTGCGCAACGGTCCGCGCACCATCGATATCGATCTGCTGCTGTTCGGCGACCGGGTCCTTGCCGAGCCCGATCTGTCGCTGCCGCATCCCGGCCTGACGGAGCGCGATTTCATGCTGATCCCGCTGATCGAGATTGCACCCGAGACGCTGCATCCGGTCGTTGGCCGGCCGGTCGCCGAGTTGCAGGGGCTGTTGCGCTACCGCCAGATCCTCTCCTGCGCGCAATCCGCGCCGCGCCCCGGGACGGCCTGACGCGCTGCCCGACGCGCCCCGAGCGCCGGCAGCGCGGAGCGCGGTTTTCGCCGCCGCGTCGGGCCGAGAGCGGTCCCGCTGCCGGGACAGTCTGTCATTGACCTGTTGCGCCCGGCGTTGCACCGGGAGCGCTCCGACCGGTCGGCGCGCGCGGCGAGTCGGATCCATCGCTTGCCTTCGCCGCCCCGGCTTGCGGGAGCGTGAAACGCCGTGCGGGGCGGCATGCCGACCCATCGACGGAGGCTGTAATCGATACCGGAGGCGGACATTGGCCCGCCCTTTGCTCCTGACGGCTGTTGAAGCCTGCTATCAGCGCCATCGCCATTTTCAGGCGTTCCGGCACTGCCGTTCGTCGGCAGTGCGCCGGATTGTCCGCCGTACTCCCGGAGCCCGAGCCGATGTCAGAACAAGCGCCTTCCCCGCCGCATGCCGGCGCCGACACCGCGCCGCACGGATTGCTGCCCGCATTGCATGCCCTGATGGAGCAACTCGACCATATTCCGGACGACGCCATCGCCGCCTTGGCCAAGTCCCACAATGTCTCCCGCGCAGACGTGGAAGGCGTGATCGGTTTCTATCACGACTTCCGGCGCGCGCCGCGGGCCGGCAGGCTGTTACGCATCTGTCGCGCCGAGTCGTGCCAGGCGATGGGCAGCGAAGCCCTCGCGGCCCACGCGGAGCGCTGCGCCGCGGCGCTGCACGAGTCGGCGGCGGGTGCGCCGGCGGTGACGATCGAGGCGGTGTATTGCCTCGGCAACTGCGCCTGTTCGCCGGCTGCGGAGATCGACGGCCGAGTCCTCGGGCGGGTCAGCGCGTTGCGGCTGGAGCAACTCATCGCGGGGCAGGGCCGATGAGCCCGCGCATCTTCGTGCCCGGCGATTCCGGGGCCGTCTCCGTCGGCGCCGACGAGGTCGCGATGGCGATTGCCGCGCAGTGCAGCCAACGCGGGCTGGCGCCGGCGCCGATCCGCAACGGCTCCCGCGGGCTCTACTGGCTCGAGCCGCTGGTCGAGGTCGAGCGAGACGGCGTGCGCGTTGCCTACGGCCCGGTGGGCGTCGACGACGTGCCGGGACTGCTCGATGCCATCGCCGAGGGCGCCGATCACCCGCTGTGCCTCGGTCCGACGGCGGAGATGCCTTATCTGGCGGCGCAGACGCGCGTGACCTTCGAGCGCGTGGGCGTCATCGACCCGCTGTCGATGGACGACTACCGCGCCCACGGCGGCCTGCGCGGGCTCGAGGCCGCGCTCGTGAAGACCTCGGTCGAAATCGTCGACACCGTCGAGGCCTCGGGGCTGCGCGGGCGCGGCGGGGCGGGTTTTCCCACCGGCATCAAGTGGCGCACCGTGGCCGGCACGCAGGGCCCGCAGAAATACATCGTCTGCAACGCGGACGAGGGCGACTCCGGTACCTTTTCCGACCGGATGCTGATGGAGGGCGACCCCTACACGCTGCTGGAGGGGATGGCCATCGCCGGCCTCGCCGTCGGTGCCGACCACGGCTTCATCTATCTGCGCTCCGAGTATCCCCATGCCTGGCGTACGCTGACTGCCGCCATCGAGCGCGCCGAGCAGGCGGGTCTGCTCGGCCACGACCTGCTCGGCAGCGGCAAGCGCTTTCGGGTCGAGCTGATCAAGGGCGCCGGCTCGTACGTGTGCGGCGAGGAGACGTCGCTGCTGGAGAGCATCGAGGGCAAGCGCGGCCTGGTCCGGGCCAAGCCGCCGCTGCCGGCCGTCGAGGGCCTGTTCGGCCTGCCCACCGTGGTCAACAACGTCATCACCCTGGCCAGCGTACCGGCCGTGCTGGCCGACGGCGCCGAGGCCTATGCATCCAAGGGCGTCGGCCGATCCCGCGGCACGCTGGCGTTTCAGCTTGCTGGCAATTGCGCTCGGCCCGGGCTGGTGGAAGTGCCGTTCGGCCTGACGCTGCGCGAGCTGCTCTACGACTTCGGCGGCGGAACCGCTAGCGGGCGGCCGATCCGCGCCGTGCAGGCGGGCGGCCCGCTGGGAGCCTATCTGCCCGAGGCGCAGTTCGACCTGGTGCTGGACTACGAGTCCTTTGCCGCCGGCGGCGGCACCATCGGGCACGGCGGTCTGGTGGTCTTCGACGACGCCGTCGACATGGCCGCCATGGCCCGCTATGCGATGGCCTTCTGCGCCGAGGAGTCCTGCGGCAAATGCACGCCCTGCCGGATCGGCTCCGTGCGCGGCGTCGAGCTGCTCGACCGCATGATCGCGAACCGCGACGGCGACGGCAGCGCCAACAACGATACCCTGTTGCGCGACCTATGCCGGACCATGGTTGACGGGTCGCTCTGCGCCATGGGCGGGATGACACCGTTTCCGGTGCTGTCCGCCTTGAACCACTATCCTGAAGACTTCGGGCTGGCCGCCCGGGAGCCGGAGGAGATTCGATGAGCCTGCTGCAAGCACGAGACCTCGGCACGCCGGCCCGCGCCGGCGAGGCCACCGTGGAACTGACCATCGACGGCATCCCGGTGCGCACAGCGCCCGGCACCTCCGTCATGCGGGCCGCCGCGGAGGCCGGCATCGCCATTCCCAAGCTCTGCGCCACCGAGCAGCTGGAGGCCTTCGGCTCCTGCCGCCTGTGCGTCGTGCAGATCGCCGGCAAGCGCGGCTTTCCGGCCTCCTGTACCACGCTGGTCGAGCCCGGCATGGAGGTCTCCACCGAGACGCCCGCGGTGGCGGAGCTGCGGCGCAACGTCATGGAGCTCTACATCTCCGACCATCCGCTGGACTGCCTGACCTGTTCCGCCAACGGCGACTGCGAGCTGCAGGATATGGCCGGGCGCGTCGGGCTGCGCGAGGTGCGCTACGCCGAGGGCGAGAGCCACGTGCACGAGCCCGCCGACCGCTCCAACCCCTATTTCGACTTCGATCCGTCCAAGTGCATCGTCTGCTCGCGCTGCGTGCGCGCCTGCGGCGAGATTCAGGGCACCTTTGCGCTGACCAGTACCGAGCGCGGCTTCGGCTCGCGCATCGCCGCCGCCGGCGGCGAGGACTTCATGCACTCCGAGTGCGTCTCCTGCGGCGCCTGCGTCGCCGCCTGTCCCACCGCCTCGCTGATGGAGAAAACCGTGGTCGAGCTGGGCACCCCGCAGCGCAGCATCACCACCACATGCGCCTATTGCGGCGTCGGCTGCTCGCTGAAGGCGGAGCTGCAAGGCGACACCCTGGTGCGGATGGTGCCGGACGCGGACGGCGGCGCCAACCACGGCCACGCCTGCGTCAAGGGCCGGTTTGCCTGGGGCTATGCCACCCACGGCGACCGCATCACCAAGCCGATGATCCGCAACTCCATCCGCGATCCCTGGCGCGAGGTCAGCTGGGAGGAGGCCATCGGTCATGCCGCGTCCGAGCTGCGCCGCCTGCAGCACGCGTACGGCGCCGAGTCCATCGGCGGCATCACGTCCTCGCGCTGCACCAACGAGGAGACCTATCTGGTCCAGAAACTGGTCCGCACAGCGTTCGGCGTGAACAACGTGGACACCTGCGCCCGTGTCTGTCATTCGCCGACCGGCTACGGGCTGAAGCAGACCATGGGGGAATCCGCCGGCACCCAGGACTTCGATTCCGTGCTCGATGCGGACGTGGTGCTGCTGATCGGCGCCAACCCCACCGACGGCCATCCGGTGTTTGCCTCCAGGCTCAAGCGCCGACTGCGCGAGGGCGCGAAGCTCATCGTCGCCGACCCCCGCGCCATCGATCTGGTGGACACCCCCTATGTCCGCGCCGCCTACCATCTGCCGCTGCGTCCCGGCACCAACGTGGCGCTGGTGAATGCCTTGGCCCATGTGGCCGTAACCGAGGGGCTGATCGACGAGGACTTCGTGGCCGCGCGCTGCGAGGGCGACTCCTTCGACAAGTGGCGCGAGTTCATCGCCGATCCCCGCCATTCGCCGGAGGCGGTCGCGGAAATCACCGGTGTCGCCCCCGCGGACCTGCGCGGCGCCGCCCGACTCTATGCCACGGCCCGCAATGCGGCGATCTACTACGGCCTCGGCGTCACCGAGCACAGCCAGGGCTCGACCATGGTCATGGGCATCGCCAACCTGGCCATGGCGACGGGCAACATCGGCCGCCCCGGCGTCGGCGTCAATCCGCTGCGCGGTCAGAACAACGTGCAGGGCGCCTGCGATATGGGCTCGTTCCCGCACGAGCTGCCGGGCTACCGGCATGTCTCGGACGCGGTCACGCGCGCCGCCTTCGAAGCCGCCTGGGGCGTGTCCATTTCGCCGGAGCCGGGCCTGCGCATCCCCAACATGCTCGACGCCGCCGTCGCCGGCGGCTTCAAAGGGCTCTACGTGCAGGGCGAGGACATCGCCCAGTCCGATCCGAACACCCACCACGTCACGGCGGCGCTCGAGTCCCTGGAATGCCTGATCGTGCAGGACATCTTCCTGAACGAGACGGCCAAGTACGCCCATGTGTTCCTGCCGGGGTCGAGCTTCCTGGAGAAGGACGGCACCTTTACCAATGCCGAGCGGCGCATCTCCCCGGTGCGCAAGGTCGTCGAGCCTTTGGCGGGTTACGCGGACTGGGAGGTCACCCAACTGCTGGCGAACGCGCTGGGCTATCCGATGCACTACGGGCACCCCGCCGAGATCATGGACGAGATCGCCCGCCTCACGCCCACCTTCGCCGGCGTCTCGTTCGACAAGCTCGATCGCCTCGGCAGCCTGCAGTGGCCCTGCAACGACGAGCAGCCTGAGGGCACGCCGACGATGCACGTCGATGCGTTCGTTCGCGGCAAGGGGCGCTTCCTGCTGACCGAGTATCTGGCCACCGACGAGCGCAGCACGCGGCGTTTCCCGCTGCTGCTGACCACGGGCCGCATCCTCAGTCAGTACAACGTCGGCGCCCAGACAAGGCGCACCGCCAACATCCGCTGGCACGAGGAGGACCGCCTGGAGATCCACCCCGCCGACGCCGAAGACCGCGGCATCCGCCACGGCGACGCGGTCAGCATCGAGAGCCGCGCCGGCGTCACCGTGCTGCGCGCGACGGTCAGCGAGCGCATGCAGCCCGGCGTCGTCTACACCACCTTCCATTGGCCTGCCTCCGGGGCCAACGTCGTCACCACCGAGAACTCGGACTGGGCAACCAACTGCCCCGAGTACAAGGTGACCGCGGTGCAGGTGGCGCGCGTCGAGAGCCCGTCGGCCTGGCAGCGCGACTATGCGCGCTTCGATGCGGAGCAGACCGCGCTGCTTGCAGGGGAGCGCGACGGTGCGCCCGGCTGATCCCGTTCCCCCGGCGCGCATCGTGCTGCCCCCCGGTGTCGTGCGCGTCGCGGCCGTGCGCGGCGATCGCAGCGGCAGCGAGCACTTCGGCGAGAGCGTCCCGGAAGAGATGCCGGTGGCGCTGGTCATCAACCACCTGCCCTATGCGGTGATGCTGGCGACGCCGGCGGACGTCGAAGACTTCGCCCTCGGCTTCCTGCTGACCGAGGGGCTGCTCGGCGATGCGCGCGAGCTGCACGCCCTGGAGGCCGCCCGCTCCGAGCAGGGCATCACGCTGCACTTGCGCGTGGCGGGCCCGGCCTTCGCGGCGCTGAAGGAGCGCCGGCGCAATCTCGCCGGGCGCACGGGCTGCGGGCTCTGCGGCCTGGAGGATCTGGCGCAGGTCGAGCGCGCGCTGCCGCGCGTGGCCGGGGCGCCGCCGATCAGTGCCGGCTCGCTGCGCCGAGCCGCCGAGGAATTGCAGCAACGCCAGCCTTTTCACGCCGCCACCGGCGGCGTGCATGCCGCGGCCTGGTCGGACGCCGACGGGCGCATTCTCTGCGTGCGCGAGGACATCGGCCGCCACAACGCGCTGGATAAACTGGTCGGTGCCTTGGTGCACCGGCAAACGGACTTCGCCGAAGGCTTCGCGCTGATTACCAGCCGCGCCAGCTTCGAGATGGTGCAGAAATCGGCCACGGTGGGTATCCGCCTGCTGGCGGCCATTTCCGCGCCGACTGGGATGGCCATCCGTGCCGCCGAGCGCAGCGGCGTGACGCTGGCGGCCTTCGTGCGCGGCGACCGATACACCCTTTACAGCTATCCGCAGCGCGTGCTGCCGGAGGGCGGAGGAGACCCGAGCGATGGACCCCAAGCGGCTGATTGAAATGGCCAACCAGATCGCGGCGTTCTATGCCAGCGAGCCCGATCCCGTGGCCGCCAGCGCCGGTGTCGCCGATCACATCGCGCGCTTCTGGGATCCGCGCATGCGGCGCATCCTGCTGGAGCAGGCGAGCGCGGGCAACGAGACCCTTGTCCCGCTGGTGGAACGGGCCCTGCGCGAGCACGGGCAGCGGCTCGGTTGAAGGCGCCGCCGCGCGGCGATGCGCTCGGCGGCATGCGCACGTCGGACGGCGATGCGCCGGCACGGGTGCGGGCCGCGGTTGTGCCCGGCTTCGAGCGCGACCCGCGCCCGCTGATCATGGGCATTCTCAATGTCACGCCGGACAGCTTCTCCGACGGCGGGTGTTATTCGGGCGTCGAGCGCGCCGTGCAGCGTGCCTCGCAGATGCTGCGCGAGGGCGCGGACATCATCGACGTCGGCGGCGAGTCGACCCGCCCGGGGGCCGCGCCCGTGCCGGCCTCGGAGCAGTGCCGGCGTGTTGTCGGCGTGATCCGCGCGGTGCGCGATATGATCGCCCGCTCGGTGGAGACCGGGCCCGGGCACCGGGCGGTCATCAGCATCGACAGCACCTCCGACGAGGTCGCCCGCGCCGCCCTCGATGCCGGCGCCGACTGGATCAACGACACATCCGCCGGGCGCGATGCACCCGGCATGCTGGCCCTGGCGGCGGAGCGCGCGGCGCCTATCGTGCTGATGCACCGGCGCGGTGAGCCGGCGACCATGCAGGACGACCCGCGCTATGACGACGTCGTCGCCGAGGTGTGCGGCTTCCTCGCCGACAGGACCCGCGCGGCGCTGGCCGCCGGCGTCGCCCCGGAGCGCATCCTGCTCGACCCCGGCATCGGCTTCGGTAAGCGCCGCGCCCATAACCTGGCGCTGCTCGCCGGACTCGGCCGCCTGGCCGATCTCGGTTACCCGCTTGTGCTCGGGACCAGCCGCAAGCGCTTCATGGGCGCGATCTGCGCGGAGAGCGATCCGGCCGCGCTGGTGCATGCCACTTGCGCGACGACCGCCCTCGGCGTCGCCGCCGGCGTGCGCGTCTTTCGGGTGCATGATGTGGCCGCCAACCGCCAGGCCGCCGATACCGCCGCGGCCATCGCGGGGCCGGCGGGTCCAACTGGGCCGGCGGGCTGAACGGGTAGGGCTCGGTTCGGGCCGACAGCGTCGCCGTGGGGCTGCGCTTCGGGCGACACAAGCTCGCTCTCTTCGACGCCCGGGGCACGACAGACAACGCCGCCGCGAAGGCGGCACTTCGGGCAGTCGCCGAGTCGCCGTCTCAACCGTATTTGATGTACTTGAAGCGCTGATCGTCCGGCGTGCCTTCCAGCGCGCTGCCGGGCTCCGGTTGCCACATGACCACCCGCTCGATCTCGCGCGCCAGCGCGAAGTCTTTATCGGTGATGCCTTTGGCCGAGTGGGTGGCGAGCTTCACGATGACAAAGGCATAGGACACGGCGAGGTCCGGGTGATGCCAGCCCGCCTCGGCGATGTGCCCGACGGTATTGACGACCATCAGCGTCGCCTTCCAGCCGCCGGTCTTGTACTTGCGCCGTATCCAGCCGTCTTCGAGGTACCAGCCGGGCAGCTCGTCGGCGAGCCGCTGGCGGATCTCCTCGTCGCTATAGGTCTTTTCGTTCGACATGGCGTTTGCCTCCGGATGCGGTGCTGGTATGCGGTTCGGGTATACGGTGCAGGTGTGCGACGGACGGACCGGCGGCCCCGTGCCCGGTGCGGCGGGGTCCAGGCAAGTTGCCCGTCGACTGCCCGACGCTTGCGTGATTTGCGAGGCGATGGTCTCAGCGCGGCGGTTCTTCCGGCGCCGCGTCGTCCAGAACCTGCTCGATCGCGCCGACCAGGACACTCGGCGGCAAGCCGTGCGGAAGCATGCGCGCCAGGCGCCCCTGCAGGTCCAGCACATACAGGCTCGCGCTGTGATCGAGGGTGTAGTAGTCGGCGTCGGCCTCGCGGATGAAGCGGTAACGCGCGCGGTAGCGATCGGCGACACGCTCCAACTCATCGGCGGTGCCGGTGAGTCCGATCATGCGCGGGTGAAACCACTCCACATAGCCGCGCAGGCGCTCCGGCGTATCCCGCTGCGGATCAAGGGACACGAAGACGGGCTGCACGCGCTCGGCATCCTCGCCCAGCGCCGTCATCGCCGCGGCCACGGTGGCAAGCGCGGTGGGGCAGATGTCCGGGCAGAACGTATACCCGAATGCCAGAACCACCACTTGGCCGCGCGCCTGCTCGCTGGACCAGGGCTCGCCGTCGTGGCCGGTCAGGCTGAAGTCGCCGCCGACGGGGGCCGGCGTTGCTGCCGCGGCCGTCGCCGCCGCGCACAGCAGCAAAGCGAAGCAAGTGCGGCGTAACCGCCGCGTATCGATGCGTTGCATGAGGCCGATTCGATCCAATGGCTATCGTGCAGAAACCGAAGCACGAGCTGTTCCAACTCGCCGTAGGCGCCCGGTCTCCCGCCTACGGCGAGCGCGGGCGGCCCGGTCGCCTGGCGGCTGTCACCTGTGCGTCGCACCGGGCGCACAGTCCGGTCGATGGACGGGACTCCCGCGCGGGCCGGGGTGGGCCGAAACACGTCCCGCAAACGGGGATCATCCGGCCTCGTGGGCGGCCATCAGGTCGCGCAGAAAGGCCTTCATGGCGGGGACGTCCCAGTCCCGCGCGCCCACGGCCCGGTAGACCCGGCGGCCGGCGGGATCCACGAGCACGGCGGTGGGCAGCGCCATGACGTCCCAGCCGCCGATGGACAAGTCTTCGTCCAGCAGGACGGGGAAGCTGACGGGAACCCGCTCCAGGAACGCGCCCACTTTGTCGCCACCGGGGCCCGCGTGCACCGCCAGGATCTCCAGCCCCTCTTCGGCCATGTCCCGATACAAGCGCTCCAGGGTGGGCATCTCCTCGAGGCAGGGCGCGCACCAGGTGGCCCAGAAGCTCACCAGCACCCACTGTCCCCGCATGTCTTCCAGGCGATAGGTCTCCCCGGTCGTGCTGCCGAGGACGAAGTCGCCGGCCGGGGGACGGCCGGATTCCGGGTCCATGGTGCGCTCGGCCGTCGCGGCATGGACAGTCGGCAGCAACAGTTGCGCCCAGAGCAGGGCGGTCAATAGGATCTTCAACGGGGTCATGACGACTCCTTGTTTCAGGGCGCTGTGTTGTCGTCGTCGTAGCGGCTGCCCACGTCTCCGACCGGCGCCACGAACGCGTCCAGCACCAGGGCGCGGTAGTCGCCCGTCAGGGACTGGAGGAATGCCACGAGATCGGCCTGGTCCCCGGCATCGAGGCCGAGGGGACGGATACGCGGGTCCAGCAACGGGTTGGTCACGCCGCCCCGGTTGTAGAAGGCCACCACCTCTTCGAGTGTGAGCATCGACCCGTCATGCATGTAGGGTGCGGTCAGGGCGACGTTGCGCAGCGTGGGGGTCTTGTAGTGCCAGCGGTCGTTCACGTCACCCGTCACCTCGTAACGCCCGAGGTCGTTGCCGGCGACGGCGCCCGATACCACCGCCACCGACTCCGGGGCCACTTCCCCGAAGACGCCGGGAGCCAGGGCCACACGCTTGGGCCCCGGAGGCTCGCCCATGGCCCGTTCGTACCCGGTACCGCTATTGTGTAACCCGTCATCGGTGAAGAGGGCGTGGTCGTCGCCGATGAGGTGGCAGCTGCTGCAGTTGCCGCGGCCGGTAAACAGCGCGAAACCCCGCTTCGCCGAGGCGTCCAGGGCATCGGCTTCATCGCCGTAGTACCATCTGTCGAAGGGGGAATTCGCCACCAGCAGGGTACGCTGGTAACTGGCCAGGGCGTCGGCCACCGAGGTCATGCTGACACCCCGATCTCCGAAGGCGGCCTCGAACAGGCCGTCGTAGTCCTTCATCTCCCGCAACTTGGCGATCACCCAGCCGATGGACGGGTTGGCCATCTCCACGGGATTGACGATGGGTTGCCATGCCTGCTGCTCCAGGGTCGACTCGCGGGCATCGTGGAACATGCGGGTCTTGTAGCCGACGTTGTAAAGCGTCGGCGCGTTGCGCCCGACGATCTGTCCCTCCAGGCCCACGGCCGTGGCCAACTCGTTGTTGGTGAAACCCTGCTCGGGGATATGGCACATGGCGCAGGACTGGGTGCCGTTCAGCGACAGCCGCCGGTCGAAGAACAACTTGCGGCCGAGCTCGATCTTTTCGCGGGTCAGCGGGTTGCTCTCGGGCACCGGCAACGGCGGCAATCCCAGGGGAGGATTTTGCGCCCGCGCCAGCAGGTCGGTCTCGCGGCCCACCCGCGCCTCCAGAGAGTAGGAGCGGGTGACGTAGTCCGGGCTGTCGTAGTTGCCCTTGTAGTCGCCGGGGCCATCCACCACGGCATGGGATCCCGGCGGTGCCGCCAGTAGGGCTGCGGCCAGGACGGCTGCCGGCATCGCCGCACCGGCGAGCTCGCTTTTCATCGCGCCCTTGGTGAGGCCGGCGCAAATAGCCCGATGTCTCATGGTTCCGGTCTCGTGTGTTCCTGTATCTCGGCTTCCGGTGCCGTGCTTTCCGGTCCCATGGTTTCCGAACCGGTCGGCACGCCCACGGGCGCGGCCGCCGCATCCGCCTCGAAAAGGGCCAGGTTGTCGCCCGTCAGGGCCCGCAGGAAGGCCGCCAGGTCCGCCTTGTCGCCATCGGAGAGGCCCAGAGGCCGGATACGCTCGTCCTGCTCGGGATGCCGGAATCCACCCTGGTCGTAGAAGTCCACCACCGCCTCCAGCGTGGACAGGGAGCCGTTGTGCATGTAAGGCGCCGTCACGGCCACGTTGCGCAGGCCAAGGGTGCGGTATTTCCAGCGGTCCGCCGGATCCTGGGTGGCCTCGTACAGTCCCAGATCGTTGTAGGACCGCTCCGCCGTGTCCGCTACGGCGTCCCGATCCACCTCGATACGGATTCCGCCCCCCAAATCCAGGATTTGCCGGTCGGGCTCCTTGCCCATGGAATGCTGCCAGCCGACGCCCGTATCGTGCAGCGCATTGTCGGTGAACAAGGCCTGATCGTCCTTCACCACATGACACGAGGCACAGCCGGCGCGGCCGGTGAACAGCTCGAACCCGCGGGCGGCGGCGGGCGTCACGGCCCCTTCCTCGCCGCCGAAGCGCCAGCGGTCGAAGGGCGAATTGCCGGACACGAGGGTGCGCAGATAGCTGGCCATGGCGATACCGGTGGTCATCATGTCCGCACCGCGGCCGTCGAAGGCCGCCTCGAAGAGGCCCCGGTAATCAGGCAGGCCGCGCAGCTTGTCCAGCACGACCCCGACGGAGCCGTTGCCCATGCGACTGATATCCAGCAGCTCGCTCCAGGCGAGGGTATGGAGATAGCGCTCGCGACCGTCCACGAACAGGGGGTCCGTCCACGCCACATTGTAGAGGCTCGCGGCGTTGCGCCGCAGGGATTGGCCCCCCATGCCCACCGCCCGGGACATGGCGTTGTTGCTGAAGCCCTGCTCGGGGATGTGGCACATGGCGCAGGACAGGGTCTCGTTGCCGGACAGGCGCCGGTCGAAGAACAGCTTGCGCCCCAGGTCGATCCTGGCCGCGGTTAGCTCCTGCCCCTCGGGCACCACCAAGGCGGGCAGCCCCAGCGGGGTATGGCTGGCCTGGGCCAGCAGCTCCCGGGTCCGCAGGGGCGGTTTCGCCTTGCGCGCTGCCGGCCGATAGCCGCCGGCCGCGGCCTCCTGCATCAGGGTGCGTACGTCCGCCAGCACGAGATCGGGGTGCAGGAAGGACACGCTGTAGATGTTGCGTATGCGCCGCTGCGGATCGATCAGGAACACCCGAAGCACGTGGGAGATCTGCCCGGTGTTTTCGCCGTCCTCGTTGTAGATCCGGTTAACGCCCTGGTCGTAAGCGGCGAGGATGGGGTCCAGGACCGCGTTGGATTCGGTGGTGAGGAAGCGCCAGTCCGCGCCCTTGCCGGCGAAATTCTCGGCGTACAGGCGCATCACCTCCGGGGTGTCGTTCTGCGGGTCGAAACTGAGACTGATCAGGCGCATGTCCGAGGCCAGCTCGGGATCCTTCTGCATGGCCTGATACAAGCGATAGAGGACGTAGGTCGCCAGGGGACAGCCGTTGACGTCGTCGCAGCTGCTGTAAATGAAGCTCAGCACGACGTACTTGCCCGCGAAGAGATCGTGGAGACGGGCGTTTGAGCCATCGGTCGCGAGCACCGGGCCGTCGGGTGCGTCGGCAATTGGCGGCAGGCCGTAGGTGCCGGGGTCCGGCGGATCGAAATTCAGGGCCGTGTACCCGGGGGCCAACACTTGCGGCCGGTCGATGGCGCCCTTCACCGGCCCCGGGGTCTCGGCGGCATTCTCCGCCAGGGCGGCGGGAGCGGTGCCCAACGCGCAGCCGAGGGCCAATACGAGCGCCGGCACGGGGGCAAGGGGGAAACTGGGTTTGTAGGGGAACATCCGGCTATCGGACTCCTCGGCCGCCACCATCGGCCATGCGCACTATGTAGAAACCGCCCGGTCACACTGTGGCCGGGCGGTCTTGCTGCCGGGGCCTTAGCTCAAGGCCCCTCTCTCACTGACCAAAGCGTTAGGCGTGGCCTTAGTCGGCCGGATCCGCGAGGGCCACGGCGTCATCCAACTGCGCTTCCGGCTTCTCTTGCCCGGCGATATTGGTTTTGAAGAGCTCGTTGGAGTTGAAGGTCATGAGGTGGGCACGCCCCAGCTTCTCCTTGTAGAAGTCCACCTCGAACCCGAGGACCAGGTTCTCGCCGTCCCAGTTGTACATCCGCAGGAACTGCTCGTCGGCCTCGCCCTTCTTGTCCCAGTTACCCAGCAACGACGAGGTGAAGTACAGCCGCTCGCCGTCCCAGCTCTGGGAGACCATGTTCACCTGGGAGCCGATCTTGTGCTCGCTCATCAGCTTGGCGTTGAAGGGGTCGGAGACGTCGAACCGACGGGTGGTGCCGTCCATGAAGGTGTTGACCCACAGGGTGCTGTCGTCGGCGCTGATGGAGAAGGCCACCGGCAGCGGCACCTTGGAAGGGTCGCCGATGGTGCCCACTTCGCGGGCCGTCCAGCCTTCGTTCTTGTCCTCGTAGATGAGCCAGATCTTGGAGGTCAGAGCGGTGGTGGTGAAGCAGTAGTTGCTGCCCCAGGTGCAACGGATTTCCAGCGGGGCGCCGGGGATGTCGAAGATCTTCAGCGGCTCGCGCTTGTGCAGATCCCACACCATGGCGGTGTTGCCGAAGCGCTTCATGGCCTCGGGGTCGTTCAGCATCTGGCCGAAGTCCATCATGTAGTTGGACCAGCCGGTGAAGGAACTGGTCACCATGATGTTCTTGGCCGGCAGGAAGCGCACGTCATAGCCGTAGCCGTCGGCGTAGTTGCCGGTCTTCTCGGCACCCCGCAGGTCGTCGTCCGTGGGCATCCAGTAGGTTTCCACGAATTCGCCGTCGTTGGTGTATTCCACCATCGCCGTGCGGCCGCCGTGGTCCTTGTTGTTGGACAGGGCGCTGATCATCATGCGACCGGGCAGGGCGAAGAAGCTGTGGGGCCCGACCACGCCGCCGGTGGCCGCGACGAAGTCGTCGATGACCTTATGCAGCTTCGGCTTACTCGGATCGGTATGGACGTCGAAGATGAAGATCTTGTTGGTGTCCAGGGTGCCGGCCCAAAGATACCGGCGGTCGTCGCTGTAGCCCGAGTGATGGGCCTCGTTGCGCCCGCCCACGGAGAGGCTGTGGATGACCTGGCCGAAGGTCTCCGATTTCGGATCGGTATCGATGGTTACGAGCTTGTCCTGCTCGTCGCCCAGGCCCTTTACGCCGAGGGTCCAGACGTGCACGAACTGCTCCTGGCCCGTGATCTTCGGCGAATAGGGCGAGACGCAGGTCTCATCGGCGCTGACGGTGGCAGGGAGCATCCCGATCGCCAGGGTCGAGCAGGTCGCGAGGGCGGCAGCGGTGCAGGACCGACGCAGCCGGTGAAATGGGGTGGTCAGTGTTTTCATGGTCTCCTCCAATCTGATTTGCTATTGCCGGAACACCTGTCGAGCGGGGAAGTGCAGTCTCGGCTACGACCGCGCGCTTGGTTCTCGGGTGCATCTATGGTCGTTGTCCTGCCCGGGTGACCCGGCAGACTCCGAACTGCTTTCTGCAACAAGAGTGCCAACTGCCGCCGCGGACGCCGGCCCGCGCCATGGAAGCGGTATTGCCCGTCCTGCGACGATGAACTGGGCCGCAGCGGTGACACCCCTGCCCGGGGTGTGTGACGGACGGTACGCCGACCCCGCCGCCTCTCTTGCCGGCCAGTCGCCGCAAGCAGCCAACCGAGCCGGCCTCCCACCCGGCCTGCCACCCGGCCCCCAGGGGAAACCCGGCGGGTGGATTTGCCGCGCCACGCGCTTGGCGGCCGTACCCGCGACGGCGTGCCTGGTCGGGTGCCGAGACCACCGGGCGGTGATGGGCCGAGCTCGATGGCCGGCTCAGTTCGGCAGCAGAATCTCGCCCATGCCGCCGTCGGCGATGTCGCCGAGCAGGCGGCGCGCGGGGCGCGGCGTGCCCCATGGGCCGATGTCGGTCATGGTCGCGATCTCGCGCAGCAACACCGCCATAAAGGTCAGATCCTGCACGCCGTTGTCGGCGAACGTCACCGGCAGGGATGCGGGTGGCCGGGACAGCAGAATCGTCCCGCGGCGCATGCCGCTGCCGGTCATCCGCCCGGCGGTTCCGATGATCGCCAGCGTGCCGGCGATCATGTTGACCCCGGCGTCATTGCCGCAGTCGCCGGCGATGACGATGGTGCCGCGGCGCAGCCGCTCGCCGGCGCGGGCACCGGCGCTGCCCCGGACCAGGATCGTGCCCCCGCTCATGCCCTGCGTGGCGCCCGTGGTCGGGCCGCCCAGTCGCGCGCCGGCATTGCCGGCGATGGTCAGCCGCCCGCCGGACATGCCGCTGCCCGCCTCGTCGCCGACGTCGCCCGTGATGACGACGCTGCCGCCGGCAAGGCCCGCCGCCGCGCGCCGCCCGGCGTCGCCTTCCACGCGCAGCTCCCCGTCGCGCATGCCGCTGCCGAGGCCGTCCAGGTTGCCGGCGGCGGGAACGACGACGAGTGACGTGCCGGGACTGCCGTCGATCGCGAACAGCTCGCCGAGGGGCACCGTGCGGTTGCCGACATGAATCGGCAACCGGGCGATCTGCGCCGCTCCGAGTCCGGCCAGGCGCTCGGGGATCAGCCCGCTCAGGTCCAGGCGCTGGGGCGTCGGCGCGTGCTGGGTCAGGGTCAACGTGCTCATGCGGCGACCTCGTGCAGACGGAAGTGGTACTGGCCGAGCTTGCCGCCGTAGTTGCCCGCGGTAATGCCAAGCACGCCCGCGTCGCGGCCCCCCGCGCAGGCTGCCGCGATGCCGGTGCCCATGGCCGCGGCGGTGTCCTCCGGCGTCAGGCCGTTGACCACGATCTCCATCACGCAGCCCACGTCGGCGCCGAGCACGGGCTCGGTCAAGCCGCGCAGTGTCGGGCAGTAGCGCTCGTTGGTGGAAGCCATCAGCGCCTTGTAGCGCGAGCCCACCTTGGAGCCGGAGCGCACGATCCCGCCCGGGAACGGCATGATCACGTTGGGCAGGCCGCGCATGGCGGCGACTGCCGCTTGGCAGGCGTCCAAGGCGGCGCGCTGAGAGCGGGCCAGCACCAGGAAATTGCCGCCCCCCACCGCCGGGCAGCGCCCGGTGGTCTCCTCCGCCACGAATTCGCCGTCCATCACCGGGACACGCCAAAAGCGGCGGCCGCCGATCAGCTTGGCGATCTGCCAGCCGTCGCCGAAGAAGCGCAGGTTCTTGCCCAGCGGCAGCCGCTCCTCGCCGTCCATGCCGGCGAACACCGCCGTGGTCGGGCAGGTCAGCACGCATTGGCCGACACGGCGCTCCAGATGCTTGGCCAGGTCCTTGCCGGACATGCCGAACAGCAGCACGCTGACGCCGGGCCGACCGTCCGGGGTTTCTTCCGCGGCCAGCTCCCGCTCGATGCCCGCCTCGACGCCGCATCCGATTACCGAGGTGGCGAAGCCGGTCATGGTGACGCCGGCCTGACGTGCCCACTCGCCGTCGATGGCCGTGATCAGAATACGCGTCGCCTTCATGCCGAAGGCCTCGGCGAAGGTGTCTTCGATGGGGATGCCGTTCAACGTCATGTTCGGTTGCTATCGGGTCTTGCGGCCGGCCGGGGCGGCGGCGCATCCGCCGCTGCACAGCAAAGGCCGTGCCGCGGCCCGCGTCGGCACCTCGGCGCTACCGGGGCACTGCGGCTGCGCTCCGGCGCCGCAACCGGGCGGGCGCCTTGTCACTCAGGCCATTCATCGCCGGTGACAGACTGCGCCACACCGGGAGCAGCGCGCCGCGGCGCGCGGCCATAGGAGCCCGCCGGATGGCGCGTGCGGTCCGATCGCCGTGGTTGGGCACGCGAGTTGCTGATGCTCCCGCCATGGCAACGCAACCTCTCATCAATCCGGTCGAGCGCGACACGGTCGGCCTCCGCGGCGACCGCCTACCGGGTATCGCCGCGGATAGCCGTGTCGACGTGGACACCTCGGCACGCCTGCACCTCGGATTTCTCGATCTCAGCGGCGAGCTCGGGCGACGCTTCGGCAGCCTGGGGCTTGCCGTCGACGGGTTTCCGACCCGGCTGGAGGTGCGTCCCGCGGCCGCGTTCTCGGCCAGCGGTCCCGACGCCGAGCGGGCCCGCGCGAGCGCCGAGCGGCTATGCGCCGCAATGGGGGCTCCCGGAGCCGTGCATGTCGAGGTCCGCGAGGCGACGCCGGGTCACATGGGGCTCGGCTCCGGTACCCAGCTGTGCCTGGCGGTGGGCGCCGCGCTCGATCGTTTGTACGGCCTCGGCCAGCGTACCGCGGCCATCGCGGAAGCAGCGGGACGCGGCGCGCGCTCCGGCATCGGCGTCGGCAGCTTCGACAGCGGCGGCTTCCTTGTCGACGGCGGGCGCGGCACCGGTTTGTCGGCGCCGCCCGTCATCGCGCGGCTGCGCTTCCCCGAGGCTTGGCGCGTGCTGCTGATCATCGACCGGAGTGCTCGGGGGCTGCACGGCAAGCCGGAGGTCGACGCCTTTCGCCGGCTGGCGCCGTTTCCGCCTGCGCTCGCCGCGCACTTGTGCCGGCTCGCGCTGATGCGGGTGATGCCCGCGCTGGCCGAGCAGGACTTCGCGCCGTTCGCGCTGGGCATCGCCGAGATTCAGCGGGCGGTCGGAGATCACTTCGCGCCGGCCCAGGGCGGGCGCTACGCGAGTCCCGCGGTGGCCGAGGCGCTGGCCCTTGCCGAGGCGGCGGGCTTTCCCGGCGTCGGGCAAAGCTCATGGGGACCGACCGGCTTCGTGCTGGTGCCGAGCGCGGCCGACGCGCAGCGCCTGGCGCGGGCGTTGGCCCCGACGTCGCGCGCCGGCACAACGGCATCGGCGGCGTTGGAACTGCGCATTGTCAGTGGCTGCAATCGCGGCAGCCGTATCACCTACCGAACCGGCGCCGAGACGCCGAGGAGCCTCCGTTGAGCGACCAGAAAGCCGCCATCCTGCATCTTTTGACGACGGCGCCCAACGCGAGTCCGTTCGACGTGAACATGGCCCTCGACGCCGGCTGGGACCATTGTGTGCCCTACACCGGCATCGGAGCGGCCGATGTTCCGGGCCTGACTCAAGACGCGATCTTCTCCCGCGGGCCCAAGGGCGTGCGCCGAACCGGCATCTTCCTCGGCGGGCGGGATATCCACCAGGCGATGGACATGCTCGAGGCCGCCCGCGGTGCCATGGTCCCGCCCTTCGAGGTCTCCGTGCTCGCCGATCCCAGCGGTGCCTTCACGACCGCGGCGGGTATGGTCGCCTGCGCGGAGCGGATGCTGCGCGAGCGCCGCGACCGTAGCCTGAGCGGGGTGCGAACGCTGATCTTCGGCGGCACCGGCCCGGTCGGCATGACCTGCGCCATCCTGGCCGCGAAGGCGGGTGCCGACGTGGCGATCGTCAGCCACCGGGGCGAAGCCGTCGCCGCACGGGTGGCGGCTACCTGCGCCGAGCGCTACGGCGTGCGCCCGAGCGGCGTCGACGGCAGCAGCGACGCGGCGATTCTGGCGCTGATGCCGGAGGCAGAGCTGATCTTCGGCGCCGCGAGTGCGGGCGTTCAGGTGCTCGCGCGCCGGCACCTGGAGGCGGCAGCCCGGCTGGCCGTGGCCTGCGACGTCAATGCCGTGCCGCCGGAGGGCATCGAAGGGGTCAATGTGATGGCCAGCGGCGACCCGATCCCGGGGTCGCCGGCGCAGGCGGTCGGTATCGGCGCGCTGGCGGTCGGCAACGTCAAGTACAACACCCAGCACGCCCTGCTGCGGTCCATGGTTCACGGCGACGGCCCGGTTTACCTGGCCTTCGACGAGGCCTTCGCCGAGGCGCGCCGCCATGTCTGAGCGCGCGGACCTGCTGATCATCGGAAACAGCGTGCGCTACTGCGCGGCCTCGGCCGCGCGCGCCGGCCTTCGGGTGGCGGCGATCGACGCCTTCGGTGATTCGGATACCCGCGCCTGCGCACGGCACTTTCTGCGCGCGGCGGGTATGGGCGCCGAGGCCCTGGCCGCCGCGGCGATGTCCCTGAGTGAACGATCGGGTGCGCCGCGGCGTCTGCTCTGGACTGCCGGCTTCGACGGGCGCCCGGATCAGCTGCGGCGGTTGCAACGGCGTTTCGAGATCGCCGGCAACGACGCCGCCGCGGCCGAACGCGTCGCCTGCCCGCGGCGCCTGTTCGGCCTGCTCGCCAGCCTCGGGATTACGTTCCCGCCGGTCGCCTATGCTCCGCCGGCGAGCCCGGCGAGCCCGGCGGGATGGCTCGTCAAACGCATCGCCTCCAGTGGCGGCCTCGGTGCTCGCGATGCCGCGGACGCCGGTCCGGACCTGCCCTCGGACGCCTACTACCAGCGCGTCGTCCGCGGCACGCCGGTCTCGGCCTTGTTCGCCGCCGACGGCCGCTCGGCGCGCATCCTCGGCTACAACCGGCTGCGCACGCTGGCGTTGCCCGGGACGCCCTACGTCTACGCCGGCGCCGTGACCTGGGCGTCGCCTCCCGCCGCATTGCGGCGCGCTGCGACGGCCTACGCGCGGCGGCTGACCCGCGCGCTCGGGCTGCGCGGCGTCAACGGCATCGACCTCTTGCTGCCGCCCGATCAAGGCGGGGCGCAGGACGCGGCCGCGGGCGAGCCGCTGCTGCTGGAGCTGAATATGCGCCCGCCGGCCACGTTGGAGCTGCACGAGGAGCTCACCGGCCGCTGCGGCCTGTCCACGCATCTGGCCGCCGTTGCCGGTGTGCTGCCGAGCGCCGATGCCGTTCGCCCGCGCGCCGACGCACCGGCGGTTCGCGGCCTGCGGGTGCTCTACGCCGAGCATGCGCTGACGGTCCCGGCGCTGGACTGGCCGCGCTGGTGCCGCGACCGGCCGGCTGCCGGCACGGAGATCCCGGCAGGCGCGCCGATCTGCACGGTGCACGCCGGCGGCGCCGGCGAAGCGGACGTGGAGGCGCGCCTCGACGAGCGCTCCCTTGTCTTGCTTGCCGGTTTCCGCGACGGGGGGCGCAGGGCAGCATGAGCGAAACACAGAGCCCGATGTCGGCCCGCGCCCAGCGCGGTCTCGGCCTCAACGCACGCGCCGAGCGGCTTGTCGATGCCTTGGTCGCGGAGTCGGAGAGTCTGCGTCTGCGGGTGAGCCGGCTCGAGAACGGCACGCGGCTGATCGATGCGGGTATCGCCGCCCCCGGCGGCCTCGAGGCCGGGCGCCTGATCGCGGAGTTGTGTCTCGCCGGCCTCGGCCGTGTGCGGCTGGAAGGCGGGGGGCAGACGCGCGACTGGCCGCTGTCGGTCCAGGTCTCTACCCGCGACCCGGTGCTGGCCTGTCTCGGCAGTCAATATGCCGGCTGGAGCCTGTCCCACGGCGAGGGCAAGGGCGCCTTCCATGCGCTGGGCTCCGGCCCCGGCCGCGCCATGTCCCGCAAGGAGCCGTTGTTCGACGCGCTCGGCATTTGCGACCAGGGCGACAGCGCCTGCCTGATACTCGAGGTGGACCGGCCGCCGCCTGCCGAGCTGGCCGACGGGATCGCCGCGGCCTGCGGTATCGCACCGGAATCGCTGACGCTGGTGCTGACGCCGACGCACAGTCTCGCCGGTACCGTTCAGATCGTGGCCCGGGTGCTGGAAGTGGCGCTGCACAAGGCGCACGAGCTGGGCTTTCCGCCGGCGCAAATCATCGACGGCACCGGCACCGCGCCGCTGCCGCCCCCGGCGGCGGATTTCCTCACCGCGATGGGCCGTACCAACGACGCGATTCTGTTCGGCGGCAGCGTGATGCTGTTCGTGGACGGCAGCGACGACGACGCCCGCACGCTGTGCGAGCGCCTGCCGAGCAGTGCGTCGCGGGACTACGGGCGCCCGTTCGCCGAGGTCTTCAAGGCCGCGGACTACGACTTCTTCGCCATCGACCCGATGCTGTTCAGTCCGGCGCGAGTCACCGTCAATGTGCTGCGCTCCGGCAGCTGCTTCCGCGCCGGTGAGCTGGATCCCGCGCTGCTGGGGCGCTCTTTCGGGGTGACGCTGCGATGATCCGTGTCGCCATCGTCACCGACGAGCCCGGCTGGCACGGCGCCCGGCTGCGCAAGGCCTTCAACGCCCGCGGCGCGGCGGTCCGCTTCCTGTCCCTGCGTGATTGTGCCCTGCGGCTCGATACCGGGTCGCCGCGCATCGTGCTGCCCGGGTTTGCCGACGGGCTGCCGGATGCGGTGTTCGTGCGCGGCATCGCCGGCGGCAGCCTCGAGGAGGTCGTGTTCCGGCTCGACGTGCTGCATGCACTGCACGAGGCCGGCATTCCCGTCTACAACGACGCCCGTGCCATCGAGCGCTCGGTCGACAAGGGCCTGACAAGTTTCGTGCTGGCCCGGTCCGGGCTGCCGACACCGCCGACCTTGGTGACGGCCGACCGCTCGCGCGCCGAGGCATTCGTCCGGGAGATCGGCGCCGCCGGCCGGCCGCTGGTCCTCAAGCCGCTGTTCGGCTCCCAGGGGACGGGCTTGGCGCTGATCCGCGATCCCGCGGCGCTGCCGGACGCGCAAGCGGTCAACGGCGTCTGGTACCTGCAGGCCTTTATCGAGAGTGCCCCGAGCGGCGCCGCCGACTGGCGGCTGCTGGTGGCGGGCGGACAGGTCGCCGCGGCCGTCAAGCGCACCAGCGCGGAGTGGCGGACCAATGTCGCCTTGGGCGGGCGCTGTCACGCGGCGGTGCCGGACCGTTCGGCCAGAGAGATGGCCGAGCGCGCCGCCAGCCTCCTCCGCATGGCCTATGCCGGCGTCGACATCGCCGCGCTGCTGGCGGACGACTTGCTGCGCCGGCGCCTCGGCGCGGCGGGGCCGGCTTCGGGGCTGGCGGCGGTATGAGCGCCGTCGGCAGGCGCGCGGACGCGGTGGCCCGGGCCTATCTGGCGGCCTGCCGACTGGACGTGCAAGCGCCGAAACCCGGCAATGTCTCCGTCGGCTCGGCCGGCCACGGCATGGACGCGGACGACTTTTTACGCAGCGCCGAGGCCAGCGCGGAGCAGCTCGCGCGGCCCGGTGCGTCGCTTGGCGAGCGCATCCTCCTGGCCGTGGCGGCGACACGCCGGGTCAGGGACTGCAACACCAATCTGGGCATCGTGCTGCTGTGCGCGCCGTTGGCGCAGGCGGCGCTCGACTATCCCGATACCCCGCTGCCGGCAGCAGTGCGCAGGGTCCTGCGGGAAGCCGGCATCGAGGACACCGAGCAGGTATACGCGGCCATTCGTTTGGCCGCGCCCGGCGGACTCGGTGCCAGCGAGCGCCACGATGTGCGCGGGCCGGCCCGCGTGCCGCTGGTCCGGGCCATGGCCGAGGCGGCGGCGCGCGATCGCATCGCACGCCAGTACGGCACCGGCTACCGGGACGTGCTCGGGCTGGCGGCCCCGCGCCTGGCGGCGGCCCGCCGGGCGGGCATGGGTGAGCTGGATGCCGTCACGGAGCTGTTCCTGTTTCTGCTGTCGCGGTTCCCGGACAGCCATATACAGCGCAAGTTCGGCGAGGCGACGGCGCTGCGTGTGCTCGCACGAGCGCGAGCGGTGCGCCCTTTGCCCGGCGCGCCGAAAACGACCTGTGCGGCATCGCTGCAGCACTTCGACCGCCTGCTCAAGCGCGCGCGGATCAACCCGGGCACGACGGCGGACCTGACCGTCGCTGCCCTGTTTCTGGAGCGGCTGCGCAATGCGGCCGCCCGCAACCCCGGCGACGACCGCCGACACACCGGGCGAGGGCTGCGCCTGCATCTTGGCGGAGCCTCGCTCATTTCAACTTTCATCACCGCTGGAGACACTTCCCCATGGCTTTGATCAATCACACGATGGTCGGCGAATCCCTGGTGGGCGACGGCAACGAAGTCGCTCATATCGATCTGCTCATCGGTCCGCGCGGCTCCGCCGTGGAGACCGCTTTCTGTAACGGTCTGGTCAACAACAAGGACGGCTTCACCAGTCTGCTCGCCGTCGTCGCGCCGAACCTGCCCTGCAAGCCGCACACGATGATGTTCAACAAGGTCACCATCAAAGGCGCCACGCAGGCGGTTCAGATGTTCGGCCCGGCGCAGCGTGGGGTGGCCATGGCGGTGGCCGATTGCGTCGAGGACGGCACCATTCCGATGGCGGAGGCGAACGACCTCTTTATCTGCGTCGGCGTCTTCATCCACTGGGAGGCGAAGGACGACGCCAAAATCCAGGACTATAACTACGAGGCCACCAAGCAATCCATCAAGCGGGCTATTGCCGGCGATCCGAAGCCCGCGGACGTGGTTGCGTCCAAGTCCGATCAGGCGCATCCGTTCGCCGCGCATTCCTGACCCGCCGCCGGCCGCGGCCGGCACTTTTTCATGTCAATGCCTAGGCGGCGGTCCCTGCGGCGGGGCCGCCGCCGGCCATGGCCCGAGGGATCCGACATGCGTTGTTTGGAGTGCGAGCGGGAGCTCGACCGGCTCGACAACGAGCATCTGCTGCAATGCAGCGGACTGACGCTGCACGAATACGCCATCCGTCATCATCTGCCGCTGGACCTGCTGCTGCAGCCGGATCAGGTGGGATCGGTGTTCGAGGTTCGCTCCGGCACGCCGCGGCACCCTCCCGGCGAACGAGCGCGCGCCGTGCTGCAGGGGCTGGACTGGGCCGGCCTGGTGGAGCGCGGCGGCGATGATGTCCGCATTCGCGGCGAAGTCCGGCGCCTGGATCAATTGCTGTGGGATCTGGAGCAGCTCGCGGACTTCGGTTTTCGCTTTCGTCAGTCATACGACTACAGCGACGAGACTCACCGTGTCGTCGCCCACAGCGCGTTGGTCGCGCCGGCGGGCTTTACGCGCCCCGCTTTGCGCCCGGTGCCGGTGCCAGTGCCGGAGCCGCCGCCGGTGTTTCTCGACGCGCTCGCGGTGTTCGTCGCCCACGCCGGCGACCTGCAGGCGGGCTATCTGCTGCTGCCGTTCGCCGAGCCGGCTTACGCGCGGGACGCGGCGCAGCGCCTGCGCAGGGATCACGGCGTGGACTGCGTCGCACTGGCGGCGGGCGGGTTGGCGGCGGGCGGGTCCGGCGAGGGTGCGTTACTGCGCACCGCGGCCCCGGAGGATACGCGCGCGCTGATGGCGCTGCTGCGCGAGCGCCTCGCCGCGATTCCCGACGGCTGGACCCGGTTCAATGACGCGATGCCCGAGGCGACGGTGACGAAGGAGCTGGTGTTCGACGCCGCCCACTTCATCACCGATCACCCGGCAAAGTGCTCCAATCTTCACGGCGGGCGCTATTTGCTGCAGGTGCAGGTGTCCGGGCGCATCGATCCGCTGACCGGCTGTGTCGTGGATTACGGCTATCTCAAGCGGATCGTCAACCGGCTGGTGGTGGAGCGCTTCGACCATCACACGCTGAATTACGCGGCGCCGGAGCTGGCCTGGCGCTCCAGCACCGAGATGATCTGCGTCTTTGTCTGGGAGCAGCTCATCGACTACCTGCCCGGCCTGTCGGGGCTGCGCCTCTACGAGACGACCCAGTCCTGGTGCGATTACCGCGGGCCGACGCTCGCCGAGTATCGGCAACAAGGCCGCAGCCGGCTGCTGGATTATTTCCCGGCGATGGACCGTCGCGGGGACCGGCAGCTGATCCGCGGGGATGCTCGACAGCTGCTGAGCGCGGTGCCGTGAAGGGCTTGATCCCGCGTTGCGATGCGGCGGGCGCGGTCCGCGCCGCAGCGCACGCGAGCGGCGCGGTGGCCGCGACCGCCGGCGCCAGGCGCGGAGCGCGGTGCTATGCCGGTCGCGGTCTCGGTCGCGGCTTAGGCGAACGCCGCCACGTCGTCCGCGGAGATGGCGCCGTCGTGCAGGGCCGTTGCGACCAGCGCACCGGCGGCGCCGGCGTCGGCGAGCCGACTCAGGTCGCCGGCGTCGCGCACGCCGCCGGCCGCGTAAAGCCGGCAGCGGGGCAGGCGTCGGCGATAGCGTGCGAGCCGCGCGAGATCCGGGCCGCCGCCGATGCCGACGCGGTCGAGCCCCATCAGAACGACGTCGCCGTGCCAGCCATCGAGGTGCGCCTCCAGGCCGGCGGGCGCAAGCAGGCGGCCTCGGTATTGGTCGAGGGACAGCACCGCCGAGGCGCAGGCAGGATCGCGCAGCAAGTCGGCGTCGGGCAGTGTCTCGGAGCCCACGACGGGACGCAGGTTCGGTTGCAGCGACGCCTGCAACAGCGCGTCGCGGTCGCCGATGCCGGCGTCGACCCAAAGCGTCGTCTCCGGCAGGGCGGCGGCAATGCGCTCGATCAGCGCGCGATTGCCGCCCGTGCCGGTGATGGCGTCCAAGTCCGCGATATAGAGCGTGTCGGCACGAAATCGCGACACCAGTAGCAGCGCCAGCGCCAGCGCATCGCCGTCCGGGCAGAGCGGCGTCGCCAGCGGCGCATAGTGCGAGCGATCGCCCGCCCGGGCGCGGACGGCAAGGGCGGCCCTGAGGTCTATCACGGGAACGAGCTTCAAGGGAGCAGTATGCGCATTTTTGTCTTCGAATACGTGACCGGCGGCGGTTTGGCGGGCGGCCCCATGTTATCGGAGCTGGTGTCCGAGGGCGATCTGATGCTGCGATCGCTGGTGGCCGACCTGACCGCGATTCCGGGCGTGCAGGTGGAGATCAGCCGCGATCAGCGCCTGCCGGCCGGCGGCCTGACCGTGCCCATTCGTTGGGTCGCGAGTCAACAGGATCTCGTCCGCGCGCTGCAGCAGGGCATCGCCGAGGCGGACGCGGTCTGGCCCATCGCACCGGAGACCGACGGTGCGCTCGCGCACGTCAGCAATGCCGTGCTCGGCGCGGGCCGTACGCTGCTGAATAGCCATCCGCGTGCTGTCGCCGTGGCCTCGAGCAAGCACGCAACAGTGGCCGTGCTCGCCAAGCGCTCGCTGCCGGTGGTACCGACCTGGCGGGCCTTGGAAGCCCCGTCCGATGACCGTGGTTGCTGGGTGCTGAAGCCTGACCAGGGTGTCGGCGGACTCGGTGCGAAGCTCGTGCGCGGCGGCGAAGCACTGCGAGGCGCGGTGGCCGAACTGGCCCACCCGGAAAGCTGGGTGGCGCAGCCCTATTTGCGCGGGCAGTCGGCCAGCCTGTCTTTGTTGATCGAGCATGACGACGCCCATTTGCTTGCCTGCAACGCCTTGCGCGTGGCGATCCGCGACGATGGCTTCGCGTTGCTGGGGTGCGGGGTCAACGGTCTGGACGGCGATCGCGAGCAATGCGCCGCGCTCGGGCGCGGGGTGGCCGCCGCGATTCCGGGTCTGTGGGGCTTCGTCGGCGTCGACATGATCGTCACCCGCCAGGGGCCGGTCATCCTGGAGGTGAATCCGCGCCTGACCTCGTGCTATCCGGGCCTGAGCCGCTCCCTGGGCGCAAACGTGGCCGAGATGCTGGTCGGGTACGCGCTGGGTCAGGTCAGGGAGCCGCCACGGCTCGACCGCCGGCCTATCGATGTCGATCTGGAGCTATGTCATGTCGCATGAGCAAGCCGTCATGGGCTGGGACCTGGGCGGCGCGCACCTGAAGGTGGCGCTGGCGCAGGCCGGCACGCTTCGGCAGGTGGAGCAGCTGCATACACCGCTGTGGCGCGGCCTGGAACAATTGGACGCGGCGACGGACGCGCTGGCGGCGCGCTTTCCGTTGCGCCGCTGCCGCCACCGCGTAACCATGACCGGCGAGTTGGCGGACATCTTCGCCACGCGCGCCGATGGCGTTGCGGCGCTGGTTCGGCGATTCTGCGCCAACGTCGGCGGCGGCGAGACGATGATCTACGCCGGCCCGAAGGGCCTGCTCCCGCCGGCCGCGGCGCATGAGCAGCACCGCTGGGTCGCGTCTGCCAACTGGCATGCGAGCGCCGCGCTGGTCGGGCGGCACATGGACAACGCGCTGCTGGTCGACATCGGCAGCACGACCACGGACATCGTCGCGGTGCGCGCGGGCCGGCCCGACGCGCAGGGTTGGTCCGATCGCGAGCGGATGAGCGCCGAGGAGCTGGTCTACTGCGGTGTCGTGCGCACGCCCGTGCATGCGCTTGCCGAGCGCGCGCCCTTCGACGGCGTCTGGACGGGGCTCGCCGCCGAGTATTTCGCCACCGCGGCGGATGTCTACCGCCTGACGGGCGAGCTGCCGGGGCACGCCGATCTCGGCGAGACCGCCGACGGCCGGCCCAAAGGCGAGGCCGAGAGCGCGGCGCGGCTGGCGCGCATGCTGGGCGAGGACGCGGTGGCCCGCAAGCCCCATCAGTGGCGCGCTTTGGCCGACTATTTCCGCCAAAGCCAGATCGAGCGCATCTGGCGGGCCTGTGTTCGCCGATGCTCGGCAGGCCTGTCCGAGGACGCGCCGCTGGTGGGTGCCGGTGTCGGCCGCTTCCTGGTCCCGGAATTGGCACGGCGGCTCGGCCGCGGCCATGTGGACTGGCCGACGCTGGTCGGGCAGGGTGCGGAGCCCGCGCCCGCGCCCGTTCAGGCAAAGGGCGGCGCCGACGCGGGCGACTGCGCGCCTGCGGTGGCGCTCGCGCTGCTGCCGTCACCGGAGACCCATCATGGCACTGCTTGAGGAGCTTCCGTATCGAGCGGACAGCGCACTGCTGTTCGAGGTACTGGCGGATCGCCCCTGGGCCGTCTTTTTGGATAGCTGCCGGCCGCAGGCCGAGGGCGGGCGCTACGACATCCTTGCGGCCGACCCCTATCTGACGCTGGCCACGCGGGGAGCGGTGACCCGCATCCACTCGCAAGCCGGTGTCTCCCTGTCGCCGCAAGACCCCTTTGCGCTGCTGCGCGACGCCCTCGGCGAGCGCAGTGCGCCCGTTGCCGGCCTGCCGTTCGCCGGCGGCGCCATCGGCTGGCTCGGCTACGACCTGGGGCGGCGTATCGAGCGGCTGCCGGTGCTGGCGCGCGATGCCGAGAACATGCCCGACATGGCGGTCGGGCTGTACGACTGGGCCGTGGTCGTCGATCACGGCGAACGGCGCTGCTGGCTGGTCGGAGCCGGCCGCGATCCGCGCACGCTCGCACGCTGGCCGGAGCTGCTGCGGACCTTCGCCGAGCCGGCGCCGATGCGCACGCGGGCGTTTCGGCTGCGCAGTCCGGTGCGCTCGAACCTGACCAGGGCCCGGTATGCCGCCGCCTTCGCCCGCATCCAGGCGTACATCCGCGACGGAGATTGCTATCAAGTCAACTTCGCCCAGCGCTTCGCGGCCCGCGCCGCCGGCGATGCCTGGTCCGCGTACCGCGGTCTGCGCCGGCTCAATCCGGCGCCGTTCGCGGCCTACCTGTCGACGCCGTTCGCGAAGGTAATGAGCTCTTCCCCGGAGCGCTTCCTGTCGCTGCGCAACGGCCGCGTGGAGACCAAGCCGATCAAGGGCACCCGGCCCCGGGGCGTGAACCCCGAGGCGGATTCGACGCTGGCGCGGGCACTGTCGGAAAGCACCAAGGACCGCGCCGAGAACCTGATGATCGTGGACTTGCTGCGCAACGACCTGGGCCGCGTCTGCCGGACCGGCAGCGTGCGCGTGCCCGAGCTCTTCGCCGTGGAGAGCTACGCCGCGGTGCATCATCTCGTCAGCACCGTCACCGGCGAGCTGGCCGACGGCGAGGATGCGGCCTCGCTGCTGCGGGCCTGCTTCCCCGGCGGGTCCATTACCGGCGCGCCGAAGATCCGTGCCATGGAGATCATCGAGTCGCTGGAGCCGCAGCGCCGGGGCGTCTACTGCGGCGCCATCGGCTATCTGGGCTTCGACGGCGCCATGGACAGCAATATCGCCATCCGCACCCTGGTCCACGCGGCCGGTACGGTGCGCTTCTGGGCCGGCGGCGGCATTGTTCACGATTCCGAGATGGAGCAGGAGTACCGGGAGACCTTCGACAAGGCCGCACCCCTGCTTCGGCTGCTCGAGGGCGAGCCGCTGGCCGATGTGGGTCGTTAAGCTCGGCGGCAGCCTCGATGCGACCGGGCGACTCGGCGAGTGGGCGCGGGCGCTGGCGTCTGCGCCGACGCGCTCGGCCTCGCCGCTGCTGGTGGTGCCCGGCGGCGGCCCGTTCGCGGACGCCGTGCGCGCGGCCCAGCAGCGTTGGCCGTTCGATGATCGTACCGCCCACGCCATGGCGGTGCTGGCCATGGAGCAAATGGCCCATCTGCTGTGCGCGCTGGCGCCGTCATTGGCGCGCACCGACGATGTCGACGATCCGCCGCCGTCGTTCGATGTCCCGACGGCTCGCGTCTGGCACCCGCGCAGGGAGCTGCTCGGCGGGGGATGGCGGGACGCCGGGCAGATTCCGGCCGACTGGACCGTGACATCCGACAGCCTGGCCGCCATCGCCGCCGCCCGCGTTGGCGCGCAGGGGCTGGTGCTGATCAAGTCCGCGCCGCTACAGGCCGGGGCGACCACGGTCGAGCGCCTGCAGTCGAGCGGCGTTGTCGATGCCGCCTTCCATGACTTCGGTGCCCGCTGCGGCTGTCCGGTCTGGCTGGTCGGCGGTTCCCGGCCCGGCGTCCTATTCGACTTGCTCGGCGGCGACGCGCGTGCCGCGGTGCGGGCGCGGTTCGAGTCGGCAGCGATGCCGGCGCCCGGCCGCGGCTAGAGCGCCGGGGGGCGTCCGCATAGCCGTCACCTATGCGTTAAGGCCAGCTGCCGCGCGAGCGCTGCGCGGCGACGGAGGGGATCGCCTGGTCGCCGTAGATATCCTGCTGGTCTCCGGCGTCGTCCCGGAACTTGTACACGAAGTCCGTGGCCAGCAGCAGATCGCCGCCCATAAGGCTGTTGTTGGCGATACCGAAGCCCATGTTCGCGGGCTGCTCGATGGTCGGGCGGGCGAAGGGAGGTCATACCCTTAAGGGCCGGCGATGCAGTGGCCGGCTGCGAACAGGGCGGCGGCGGCGGTTTCAGGCGGCGTCGCTGGCGGGTGCGGCCAGCGGGCGGCCGTTGACGCTGGCCTTGCCCTGCACCGGCACGGAGCGGGTCAGGATGTCCAGCACGGGGCAATGTGCTTCGACGGTGTCGATCAGCCTGCGCAGATCCTCGTCCGAGGCCGAGCTGCGGATATCGACATCGAAGCTCACCCGCTGGTAGCCGGGCGGTATATCCGCGTCCAAGCCGAACAGCCCGCGTAGATCGAGATACCCGCGGGCCGTGATCTCGACGCCGTCGAGCGGGATGTCCATCACCGATGCATAGGCCGCGTACATGATCTCCTGGCAGGTGCCGAGGGCCGCCAGCACGAGCTCCACCGGATTGGCGCCCGCGTCCTCGCCGCCCAGGGCCGGAGGCTCGTCGATCACCATCGGGGGGAAGTCGCGGATCTGCGCCGAGCAGCGCACGTCTTCTTCGAGACGGCTGCCGGCGCGAAACACGACCTTGGCCGTGCGCGGGTCTTTGTTGATGCCGGCAATGGTTGCCAGCAGCGCCTGCTTGACCGTAGCTTGGGACATGATTGCCTCGCTTGTGGTGTCTTGTTGATGTCGACGGCATCGCCGTGAGCAGCGCCCGGACGGCGACGCGCCGCACGTTGTGCGTCGCTGCAGGTCCAAGGCTATGCGGCGAGACTGTGGGCAGATATACGCAGGACTACGTGATGCGCCGGCCCGGCGCCGCGACGGCGCCGGCATGACGGCGGCGGACTGTCATCCACGCAAGACAGCCACGCAGCAGTGTCACGGCAGTGGCGCACTTTGCCATCGGGCTGTTCCGTCCGCCCGCGGCCGAAGCTCCGCGCCGCGCGGCGGGGATGACCACGCCCTCCGGTGGCTCGCCAATTGCATCGTGCCCATGGGCGCGCGGCCCGGCAGGCTTGCATAACCTATAGGAGGCACCAGACGATGAAGCGAGCCGATTACGGCATGTACCAGACGGATCTGGAGTTTGCCTTGGAGCAGGTACAGGAGATCGCCAAGACGGTGGTCGCCGGCAATGCGGCGCAAGTGGATCAGATGGCGCAATGGCCGGAGGAGGCGATTCGTGCGCTGCAGAAGGCCGGGCTTGCCGGTCTCACGGTGCCGGAGGAGTTCGGCGGGCTCGGGCATGGTTCCTTCGCCGTCGCACAGGCTTGCGAGATCCTCGGCCAGGAATGCGCCTCCACGGCCATGTGCTTCGGCATGCACCTGGTCGGCTCGGCGGTGCTGTCCGCCAAGGCCACGCCCGATCAGCAGATCCGCTACCTGCGCCCCATCGTCGAAGGCCGCCATCTGACCACGCTGTCGCTCAGCGAAGCCGGCACCGGCTCCCAGTTCTACATCCCGCGTACTCGCCTCGATTCGGTCTCCGTAGACCTCTATCGCGCCAACGGCGCCAAGACCTTCGTCACCAATGGCGGCTATGCGGACTCCTATGTGGTCTCCACGGTGGCGTCGGACCCGAACGGCCCGCTCGGGCAGTTCTCCTGCGTCGTGATTCCGGCCACCGCCGAGGGACTGCGCTGGGGGCAGCCCTGGTCCGGGCTCGGCATGCGCGGGAATTCCTCGATGAGCCTGGATCTCGACGACGTGGTGGTGCCGAGGATCGATCTGCTGGGCGAGGAAGGCGATCAGATCTGGTATGTGTTCCAAGTCGTCTGCCCGATCTTCCTGATGGCGATGACCGGTACCTACCTCGGTATCGCCGGCGCGGCCCTCGAGGAGGCCCGCAACCATCTGCTCAAGCGCGAGTACTCCGAGACCGGCGGCGGGCTCAGCGAGCTGCCCATCGCCCAGCATCGTCTCGGCTGCCTTTGGGGCAAGCTGGAGCGCACCCGCCGGCTTTGCTATCACGCCGCGTCGAGCTTCGACGCCGGCGACCCGGACGCGCTGCCGGCGGTCTTCACCGCGAAGGCCGAGGTCGCCGACTGCGCGATCGATATCGTCAACGAGGTTATGACGCTTTGCGGCGGCATCGCCTACCGCGGCGGCTCGAAGCTGCACCGGTTGCTGCGCGACGCGCGCGCCGCCCACGTGATGGCGCCGACCACCGATGTGTTGCGCCTATGGACGGGCCGGGCGCTGCTCGGCAAGCCGATCCTGGGACAATGAATCGGTGGGGCTAGAAAACAGACAGAGGGGAGCACAGGCACCCGGCGTCGCTCTTTTGCTGCAGGTCGGGGACGAGGCGGAGGCACTGATCTCCAGCGCCGTGGCCGGGCGCATTCTGCTGAGCCGCGCGGGGGCGCCGAACGAGCTGTTCGAGGTGCTGGAGGCGTCATCCGCGAAGCCCCATGCGCTTGTGATCGGCAGCGGCGTCGACGAGCCCGTGCGCGTCGTGCAGCGGGCGCGCAGCAGCGGCGCCGACATGCCGGTGCTGATCCTGACCGAGCGCGAGCGCCGCGAGCAATTGGCGCAAACGCTGCGCTTCGCGCCGTTCATCGGCCACGATGTCACGCCTTGGGCGCGGGACGATCTCGGGCAGCTGCCGGACGTGCTGGTCAGGAGCGTCGAGCGCGCATTGAAACGCCGGCACTTCAAGGGCTCCATTGCCGAGGCGCAGCGCCATCTGGGCCGGATCCCGAACGGGACGCCGCAAGTGACGCATTTCGTCGAGCGGCTCTTGGACCGGGCACCCATCGGTGTGCTCAACGTCGACGTCCACGGCATGATCCTGAGCCTGAACCGCTACGCCTGCCAAGTGCTTGCGGCGAGCGAGCGCGACGCCCTCGGCACGGCGCTGACGCAGTTCCTGCCCGAGACGGATCACATACGCTTTCGCAACCTCATCGCGCGCTGCGTGGCGCCGATGCGAAAGCGCATGCCGGAGATCCTGGAGATTCGCTCCGAGGCGGGGGCGCGACGTCATGTCGAAGTGATCGCATCGTCGCTGGTCGATCGCACCGGGCAGCTCGGCGCGACGCTGATTCTGCAGGACGTCACCGACCGCGTGTCCGCGGAGCGCAAGCGCCAAGCCGCCGAGTCCGCGCTGCGCGCCAGCGAGCGCCGTTATCGCGAGTTGGTGGAGACCATGAACGAGGGTCTCGCCATGACCGATGCGGACTACCGTATTACCTTCGTCAACCGGACCTTCTGCCAAATGTTCGCCCTTGACGCGGGCGAGGTGCTCGGACGGCCGCTGCTGGAGCTGGTGCACCCGCAGGACAAGGACATGATGCGCGAGCGCATCGCCGCGCGCAGCTCCTGCGCGTCGCCGAGCTTCGAGACGGCCTGGACCGGCGGCGATGGACGCATCCTCTATACGCTGACATCGCCGCGCCATTTCTTCGACGAGCAGGGCACGTTCACTGGCTGTCTCGGTGTCTTCACCGACATCACCGAGCGCCGCCGCGTGGCGGAAGAGTTGCGCCAGAGCGAGGCGCAGCTGCGTCTGGTGACGGATGCGATCCCGGTGCTGATCGTCTATCTGGACAGGGCGCAGCGGTTGCGCTTCTTCAACCGTGCCTTCGCCGAGTGGTACGGTCTGAAAGACAGCAGCAAAGGCGCAATGCTCGGTGACGCGATCGGGCGTGCGACCTACGACAAAGTGCAGCCGCTGATCGACGCCGCGCTCGAGGGCGAGCCGATCGAGTGCGAGTTGGCCATCGGCTTTCGCGGCCAAGTCAGCCGCGATGTCCGCTGCTCGCTGATTCCGGACCTCGACCACGAGGCCCGCGTGCGCGGCATCGTCGCCGTGATCACGGACATTACCGAGCGCAAGCGTATCGAGCAATGGGAGCGCCAGCATCTGCTGGAGCTCAGTCATGTCTCGCGCGTGACCACCATCGGCCAGATGAGCTCGCAGATCGCCCATGAGCTCTCGCAGCCGCTGACCGCCATCAACGGGCTCAGCACGGCGCTGGTCAAGCTGCTCGAGAGTGATGCGGCCAGTCGCGACGAAGTCGGCGAGACGCTGCGCGAGATCTCCGGCCAAGCCAAGCGCGCCCGCGAGATCGTGATCCGCCTGCGCGACTTCGTGCGCCGCTCCGAGATCCGCTACATCGCCATCGACATGAACGAGACCATCCGGACCGTGGTCCGACTGGCCAATATCGAGGCCAGGCACCAGGGTATCCGCGTCGAGCTGGCACTGTCCGGCGACCTCCCGGAAGTGAGCGCGGACCGGGTGCTGATCGAGCAGGTGCTGCTCAACCTGGTGCGCAATGCGGTGGATGCGATGGAGGCCCTGCCCGGCGATGCGCGCCATCTACGTATCGCCTCCGAGGTGTCGGACGGCACACGGGTGCGCGTGAGCGTCACGGACAACGGCACCGGCCTGACGGATGAGTTGATCCCGAACCTGTTCGAGCCTTTCTTTACAACCAAAGACGACGGGATGGGCATGGGCCTCGCCATTACCCGATCCATTATCCAAGCCCACGACGGCGTCCTCGAAGCCCATAACAACCCCGATGCCGGGGCAACGTTTCGTTTCACGCTGCCGACGGCGCCGGCGCCGGGGCCGTCGGCGAACGGTGACGGCTGATGAAGATTTATATTGTCGACGACGACGAGCCCGTGCGCCGGGCGTTGAGCCTGCTTGCCCGCTCCGAAGGGCTGGAATCCGAGGCCTTCGCCTGCGGCGCAGACTTCCTGGCGGCTATCGACGGCGTCGAGCCCGAATCCCTGAGCGGCTGCCTGTTGCTGGATATCTGTATGCCCGATACCAGCGGCCTGGAATTGCAGCGCGAGCTGCGCCGGCGCGGGGTCCAGCTGCCGGTGATCGTCATCACCGGACACGGCGACGTGCCGACCGCGGTACAGGCCATGCAGGGCGGGGCGTTGGACTTCGTCGAGAAGCCGCTCGATAGCGACGACCTGTTGGTGCGGGTCGGCAACTGCCTGAACGGCGAGACGGCCCGCCGGCAGACCGCCCAAGGCCGCCAGGAAGCGCGGCGCCGGGTGGCGCTGCTGACCCCTCGAGAGCGGGAGGTCATGGAAGGTCTGGTGGCCGGTCTGCGCAACAAGGAGATCGCCCGCAATCTGTCCATCAGCTTCCGGACCGTCGAGCTGCACCGGGCCAAGCTGATGGAGAAGCTCGACGCGCGCTCGCCGTCGGATATCGTGCGCATCGCCATGCTGAGCGAGCAGGACCAGCGCGACGCGTAGACGTCCGCAATCATCCCCCCGGCGCCCGCGGCTGTCGACCGACGCGGGCCCTCCCATGCCTCCCACGGCCCCGATCACGCCACCGCCGGCACACGTGGTACCACGTATAGGCCCGATGCCGGCGCTTGGATAGTCTGATTCGAGGCATCCGCCGTGGCCCCGCTTCGAGCGGGCCGTCGCGGCGCTCTCGCGCGGCGGATGACACGACAACGAGCATCAACCACCGAAGAGATCCGAGCCATGAGCGAGCACGAAGCCAGCCTGTACGAACGCCTCGGGGGGTTCGACGGTATTTCCGCGATTACCGAAGACATCTGGGCCAATCACACCCGCAACACCGCGATCAAGCAACGCTACGCCGATAGCGACGCGGAGAAGGTCAAGGGCCTGGTCCGGGACATGTTCTGCGCCGGCACCGGCGGTCCCGAGAACTACGACGGTAAGGACATGCTGAGCGCACACCGAGGAATGAACATCAGCGATCAGGAGTTCGTCGCGGTGATCGACGACGTGCTGGACGCCATGTCGAAGAACGGCGCCGGCAAGCGCGAGCAGGATGAAGTGCTGTCCATCCTGTATTCCATGAAGGCCGAGATCGTCCACGTCTAATCATTATCACCGCAAGGGCAACATCATGAGCACCACTTCCTCCGCCAAAGTCACCTGGGATGCCGACGTTTGCGTCCACGCCGGCAACTGCGTCAAGGGCCTGCCGGGCGTTTTCAAAGTCGGCACCGAGGGGCTGGAGATCCATCAGGACGCGGCCTCCGAGGACGAGGTGCGCGCCGTCGTCGCAAGCTGTCCGTCCGGCGCGCTGCAATACGAAGACTGACGCCCGCGCCGGTAAACTCCGGCGCGTTCGGCGCTCGCGCGCAAGGCCGGGCGCATGCCACCGAATAACGAAATGAGAGGAGTGACAACATCATGATCGGCGATCATCTACATGCCAAAATCCAGCTCTTCGGCCTGCCCGGCGACCCCGACACCCTGAAGTGTCTGATGACGGCCGGAGAAAAGGGTGTCGATATCGAAAGCCGGGTCGTCGGGACCGACGCCCTTTCCACCGACTCCCAGGAATTCCGCTCGATGTCGCCGTTCGGATCCATTCCGTGCCTGCGTGACGTGGATTTCACCCTCTGCGGCACCCTGACCATCATGTCGTACCTGAACGACAAGGGTTTCGGGCCATCGCTGATTCCGCGTAACGGCGTCGCCCGCGCGCTGCATTACCAGTGGTCCGAATTCGCGACCCACCATGTCGCGCCCCATGTCGACGACCTGCTCGCCGGTAAGAATGTGGACCGCGCCATGTCCGCGCTGGGAGTGGCCTTCGATGCGCTGGAAGCACAGTTGCACAATAAGCGCTACAAGGGCGCTTTCATCGTCGGCGAATTCTCGCTGGCGGATATTCACTGGGCGCCCTATGCGCACTGCTGCGAGCTGACCGGTCACGGCGAGCTGGTATCCGCGCGCTCGGCCATCGCCGAGTGGTGGCAAGCCGTTCAGGGCCACAAGAGCACCAGCAAGGAAAACTTCTTCGCCGCGAGCGTGCTGCCGACCATGGACGAGATCAAAGGCCGCCACATCCGCTCGGTCAGCATCAACGCTTGAGCCCCACCGCGGCGCGCGAGTGGCCTCGGGCGCCGCGGCCGCAGCATGCCTACCGCGGAGCTCCGCAGGCGATGCCGTTGACGATCGGCGTCGTCAGTCACCTTTGCCAGCCACAGGCCAGATCCAACATGTTCGGTTTCGGAAAAGCCAAGAAAGCCTTCGGCGTGCAGCTGCGCCCGTCGGGGGACACGCTGGAGATTCAGCCCGGCGATAATCTGCTCAAGGCCGGGCTCGCCGCCGGTCTGCCCTGGCCCCACGATTGCCGGGTCGGCAGCTGCGGGACTTGCAGGGCGCGGCTCGTTGAAGGCAAGGTGAAGGAGCTGTCGGATTTTGCCTACGTCCTGGATGGGGATGAGCTTGACAGCGGCATGATCCTTGCTTGCCAATCGGAGGCGAAGAGCGATCTGGTCGTCGAGATCGACCTAGACGCGGCCGGCGCTGCGCCTGTCGAAGTCGGCACCGTCGCCGGCGAGCTGGCGCAAACCCGCATGCTGACCCACGACATCATGGAGCTCACGGTCCGCCTCGAGCAGCCGTTGCGCGAATCCGGTGAGCAGTACCTGGCCGGCCAATATGCCGATCTGAGCTTTCCCGGCATCGGTGCGCCGCGTTCGTATTCGTTCGCGACGCCGCCGGGGGAGGCGGCACGGAGCACATTGACGTTCTATATTCGTAAGGTACCGAACGGCGAGCTGACGACTTGGCTGTTCGATGCAGACAGGCGCGGTGCGACGCTGACCGCGAGCGGACCCTACGGCGCATTCTGGCTGCGCGACGGGGACGGTCCCATCGTTTGCATCGCCGGAGGCAGCGGCATGAGCGCGATCAAGGCGCTGCTCGAGCACGCGGCCGACAGCGGCTGCGCGCGGGATGCGACCTTCCTGTTCGGCGCCAGAACCAAGGACGATCTTTACTGTCTCGACGAGATGCGGTCGCTCGCGTCCCGTTGGCATCCGGAGCACCGGATGGAGTTCTTGCCTGTGTTGTCGGAGGAGCCCGAGGACAGTCCATGGACGGGCGCGCGGGGCTTGGTCACGCAGCATATCGCTGACCGAGAGATCGATTGGCCGCGTGCCCAAGCCTATCTCTGCGGTCCGCCCGGAATGATCGATGCAGCGATCGAGGTCTTGCGAGCCCGCGGCGTCGCACAAGACGCCGTTCACTTCGACAAATTCCTCGACGCCAGCACGATGCCTGGCGGGCGTTCGGGGTAGCGGGCGAGACGACACCGAAGAGAGGAGGCATCAATCAAAGACACTCGAGAAGAGACAAGAGAGAGGCGCGGCGATCGTACCCGCCTCCCGACAATCCCGGAGGAGAAACATGGCTGAGGGTCTACAAACGGCGAGCCACGGCGCGACCGTGCTCGACGCCGCCCGCGGCGGCGTGTCGGCGGCGGACTACCGGGCATTCGTGCTCGAGTCCTGGCGCAGATGCATCGACGACTTCGGGCTGGCACCCGAGCGCAGAGACGAACCGGAGGTACTCGACCGGGCGGACATCGCCGAGCGGCGGGAAGCCTGCTGTCATCTCGTGGAGATGGCCAAGTCCGAAATGACCAACCTTTACCAGCAGGTGGCCGGCTCCGGCTATTCCATCCTGCTGTCGGACGCCGACGGCGTCGTGCTCAACTATATCGGCGATCCGCTGTTCACCACCGCGGCGGCGAGCGCCGGCATGGTCAACGGCGCGAGCTGGTCGGAGTCGGCCCAGGGGACCAACGGCATCGGCACCTGCCTGGTCGAGAAACGCCCCATCGTGGTCCACCGCGAAGAGCATTTTTTCACCAAGAACACCGGGCTGACCTGCTCTGCGGCGCCGATCTTCGAGCCCACCGGAGAGATCGCCGGCGTGCTCGATGCATCCAGTGAATCGCACATGGCCCAGCAGCACACGGTGGCGCTGGTGAATATGTCGGCGCAATTGATCGAGAACCGGCTGTTTATCTGCCGCATGCGGGACAACTACGTGGTGCGCTTTCACAGCCGGCCCGAGTTCGTCAGCACGCTCGGCGAGGGCATCATCGCCTTCGATCCAAGCGGGCGGCTGCGGGCCGCGAACCGCAGCGCGTTATTCCAGTTGGGGCTGTCGACGGTGGACGAGATCGCCGGCCGGCCGATCCAGGAGATCTTCAATCTGCGTGCGGACGACGCGCTGTCGCGTGCGCAGCGCCAATCGACCCATCCTCAGCCGCTGCGCGACGTACAGGGCGGCAGGCGCTTCTACGCCAGCTTCCAAGCGCCGTCCGAGCAGATGGAGAGCAATTCCCGGGGCCTGGCGGTACCGCGGGCGTTCGCGCCGATGGAAGCGCCTGCGGCGGGCCTGCCGCTCGATGGCATGCAGTTCGGCGATACCCGCATGAAACGCAACGCCGAGCGCGCCGCGAAGCTGATCGAGCGCGACATTCCGTTCATCGTTCTCGGCGAGACCGGTACCGGCAAGGATGTCTTCGCGCGGGCACTGCACCAGGCCGGCCCGCGGCGCAGTAAGCCGTTCGTGGCCGTGAACTGTGCCTCGATCCCCGAGACGCTGATCGAGAGCGAGCTCTTCGGTTATCGGCCCGGCGCCTTCACCGGTGCAAGCCGAGAGGGTAGCCGAGGCAAGATCGTACAGGCCCACGGAGGCACGCTGTTTCTGGACGAGATCGGCGACATGCCGCTGGAGCTCCAGGCGCGGCTGCTGCGGGTGCTCGAAGAGCGCGCCGTGATTCCGCTCGGCGGCGAGACGCCCATCGACGTCGACATCCAGCTCATCAGCGCGACTCATCAGAATTTGAAGCAACAGGTCATGGACGGCGGCTTCCGCGAGGATCTCTATTACCGGCTGCACGGCCTGAGCCTGCAGCTTCCGCCGCTGCGCGAGCGCGAGGACCGCCGCGAGCTGATCCAGCATCTGCTCGATGTCGAGGCCGGCGGCCCCGACCGCCTGGAGATCGAGCCGGAGGCCCTGGCACTCATGGATGCCTACGAATGGCCCGGCAATATTCGCCAACTGCGCAATACCCTGCGCACGCTGGTGGGCCTGAGCGAGGGCGGCGTGATCCGGGTCGGTGACCTGCCCGATGACCTGCTGCTGGGCGAAGACAGCCTGGAGTTGCCCGCGCGGCCGAGCAATCCGCTGGATGTGGCCGAGCGCGACGCGATCCTGCGCGAGCTCGAGGCGGCCCACTGGAACGTGACCCGGGTTGCGTCGAAACTGACACTGAGCCGGAACACTCTGTACCGCAAGATGAAGCGCTACGGTATTAAGCCGCCGCGCTGATAGGAGCCGGCCGGCGCGCACGGCGCAGCCGCGCCCATCGAATGACGTCCGGCGCGGCCACGTGCGACCCACGCTCTCCAGCAGTGGCGGCCTTCGGGTCGCGGGGCGAGCGCGCCGACGCTCCGACGGCGCATTGCCGCGGCCCTATGGCCCGCTCCTTGCTGCGCGCCTTGGACTCCGTCTCGGACAGACCAAAAGGGGCAGACAATGAGCGAGCTCGCCGTGCGCGTCCATCCGGGCGAACTGCACTTCAACGCCGCGCACTTCATTACCTTCGACGGGACCTGCGAGAACCTGCACGGTCATAACTTCCACGTCGAGCTCGAGGCCCGCGGCGATGCCGCCCGCGATGCCTTCGTCATCGACTTCGTGCTGCTGAACCGGCTGGCCGCAGAGATCTGCCGCACGCTGCACGACGGCGTGCTGCTGCCGGGCCAGAGCGACGAGGTGAGCATCCGCGAGCAGGACGGCATGGTGGCCGTCGAAAGCTACGGCAAGCGCTTTCTGCTGCCGAAGGAGAGCGCGATCATCCTGCCGATGCCGAACACCACCGCCGAAATGCTGGCTATGCACATCGGCGATCGTCTGGTGGAGGCGCTCGGCCGGCACGATGCCCTGGCTGGCCTGAGCAGCCTGCAGGTCGCGGTGGAGGAGGCGGACCGCCAATGGGGTATTCATCGCCGCCGTTTCGATGGCCGAGGATAAGACGCCGCGCGTCGCCTGGGGCTTCACCGGATCCGGTCATTTCCTGCCCGAGTGTCTGGCGCTGGTGGAGCGCCTGCCCGCGGTGGACCTGTTCCTGAGCCGCGCGGCGGCCGAGGTTCTGCAGGTCTACGGCTACCCGGTGCGGGATCTGCAGGCCCGCTTTCGGGTATTTCGCGACAGCGCCGCCAGTGCCCCGCCGGTCGGGCTGTTCTACGAGGGCCGCTACGACTTGGTGGTCGTGGCGCCGGCGACGTCGAACAGCGTCGCCAAAATGGTCTGCGGGATCTCGGATACGCTGGTCACCAACATCTATGCCCAGGCCGGAAAGTGCCGGATCCCTAGCCTGGTGTTTGCCTGCGACGCGTCGCCGGAGCTGGTCACCGAGGCGCCGGGCGGGCCGGTGCCTGTCTATCCGCGGCCGATCGACCTGCGCAATACCGAGGCCCTGGCCGGGCTCGCCTATACCGAGGTCGTGCTCGGCCCGGACGCCCTTGCCCGGGCGCTCTCGCCGCGCCTGCTCCCGCCCGCCCGATGCGATGCCGCGCCTTCGCAGGCCGGCTCCTAACCGAACGGTCCGTGGCGGTCGCGTTGCCGCCGCGGCCGGGGAACAATGAATAGGTCCCGATCCGCGTGGCTGAAAAACTCCTGTTGCTGACCGGCACCCTGGCGGAGCCGAGTCTTCGGCGCGTCATGGAAGGCATCGACGCCGCCGAATATGACTGGACGGTGCGGGCGCTCGGCGTGAAGATCGCCGCGCTGCTGACCGCAGATACGATTCTCAGGCGCCTGACCGAGACCGGCGAGGCCGAGCGTGTCCTGCTGCCCGGACGCTGCCGCGGCGACGTGGAGCGCCTGGCCGCCCACTTCGGTGTGCCCTTCGAGCGCGGACCGGACGAGCTGCGGGACCTGCCCGAATTTCTCGGCCAGGGTGGCCAGGCGCCGGACCTGTCGCGCCACGACATGCGCATCTTCGCCGAGATCATCGAGGCGCCGCTGCTGGAGACCGAGGCGATTTTGGAGCGCGCCGCCCAATTCGCCCGCGACGGCGCGGACGTGATCGACATCGGCTGCATGCCGGAAGTGCCGTTTCCCCATCTGCCGGACCTGGTGGCGCGGCTCAAGGCCGAGGGCTATACCGTCAGCGTCGACTCGCTGACGCCGGACGAATTGCTCGCGGGCGGTCGCGCCGGCGCCGACTATCTGCTGAGCCTCACCGAAGAGACGCTGTGGATCGCCGACGAGGTCCCGTCCACGCCGGTGCTGCTGCCGGCCCAGCTCGGCGATCTGGACTCGCTGATCCGCGCCGGCGATGCGCTGAGCGCGCGCGGGCGTGCCTGTATCCTGGACCCGATCCTGGACCCGATCCATTTCGGCTTTACCGACGCCATTGTTCGCTATCACACGCTGCGCCACCGTCGTCCCGACGCGGCGCTGATGATGGGCGTGGGCAATCTGACCGAGCTGACGGAGGCCGATACCACCGGCATCAACGCCATGCTCACCGGCATCATGTCGGAGCTTCGCATCGACAATCTGCTGGCCACCGAGGTCAGCCAGCACTGCCGGTCCGTGGTTCGGGAGCTCGATCTGGCGCGGCGGGTGATGTTCCGCGCCCGGGAGGAAGGTAGCCTGCCGAAGCAGATCAGCGGCGGGCTCTCGGCGCTGCACGAGCGCAAGCCCTTTCCCTATGGCCCGGACGAGATCCGCGCCGCCGCGCTCGAGGTGAAAGACCGAAACTTCCGCATCCAGGTCAGCCGCGACGCCATCCACATCTACAATCGAGATGGCTTTCACAGTGCGTCGGACCCCTTCGATCTTTACCCCCATCTCGACGTCGAGGAGGACGGCGCCCATGCCTTCTACCTCGGCGTCGAGCTCGCCCGCGCGCAGATCGCATTCCAGCTCGGCAAGCGCTATGCCCAGGACAACATGCTCGATTGGGGCTGCGCGGTTGCGCCCGCCCGGGAAGATCTCACCCGCTTCGCGCCGGAGGGCACTACCAAGAAGGCGCGCAAGCGTCGGCTGGGCCGGGACTGACGCGGACCTTACGGCGCCGGCACGGATTCGGCGGGCGGCGTTGCTTGCGGTGGAAATGGTCCGCAAATGAACGCAAAAGTTTTTTGTCGCGATGTATCGGAGAAACCCGTTCCCGAAGGTTGACGATTGGTATCGGCGTTCCCAGCTGCGGCGAAATGCGGCGAAGTTGTCTTTATTTGCGTTTAATAGGCTTTCATTGACGGTCTTCGTGCTCTTTGGTGCAAGACTGCACGGCAGCGACGAGGACACCGTCGCCGGTGATCTCCCAGGCGATGTCGAGGTCGTAGAGGCGCATCGCGAAGCGCCGTCGCTGCGGGTAGCGGTCCATGTAGCCGGGCCGCGGGTCTTGGGCGATGACCTGCTCGATCAGCGGCCTGAGCTTCAAGTGACCGTCCGGGTCGTGGGTTTCGATACCGGCGAGTGCCTCGTCGGTGAACTGGATCTGCCAGCGACGCGGCGGTGGGGTCGTCGCAAAGCCGCCGTCGGCGTCGGGGATGCTGTCGGCGTATGGCACATATGGCTTGATGTCGAGCACCGGCGTGCCGTCGAGCAGGTCGACGCCGCCCAGGCGCAGCACGAGGCCGGTGCGGGTTCGCTCGAGTCCGTGGTGGCGCACCGCCGAGAGGCCGATGGGATTCGGCCGGTAGGGCGCGCGGCTGGCGAATACGCCGACCTTTTCGCGTCCGCCCAATCGCGGCGGGCGCACCGTCGGCCGCCAGCCGGCGTCCAGGCAGTCGTCGTGGAAGACAAATACCAGCCAGACATGGGAGAACCCGTCGAGACCGGCGAAGGCCTCCTCGCGATCGTAGGGCGGCAGCATCTCCAGTCCGGCCTCGGCGGCCTCCACCAGCCGCGGTTGCCTGGGGATGCCGAATTTGTCCGTGAACGGTGAGCGGACGATGCCGATAGGGTTGAGCCGGAAGGTCGTCATAGGCTGTCTCTGCTTGATTCGATCATCCGGTGTTCTTCGCCGCCGAAGGCATCCTTGCGCAGCGCTCGGAAGACAACGAGGGTTGCTTCCGGGCCGTCGAGGCCGTGTGCCACTCGCCGTAGCTTAGCGGCCTCGGTGGATCGCGTGCCGAGTCTCGCCGCAGGCTCGCCCCTGTTCTCGGCGCCGTTCTCGGCGCAGTGCGGATCTTGCGAGCAGGTCTGCGAGGTCGGTAATTGCGCGGACCCGACCACCGTGCCTCGTCTCGCCCACCCGGCCACCCGACATGGCGTATCATGGGCTGCCCGATCTGTTTCGGTTCAAACCCTCCCCAGACTTCTCACGGAACCGACCCCATGCTCTGTCTTCGCGGTGCGCCCGCTTTATCCGATTTTCGTTTGTCCAAGCTCGGTGAGCGGCTGCGCGATGCCGGCCTGCCCGCGTGCAGTCTGTATGCGGAGTTGATGCACTTCGCCGACTTGTCCGCGCCCCTCGACGAGGTCGCTCGGCAATTGCTGGACCGTCTGCTGCGCTATGGCCCGAGCCTGTCCGGGCACGAGCCGGCCGGGCGGCTGGTGCTGGTGGTGCCGCGCCCGGGCACGATCTCGCCCTGGTCGTCGAAGGCGACGGACATCGCGCGCAATTGCGGGCTGGAGGCCGTGCGGCGGCTGGAGCGGGGCACGGCCTATTATCTGGATGGTCCCGGTCTGGAGGACGCCGCCCTGGCTGCCGCCGCGGCGGTGCTGCACGACCGCATGACCGAGATCGCGCTGTTCGACCTCGCCGACGCCGACCGGCTGTTCGCGCAGGCCGAGCCGCGCCCCGGTATTAGCGTCGACGTCCTGGCCGGCGGGCGGGCCGCGCTGGAGCAAGCCAACGGCGAGCTGGGGCTGGCCCTCTCGGACGACGAGATCGACTATCTGGTCGAGAGCTTCGGCGCGCTGGGGCGCAACCCCACCGACGTCGAGCTGATGATGTTCGCCCAGGCCAACTCCGAGCACTGCCGGCACAAGATCTTCAATGCGGACTGGATCATCGACGGCGAGCCGCAGACGCGCTCCCTGTTCAAGATGATCCGCAACACCACCGAGTGCTCGCCCGCCGGCGTGCTGTCCGCCTATAAGGACAATGCCGCCGTCATCGAGGGCTGGCCAGGCATGCGCGTGATGGCATCGCCCGCGGACGGCGTCTACCGCCGCCACGACGAGCCGGTGCAGATCCTGATGAAGGTGGAGACCCACAACCACCCGACCGCCATCGCGCCGGACCCGGGCGCCGCCACCGGCTCCGGCGGCGAGATCCGCGACGAGGGCGCCACCGGCCGCGGCGCCAAGCCCAAGGCCGGGCTCTGCGGCTTCTCGGTGTCGAACCTGCGCATCCCCGGCTTCGAGCAGCCCTGGGAGCAGGATTGGGGCCGCCCGGGGCGCATCGTCTCGGCGCTCGACATCATGCTGGAAGGCCCGATCGGTGCCGCCGCGTTCAACAACGAGTTCGGCCGCCCGAACCTGGCCGGCTGGTTCCGCACCTACGAGCAGCAGGTGCCGACCGGCGCCGGCGGCACGGAGCTGCGCGGCTATCACAAGCCCATCATGCTCGCCGGCGGCGTCGGCAACATCCGCGCCGAGCATGTGGAGAAGGCGCCGTTCCCGGCCGGCACGCCGCTGATCGTGCTCGGCGGCCCGGCGATGCTGATCGGCCTCGGCGGCGGCGCGGCGTCGAGCATGGCCAGCGGCGCATCGGCCGAAGACCTGGACTTCGCGTCGGTGCAGCGCGCCAACCCGGAGATGCAGCGCCGCTGCCAGGAGGTCATCGACCGCTGCTTCGCCCGCGGCGACGCGAGCCCGATCCTGTTCATTCACGACGTCGGTGCCGGCGGCCTGTCCAACGCGCTGCCGGAGCTGGTGCACGACGCCGGGCGCGGCGGGCGCTTCGAGCTGCGCCGGGTGCCGAACGCGGACCCCGGCATGGCGCCGATGGAGATCTGGTGCAACGAGGCCCAGGAGCGCTACGTGCTGGCCGTGGCCGCGGAGCGGCTCGCGGAGTTCGAGGCCATCTGCGTCCGCGAGCGCTGTCCCTACGCCGTCGTCGGCGAGGCGCTGGACGACGAGACGCTGCACCTGGGCGATGCCCATTTTGGCTCCGTCCCCATCGATATGCCCATGAGCCTGCTGTTCGGCAAGCCGCCGAAGATGCTGCGCGACGTGGCGCGGGTCGCACCGCCGTCGGATCTGCTGGATACGGCCGCGATCGACGTGCACGAGGCCGTGCGCCGCGTACTGCGGCTGCCGGCGGTGGCCGACAAGACCTTTCTGATCAGCATCGGCGACCGGACCGTGAGCGGCCTGGTGGCCCGCGACCAGATGGTCGGTCCCTGGCAGGTGCCGGTCGCCGACTGCGCCGTGACGCTGACCGACTACGACCACAGCACCGGCGAGGCGATGGCCATCGGCGAGCGCACGCCGCTGGCGCTGCTGGATGCGCCCGCGTCGGGCCGGATGGCGGTGGGCGAGGCGATCACCAACATCGCCGCGGCGCCCATCGCGGGCCTCGGCGATATCAAGCTCTCCGCCAACTGGATGGCCGCCGCCGGCCATCCCGGCGAGGACGCGCGGCTGTTCGACGCCGTGCGCGCGGTGGGCATGGAGCTGTGCCCGGCGCTCGGTATCGCGATCCCGGTGGGCAAGGACTCCATGAGCATGAAGACGGTCTGGCAGCAGCCCGGACCGGATGCCGATGCGGGTGCCGATGCCGGCGTGCGCCGGGAAATGACCGCGCCGCTGTCGCTGATCGTCTCGGCCTTTGCGCCGGTCGTCGACGCGGGCCGCACGCTGACCCCGCAACTGCGTACCGACGTCGGCCGCTCCGAGCTGGTCCTGATCGACCTCGGCCGGGGCCGCGACCGCCTCGGCGGCTCCTGTCTGGCGCAGGTGCATGCGCGGCTCGCCGCCGAGCCGCCGGACCTCGACGACCCGGCATTGCTGGCCGCCTTCTTTGCCGCCGTGCAGGCGCTGAACGCCCGCGGCCTGATCGCGGCCTATCACGACCGCTCCGACGGCGGGCTGTTGGCAACGCTGTGCGAGATGGCCTTTGCCGGGCGCTGCGGCTTGGATGTCGACCTGGGCGGGCTGCCGGGTGGCGACCCGGTCGCCGCGCTGTTCGCCGAGGAACTGGGCGCCGTGGTGCAGATCGCCCACGGCGACCTCGACGCGGCCCTGGAGGTCCTCGACGCCCACGGCCTTGCCGGCGTCAGCCACCGCATCGGCACCCCTGCGGCCGACGGGCGCGTGCGCATCGCCCACGACGGCGCCGCGCTGGTGGATGCCGAGCGCGCCGAGCTGCAGCGCCTCTGGTCCGAGACCACCTGGCAGATGCAGCGGCTGCGCGACAACCCGGACTGCGCCGACGAGGAATACGCGCGGATCGACGCGGATGATCCGGGCCTGTCGGCGACCCTGTCCTTCGACCCGGCGGACGACGTCGCGGCGCCCATGATCGCAACCGGCGCAAGGCCGCGGCTCGCGGTGCTGCGCGAGCAGGGCGTCAACGGCCAGATCGAGATGGCCGCGGCATTCGACCGCGCCGGCTTCGAGTGCGTGGACGTGCACATGTCGGACATCGTCGCCGGGCGCATCGCGCTGGACAGCTTTAAAGGGCTCGCGGCCTGCGGCGGCTTCTCCTACGGCGACGTCCTCGGCGCCGGCGAGGGCTGGGCCAAGACCATCCTGTTCAACCCGCGGGCGCGGGAGCAGTTCCAGGCCTTCTTCGCCCGCGCCGACAGCTTCACGCTGGGTGTCTGCAACGGCTGTCAGATGCTCGCGAACCTGCGCGAGCTGATCCCGGGCGCCGAGCATTGGCCGCACTTCGTGCGCAACCGCTCGGAGCAGTTCGAGGCCCGCTTCGTGATGGTCGAGGTGCTCGACTCGCCGTCACTGCTGCTGCGCGGCATGGCCGGCTCGCGGATGCCCATCGCCGTCGCCCACGGCGAGGGGCGCGCCGAGTTTCGCGACGGCGCACACCTGGATGCGGCCGCGCCGCATGTCGCGCTGCGCTTCGTCGAGAACGCGGGCGGCGTCGCCGAGCGCTATCCGGCCAACCCGAACGGCTCGCCGCTCGGCATCACCGGTCTCGCCAGCGCTGACGGGCGCGTCACCATCCTCATGCCGCACCCGGAGCGGGTGTTCCGCAGCGTGCAGCAAAGCTGGCACCCGGCCGAGTGGGGCGAGGACAGCCCCTGGATGCGGCTGTTCCGCAACGCACGGGTCTGGGTGGGGTAATCCGAATCGACGCCATCACCCCTCTTTCGCCAACCGCATCGGGCCGGCCGCCGGAGCCGGCCCGATGATGCCCGCCGAGACCGATGTCGCCGCGCTGCTCGACGCGCTGCAGGCGGAGCTCGAGCGGGTCGACCAATGGGAGCCGGCCCCGCCGCCGCAGCAGGCGCTGTCCAGCCCGCTGCCCTTCGCCGTCGACACCCTGCGCTTCACCCAATGGCTGCAGTGGATCTTCCTGCCGCGCACCCGCGCGCTGCTTGATGCCCACGGCCGCCTGCCGCTCAAAAGCGCGATCCTGCCGATGGCCGAAGAGGCCCTGGCGGACACCGATTGGGACGCGTCGCAGCTGCTGGTGCTGATCGGGCGGATCGATCGGGCCATGAACCGTATCTGATGCGTTGCGTTTCTTGGTCTAAGCGGTCATCGGGTTTAAATTGTCGGTATCGGAGCAACCAACGTCACCGAGCCGCCGATGACTCAGCCGACAATCGATCTCGAGCTTGACAAGGAGACGCGCGATCGCATCGAGACGCTCGCAGCGACTCGGCGACGCTCTGCGCACTGGATCATGAAGAAGGCCATCGGTCAGTATTTGGCGCGCGAGGAAGCGGCCGAGCAGCGCAATCTCGAAGCCGATGCCGCTTGGGAACAGTATTCGGAGACGGGCCGATCCGTTGCTCACGAGGCCATGAGCGCCTGGCTTGATCGCTGGGGAACGGACCGCGAAGGCCCATGTCCCGAGGCCGACCGCCGAGGCTCGTCTGGTCGCCGGCAGCCAGAAGGGATCTGATTCGGCCGCGCGCCTTCATCGAGCTCCACAATCCCGATGCCGCGCGCCGCGCCGCTCGGGCACTGGATAAGGCCGCTCGCCTCTAGTACCTCATTTCAGCGTAACTTGCGGATACAAGTGCTTGAGCTTAATGCGCGCTTGCTCGTTGGTGAACTGCCAGTCCACGCCAGTCTGGGCGGCGTTGCGGGCATCCGCCCAAGCGTTCGCTTCGCTGCGTAGGG
>JAIPFF010000004.1 GCA_021736785.1 Thiohalocapsa sp. | reverse complement strand
GGTCGCCGTCGACGTCGCCGCGGCCGGAGACCTCGGCCAGCCGCACCAGCAGCCCGACCGTCAGTGCCGTCGCGGCGAAGGCGACCACCAGCCCGGTGATGACCAGCGCCTGCGGCACCGGATCACCGCTGAATCCGGCCCCGGCGCCGCGGCGGGCGATGACGCCGAAAGTCAGGAAGACGCCGCTGCCGAGCACATTGAAGGCGATCAACTTGCGCAGGGCGCCGGCGCCGACGATCAGGCCATAGAGTCCGACTCCGACCAGCACCGCACCGACCAACGCATAGAGTGTTGCCGCGCTCATGACCGCGGCTCCGCTCGGCTGCGGCCGCCGTCGTCGGCGCTTACCGCCGGCGTCTGGGCGGCCGGCGGCAGTCCGGCCAGCACGAGCCCGAGCGCGGCACCCACCGAGAGCATCAGCACGGCCTCGATCAGCAGGATCAGCGGCTTTTCGAGCCCGCTCGGGTAGGCCAGGAAGTCGCCGGCCAGCCAAATGCCGGCGAGTCCGACGGCGAAGAACACCGCGGGCCCGATCACCGCCAGCAGCCTCGGCAGGCGCCGCACCGGCGCCGGCGGACGGCTCAGGCCGGCGATCATGGTCAGGGCCCAGAGCGCCGCGAGCAAGGCGCCGGCCTGGAACTTGCCGCCGGGCTGGCTGGTGCCGATCCAGAACAAGTGCACCGCGACCAGGAGGCCGAACGGGGGCAGCAGTCGCGCCAGCAGCACCAGCGCCGGGGCCGGCCGCGCCAGCGACAGCCAGGTGGGGCGCTGGCTCCAGGCGCCTTCGGGGACCAGTGACCAGAACGCGATCAACGCGAGCACCAGCACAACGGTTTCGAGCAGGGTATCGACCGCCCGGAAAGCCATCAAGACCGCGGTCACCGGGTTGTCCATTGCCGTGGCCGGCAGCGCGTCGGCAACGGTCGCGGCCAGCGACGGCGCGGGATCGGGCAGCATCAGGACGACCGCCGCCAGGCCTGCCGCAACGGCGCCGGACAATAAGGCCGCCAGCACATGGAGCGGCCAGCGCCGTCCGGGTGGTGTCGGGTCCGGGGGCACGCGCGCATGTGCACCCAGCAGCAGCAAGCCGACCAGGCCGCCGCCGATGGCGGCCTCGGTCAGGGCCACATCGGGGGCGCCCAGGCGCATCCAGGCCAGCGCGACGAACAGCCCGTAGATCATGAACCCGACAACGGCACGGAAGCGCTCTCGGGTGAGGATCAGCCAGAGCGCCATCCCCGGTATCGAGACGGCAAGTATCAGGTCGGCGGCGAGCCCGAAGTCGATGGCGGTCATCATCCCGAGCCCTCGTTCCGGTCGGGATCCCCTTTGGGCCGGGCGTCGAGCAGGTCTCGCTGGGTCGATGCGAGCAACTGGCCGGCGACACTGCCGCTCAGCACGACCAGCAGCCAGAGGGCGATGAGCTTGAGGGCGCCGAACGGCCAGTCCGCCTGCGCCAGCAGGCCCAGGATGACCAACCCCAGCCCGAGATTATCGGCCTTGGTCAGCGCGTGCAGCCGCGACAGCGGGTCCGGCAGGCGAATCAGCCCGACGACACCCGCCAGAAACATGACGAGCCCGAGGGAGACGGCGGCGACGGTGAGCAGATCCAGCGCCAAGGTCATTGCTCGGGGCTCCCGTCCGCGCTGCCGCCGGGGGACGGGGAGGCCGGCCGGCGGACATTGTCGGCCTCCGCGGCACCGGCTTGTGCCGCCGTTTCCGGGCTGCGCGCGGCGCCGGTGCGATGGTTTGCCGCGAAGGCCATGGTCGCGAAGGCCGCGAGCAGCGCGAGCAGTAGCGCCAGATCGACAGCGCCGGGGGTAGACGCGGCGGTGCCGGCCAACAGCAGCGCGGCGATGCCGGCGGTACCGAGCAATTGAGCCGCCATCACCCAATCCAGCGGCTGCGCGCCGCGCAGCAGCCGTGCGAGCCCGATGGAGACCATGACCAGCACCAAGACCGCCGCTGCGAAGAGAAACGCGCTCATCGGTCGTCGTCCTCCCGGTCTTCGCCGTAAGCGCGCAGCAGCAGCCGCTCGTCCGCGGCAAGGCCCTCGGCGAGCGGCTGGCGCGTGTCGAGGACGTGATAGACAAGATGACCGTCGGCATCGGTCCCGACCGCCAAAGAGCCCGGTGTGGCGCTCGAGAGGGTTGCCAGGAGCGATTGCCGATGCGCGTCGGGCAAGCGCGTGCGGTAGACGACGAGGCCCGGCCGGATCGGCAGCCGGGGGTCGAAAACCCGCCGGGCGACATCGATACCGGCCATCACCGATTGGGTTAGGAAGCGCCGGCCCAGGGTCAGAAGCGGGACGAGGCGCAGCGCCCGAGGCCCCGGCGGCAAGAGCCTGAGGCTGACCCAAGTCGCGGCGACGCTGGCCGATAGAGCGATGAGCAGATCGGGGGCCGCGGCGATGGGGTCGGTCAGCACGGCCGCGACATCCGGCGCCGAGAGCAGCAGCCAGAATCCGAGAAAACCGAGTCCGCGCGTCAGCGCTGCCGTCGCGAGACGCGCAGCGGAGGGTGTGGCCTGCTCGCGCACCGGCTCGTGCGCGGCGGCCGCCGAAGTCGTCGCGCGCTCCCGGCGCGAGCGAATCGCGACAATGACCGGGACCAGAATCGCGGCGACGATGCCGGCCGCGAAACCGTTGTTGTAGAGGTTCAGGCCGCCGTGGACGATGCCGACGCTGAGCGCGGCGGACGAGTGCACGAATCCCGCGACGATTCCCCAGTGCCAGCCGAAGGATCCGGCGATGGGCGCCAGGTTCGTCCCGAACAGGGCGGCCAGCAGGGCGCCGGGGTCGGCCGCGCCCCAGGGCTTGAGCACCGAGGCGAGAAAGACGCCTGCCATGATCGGGATGATATTGAACGGATGCTTGCCGAAAGCAGCGAAGCCGACGATGGACAGCAGCGCGCCGATGGTCGGGCCGTTGAGATCGCCGCCGACGGCGAGGACGTAGGCCAGTCCGACCGAGCCGCTCAAGCCCATATTCACCAGGGTCGCGCCGAAGCCGGCGCCTGCAATAAAGTCGCTCGGCGAGCGCCCCGGCTCGCGCAGCACTTGCCGAAAGTGCCGGACCGCGCCGCGATCGAGGATGAGCCCGAGCAGGACCATCGACAGAAAGACAAAGCCGAGAAAGCTGCCGAGCAGCAGGTTGTTACCGGTCGTCCAGATGAACACAGGCTCGGCGACGAAGCCGTAGGACGCGTACAGGGCGACGATCAGCGTGCCGACCAGACCGGCCGTCCAGCCCATGTTGTACAGCGCGAAGCCGTCGTGCGCCCGGAACAACTGGGCCGCGGCGGGGGGTAGGATGAAGCCGATCAGCAACCCGGTGCCCACGGCCAGCGGCACGCTGATCTCGAAGGGCAGGGTGGTGCTGAACAGAATTTCGCTGACGATGGGCGCCAGGGCGACGCCGAAGAACGCGGTGTTGATATTGGCCGCGAAGCGCTGGCGCGTGACGCCGCAATAGAGCAGCACGCCGGCGACGATGAACCAGATGTTGAGGAGATTCTTGCCGAAGAGCCCGAACCCGAGCACAAGAAACAGCGCCGCGACAGCCGCCCCGGTCATGCGCGCACCGGTGATCAGATAGATCAGGCAGGCGCAGAGTGTCAGCAGGCCAGCGTTGACGACGGCGGCGCCGATGCCGCCGAGGCCCATGTAGTCGGTCAGCAGGGTGTCGCGGGACAACAGGATGTCGGGTAGTCCCGAGAGCACCCTCGCCGGGCCATCGACAACGAGTCCGAATAGCACAAAGACGACCGCGTACGCCGCGACGACCAGCAGGATCGTCTTGTCCGCAATGGGCTTCGGCGGCACGCGGCCCTCCGCCGAGGTGGCGCGATCGGTTTCCATTAGGGTCAGGGCAGCTCGCGGTCGGTATCGGGCCGTCGGGCGGTCGCAAGAGCGACCGACATCGACAGCCCGCGATAAGGATGACTTCGCTTTCCTTGCGTGCGCTCGCACTGCGCGGCCGTTTGCCGCCAGCCGACGCGAGGCGCCCGGCCGGCATCGATGACAGCGGCCTTGCGGGTCCGTGATGCCTATCGAACAGTTGCATCGGCATCCGGAGATTAGTGGACCGCCGGGGTGTTTGCAATCGTCTGCGAATGCGTGCGCTAACCCACTCGATTGGGCGCTGCGACATCAGCTAAGAATAGCTTTCTTGCGGCTCATTATTATCGGGGTGTCCCCCGTATTCGCGCGCCTCGCCGCAGGCTAGGCTTTCACCGCGATCGATCTATTCGTCCATGATTGATGAGGAATCGTCATGCACCTGACCCCGCGGGAATTCGACAAGCTTCTCGTCTATATGATGGCCGACGTCGCCCAGAAGCGTCGGGACAAAGGTCTGAAGCTGAATCACCCGGAGGCCGTGGCGCTCATTTCCTCGGTTGCGCTCGACGGTGCCCGCTCGGGGAAGACCATCGAAGAGGTCACGAAGGAAGCGGCCGGGGTGCTGACGAAAGACGATGTCATGGACGGCGTCGCCGATCTGATTCCGTCGGTTCAAGTCGAGGCCGTATTCACCGACGGTAGCCGTCTCGTGACCGTGCATTCGCCGATTCAATAAACGCGCTGATCGGGGGTAGCAATGGCAGGTGTCAAAGCAGGGCCGGTGGTTGCGGCCGATGTCGATCCGATCACCGCGGACGTTGACGTCGGCGGATATGTGTGCGCGGCCGATCCGGTGCCTTTCAATGAAGGACGCCCCGTGACCAAGGTGACGGTGCGCAATACCGGTGACCGACCGGTTCAGGTCGGCTCGCACTTTCACTTCTTCGAGGTTAACCGGGCGCTCGAATTCGACCGGGCTGCGGCCTTCGGCCAGCACCTGAATATTCCCGCGTCAACGGCGCTACGCTTCGAGCCCGGCGACGAGCGGGACGTCGAACTGGTGCCCTATGCGGGAAAAAGGGAGGTGTACGGCTTCAACAACCTGGTCGACGGCCCGACCGCCGGCGAGTTCGGGTCGGTACAAAAGCGCAAGGGCTTGCAAGCCGTCGCCGAGCGCGGCTTCCGGTCGTCCGGCAAGTCGGGCACGGGCACGCCCTGACCGGATTCATCCGCCCATTGATCCGCCGATCCGTTCGATTCCGGAGGACACCGAGACATGGCGACGATTTCACGTCAAGAGCATGCGGGGCTGTTCGGCCCGACCACCGGCGATCGCATCCGGCTGGGCGATACCGGACTCTTCGTCGAGATAGAGCGCGATCTGCGCGGCCCGTCCGGCGACGAGATCGTCTTCGGCGGCGGCAAAAGCATGCGCGAAGGCATGGGCATGGATAACCAGCTCACCCGTGACGGCGGCGCCCCTGATCTGGTGATTACCAACGTCACTATCATCGACGGAGTGCTGGGTGTGGTGAAGGCCGATGTGGGCATCAAGGACGGGCGCATCTGCGGGATCGGCAAGGCGGGCAATCCCCGCGTAATGGACGGCATTACGCCGGGCCTCGAATGCGGGCTCGCGACGGATGCCATCTCCGGCGCCCATTTGATCCTGACAGCGGCGGGCATCGATTCGCATATCCACTTTATTTCGCCCCAGCAGGCCGAGGCGGCGCTGTCCAACGGCACCACGACATTGATCGGGGGCGGCACCGGCCCGTCGGACGGCTCCAACGCCACGACAGTGACGCCGGGGCCCGGCAATATCCGCAATATGCTGCGCGCCTTCGAGGGCTGGCCGATGAACATCGGCATCCTCGGAAAGGGACACGGTCACGGCAAAGCGGCGCTCGTCGAGCAGGTCGAGGCCGGTGCGGTCGGGTTCAAATGCCACGAGGACTGGGGCACCACGCCGGCGGTGCTGCGCTCGGCGCTCACCGTTGCCGACGAGATGGACGTCCAGGTCTGCATGCACACGGACACCCTCAACGAATCCGGCTTCGTCGAGGACTCGATTGCGGCCTTCGAGGGCCGCACCATTCATTCCTTCCACACGGAGGGCTCCGGCGGCGGCCATGCGCCGGACATCATCAAGGTGTCGGCCCTGCCGAACGTACTGCCCGGCTCCACGAATCCGACGCTGCCCTACGGGATCAATTCGCAGGCCGAGTTGTACGACATGATCATGGTCTGCCACCACTTGAATCCGGACATCCCGTCGGACGTGGCCTTTACGGAGAGCCGGATCCGGGCCGAGACCATCGCCGCGGAAAACGTGCTGCACGACCTCGGCGTGATCTCGATCTTCTCCAGCGACTCTCAGGCCATGGGCCGTATCGGAGAGTGCTGGCAGCGCTGCATCCAGACGGCGGACGCCATGAAGACCCAACGCGGCAAGCTGCCGGAGGATGCACCGGGCAACGACAACTTCCGCGTCCTGCGTTACGTCTCCAAGATCACCATCAATCCGGCCATCGCGCACGGCATCTCGCACCTGCTGGGCTCGGTGGAAGTCGGCAAGGTCGCGGACTTGGTGCTGTGGGAGCCGGGTTTCTTCGGCGCCAAGCCCAAGCTGGTGCTCAAGAACGGCATGATCAGCTGGTCGCTGATGGGCGATCCGAACGCGTCCCTGCCGACGCCGCAGCCGGTCTACTACCGGCCGATGTTCGGCGCCATGGGGCTCGCTCGGGCCGACAATGGCCTGACCTTCGTTTCGGCGGCGGCCTACGAGACGGGGATCAAGGAGCGCCTCGGCCTGCAGCGCCAGGTCGAGCCGATCCGCAACACCCGCAAAATCGGCAAGGCCGACATGGTGCGCAACTCGGGGACGCCGAATATCGAGGTGGACCCGGAGACCTTCGCCGTCACCGTCGACGGCGTGCACGCGACCGTGCAGCCGCTGCGCACGGTGTCGCTGAATCAGAAGTACTTCTTCAGCTGAGGCCCGCGCAGTGATTCTCATCGAGAACGTGCTCGGCAATGCCGCCGAGCCCGCATGGGCGTCTCGGGTCGACGCGGGTAAGGTCGACATCCTGGAGCTCGATCATTGGGAGGCGCAGAAGAGCCGCTTCCGCAAGTCCACCGCCGGCGGCGTGGAGCTTGCGGTCTCGCTCGACCGCGGTACCTTCATCCACGAGGGCGACGTCCTGCTGTGGGACGCCGAGACATCGGCGGTGGTGGTGGCGCGCATCCGCCTGCGCGACGTCATGGTGATCGAGCTCGGCGGGCTGATGCGCGAAGACGCCGGCGCGCAAGGCACCGCCGACCCGATTCACACGCTTGCGCTGCGGACCTGCGTCGAGCTCGGCCATGCGCTGGGCAATCAGCACTGGCCCGCGCTGGTGAAGGGCACTCGGGTTTACGTACCGCTGACCGTCGATCGCAAGGTGATGAGCTCGGTGATGAAGACGCACGGCTTCGAGGGCATCCATTACGAATTCGTTGCCGGCTCCGCGGTGGTTCCGTATTTGGCGCCGCATGAATCGCGGCGGCTGTTCGGCGCCGCCGAGGGTGCGGTTCACACCCACACGCCCGACTGATGCGCGACGCCCCCGGCATGCCTTCATCGGCCGCGCACTTGCTGCGGGTGCTGCAGTTCGGTGACTCGATGCTGCCGGTCGGGGCCTTTGCCTTTTCGTCCGGCCTCGAGAGCGCGATCGCCACAGGGGTTGTCACCGACGCCGAGCGCCTGCGCGCCTATACCCGAACAGCGCTCGAGCAAGCCGCGCGCGGCGACGCGGTCGGCCTGATCCGGGCGCATGGCGCCGCCACGGGCGATGACCTGGACGCGCTGAGGCACATCGATGCGGCCGTCTATGCGCGCAAGCTCTCGAGCGAGACCCGCACCATGTCGGTGCGTATGGGCAAGAAGCTCATCGAGCTCGGCGCCGAGATCGTCGCCGCGCCGCTGCTGCTGCGCTGGCGCGAGGAGATTGTCGGCGGTGCCACCCCTGGCTGCTATCCGGTCGCGCTCGCCATCAACTTCGCCGCCCAGGGATTGCCGGCGCGTGATGCGTTCGCGGTGCATCAATACGGCGTTGCGGCGGCGATTCTGGGCGCCGCGCTGCGCTTGATGCGCATCGACCACATCGAGACGCAGCGGCTCCTGTACAGCCTCAATGCGGGGATCGATGCGGACTACGAAGTCGCCGCGGCGACGCCGCTGGCGGACATGGCGGGCTTCGCGCCGGTGACGGAGATCCTGGCCGCCGTCCACGTGAAGGCGTCCGTGCGCCTGTTCATGAGCTGATCCGTTCTCACCAAGCAACAGGTCAACCAGTGTCCAAGAAAATCACACGCATCGGTGTCGGCGGCCCCGTCGGCTCCGGCAAGACCGCGATCATCGAGGCCATCACGCCGCCCCTGCTCGAGCTCGGCATCAAGGTGCTGATCGTCACCAACGATGTCGTCACAACCGAAGACGCGAAGCACGTGCAGCGCACCCTGAAGGGCGTCATGCTCGAGCAGCATATTCTCGGGGTCGAGACCGGGGCCTGCCCGCACACCGCGGTGCGCGAGGATCCGAGCATGAATCTCGCCGCGGTGGAGGACATGGAGGCGCGGTTTCCCGAGACCGACGTGGTCCTGATCGAGAGCGGGGGCGATAACCTGACCCTGACCTTCTCGCCGGCGCTGGTCGACTTTTTCATCTATGTCATCGACGTGGCCGCCGGCGACAAGATCCCGCGCAAGAACGGGCCCGGCATCACCCAGTCGGACATTCTGGTCATCAACAAGACCGATCTGGCCCCGCACGTGGGCGCCGATCTGGGCGTGATGGAGCGGGATTCGGGCTTGATGCGCGGCGCGAAGCCGTTTGTCTTTACGAACTGCAAGACCGGGCAGGGCATCCCGGCGCTGATCGAGCAGATCCGCAACGACATGCTGTTCGATCTGAAGCTCGCGGAATCCGCCCCGGCCTGATCGATGGACGCCCGCGCCGAGCCCTTTGCGACCGTCGACCGGGGCGTTGCCGAGCGGCTCGGCCTCGGCGCGCGCGAGCTCGCGGCGTTCCGGGACGAGCCCGCCCAAATGGCGAGCGGCACGGTCGGCAAGGACGGTTTCCTGCGTCTGGGCTTCGAGCGTCGCGGCCCGCGCACCATCCTCGCCGAGCTCGACCGCCGCATACCGGGCATGGCCCAGCGCGCGCTCTACCCGGAGCAGGCACTGCCGGATCTGGCCTGGGTTTTTATGATCACCACGACGGGCTGCCTGCTCCAGGGCGACCGGCTCGCGCTCGAGATCGCGCTCGGCGCCGGCGCCAGAGCGCACGTGACGACCCAGTCGGCGACCAAGATCCACGCAATGGATGCCAACTACGCGGTGCAGACGCAGCGCATCTCGCTCGACGACGGCGCCTATCTCGAGCTGATGCCGGAGCCGCTGATTCCGCATCGGCGCGCGCGCTTCCTGGGCGATACGCGGCTCTGCGTTGCACCGACCGCAACCGTCCTCTACGCGGAGATTCTGCAGCCCGGGCGCAAGCACCACCATCCGGACGAGTGTTTCGGCGCGACGCTGCTGTCGCTCGCGACCTCGGCGATGCGCCCGGACCGACGGCTGCTGTTCACCGAAAAGCTGGTCATCGAGCCCGGCCGCTACGACCTTCGCCGGACCGGGGTCATGGACGGCTTCGATGTCTTCGGCAATGTCGTGCTGCTGACGACGACCGATGTCGCCGACCGCGTCGACGCCCGTCTGGGAGCCGAGCTGGATGCCTCGGCGGGCCTGGCCTACGGCGCCTGCCGGCTGCCGAACGACGCTGGATTGATCTTCAAGGTGCTCGGGCGGGAGACCGGCCCGGTCAAGGCCAAGATCCGCGAGCTCTGGGCCGTCGTGCGCGAAGAAGCCACCGGCACGACGCTGTCGGCGCCGTTCTTCTGGCGCTGACCGGGACGCCGGGCGTGCCTCGTCTTATGTGAGTGAGTCGCGCGACGCGGCGTGCTTGGCCCCATGGGCGATTGTTTCAACACAGACGAGGTGGTCATGAACGAATCCGCGGGCTGGTGGGAGCGGGCTTGCAGGTCTGCTTGGCCGATACGCTTTGTCGATATCAACCTGCGCGGTATCGGGCAGGTGATGTTCCAGGACAACCCCCTCTCGGGGCTGTTGTTTCTGTTGGCCATCGGCTGGGGCTCCTTCGCGGCCGGGGTTGCGGAGGTCGCGATCGGCGGCGTGCTCGCCGTCGTCGTCGCCAGCCTGACGGCGCTGTGGCTGCGCGTGGACAGCGCGTCCCTGAATGCCGGCCTATACGGATTCAATGCCTTTCTCGTCGGCATTGCACTGGCAACCTTTCTCGACGTCTCCTCCATGCTCTGGGCCTACATCGTGCTCGGCGGGGCCGGCTCGGTGGTGATCACCCTCGCGACGACGCGTGTCATGCAGACCTGGGGCGTCTCCGCGTTGACGGCCCCCTTCGTGCTGACCGCCTGGCTTCTGCTGTTGTCGTCGAACGGATTCTCGGGGGTGCCGGCCGGCGCGCTGCCCACCAGCGGCCTGATTCAGCCGATTGCCCCCGAGGCCGCCGACCCGCTGCGCATTCTCGACTTTCTCGAGGGGCTGCTCATCAGCGTCTCGCAGGTGTTCGTCAAAGGGGACGGCATTGCCGCGCTGCTGATCCTGATCGGGCTCGCGGTCGGCTCGTTGGCGGCGGCCGGCTACGCGCTCGCCGCCGCGCTGATCTCGGTGGTCCTTGCCCACATGCTCGGCGCCGAGAGCCAGCTCATTACCGGCGGGCTCGTGGGCTTCAATCCGATCCTCACCGCCATCGCCCTCGGCACCGTGTTCTATCGCCCGGGCCTGCGCTCGGCGCTGTATACGCTGCTCGCGACCATCGTCACCGTGCTGGTGCAGGGTGCGATGGTCGCGGCCGTGACGCCCTTTGCGATCCCCACGCTGACTGCCGCGTTCGTGCTGGTCACCTGGCTGTTTCTGCTGGCGCGGCCCCCGTTGCTCGACGAGTAAGGAACCGTCGGGGCGCAGCGCGTCGACGCAGAACAGGGCGGCAGGGACGTGGCTAAGGGCGCGCTAGCCGGGCCGTGGCGGCCGGTTGCCCGCATCCGATCATGGCGGCACTGCCGCCCATTCCTTCAGCTGTTCGATGATCGGGTCGATGGCGGCCGGCGGCGGGTCGTCCGCGAACAGCCGGCGCAGCATGGTGCGGTGCGAGCCGTCGACAAGGAGCGGCTCCGGGGCGCCCTCCAACCGCAGCGAGGCGACGCTGACAGCGCCGTCCCCGATGTGCTCTCCGAGCTGTTCGAACCAGGCATGCAGGCGCTCCCGCAAGGCCTCCGAGCCGACCTCGGCCGCGGCCGCGTCGAGTCCCTCGCTCAGCCCGGCGGGCGGCTCCGCCAAGCGGGCGCCGATGATGAAGCGCGGCACTGCTTCCGGCCAAGGGCGCGCGTTCAGGGTTTGCAGGAATTCGCTGCCCGGGCGCAGATCGATCTTTGCCTCGCCGAGGCCGTCGCGCAGGCCGGCGAACAGCGAGAAGCGCCGGTGCAGGGCGTCTTCGAAGTGCTCGCGCAGCTCGAGCCAGATCCGCAGCCGCGCCCACTCGGAGCCCTGATTCGGCGTGCCTGCCATGATCACGCCGGCCAACGGCGCCCCGCCGACCTCGGGCGGCCTCCCGACCGGATGGCGCCAGCGGCCGACAAACTCGCGGGCGACCAGGCCGCCCATGCTGTGCCCGACCAGCACCACGCCCCGGTCGTCCGGCAGTCTGTCCCACTGAGATGCCAGGTAGGCGGCGCTGCGGTCTAGGCCTTGGTCGTTGGGATAGCGCAGCTCCCACACCTCGAAGCCTGCAGCTGCCGCAGCCGGCGCGAAGTCGTCCCAGATCACGCCCGGCTCGTCGAGTCCATGGATCAGGAGCACGCGGGGGTTGCTTGCCGCAGCGGGCGGCGCGGACGCGGTATCGCCGCGCCGCGAGTCAGCGGCATGCCGCAGCCGTAGGCCCTCACCGTCTTCGGGCGGTTTCATGACTTCCGGGAACCAGTCGTCGAGGCGATCGTGCACAAGGGTGCGCAGCGCACGCTCTTCGCCGGGATGCAATTCGGCCCAGACGACCCAAAGCAGGCCGATCACGGCGGCCGATGCCGTCACCCGCAACAGGGACCGGCGCAGGCGCCCCGGCCGCGCTCGGCGCTGATTGGGCGGGGTGGCGGACATCGTCGGCGGCTCGCTCGGCCGTACCCCGTCGCCCGGGTTAGCGGTCCAGCAAGTCGTTCAGCGCGATGCCGGCGGAGATCGCGTTTTGCTTGAAGTTGTAATCCAGCAGGGTGTCGCCGTAGCCGGAGAAGCCGACGACATAGCCGCGCAGCGGGCCGAGCAGCGGCGGGGTCATCCAGGTGAGCTTGAGGGCCCCTTTGCTCTCGGCGGGATTGCCGCGGCCCATCAGCGTGAAGCTGTGGCCGCGCCACTTGTAGATAGCGGTCAAGTCGCCGTAGCCGTAGTAATCGGTGATGTCCGGGTTGTCCGTATCGTCGCTGTCGTCGTCGATGCGTATCCAGGGACGCAGCAACAGCGCGAAATTGCCTTTCTCGATGCCGATCTCGGCGACCAGGCGATCCCAGCTGCGCGACAGCGGGTCCGCGCGGCCATTGGATTGATGGTTGTAGCCGACGCTGAGCAGCTGCCAATCGAAGCCCGCCCAACTGCGCTTGGGCTGCCAGGCGATCTTGAGCTCCGGCTCGTAGTTGTTGTCTCGGAAGGGGCTGGAATTGTCGCCGTTGTAAACCTGCCAGAAGCTCTGCTGGGTGTACGCGAACCAGGCGCCGAGGCGCCGGTCCCGGGTCGCCCAGAAGCGCGTCTTGAAGCTGATCTGAAACACCGCTTCCACGTTGTCCACGTCGCCGTCCGCGGCTTCCAGGGCACTGAACAGGGGGCTGAACGGACGATCGTTGGCGCGGCTCTGGTAGCGTACGGGATTCAGGTAGTTGGGGCGGTAGAGCTTGATCAGGTAGCGATCGGAGTCGGCGTCGAAGCTCCAGGCACGGGCCAACAGGGAGGTGTCCGCGGAGCTGGCGCTGGTTGCGGGCGGCCCCGCCGGCGCGGCAGCGGGTGCCGTCATCGCGGAGGAACGTTCAGGCTCCGAGACGGCGGGCCTTTGCGTGTCGACCACAGTGGGCACCGGTGCCGCGCGTCCATTTGCCCGGTCGTAGCAGGCGAGCCGCGCGCGGTCGTCGTCGATCGTCGTGCACGCCTGCGGGCTGCCGACGGCTTCGCCGGGCGCAGCCGCGCTTGCGGTGACGACGAGCAAGGCGCCGAGGATTGCGCCGAAAGACAACGATCGAACGACAGTGGCTTTGGTCATTGCTTGCTTCGGAGACGGCGGACTTGGATTAGCCGGTGCTGCCCATTCGGCCGGGGCCGCGATGCCGGCGCCATCGGTGGACATTGATTGATCGGCGCTGACGATTTCGGGTCCCTAGATTGCTTTGAACGGGTATGCCGGTCAATGCGCCGTCGCGACAAAAATATCAGCATCCGTTGCATTCGGTTTCGCGGCCCGCCCGATTCTCCCGCGCGTCACTGGACCCGCCGCGCGCCCTGAGCGATGCTGCCTTGGATGCGTCGGCGATCTCGGGCGACCAGGGCGTTGCGAGCGGGCCTTCGCCGAGCTCGCCAACGGAGCCGCTTCGTGGGAGGACTTTCTGTCTTTCGTTCAATGCATTGCCGGCTTGCCGCCGGTTCGGTGCCCGCGATCCGCCGCGCTGCCGGGGCACGCGTTGCCTTGGTACTTGGCGTTGTGGTGGCCTTTGGCTGCCTACCTGCTGCCGCGCGGACGGATACGGTCGGCCTGCGCTACGACGTCGCGCTCGCCCCCACGGGCGATGCCCGCATCGACCGAACCGTCGAGCGGGTGTCGATGCTGGTTGCCTTGCGGGACGACGAGACCTTGCCGGCCTTTTCGCTGATCGCGCGCGCCGATGCCGATCGCTTGCGTATCGACGACGTCCTGCGCAGCTTCGGCTACTACGACGCCGTGGTGGACGTGCGGATCGACGACATCGCCCTTTCCGATCCGACGCTGCTTCAGGTACTCGCCGCGCGTGCGGGCGAGGGCGCCGTGTCGGTCGCAGTGCGTATCGACGCCGGTCCGTTGTATCGACTCGGTGCGGTCGGGACGGACTGGCACGTTCCGCCGGCTGCCGCGGCGGCCTTCGACCTGCGCAGCGGCGAGCCGGCGCAGGCACGTCGCGTGCTCGCGGCGGGCGCCGCCGTGCGCGACGCGCTGCGGGAAGACGGCTTCGCGCTGGCCCGGGTGCCGCCGCCGCAGGTGACGGTGGATCATCGAACGCGCACCATGGATGTGCACTACGCCGTCGAGCCGGGCCCCCGTGTATCGATCGGTGCCATCGAGGTCGCGGGGCTCGAGCGCTTGCGGGAGGACTTCGCGCGGCGACGCCTCGGGCTGACGCCGGGCGATGCCTACAGCCCGAGCCGTCTCGAGCAGGCACGCCGCGATCTGCTGGCCAGCGATGCCGTCGCCGCGGCGCGGATCACGCCCGCCTCTGCAACGGACGCCGACGGCCGCTTGCCGCTGCGGATCGACGTGGTCGAGCGCGCGCGGCGCACCATTCGGCTCGGCGGGGCCTTTGCCAGCGACGAAGGCGTCAGCCTGAGCGCGGGTTGGGAGCACCGTAACTTGTTCGGCAGCGCCGAGCGTTTGTCCGCGGATCTCGAGATCGGCGATATCGACGGCGCCTCCGCCCGACGCTTCGACTATTCGGCCGGCCTGTCCCTGCGGCTGCCGGACCGCCGGCGGCGCGATCTGGATATCGCGTTCGATCTCGTCACGGTCAGCGAATCGCTCGACGCCTACGACCGTGATGCGATCACCTTCGGCGCGGCGCTGGAGCAGCGCATCTCGTCCCGGTTATCGGCTGCGCTCGGCGTCGCCTTCGAGCGCTCGCGCATCGTTGAGGAGGGGCCGGCCGAGGACTTCAGACTCTTCTCCCTGCCGCTGATGCTGGCTTGGGACGGCACCGATCAGCCCCTCGATCCGCGGCAAGGCCTGCGATTCGATGCCCGTGTCGTACCGGTGCCGCTGGTGCAGGGCGACAGACCCAGCTTCGTGCGCACGGACCTCTCGGCCGTCGGCTATCTCGATCTCGGCCGGCGCAGCCCAGTCGGCAAGGCCTTCGACGAGGCCGATGGCGACGATACGCGGCCGCCGGGACCCACAGTCCTCGCGGGCCGCTTGGCGCTCGGGCGCATCGTCGGCGCCGGCGCCGATGCCGTGCCGGCAGACTGGCGCTTCTACGCCGGCGGTGCCGGCTCGGTGCGCGGCTATCCCTACCAGTCCATCGGCCCGCGCACCGCCGGCGACTCGCCGGCCGGCGGCGACGCGGCGGTAGAGGCCAGCCTGGAGCTGCGCCGGCGCATCGCCGGCCCCTGGGGCATCGTTGCCTTTGCCGATGGCGGCGCGGTTGCCCGCGACGGCCTGCAGGAACTGGGGGCGTTCAAGATCGGCGTCGGTCTCGGCGTGCGGTTCCACACGGTGATCGGGCCGTTGCGGGCCGATCTTGCGGCGCCGCTGGAGCCGAGCCCGGGCGATGCGCCGGTGCAGCTCTACCTCGGCATCGGCCAGGCCTTCTGATGACGACACCCCGGCGACATGGACGCCGGCGCCCATCGGCGCTGCGACGGGCGCTGACCGCGTTGGCCCTGTTGCCGTGGACGGCCGCCGCGCTGCTGCTCGCCTTGGTTCTCGGCGCGGATACCGACGCCGGCCGGGCGCTGATCGCCCGCGCCCTGTCCGCCGCCGGCGGCGGACAGGTGCTGGTTCAAGGTCTCGGCGGCGAGCTGCCCTTCAGCCCGCGCATCGATCGGCTGGAGCTCAGCGACGCCGAGGGTGTCTGGCTGCGCGCCGAGGATGTGGCTATCGTGCTGCGGCCCGCATCCCTGCTGCGCGGCGAGCTCGACTTTCGGGCGCTGACTGCCCACCGGCTTGCTGTGAAGCGGCTACCGGAGACGGACGCCGAAAACCGCGCCCCGGCGCGTCTGCCGCTATCGATTCACCTGCGGCGGCTCGTGATCGCACAGCTGCGGCTCGAAGCGCTGGAACCTTCCGCGCCCGCATTCGTCGTGACCGGCACCGGCCGGATAGGGGGCGCGCGGACCGACGCGGAACTGATGCTGAGCGTGCCGGGGCGCAGCGATCGCTATCGCCTCGCTGTCGGGCCGGGGGCGCAAGGGCATCGCGTGGACGTCGCACTGCACGAGGCGAAGGACGGGCCGTTGGCGGGACTCGCGCGCAAATGGGGGGTACCGCTGCCGCCCGAGCTTGCGGACTGGACGCTGAGCGCGCAGGCGCAAGGGTCCGCGTCGGCTGCCGCCGTGAGCGCGGAGCTCGCGGCCGGTCCCGTCCGGGTCGGCGCGAGCGGCGTGCTCGACCTGTCCGGGGGCATGATCTCGGCGCTCGAGACCAGCGTCGAGGTTGCCGCCACGGGCGCGGCATTGCCGGGCGCTCGGGGCGTCCTTGACTGGGAGCGCATCACGGCGCGGGCCGAAATGACCGGCCCGCTGCGGGCCCCTCGGGGCACGGTGCGCATGAACATCGACCGACTCGCGCTGAGCCGAGCCGCGGCGCCGGCAAGCCATGCCGGAGCAGACGGTTTGCCGGGACCGGGTGGCGGGCCGGGCGGGGAACGGGGCGGGTTCGGGGACGCCGCGTCCCGGCGCGGCTTGGAAGCACCGCCCGGGGTTGCGAGCGGGCCCCCGGCCTTCCCGGCCGGCGATGTACGGCTCGAGGGCAGCTTCGATCTGGCGCGCGGACCGCGAGTCGATATGACGCTCGCGGCCGCGTCCGCGCGCGTCCCGGAGCCCTGGGGCATGTTGCTGGGCCCGGAGCCGCGCCTGCGCTTCTCGGCCGAGCGGGACGGGCCGTCTTGGCGTATCGACGAGGCGCGCCTGGACTCCGATTCGCTCGACGTGGAGCTGGCCGGACGCATCGAGGCCGGTGCCCTCGACCTGACCTGGGCGCTCGACGCGCAAGCGCCCGCCGCGCCGGGCGGTTGGTCCGGAACGCAAGCCGGAACAAGAACAGGAGCAGGGGCGGGAACACGAGCAGGAGCAGGGTCAGGGGCCTTGCTGCATGCCGAAGGCCGCCTGGACGGCACGCCGCAAGCACCGCGGATCGATGGGCGCCTTGCGATCAGCGGGGCGCCGGCGGCCGCGAAGGCTGCCGACGGGACCGGCGGGACCGACGGCGGGCGGGTCGCGCAGGCGCCGCCGGGGCAAGTCGACGGCCGCCTGCAGCTCGAGCCATTGGCGCCCCGCGGTCGGTTGGCGTTGCAAGGGCGCTGGCTCGGACAGCCGGTGACCGTCGACGTCTCGGTCGACCCACTGCCGGGCGGCGGGCTCGACCTGCGCCTGGGCGACAGCCGCTGGGCCGATATCGCCCTGTCCGGTCGGCTTCGCCGGGCCGGCGATGCGCGCCTGCCGAGCGGCGACCTGCAGCTGCGCATTGCCCGGCTCGACGACGCGGCCGCGCTGCTGATGCCGCTGCTGGCGCCGCGCCTGCCGGACGGACTCGGCGCAAGCCCGGAGCGCTTTGTCGGCGGTCGACTCGACCTGCGCGCCGAGCTGGACGGAGAGCGCCGGATCGGCCTCTTCGCCGACGTTGCCGCGCTGCGGTTAGCGGCCGTGCGCGTCGGCGCGTTGAGCCTCGGCGCAGAGGTTCTGGAGCCCCTCGGGCGTGTCCGTACCGACGCGCAACTGCAGCTCACCGAGATCGAAGCGGCCGGCTGGACCGGCGCCGCCGATGTCCGTGCGCGCGGTCCGCTCGATGCTTGCGACCTCGACGTGACTGCCGAGCTGGGCCGGGACGGCTCCGGCGGCGACGTCCGGCTGGCGGCGGCCGGGCGCCTCGAAGCCGGGGCCCGCCGATTGACGCTGCAGCGGCTCACTGCCGACGCCCGCGACCGGCGCCTGCGTTTGCTGGCGCCCGCCGGGATCGATTTGGGCGACGGCGTCGCCGTGGATTCGCTGCGGCTCGGCCTTTCGACGCATTCCGACGCCGGTGCCGCTACCGCCGCGGGCGAGCTCGATGTCGGCGGGCGGATCGTCCCGCGGCTGGAACTCGAGGCGCGTATCGCGGACCTGAGTCTGGCTGCCATCGCGCCCTGGTTGCCGGGGCCGCCCGCCGGCATCGGCGGCGTGCTGGATGCTCGGGCGAGCCTCGCCGGCAGCCTCGCCGCGCCCACCGGCCGCGTGAGCGCCGACGCCCGCGCAGTCGTATTGCCCGCCGCTGCGGGTGGCGGGCTCCCCGCGGCGTCGGCGCGGCTGGCGCTGACGCTGGAGCCGGCGGCGACGCTGGTCGACGCGGAGGCTTGGCTCGAGGGGCGTGCGCGGCTGGCGTTGGACGGCCGCGTCGGCGGTCCTCTCCAGTCGGCGAGCGCGCCGTTGGAGCTCCGTGGGCGCGGCCACTTTGATCTTTCGCTGCTCGATCCCTGGCTCGCCGCCTCGGGACGCCGGGCCGACGGTCGCGCTACGCTCGACGTGCAGATCGCCGGAGCCCGGGGCGCGCCGCGGGTCAACGGCCGGCTGGACATCGAAGACGGCGACTGGCGCGACCGGCGACTGGGGCTGTGGCTCGACGATATCGCCGGCAGCGTCCGGCTGGATGGCGATCGGCTGCGCATCGAGCGCCTCGGCGCCACGGCCGGGACGGGAGCACTGACGCTCGACGGCAGTCTCGGCTGGCTGGCCCCGGGCCGGCCCGTCGACCTGCGGCTGCGCGCGCGGGGGGCGGAGCCGATCCGGCTCGATCTGCTGCAGGTGCGCGGCGACGCCGACCTGACCCTTCAAGGCGCCATCGCGGAAGACGTGCGCCTTGCAGGAGAGATGCGCTTCGACCGGGTCGACATCCGTGTCCCGGAGCAATTGCCGCCGGATATTCCGACGCTGGATGTGACCGAGCGCGGAGAGCGGCGCCAGCCGCGTCCGGCTCAGCCCGCCGCCCTCGCCCGGGGCTGGCGCAGCCGGCTCGACCTTGATGTCCGCATCCAGGCGCCGCGCGCGATCCGGGTGCGCGGGCGCAACATCGACGCCGAGTTGGGCGGGCGGGTGCGCCTGGGCGGGAATGCGGACGCGCCGTTTGCCGACGGCAGCTTCGCGCTGCTGCGCGGAGAGTACGATCTCATCGGCCAGCCTTTGCGCTTCACCCGCGGGCGCCTCGGCTTCGACGGCGCCGACTTGCTCGATCCGACGCTGGAGTTGGAAGCGCGTGCACGCAGCCCCGGCGGCACGGCGATCCTGGCCGTCGAGGGCCGGGCGCGGGCGCCGCGGGTGGTGCTGCGCGGCGAGCCGCCGATGAGCGACGACGAGGTGCTCTCGCGCTTGCTCTTCGGTGTTGCGCCGGGACGCCTGTCGGCGTTCCAGCTGACTCGCATCGGGCTGGCGGCAACGTCGCTCGCGGGTCTCGGTGCGGACGGCGGAGGCCTGCTGGATCGCGTGCGCACCGGGCTGCGGCTGGACGGCCTGCGCATCGACAGCGACCGCGACGGCAACGCGGTCTTCGAGGGCGGTCGCAATATCACCGAGCGCGTCTATTTGGGCGCGCGCCAGGGTGCGGCCGGAGATGATCCCCGCGGGGTGCTGCGGCTCGATTTGGCGCCGCAAATTCGGCTGGAAAGCGATGTCGGCGGCGGCGGAGCCCGCGCGGGTGCCGCCTTCGAGCTGGACTACTGAGTCCCGCGCCCTCGCGGGCGCCGGACTTGCCGCGCCGGGGCGTCAGTCGATGTTGCCGCGGCGATGCTGATCGAACAGGAAACCGCCGACGGCACCTGTACCGGCGCCGATGGCGGCGCCGCGCCCGGCGTTGCCGCTGAGCGAGCCGAACGCGGCGCCGGTGGCCGCGCCCATCATCGCGCCGCTGCCCGCGCGGCTCGTAGTGGTTTCGCCGCAGGCCGTCAGCGCAAGCGCGAGCGCGGACACCAGCAGCAGGGGCAGAGTGCGTTGGTTCATCGAGGGATGTCTCCGGGTTGCGATGCTCGGTTGGATGCCGGCGGCGCCGTCATCGGCATGGATAGGCCGCGGCCAGGGCACGGACCAGACCGATAACGGGCATCTCGCCCATCAGATCGGCGCTGTCCCGGTTGGCCGACGCCCAGTTCAGCAGAGCCGCGCGGCCGTCTTCGATACTGGTGCCGGCGGGATAGCAGATCAGGCGCTTGAGGTTCTTTCGGTCGGAAACGGCGTCGTGATATTGCACGGTGGCCTCGATGAAGCCGGTGCAGGCAAGCTGCGCCGGGCTGGAGTCCGGGGCCGAGCAGACGGCTACGAGGTCCTCGGTGGTTTCGAAGCCGAGGTCTTCGTTGCCGACGGCCAAGGCCGGCTCCACGACCGGTAGCGTCATCAACAGGATCGCGGGAAGGAAGGCAAGGCGCCTGCGTTTTGCCATCTGGGTAAAGCCTCCGATCGTGAAGAGATTGGGTCCGGTAGCGCGCGGCCGGCGAGTCACGCGAGTCCGCCCGACGCCACCGCGGGCGCCGGGAAAATTACGCCAGGCCGAAGGGGGCCGCAACTTCGATGCGCCGATCCGGAGCCGCAGTCGATCGCCGGCGCCGGATTGCCGAGACTGGCGAAGCCGTTGTTTTAGAATAATTTTAGTGTCGACGCCAACCGGCGCGGAACTCGCCGACGGAACGCCGCAGGGGGGAAGAGCCACGCGTGTTACGCCTCCGGGTTTTGGTGCTTAACAATTTGAATGTTAGAGCAAAAACGGGTCTTCTGACTGGGATCGCACAGCCGTGCGATGGGCTGATTGTTAGCCGAAGCGTGCGATAACTCAGCTTTGACGCCAGCGGGCCGGCTGTCGGCGGCAACCCGGCGCGCGGGCCGTTGCCGGCGGCTCAATGACTTGCGATGACATGGCGGCCGTCGCAGACACCTGCGAGGGCGCGATCGTGTCGTGCCGCGGGGACTTTGCCAACCAGGCGGGGTTTCGCTTACCTTCGTCGCTCTACGAAAAAGAGCTCGCGTAGCGCAATGATGATTCAATGAGCAGTCAGCAGCCGGTGTCGCGCCGGCGCTTGTCCGTCGCGACACCGGTGTTTGTCGGTCTCGGTCTTTTGGTCGGTGTCTTCTTCGCAGAGCGTGTCGCCTTTCTGCGCATCGGCGGCGATATCCTCGGGTGGCTCGACTGAGGTGGGTCGCGTGCCGGTGAATCGGGAGAACCAAGTCCTAGTGATCGGGAGCCGTCGATGACGTCATTCACGGGGGGCGCCCGACGCGTTCTCGCCGGACTGGGCATCGCGCTGCTCGGCGCCGCGGCGGCGGCGGTGCTCGCCTATATCTTCTGGGCGCGGGCGCAGCCGCCGCTGCAGCTTTGGCACCAGGTCGAGCTCGACGAGGAATTCACCGCCGCGAAGGCAGCGGAGATCGAGACCCTCGACGATTACCTCGCGCTCGAGGCCCGCCTCTATGAGGAAATGGACGCGCGGGTCTATGCGAAGACATCAACGGGGCCGGCCGAGCGCCTGAACCGCTTCAGTCCGGGCAGCGCGTCGGACCCGCGCTTCCGGCAGCCGAACTGGAACCGCACGTTCGAGCTCGTTCCGGAGCGCCCGACGGGCGGGGTACTGCTGCTGCACGGCATGTCCGATGGTCCCTACAGCCTGAGGGCACTCGGGCAGGCGCTGTACAAGCAGGGGTATCGCGTCCTCGGGCTGCGCATGCCCGGTCACGGCACGGTGCCCTCGGGCCTGCTCGATGTGACTTGGGAAGACATGGCCGCCGCGACGCGCCTCGGCGCGAGACATCTCGCGCGCGAGCTCGATGGCAAGCCGCTCCATGTCATCGGCTATTCCACCGGCGCCGCCTTGGCGCTCGACTACACGCTCCATGCCAGGGAGGACGCGGACCTTGCCGTGCCCGCGAGCCTGGTGCTGGTCTCGCCCGCCATCGGCATCACGCCGATGGCGAAGCTCACCCGGTTGTTCGAGCTGCTGGCGCATCTGCCGGGTCTGGATCAGTTGGCCTGGACAAGCTTGGTGCCGGAGTTCGATCCGTTCAATTACAACGCGTTCACGGCCAATGCGAGTCTCCAGGTGCATCGAATGACCGGCGCCACGAGTCGGCGGATGCGGCGCATGGCGGCGGCGGCCCCCATCGAGGGGTTTCCTTCGGTCCTGGTGCTGCTGAGTGTCGTCGATGCGACCGTGTCGCCGCGCGCCGCCGTCGACAATCTGCTTCGGCATTTGGCACCGGGCCGGCACGAATTGCTGCTCTACGACATCAACCGTTATGCGCTGACGTCGCCGTTGCTGGTGACCGACACGGCTGCGCTGACGCGGCAATTGATGGCCGATGACACGCTGCCGTTTGCGATCACGTTGATCGCCAACGCGTCCGACGACAGTCGCACGGTGGTGGCGCGCTATCAGGCGCCTCGGTCCGCGGAAGTCACGCGCAGGGAGTCTTTGGCCGGTACCTGGCCGGACGACACCCTGTCGCTGTCTCACGTCGATCTGCCGTTCCCGCCGGACGATCCGCTCTACGGCCGCTATCCGCCGGCGGCCAAGGGGCAGATCTTTCTCGGGCAATTGGCCATTCGCGGCGAGCGCGGCGTGTTGAAGGTGCCGGCGCCGTGGCTGCTGCGGCTGCGGCATAACCCTTTCTACGACTACCAGGAGGGGCGGGTCCTGGATTGGATCGACCGGGCGAATCATCTCGGCGGCGACGCCGCGGGCAACTGAGCCGTTTCCGGCTGATGGGAGAGGCACTCGATGCTGAAGCAAATCAATAGTTTCTTCCGGGAGCATCTCGCGCTCGGTGCAACCGAAACACCGGCAGAGGCCAAGCACCGCCTGCAACTGGCGGTAGGCGCGCTCCTGCTCGAAATGACGCGTGTCGACGGCGAAGTTCGCCCGGAGCAGTGCGCGCGGGTGGAGGCCGCTATTCGCGAGCACTTCGACTTGGCCGGGGAGGAGACCGCAGCCCTGATTCGATTGGCCGAGGCCGAGCGCGACGACGCAACCGATTACTTCCAGTTCACGCAGCTGATCAACGAGGAGTATTCGGCGAAACAGAAAGAAGATATCGTCGAGCTGCTGTGGGCCGTGGCATTGGCCGACCGCGAGCTGCATCGCTACGAGGAGCACCTGGTGCGCAAGCTTGCGCAGCTACTGCATGTACCGCACAGTGCCTTCATCGCGGCCAGGTACCGCGCAGAGGGTAACGAGTGAGCCGGCGGCGGGCTGTCGGTGGATCGGCAGAGGCTCGCACACGCGCAAGCCTGTCTGTCAGCGTTGGAGGTAAGTACGAAATGATTGCGTTACATAGCCGGGGCAAGCGTACGAGTCGGGCCGCTTTGTTCTGCTTCGGAGCCGCCGCCGTTTTGGCGCTAATGTCCGGCTGCGCGGCGACGGAGAAGCCGGGGAGCGAGTCCGCCGCGGGCGAGCCGCGCGTCGTTCGGCAAATCGATCTGCCCCTGCTGCCCGCGGCCGGGAACGACGGCGAGCGGGTGTTCCGGGGCCGTGGCGTCAGCGGGTCCTTGACGGCATCCGGGCAGTGGCGTGTGCGCGGCGAGGTGGTGCATTCGCGGCTGCGCTGCGCGACCTACCAATGGGGCCTGCGCTTCGGCAGCGGCGATGCGTCCTGCACCGATGTGGACTGGCGCACCGATGTGGAGCTGCTGCAGAGCCGCGTGCAGTGCAACAACGCGACGCTGATTCACACCGGGGAGGGCGCCGTCGACCTGCCGCCGAAGCAACTCGGTGAGCTCAACTGCGTTCGCGCCACCGTTCGCTGCAGCGGTGCCTGCGGTTGACGGATCGGCACCGGCGGCGCGAGACGACGGCGTGCTCGCCCGGGCCGGAGCACCGGCCGCGCCGGCTCCCGGCTACGCGGTGATCAGCCGAAGCTCTGCAGGAAGAACGGGATAATCAGCGCGTTGGCGATATCGATGAAGAAGGCCGATACCAGCGGCACGATGATGAACGCGCGGTGCGAGGCGCCGTAGCGCTGCGTGACGGCTGCCATATTGGCCATGGCGGTCGGCGTCGAGCCCAGCGTCACGCCGCCGAAGCCCGCGGCCACCACCGCGGCGTCGTAGTTCCGACCGAGCAACGGGAACAGCACGAAGACGGTGACCACCACCGCGAGCGCAAATTGCGCGGCGAGCATGGTGAAGATCGGGGCCGCCAGGTCGATCAGGGTCCAGAGCTGCATGCTCATCAGCGACATCGCGAGAAAGGTGCCCAAGGCGATATCGGCGATCAGTGCGATGGCGGGTGTTCGCGTCGGCCAGCGGATGCCGAGCGCGCCGTATAACCGGTTCGGTACAAGATTGGTCAGCAGGATGCCGGCGAACAGGCAGGTGACGAACAGAGGCAGTCTGAGCCCCAGCTCTGCGATGACGCCGTTCAGCGCATAGCCGACGATAATGGCGACATGGATGGCGAGGACCGAGCCGAGGAAATTGAGGTGGTCGATGCCGGCGGTCTGTTGTTGCTCCGACAGGCCGATTTCCTGCACCTCTTCGTCGGACGTCGGTCGCGGCGGCGTCAGCCCATGGCGGGTGATCAGGAACCGCGCGATGGGCCCGCCCATCAGGCTCGCCAGAATCAGGCCGAAGGTCGCGCTGGCGATGCCGATCTCCATGGCGTTGGCGATACCGTATTCCTCGGCAATGGTCGGGGCCCACGCGATGGTCGTGCCGTGCCCGCCGATCAGCGAGACCGTGCCGCCGACGACGCCGACCTGCGACGGCAGATCGAACAGCGCCGCGACCGAGATTCCGGTGAGATTCTGGGCCAACATGAAGCCGATGGTGAGAACGAGCAGAATCACGAACGGCCGGCCACCGGCAAGGAGGTCCGCCGCGCGGGCGTTGATGCCGATCGTGGTGAAAAAGTACACCAGCAGCACGTCCCGCGCCCGCAGCTCGAACTCCACCACCGATCCCGAGGCGGCATAAAGCAGAGCGAACAGCAGCGAGAACAGGAGCCCGCCCGTGACCGGCTCCGGAATGCTCAGCTCGCGCAGCCAGCGCACGCCATCATTGACGCGCTTGCCGACGAACAGCACCAGGATGCCGATGGTGACGGCAAGGAATGAGTCGATGCGCAGTACACCGTCCTGCATCTCCATAAGCTTTTTGCTCCGGTTGGCGCTGCGGCTCTGCGTCGGTGGTCCCCGGCCGATGCCGGGTGCTATGAGGGGTCCGCGGGGGTCGGTGGCCGCCGGCAAGCAGCACTTCCGACTTTCGAGGCAAATGAGGTCCTAATCTAGCAGCCGCGGTATGCGGCGGCAAACCGGCCGGGGTCTGATCGGACACCTGCCGCTGTTCGCTCCACTGAACCGGGCAGTCGCGGTCGCGTTTGTGCCGCCGATCCGGTTCTCCGCCTTTTCGCCATGAGGACTGCGACGATGACCTATTGTGTCGGACTGCTGCTGGATCAGGGGTTGGTGCTGGCCAGCGACTCGCGAACCAATGCCGGAGTCGACCATATCTCGTCTTACAGCAAGCTGCATTTGTTCCAGCCGGCGCCCGATCGCTACTTCGTGCTGCTCGCGGCCGGAAATCTCGCGACCACACGCGAGGTGCTCGATCGGATCCGGCGCGATCTGGACCGCGGCCCGGGTGGAGAGGGCCCCGAGAGCTTGACGACGGTGCAATACTTGTTCGAGGCGGCGCTCTACATCGGCCGGGTCAACCGGGACGTGCAGTTGCTGCATGGCCCGGCGCTGCGCGAGGTGGGCGCCGCGCCCGAAGCGACCTTCATCCTTGGCGGCCGGGTCGGCAACGAAGCACCGGGGCTGCTGCTGATCTATCCTCAAGGCAACGCCATCGCGGCGACGCCCGAGACCCCGTACCTGCAGATCGGCGAGAGTAAATTCGGCAAGTCCGACCTGGATCGCTTCGCGCGATCGGGCCTGTCGCTGGAGGACGGGGCCCGGCTGTGTCTCGTTTCGCTGGAGAGCACCGCGCAAGCGAATCTCACGGTGGCACCCCCCTTCGAAGTCGTTCTGTGCCCGCGCGACTGGTCGGGGCCGAGCCAGCGGCTCAAGCTCGATGCCGATTCGCCGGATCTCGTTGCCCTGACGGCGAGCTGGGAGGCGAGCCAGCAACAGGCCTTCGCCGCGTTGCCGCGGTTCTCGTGGGAGGGCGCTGCACCTGCTTAGGGTGCCCGGCGCTCCGGATACCCAGTGTCGTCCGGCGGTGAGGGCGGGGCCGCGACGCTGTCTCCGCCGACGATACTGACCGACGTGGCGTCGAACTCGCCCCCCGACATTGCCCCGGAAACCCTGACACGCTCACCGACCCGAACCTGGCCGCGTGTGTTGTCGCCGAAGACGTTCCAGGTATCGACGTTCACGGCGCGAATCCCGGTGTTGAGCCGGAAGCCGTCCTCCCAGACGCGCTGGACAGTACCGCTGAGGACCGTTGAGTCGCCGCTCTGCATCGTGTCGCAGGCGACCAACAGCATGACGGAGCAGATAATCAACAAACCTCGCTTGTGCATCGATGCCTCCGAAGGGGGTCCGGCGATCGGGTTTTTCGACGTCGGCTGCCGAGACCTCGGGCTGCGCCGATTGCGCCGCCCGTCATCACTGCGATGCGCCCGCGGTGATCCGCGCGGGCGGTAGCGTGTGGTCGAAATTACCAGTAGGTCTTCAACAGGTAGATCCAGAACGCGATCAACAGCAGCGAAACGACGAGCTGCGGCCACATCACATGAAGGAAGCCCTTCTCCTTGATTTGGCGCTGTCGTTCAACGTACGCCTCCCGCTGTGCCTCCTGCAGGTTGATGAGCCACTCGTCTCCGGCGACAAGGACTTCCTCGCCGTCCAGGCGCAGGAACACCGTCGCCTTCGAGGTGGCGATCCAGAAGATCAAGTACAGCAGGCCGCCGAACAGCGGAAACAAAAAGATGACGATCAGAAACAGCCACCAGGCGAACGGGCGGCGACCGGTCAGCGACGCCGTGTTATCCGTCGTCGTCACCGGCTCCCAACCGTTGGTTACGAGCTCCGCCACGCGTTGACTCAGCAACGATTGCATCGATTCTCTCCTGCGTCGAGTTGAGGGTAAGGGGACGGCACCCGTGTCCGGGAAACGCGGCCGCGAGCGTGCTTAGAATGATCCGAATGCCGTGCCCAGTCCGATGACCGCGGCGAGCGCGATCAGCGCCCCCACGATCGAGACCATCACGATGTCGCCGTAGCTCTCCCGGTGGGTGGTACCGCATACCGCGAGCAACGTCACGACGGCGCCGTTATGGGGCAACATGTCCAGGGTGCCGGCGCCGATCACCGAGACCCGGTGCATCAGCGCCGGGTCGATGCCGAGATCCGAGGCCAGCGCCATATAGGTCTCGCCGAGGGCTTCCAACGCGATCGTGAGCCCGCCGGATGCCGAGCCTGTCAGGGCCGCGAGCACGTTGGTCGAGACCGCGAGCGAGACCAGCGGACCGCCCTCGATGCCGAGCACCCATTCGCTGACCAGGTCGAAGGCGGGCAGCGCGGCGACCACGGTGCCGAAGCCGACCAGGCTCGCGACACTGACCACCGGCAGCACGGACGCGTTGACGCCGGCGTCGACGCTCGCGCGCAGGTCCGCGAGCCGGCGGTAATTGAGGGCAATCAGCACCAGGATCGCAGAGGCCAGTGCGACGCTGACGGACCAGATGCCGCTCACGGCCGCCGGCGTCGTCGGGCCGAAGCGCTCTTGGGCGAGGAAGCCGAGGTCCAGGTTCGGCAGTATCAGGACGGTCATCGTGAGATTGACGGCGAGCACCACCGCGAGCGGGAGCACGGCAACGCCGATGGACGGCCGGTCCCTGCAAGCGGCACCGCGCTGCGCTTCCGGCGGGTCGAATTCACGGGCGACGGTCGCGCGCTCGCGGACCAGAAGATCCTCGGCGGCGTGCTCCGCGCCGGCATCCCCGGTTGCCTCCGGCCCGAAGCCCTCGCCGCGGCGCCGTGCAGCGGCCTCGGCGCGGCCCAGCCACCACAGCCCGAATGCCAGCGTCAGGGCCGTCGCCAGCAGCCCGAGCCCCGGCGCCGCGAACGGCGTGGTGCCGAAGAACGGCATCGGGATCGCGTTCTGCACCGCCGGGGTGCCCGGCAGCATGGACATGGTGAAGGTCGAGGTGCCGAGCGCGATGGCCGCCGGCATCAGCCGGCGCGGGATGCCGGCGTTGCGGAACAACGCCTGTGCCATAGGCACCAGCACGAAGAACGCGACGAACAGGCTGACGCCGCCGTAGGTGACCAATGCGCCCGCCAGCACGACGGCCAGGATTCCGCGCCGCGGCCCGAGCTTGTCGCCGATGAAGCCGGCGACGGCATGCACCGACCCCGAGTCTTCCATCAGCTTGCCGAACAGTGCCCCGAGCAGAAAGATCGGGAAGAACTGCGCGACGAAGCCGGCGGCGCCGTCCATGAAGATCAGGGTCCAGTTTGCGAGCAGCGGCTCCAGCGCGAAGGCAGCGGCAAGCATAGCCGCGAGCGGGGTCAGCAGGAGTACGCTCCAGCCGCGGTAGGCGAGCCAGATGAGCAGCGCGAGACCGGCGAGAATGCCGAGGAGTCCCATCAGATGCCTTCCAGCAAGTGATCCAGGTCCAGTGTGGCGCGCCGGCCCAGGTCGTCGCCATGGCGATCGAGGAACTCGCCCGCCGCGCGCTGCCCCTCGTCCCGGAGCATGGTCAGAAAGGCCCATTCGGCATTGAGCTTGGATGAGTAGCCGAGGTCGACCATGCGCTCGGACGCAATCCGATGCATGCGCATCTCCGCCCAGAGTGCCCCTTCGCTGCGGCCGGCGTCGGCAACCTGACGCAGCACCGCGATCATCCGAAGCTCCTTGAGCAGCGGCGCATTGAACGAGATCTCGTTGACGCGGCTCAGGATTTCGCCGGCCGAGCGCGGCGTGCCGGGGCGCTCGACCGGGTTGATCTGCACGAGCACGGTGTCGTGGGCGCTGCACTCGCGCACCAGCGGCGAGATCGTCGGGTTACCGGAGTAGCCGCCGTCCCAGTAGGCCTCTCCATCGATCTCGACGGCTTGGAACATCTGCGGGAGGCAAGCCGACGCGAGCAGAGCGTCCGGACTCACGTCGGCGTTGCGGAAGATACGCGGGCGGCCGGTGCGCACGCAGGTCGCCGTCACGAAGACCTTGACCGGCGAGGCGGCGAGGCGCTCGAAGTCGATGGATTCCGCCAGGATGTCCCGCAGCGGATTCCATGCGGCGGGGTTTAGGTCGTAGGGCGAGAACAGCCTGGACGCCAGATCCAGGGCCAGGAAGGCGGGGGAATAGTCGAGCGTCCAGCGCCCGAGCAGCACATCCAGCGGGCCGCGCTTCAGCGGGCTCAGCAGTGCGCCGCCGGAGACTCTGCGCCAGAACGCCGCGAGGGCTTCCCGTGCCGCCTCGGCGCCGCCGTTCGCAAACGCGCTCGCCAGCACCGACGCGTTCATCGCGCCGGCCGAGGTGCCCGAGATTCCGTCGATGCGGATGCGCGGCTCGGCCAGCAACCGGTCCAATACACCCCAGGTGAAGGCGCCGTGGGCACCGCCGCCCTGAAGGGCCAGATCGACCGCCACGCGGTCGTCCGGGACCGATGAAGGCTCCGGCGTTGCTCCTCCTTCCCGATCTTCTTCGCGGATGAGTTGAGACATACGGCTCCGGTGGTGAGTCGTCCATCAACGGGTCGGAAGATCGCCTGTCCGCTCCCGAGCGTGAAGCTCCGAACCCTTCGTCGAAGCGACATGAATTTTAGCTGGAGGACGCAGGCGTAAACTACGCTCAGCGCGAAGAAAAAAGAGCATCGGGACTTGGCATGAGGCAATCGCCCGGCGCGCCGCCGGCCAACGAGCCGAGCGGCGAGTTGCGGCACAGACGCGATGTGCGTGCGGCTCAGTCGCCGTCCGGCTCAGGACGGCATTTACCACGGGCGCTGTGGTATGATCCGGGCCGTCTCGAGTCTCCTAACCAATCGAAACGAAAAGTGGAGAGTTGTGTATGCCCGTTGCACCCTGGCCTCCCAAGGATCCCCAAGAACTCGGGGCGACTTTTACCAAGCTCGGTTGGATCGGCTTCTTGATTCAACTCGTCTTGCTGGCCGTGCCGCTGATGCTCGCGATCTACATGCTGTTCGGCTTCGCCCCGGGGTCCGCCGCGCGCAAGGGCATTGATCTGAGCAACTATTTGTCTTATGGCAGCCTGATCGTGACCGTCTTCACCGCGTTTTGGTTTTTCCGTTACCCGAAGCTGGGACGCCGCATCGCCGATGGGGACTCGACGCTGAGCGGGGGGGGCGTGCTCAAGACCGTCTGGATCGGCATTTGGGCCGGCAGCATCGGCATCCTCTTCTCCATGTTGCTGTTGTTCGGTGCCGCCGGACGCATCCTTTTCGTCATGCTGGCGAATCCGCAAACAGGGCTGATGATCTCGCCGAACATCGGCGCCGATCCCACCCAGTCGATTTCCGCGCTGGACGGCATCAGCCTGCTGACACTTTTGATTCTGCTCACGGCGGAGCTGGTGGTCTTGGGTCTGTCGCTGTGGTTGCTTTTCCGCACCGCGACGCCGGCTCCGAAGGCGCCTGCCAAGGCTTGAGGCGCCGCCGGCGGCGGCACCTGTCCGGTGCCGCGTCGGCGCGGCAAGAACGCCCGGGGCGCGGCATGCGCGCCCGGCGCTCCCCAAGGCTCGCCCAATCGCTCCTATCGTCCCCGGCCGTTCTCACCGTCAGCCTTGGCTAAAGACTGCGAGTCCGCGCTCTTTGCGGGGACGGCGGTCGACCCCATTGCGGCCGGACGCTTCAGCCTGTCTTCCCGCCTGAGCCTATCAGTGCCCCCGATCGTGGACTCCGCTCATTGTCCGGATCCGGATACCGGGATTTCGACGGCGGCGAGCTCCGAGCGCGTGATGACGTCATTGGCGAAGGTGTCGATTGCCTCGAACTGCGCGGAAACGATGTGGTTGCGCGCTGCCTCGTCGCGGTCGATGACGCCGTCACGGTTGCGATCCAGGGTCACGAAGAGCAGGCGTTTGTCCGCGGAGAGGTAGGTCGTGTCTCGGTCGGGATGGAATTCCCGGGGCTGCCCGTCCGCGCGCGGCTCGCTACCCTGTGTCTTGTCCGCGGCGCGCTTCGCCTCCGCCGAGGCATCCCCGCCGTCCTGCGACCCGTATCGGTCCGAGGCCTCTTCCGGCAGCCAATAGCCGACGACGACGCTGCTGAAGGTCTTCTCGCCCATGTTCGGCCACCCGGCGGTGCCGAATCGAGGCGCCCGCGTGAACCGGCCCAAAGACACATCAAGCACCAAGCTGCCTTCACGCACCGGCGGATAGCTGAAGTGCCCGGCCGGCACGGCGATGAGACGGTCCGCATGCTCTTCGCCGAGCACTTCGGTCTCGAGCACGATGTAGCGGGCCATGCCGAGATCGTCAATGACCAGGTCTTCGACCCTGCCGAGCGTCTCGCCCTGGCTGTTCACGACCGATTTCCCTAGCCAATTGCTCAGTTTGTAGCGTTCCGGCAGCCGGTTTACGAACTGCTCGGGCTGCCCGGCACCTTTGCTGCCGGGTTCGGTGGCGTTGTCTGCCTGAGGCTGTCCGCCGGCGCCGGTGGTCGGCTCCGCGGCCGGTCTGTCGCTCGCGCCGGCCGGGGGCGCATCGGCGCGCTCCGGCGGCTCGCCCGATTCGGCTACCGCGGCAGCCGGCACGGCCAGCGCCATCGCGGCCGCCACGGCAGCAACAGCGGCCGCAGCAGCAAGGCCGCGACGACCCCGACACCGAGAGCCGCGTCTCGCGATCCCGTCACTGCTGGCTCGTCTCGCGCTCATGATGTTTCGACCTCCGGGCTGATTCGCGGTCTGGCCGCTGCTGCTTGGGCATATCGGAACCTAAGCAAGGGGGGGACCAATGCGCCTGAGCAGCGCTTGGGCCCCCGGTCGAAGCGTCGATCGAAGCGATGGCGGGAATCATGCGCCGATGCGTGCCGCGTATCAGCGGGGGAACCCAGCGCGAGCAGCAACGTGCCATTTGCACGATAGAGTGGTGGAATAGGCCCATTGCGTACGGGTGTCCGGACGGCAAGCGCGGGGGCCGCGCGAGGAAGCGGCGCGGCCAAGTGACGGAGCAGTCGGGGCCGCGACGATCGAGCGGCAGGTGGAATAACGGATGTTCCTGTCGCCGGATGGCCCGCTGGGCGGTTATCTTAGGCGGGACGCCGCCGAAACGGACGTCCGTTGTCAGACCCGCCAGGAGGCCGCCGACGGCTTCGATGACTCGATTTCCGCCAGAACTGTTCGATCGGTGCGACCTCGCGCTGCGCATCGAGCCCCCCGGTTTCGACCCGGCCGGACTCACCGACATCCAATGGCGCGCCGATGCCTGTACGCCGGGCTCGGTGCTGTGCTTCCAGCGCTTCGACGACGGGCGCAGCGACGCGGAGATCGTCGAGCGCTACCTGATCGGGAGCCCGTTCGCGCTGCTGGTCATCAACCGGCCCCTTGATTGCTTCGACCGGCTGCCCGGCAGGGCAATCCACGTCACCGCGCCCGGCGCCTGGGGCGCGACGCTGAAGCGTCTCTGCGATCATTGTCTGCCGCTTGCGCCCGGCGATTGGCAAATCGCCGCCGTCACCGGCACCAACGGCAAGACCACCACGGTCAAGTACCTGGAGGCCATGCTGTTGGCCGAGGGCCGGCGGGTGCTCGGCATCGGCACGCTGGGGCTGGCGCTGAACGGCAAGCCGGAGGGCGCGACCGGCTTCACCTCGCCGCCCTATATCGAGCTGCGCCGGCTGCTGACGCGCTACCGCGACCGTGCCGACACGCTGGTCATGGAGATGTCCAGTCATGCGCTGCACCAAGAGCGGGTCTACGGGCTCGAGCTCGCCGCCGCGGCTTGGACCAACTTCACCCAGGATCATCTGGACTATCACGGCACCGAGGCCGAGTACTTTGCCGCCAAGGCGCGCATTCTGGATCTGCTCCGGCCCGGCACGCCGCTGCTGACGACGAGCCCGGCGGTGGCGGAGCGCTTGCGCGCGGTTCGCGGCGCCGATGTGCCGGTGCGCCTGATGGAGCCGGCGCGGCCCGGCCACGAGGCGCTGCGCCGGCGTCCGTTCCTCGCCCTGGACTACAACCGCGCCAACCTGGCGCTGGCAGAGGCCATGGCGGAGCGGCTGCTCGCGCGCCCGCCCGCGGAGCCTTGGCGGGCGCTCGCGGCGGTGGACGGGCGCTTCGCGTGCCGCACCCACGGCCGCGACACCTTCGTCGTCGACTTTGCCCACACGCCGGATGCCCTGGACAATGTCCTCGCCGCCATCCGCGCCGGCTTCCCGGAGGCCCGCATCATGACGTTGTTCGGATGCGGCGGCGACCGCGACCGCGGCAAGCGGCCGCTGATGGGCGCCGCCGTCTGCCGCCATTCCGACCGCGTGATTTTGACCTCCGATAATCCCCGCCACGAGCCACCGGAGGCCATTATCGAGGACGTCCTGCGCGGCACCGGCGACTGCCCGCGGCCGCCCGAGGTCATCGTCGATCGCGCGGCGGCCATTCGCCACGCCTTCGATTGCATTGCCGCGGAGCCGCGGCCCGAGCCGGGACAGGCGCCGGGGCAGGGGCCTTGGGTGCTGCTGATCGCCGGCAAGGGCCACGAGCGCTATATCGATCAGGGCGGGCAAAAGCGCTATTTCAGCGACCAGGACGAGTTGGACGCCAATATGGCGCGCTTGGGCTGGGACGGTTGAGGCGCGCGGTGCGCCGCAGCCGGGTTTTCCCGCAAACATGCCGCTGATTGCGGCTCGCCGAGGGCATGCGGGCGTTATCCCGGTGCGCCGCGGCGGTTAGACTGCCGAGCGCCGCCGGCTTCAACTCTACACTCGGGCACTCCACCACATGCCGTTTGCCGCCACCTCGACCAGCGCGATTCGTCGTCGCGGTCACCGCTCTACAGGGGGCGGAGTCGTCGCTCCGCGGATCCTGCGATGCCGCGCCCCGGGACCGGCACTGGCCCTGATGCTCGCGCTTTCGCTGATCCTCGTGCTGGCGGGCTGCGCCGGGCGGCACAGCATCAGCGGCTGCCTGTCGCCGGCCGGTTCCGCCTCGCGCGATATTGTCCGGCACCAACGCAGCATCGATGCCGCCGGGCTCTGTTACCGCCGCGAGACAGTGCGCGAGGGCGGCTTCGACTGGGTCTTTCACGTGCTGGAGAGCCCGCGGGCCGCCGACGGGCCGTTCTGGGTCCTGCCCCACGACAACGAGAACAGCGCCTTCGAGGCCGCGCTGCATGCGGTGCTGACCTATGGCGGCGGGCTGTTGGCCGTGGACAGCGCCGGCCAGCGCAACTTTCGCGGCCAGGATCCGAACCGAAACTTCAGCAGCAGCGCCGCCGAGTCGCGCCTGTGCATCGGTCAGCGGGCGCCGGCGCCGGCCTACACCCGCGCCGTCCTCGACCATTACAAGGGCCGCCGCGGCCCCTATCTGGCCATGCACAACAACCGCGACGGCTGGCAGGGCAACGGCGGCAGCGGCACCATCTCGATAAACCGCACCAACGCCGTGCTGTACAGCTTTCGCGGCTCGGGCTCGGGCTCGGCGGGACCCCTGCGCGACGAAGACGATTTGGTCATCATGGCCGGCCTGCGCACGCCGGCAAGCGATCCGGCGGTGCGGCGGCGCATCGCGGCGCTGAACGCCGCCGGCTTGAACGTGCAGTACAAGCAGGTCACCGGCCGCAGCTTCGACTGCTCCCTGTCGGACTATGTGGCCCGCCACCGGCTCGGCGAGTACTACAACATCGAGGCGGAGCACGGCAGCACCGCGACGCAGATCGACATGACCGACCGCCTCATGTCCGTGCTCGGCATCCGACCGCTGCGCGGCGCCGCGGCGAATCCGTTCCTCGATTGAGTTGCCGAGCGCCTTGGCGACGATGTTGAAAGCACTGTACTCGACACCGGCGGCGCTGCTGCTCGGCGTGGCGCTGGCGCTGATCTGGCCGGCCGGGGCCGTCTATGTGGGCTGGCTCGGCGACGTCTTTCTGTCGCTGCTGAAGGTGCTGATCCTGCCGCTGATCCTGGTGTCGATCTACGCGGCGCTGGCCGGCGGCGCCGATCTGCGCCGCCTCGGCGGCTACACGCTTGGCTTCTACCTGCTCACGTCCGCGGCCGCGGCGACGGCGGGGACGCTGATCGGCGTTCTCGCGTCGCGCGCCGTCGAGCCTGGCCTGCTGGACCTCGGTCAGGTGCCGGCCGAGGCGCTGTCCGACGGGTTCAGTCTGGATCGGCTCATCGCGAGCTTCGTGCCGAGCAACCTGTTCGCGTCTCTGGCCGACGGCAACATCCTGCACATCGTCGTCATTGCCATCTTCGCGGCGCTGGCCGCACGCGGCCTGGCGCAGGCCCCGCGGCAGCGCCTGACCGACGCCGCCGAGGCCGTCAATGCGCTGCTGATGCGCATGCTGGCCCTGCTGCTGAGGCTCGCGCCCGTCGGCATCGGCGCGCTGGTCTACGCAAGCCTGGCCGGCATGGACTGGGCCGCCGTGTTTCAGCTGCGCCCGTTCGTCTGGGCCGTGCTGGCCGCGGCGGTGCTGCATGGGGGCATCGTGCTGCCGCTGCTGTTGCTCGCCGGCAGCGGCCGGCGGCCCTGGACCTTCGCGGCTCAGGTGCGCCTGGCACTGGCCACCGCGCTGGCCACTGCCTCCAGCTCGGCCACCTATCCGGTCTCGAAAGAGGTCCTGGAAGACCGCGCCGGCGTCAGCCCGCGCACGACCAGCTTCACGCTGCCGCTCGGTGCGACGCTGAACATGGACGGCTCGGCCCTGTATCAGGCCGTCCTGCTGATCTTCATGGCCCAGCTCGCCGGCGTCGACGTGACCCTGCTGCAGGCCCTGTTCATCGTGCTGCTGACCATGGCCTCGTCCGCCGGCACCGCCGGCATCCCCGGCGGCGGTATCGCGATGATGGCCTTCATGCTCGACCTGCTCGGGCTGCCGCCGACCTACCTGGCCCTGTACCTGGTCGTCGACCGCTTCTTCGACTATCCGATCACGGCGCTGAACGTCTGGGGCGATCTCGTCATCGCCGCGGTCGTCGATCGACGTGCGGCCGATGCGCCCACGGCGCCAGCGGCGTCGACCCCCGCTTGAGCCGTCGGTCTCTGCCGAATCGACCGGGGCGTGCCCGGGCTCGGGGCAGGCCGCGGTCCGCCCCCTGTGGGAGGCACCGCAACCAAGGCGACGTTGCCGGTACTTTCTGAGGACACCGGCACAATTGGCTACTAAAATAGTCACAAAGACCCTTCGTGACTATTTTGATGTCCAAGTCTTCCCTGACCGCTCAACAGAGAAGCGCCCGCGCCTACTCGCGCTATGCGCGCGAGGCCGCCGTCCTGCTCGGCAAGCAAGTGCGGCTCGCCCGCAAGCAACGGGGATGGACGGAACGGGAACTGTCCGAGCGCGCGGGCATCGCGCGCGCCACGCTGCAGAAGATCGAGAAGGGGGACCCGCGCGTTGCGCTCGGCCTCGCCTTCGAGGTCGCGGCCCTGGTCGGCGTGAAGCTGTTCGATCCGGAGGCGCCGACGCTGGCGGAGCATATCGCCCGCACCGACGACAAGCTGGCCCTGCTCCCCGCCGCGGTGCGCCGCCGCGCAACTCCGCCCGTCGATGATGACTTCTAGCGCCAATGGGGCGGCACTAGGCCGCCCCGGGGTGATGTCAGCGGCCGAAGAACAGCTGTCCGGGCGTGCCGAGCTCGAGGAAGGAGGTCTCGCCGGACCAGTCGTCGACGCCGTCGTTGTCGGTGACCAGGAAGACGCGCTTGTCGGCGGTCACGGCGACGCCTTCGGGCTTGTCGCTGATCCAGCCGTTGCCGGCCTTCATGGCCGGCAGCAGGTCATAAACGCGCTTTTCGCCGGCGGTAAATGCGCCGTCGTTGATGTCCTGCAGGCGCAGGCGGACCAGGGTCTTCAGCTCGGCGAAGTCGCCGGTGCGGTTGTCGCGCTCGATGAGCATGTAGCCGCCGTTGCGGAACTGGCTGATTTCCGACAGGCCCACCCAGGACGCGTTGGCGGGTAGCGGCGCCAGCTCGTAGGCAGCGTGGTCCCAACTGCCGTCGGCGGGATCGTAGATCCAAAGCCTGGTCCAGTTGGGCTCGCCGTTGGCGTTGAGGCCGCCGGCGTCGTCATCCAGGGCCTCGCATTCGGGGGTGGTGTAGTCCCAGCCGCGCTGCTGTGCGACGATCAATCGGTACCCGCCGCCCAACCTGGCCATGGTGGCCACGCCCTCGAAGCCGGAGCCGAGCGTGCCGCGGCTGGTCGAGGCGGCGCGGCAGTCGAGGATCTCCTGCGGCAGGTTGATCTCCTGCAGCACATTGCCGGCGGCGTCGGTCTGCAGCAGGCGGTTGGTGCGCGAATCCGAGGCGTTGCCTTCGCTGGCGATCCACAGCGTGCCGTCCGGCGCGACGGCGATGCCCTCGGGGTCGTAGTTGCCGGTGCCGCCGTTGATATCGAAGGCATCGGTGATGACGGCCGGCTTGCCGGAGACGTCGATGCGGAAGATCTTGCTGGTCGCGTAGAAAGAATCCCAGACCGCGAGCACTTGGTCCGTGCTGCCGGGGACGCCCACCATACCGGACAGGGCCGACCAGGGAATCGGCGAGCCGCCCATGTCGGCGGAGATGATCTGCGGATAGCTCGGTGCGCCGCTTCTCAGCGCGTAGATCATCATGGTCGAGCGCACGCCGAATTCCGGGTCGTCCTCTTCGCCGGAGACCACCAGCAGGCCGCGCTCGGGGATCGCCAGCAGGCCTTCCGGGCCGAGCGGCGCGGGCAGCAGCTGATGGAATGCCGGCGTTGTGCCGTTCAATTGATAAACGGCCACGAAACTGCCGCGCTCGGAGCCCACGAACAGGAAGCTATCGGGCCAGAAGCGGCCGAACTCGATGGACTCGGGCTCGCTGCCCTTGTTGTCGGAGCGGCCTTCGGGATAATGACCGTGGCGGACGGCGAGCTGCTCGAAGTCGGTGCCGCTGTCGTAGAGCACGTTGCCGGCATAGTCGAACAGCGAGAAGCCGCGGCTGCCGCCGAACAGATCGCCCTCGTTGGCAGTGGCGATGGCGTAGCCGAAGCCGGGGAACTTGCGCACCCAGGCCACGGCGTCGGGCTCGCGGGGCACGTCGGTGAGGGTTGCGGTCAGCGAGATGTCGCCATCGTCCTCGTCGTCGACGCCGACCAGGTCCACGCTGCCGGCGGGGAAGTCCGCGACCACGGCGCCTTTTTTCAGGTTAACGACAACGATGTGGTTGTTTTCCTGCAGCGTGACGACGGCCTGATTCCAATTGTTGATGTCGACGAACTCGGGCTCCGGATCATCCGGCGCATAGTCAGACAGGCCGGTCAGCGCGACGCGGCCGGTGCCCCAGTTGAGCGGGTCGGGATCATTGATCTCGATGACGAAGAGCTCGCCGGCGGGGAGCTGCGGCAGGCCGCCCTCGACGCCGTCGACAGTGATATCTTCGTCGCGCTCGTTCTCCATCGCGATCGCGGCATAATTGCCGAGCGGGCTCACGGCGACGGAATCCGGCTGCCCGTGGAGGTCGAAGCTGGCGACGACGCCGCGGGCGACGATGTCCACGACCAGCAAGTTGCCGCTCGGGTTCGTGAAGCTGTCGCTGGTATTGATGCCGACCAACGCGAGGCGATGATCCAGCATGCTGACCGACGTCGGCTCGCCGCCCACCGGCATCGTGCCCGCAGGCAGGGGGTTGGCCGGGTCGGTGATATCGACGAAGCCGATCTGCTCGAGCGCGCCGTCGGTGTAGACGAGGGTGTTGCCGTCCTTGGTGGCGGAGACGATCTCGGAAACCGTCTCGTCTTGCGCATCGGCGTTATTGCGATAGTTGGCGATCGTGGCCACGCGCTCGAAGGCCCTCGCTGGGGCGTCGCTGTATGCGGTTGCGTCGGCGTGAGCGGTGAAGGGTATCGACGCGGCCATCGCCACGGATAGGGCTGCGTACAACGTCGAGCGGCGTATCGCTGAACGGTCCTCTTTCTGTTGCGTCATCGGTTCTTCTCCGGCTTTGAAGGCGGGTTGTCGTCTCGCCTGCTGCGTCCGAGCTCGAGGCTCGTGCATCGGCCGTGGGCAGGGTAGCCGTGGCGTGTGACGGCTTCGTGAACGTTGCGTGAAGCCGGTGTGTAGGATTTCGGATGTCGGCCGGAGGTACTCATGCGTCCGGGCCGCGAGATCCCCGTATGCGTGCAAGCGTTAACGGGTTCGCGGACAATCGGTACTGGAAAGTCTAGGATGTCGGTCGTGGCATGCCGTTTCCGCGCATCGCCGCTCGGTCCGAGTTGCGACGGCACCACGGTTCGAAGACTGCCTGCCGTCGCCGGTCAGGCATAACTGGAGGCACGGGGCCACCTCGGGACAGCCATGGCGTCAGACACCATTCCGGGCGCGGTTGCGCTGCGCGACGAACTGCGCCGGCAGCGGGTCTTCAACGACCTGGTTCGCCTGCAGTTCGATCAAGCGCCTGTCGGTATCGCGGTGACGGCAGCCAACGGACTGATCGTCACCCTGGCGATGTCCCATTTCTTTCCTACCGGACTCGCCTGGCTGTGGTACCTGGGGCTGCTCGCGATCCTCGCCGCCCGGGTATTTCTTGTGCTCGGCTACCGGGCCAAAGAGACCGGGCTGGCCGTGCGGGCCTGGTCTCGTTTGTTCACGGCGGGCGCCGCCGCGACCGGACTTGCCTGGGGCCTGTCGGTGTATGCGCTGCCCTGGGCCTCGTTCAACGACGAGGTATTTTTATCTTTCGTCATCGCGGGCATGGTGGCGGGCGCCATCCCGAGCCTGTCGCCCTGCCTGAGCACTTATGTCCTCTACATGCTCGGCGCGCTGCTGCCGGTTGCGGTGCGCATGGCCATTATCAGCGGCAATTTCGCGCTGACGTTCCTGCTGCTCATCACCCTGTTCGGCCTGTTCATGTTCGTCACGGCCAAGGCCCATCACACCACGGTGCGCCGATCGCTGGAGCTGCGGTACGCAAACGAGGATTTGGTCGCGGATCTCACCGAGGAGTCGGCCCGGGTCAAGGCGCTGAACGCCAAGCTGACGGAAGAGGTGCACCGGCGCGCGAGCATGGAACAGGCCTTGTTGATCGCCAAGGAGCAGGCCGAGGCCGCGAACGGTGCCAAGAGCGAATTCGTCGCCAACATGAGCCACGAGATCCGCACGCCCATGAACGGTGTGCTCGGGATGATCGAACTGCTGTCGCAGTCCAAGCTCGACCAACAGCAGAGCAGCTACTTGGAACTGGCCCGTACATCCAGCGAGAGCTTGCTCAACGTCATCAACGCGATCCTCGACTTCTCCAAGATCGAGGCCAACAAGCTGGAGCTGGAGTCGGTGCCTTTCGACGTGCGCTCCATCGCGGAGGACGTCACGGCCCTGTTCAGCGCCAATGCCCAGAGCTCCGACCTGGAGCTGACCTGTTTCGTCGCGCCGCAGATCCATACGCGGGTGCTCGGTGATTCCACGCGGCTGCGGCAGATTCTCACCAACCTGCTCGGCAATGCGGTGAAGTTCACGCGCAACGGCGAGGTCTCGCTTCACGTGCAGGAACTGGCCCTCAATGCGCAGCGCATCATCCTCGGCTTCGAAATCCGCGACAGCGGCATCGGCATGACGCCGGAGCAGACCGCGCGGCTGTTCGAGCCGTTTCGCCAGGCGGACGGATCCATGACCCGGCGCTTCGGCGGCAGCGGGCTGGGGCTCGCCATCACGAAACGGCTGACGGAACTGATGGGCGGTGAAATCACGCTCGAGAGCGAGTACGGCGCCGGCACCGTGTTCCGGGTGCGTATTCCGTTTACGCGCCAGCAGCACAGCGAGGCGCTGGCGCCCGATGCCGGACTCGACGGCAAGCGGGTGCTCGCGGTGGACGATCACGCCACCAACCGCAAGATCCTCGCACACTACCTGCGGGGTTGGGGCGTCGACGTGGCGACGGCTGCCTCGGCGCAGGAGTGCTTGTCGCTGATGCGTACGGCGGCCGCGGAAGACCGGCCGTTCGAGGCGGTGCTGCTCGACATGCAGATGCCCGACATGGACGGCCAGGCGCTTGCGCGGTCGATCAAATCCGAGCCGGCGCTCGCCTCCGCGGCGCTGATCCTGCTCAGCTCGCCCGGCGACAGCGCGGTCTCGGATCTCACCGAGTCCGGCATCGCTCTGATGCTGGCCAAACCGGTGCGCCACGGCATGCTGCGCGATGCCCTGTTCCAGGTCATTTACGGCGTGACGCCGGAGTATGCGGTGTCGGACGACGGACCCGCGCAGAACGGCCCGAAGCTGCGCGGGCGTGTGCTGCTGGCCGAAGATAATCCGGTCAACCAGCGGGTGGCGAAGTCGATGCTCGAGCGCATGGGCGTCGACGTGGACGTGGTCGAGAACGGCGCGCTGGCGTTGGAGCGCAGCGCGGCGCAGGCCTACGACGCCATTCTGATGGATGTGCAGATGCCGGTGATGGATGGTCTGAGCGCGGTGCGTGCGCTGCGCGAGCGCGAACAGGCCAGCGGCAGCATGCGCATACCCGTCATTGCGATGACCGCCAATGCCATGGCCGGCGACCGCGACGAATGTCTCGGCGCCGGCATGGACGACTACGTGCCGAAGCCTTTCAAAAGCCGGCAGTTGCGCGATGCCCTGGCGCGTTGGCTGACGCAGGACCGTGCCCGGGCCTGAAGCAGCGCGTGCCGGTCAGCGCAGCGGGTCAGCGCGCCGGGTCAGCGAGCAAGCGGCGCAAGCTCGGTGATGCCGCCGTCGTTCTCGGCGTCGACTTTTTTGTAGAGATCATACAGCGCCGCCTGCAGCGCCTCTTCGATGACCGGGTGGTAGAACGGCATGCGCAGCAGGTCGCCGACGCGCATGCCCTGCATGATGCTCCAGCAGATCAGATGCGCCAGGTGCTCGCCCTTCGGTCCGATCATCTCCGAGCCCAGCAGGCGCCCGCTTGCTTTGTCCGCGTAGACCCGCAGCACGCCCTTGTTCTTGCCCATGATCAGCGCGCGGCCGACGGGTGCGAAACGGATTTCGCCGACGGCGGTCGTCTCCGGATCGAGCTCGTCGAAGCGGGCACCGACGGCGCAGATGTTCGGATCGCAGAAATTGATGAACAAGGGCGTCTTGCGGGCGAAGGCCTGCACCTCGCCGCGGGCGGCGTTGTAGCCGGCGATCTTGCCCTCGTCGCCGGCCTCGTGGAGGATCGGGCGGTCGCCGGTCACGTCGCCGGCGATGAACACAGGCAGATCCGCGATCTGCATGGTATTCGGGTCGAAGGTCGGAATGCCGCGGGCGTCCAGCGGCACGCCGAGGTTCTCGAGTCCCAAACCCTCCACATTCGGCACGCGGCCGATGCTGCACAGGACTCGCTCGACCAAGACACTTTGCTCGCCGGCGACGACGCGCAGCTTGTCGCCTTCGGCCGCTACCTCGGCGGCATGTCCCAGATACAGCGGGAACTCCTTGCCGATAATCTCGATCGCGGCGCGGTTCACCTCCGGATCGCGGGCGCCGGCGATGTGCGCGACCTGATCGAAGCCGGTCACGGCGACCCCCAGGCGATGCAGGCTTTGCCCGAGCTCGAGGCCGATAGTGCCCATGCCGATGACCGCGACGGACTCGGGCAGGTCTTCCAACTCGAACAGGTTGTCGGTGGTCAGCAGCCGCTCGCCGAAATCCCGCCAGGGTGCCGGCACCAGGGGACGCGAGCCGGTGGCGATGACCACGGCGCCGGCGCGGATGCGCTGGCCGCCGACCTCGATCAGTGTCGGTTCGACGAAGCGCGCGTAGTCCTGAATGAATTGGTCCTCGGGCATGTCGTCGGTACTGCTGCCGAGCACCCGATCGACGAAGGTATCGCGCAGGTCCTGCACGTGTTCCATGGCCTCCGGCGCATCGAGCGTGAGTGCCTCGTGACCGTCGACGCCGTATTTACCGAGATGGGTACGCCGGTGGTAGTCCTCGGCCACCTGGATCATGGCCTTCGACGGCATGCAGCCGACGCGCGCGCAGGTGGTGCCCGGCTCGCCGCCGTTGATCAGCACGAAGGTCTTGCCGGCCTTGCGCGCTTGGGCCATGGCATTGAGGCCCGAGGTGCCGGAGCCGATGATGGCGACGTCGACTGCTCGTTCTTGCACGTTGCTCTCCTGTTGGACGGTGTCTGATGTGGGCTGCGCCCCGGCGGCGCGGTGACCGCGGGGTAGGGCGCCCGGATCTCCCCGAGCGTATTTACAGCCGAGGGCCGTTCGGCTATTTTGACGGGTTTTCCATGCGCGGATCACCCCCCGGACCGGGTGGCATCCGTTTCGGGCCGCCGAGCGGCCTTTCAACCGGAGTTTCCATCTTGAGCCGATCCGCAGGCGACGGTGCGCCGCGCGGTCCGCGCTTCGTCGTGACCCCCGGCGGCAGCCTGCGCGGGCGCGTGCGCGTACCCGGCGACAAATCGGTTTCGCACCGGGCGATCATGCTGGCCGCGATCGCCGACGGCGAAACCGAGATCACGGGCTTTCTCGAGGGCGCCGACAGCCTCGCCACGCTCGCCGCGTTTCGCGCCATGGGTGTGACGGTGGAGGGGCCGCACGGGGGCCGGGTGCTGGTCAAGGGCGTCGGATTGCATGGGCTGCGGGCACCGGCCGAACCGCTGGATTTGGGCAATTCCGGAACCTCCATGCGGCTGCTGAGCGGGCTGCTCGCCGGGCAGCGCTTCGAGACCACGCTGATCGGCGATGCCTCGTTGTCATCCCGCCCCATGCGCCGCGTCACCGAGCCGTTGGCCCGAATGGGTGCGCGCATCGCGACCACCGAGGCCGGCACGGCGCCGCTGCGCATCGGCCCCGCCGAGACCCTGCGCGGCATCGACTATGCCATGCCCGTGGCCAGCGCGCAGGTGAAGTCGAGCCTCTTGTTGGCGGGGCTGTACGCCGAAGGGCGGACCTGCGTGAGCGAGCCGGCACCGACGCGTGATCATACCGAGCGCATGCTGGGCGCCTTTGGTTGGCCAGTAACCCGCGATCCAGTAGACCGCCATGGCGCGCGGGTCTGCATCGAGGGCGGCGGGCAACTGACGGCGGCGCCGATCGCGGTGCCCGCGGATATTTCCTCGGCGGCGTTTTTCCTGGTCGGCGCCAGCATCGCGCCCGGCTCGGATCTGACGCTTGAGGACGTCGGCATCAACCCTACGCGGACCGGCGTCATCAACATTCTGCGGGCCATGGGCGCGTCCCTCGAAGTGCTGCGCGAGCGCGATCTCGGCGGCGAGCCGGTGGCCGATATCCGCGTGCGCGGCGCGGCACTGCGCGGCATCGAGATCCCGGCCGATCAGGTGCCGCTGGCCATCGACGAGTTCCCGGCGCTGTTTATCGCCGCCGCCTGCGCCGAGGGCGCGACGCTGCTCACGGGCGCCGAGGAGCTCCGCGTCAAGGAGAGCGACCGCATTGCCGTCATGGCGGCGGGTCTTCAGACCCTGGGCGTCGAGGCGGACGTGCGCGCGGACGGCATCCTGATCCGGGGCCGCGCCGATGCCGAGGCAAGGCCGGGCGCCGCCGCAGGCGCCGGCGCATTGCTCGGCGGCGGGCGTGTGGACAGCCACGGCGATCACCGCATCGCCATGGCCTTCGCAATGGCGGCGCTGCGCGCCGGCGCACCCATCGAGATCGACGACTGCGCCAATGTCGCCACCTCTTTCCCCGGCTTCGCCGCGCTGGCGGCCGGCGCCGGGCTCGGCATTGCGGAGCACTCGGCGTGAGCGCTCCGCAGCAGCCCGCCGATGTGCCGGTGATCGCGATCGACGGCCCCTCCGGCACGGGTAAAGGAACCATCGCCGGTGCGCTGGCCCGGCGGCTCGGCTGGCACCTGCTCGACAGCGGCGCCCTCTACCGATGCCTGGGACTCGCCGCCGAGCGCAGCGGCATCGATCTCGATGACGGCGATGCGTTGGGCGCGTTGGCGGCCCGCACGACGGTGCGCTTCGACGGCGAGCGGGTGCTGCTCGACGGGGAGGACGTCGGCGACGAGATTCGCACCGCCGAAGCCGGTCCGAGGGCGTCGCGCGTGGCCGTGCATCCGCAGGTGCGCGACGCGTTGCTGTCTTGGCAGCGCGCCGCGGCGCGCCCGCCTGGCCTGATCGCCGACGGCCGCGATATGGGCTCGACGGTGTTTCCCGATGCAGCGCTCAAAATCTATCTCGACGCGAGTCCCGAAGAGCGAGCGAAGCGCCGCTATAAGCAGTTGATAGACAAGGGGATCGATGCTAACCTGCACGACCTTGTAAAGACGCTTCGCGAACGCGATGCGCTCGACCGGGGCCGCAGGCACAGCCCGCTGACCGTCGCCGAAGGCGCCTTCGTCATCGACTCGACCGCTTTGCCCATCGATCAGGTGCTCGAGTGCGTTATCGACGCCGTGCGCCGAGCGTTGCCCGCGATCGACGTCGGCACGCGGGATGTCTCGCCGCATTAGTGCGGCGCGCGGGGCAGGCCCCGATTGACCGACCAAGGCGTCCGAGGATCGGCGCCGGATACGACAACGCGGTTTCCGCGTTCACGCATTTTCAATCGCTCAGGCGCTTGAAGATGGCGGGGCTTCGGGCTCCGCACGGGAAGCGCCGAGCAGGTCGGTGCTTCCTTTGGCATTGAAGGCGATCGGCGGCATGTCCGCCGGCTATTGTTCAACCCAACTTCCTGTGTCGACCGGAAACAGCGTCACGTCGACGCCGTAGAGACGATGCAGGCCAGGCCTCGAGCCGGGATATTCCATACTCATGACCGAAAGTTTCGCCGAGCTCTTCGAAGAGAGCCTCTCAACCACTCAGCTGCAGCCCGGAACGATTGTCACCGGGCAAGTCGTCGCCATCACGCCGGACTCCGTCATCGTCAACGCGGGTCTGAAGACCGAGGGCATCATTCCTCGCAATCAATTCCTGACGCCGGAGGGCGATCTGGAGGTCACGGTCGGCGATGACGTCGAAGTTGCCCTGGATGCCGTCGAAGACGGGTTCGGAACCACCCGCCTGTCGCGCGAAAAAGCCAAGCGCTTCGCTGCGTGGGATACGCTCGAGAAGGCCTTCGAAGACGGCGAGACCGTCAAGGGCATGATCAACGGCAAGGTCAAGGGCGGCTTTACGGTGGAGCTCGGCAGTGTCCGCGCCTTCCTGCCCGGCTCGCTGGTCGACGTGCGCCCGGTGCGCGACACGACGTACCTGGAAGGCAAGGAGCTGGAGTTCAAGGTCATCAAGCTGGACCGCCGGCGCAACAACGTCGTCGTCTCGCGGCGCGCGGTTGTCGAGGAAGAGTACAGCGCCGAGCGCGATGCGCTGCTCGAGAAGCTCGAGGAAGGCCTGGAGCTGCCGGGTGTGGTCAAGAACCTGACCGACTACGGCGCGTTCCTGGACCTCGGCGGCATCGACGGTCTGCTGCACATCACCGACATGGCCTGGCGTCGGGTCAAGCATCCGTCGGAAGTGGTCGAGATCGGCCAGGAAGTCAACGTCAAGGTGCTCAAGTTCGACCGCGAGCGTCAGCGTGTCTCGCTCGGCCTGAAGCAGATGGGCGAAGACCCGTGGGTCAACATCTCCCGTCGCTACCCCGAGAGCACGCGCGTCTTCGGTAAGGTCACGAACATCGCCGACTACGGCTGCTTCGTCGAGATCGAAGAGGGTGTCGAGGGTCTGGTGCACGTCTCCGAGATGGATTGGACCAACAAAAACATCCATCCGAGCAAGGTCGTTGCGCTGGGCGACGAGGTCGAGGTCATGGTGCTCGATATCGACGAGGAGCGCCGCCGGATTTCGCTCGGCATCAAGCAGTGCCAGAGCAATCCCTGGGACGAGTTCTCGGCCACTTACAAGAAGGGCGACCACGTCAGCGGTCAGATCAAGTCGATCACGGACTTCGGTATCTTCATCGGCCTGGACGGCGGTATCGACGGGCTTGTGCATCTGTCCGATATCTCGTGGGACGAGGCCGGCGAGGATGCGCTGCGCCGATTCAAGAAGGGTGACGAGGTCGAGACCGTGGTGCTGTCGGTCGATCCGGAGCGCGAGCGTATCTCGCTCGGCGTGAAGCAGTTGGACAAGGATCCGTTCTCGAGCTTTGTCGCCGTGCACGAGAAGGGCAGCGTCGTCACCGGAACGATCACCGAGGTCGATCCCAAGGGCGCGACCATTGATTTGGGCGATGGCGTCGAAGGTTACCTGCGTGCTTCCGAGATCTCGCGCGACCGTGTCGAAGACGCGCGCGCCGTGCTCAAGGCAGGCGAGGAAGTCGAAGCCAAGTTCGTCGGTGTCGACCGTAAGAACCGCACCATCTCGCTATCCATCAAGGCGAAAGACTTCGCCGATGAACAGGCCGCCATCAAGGGCTATGCGCGCGAGGCGCAGGCCGGCACCGCGACCCTCGGCGATATCCTGAAGCAGCAAATGGAAGAAGCTGCAAAGGACTGAGTCATCTCCGATCTTGCAATTCCGAAGGCCCGGCGCGAGCCGGGCCCGGACAGTCTCCCTATTGCAGGCATGCCGATATGATGAAATCCGAGCTCATCGAAACGCTGGCCGCGGGACAAAGCCACCTCGCCTACAAAGACGTGGAACTGGCGGTGCGGTGCATCCTGGAGCAGATGAGCGGCGCTCTGGCAGCCGGAGAGCGCATCGAAATCCGCGGTTTCGGAAGCTTTTCGCTGCACTACCGTCCGCCGCGCATCGGCCGCAACCCGAAAACCGGGGATGCGGTGGCGCTGGCCGGCAAGTACGTACCCCACTTCAAGCCCGGAAAGGAGTTGCGTGACCGGGTCAACGAAGCCTACCAGGCCGAGTTGGAGAATCTCGACGCACCGAGGGCAAAAGCCGCGGGCGGCGTCGGCTGATTTCGAGTTGACGATCGGTTCTCGTTCACCGGCGGGAGGACGTCCGCGGGGAACGCGAATCGACGCCACGACTATTTCGTGTTTGGTTACGGCGTCACGCCGTGAAGGGAGGACGGCAGCTTGGTCGTCCAGGCAGGCAACGCAAGGTGTTTTCCATACCCTTGCGGGCCCGCGTCGGGTAACCATCGCATCCACGACCTACCCACCACCGATCATCACCGAGAGCTATCGCCTCTTGGATCCCCGATCCGGGGCACGAATCTTCGGCCGCACAGCCGGCGCTCCCCGCGCCGGCTTACCGGCAACACGCGCCTCCTGAAGCCGTGCCTGCGGGCAGTCTGCGGCTCGCCGCGGAAAAGACCCCGTTACTCTCGGCGCCGCCGAAGAAGATTCTGCGAAGGCCCAGGCGTCAGCACCGTTCGCGCTTGCTCGCGGATCGCCTTCCCGCAAGCAGGCAAACGCCCTGGCCGGGGCCCGCCTCAGCGGATGTCGCCGGGCTGATCCTTGCGCAGGTAAGCCTCTTCCTCGGGCGACAGATCGACCTCGTCGAAGCCGCTGATCATGGGCATGAGGTGGTCTCGGAACGAGTGCCCGGTGGTCAGCATGTAGACGTGGATGAAAACGAACGCGAGGATCAGGAACGCCGCTGCCGTATGCACCATCGCGATGCCGGTCAGCCACTCGGTCGCACGCGGCAGATCGCGCCACGCGAAATAGAAGAGATAGGCGAGGCCGCTGATCCAGATGGCCGGGAACAGGACGATTTTCAGCATGAGGTAGGCCAGCGCCTGCAAAGGGTTGTGCTTGCGCCAGTACGCCTTGCGGTAAGGGTGCCGCTCGCCTTTGAAGATGCCGAAGCTGTAGTAGCGCAGCACGCCCCACATGCCGGACACGGTGGGGATGAAGTGCCGCCAAGTGCGCGTGGTGAATAGCCAGAACACGCTGAAGATCCACAGCACGAGCAGGGCGAGCGCGGCGGATGTATGCAGCGTGACGGCCTGCTCGAAGCTGAAGATGCCGTGGAAGCCGTGCAGGCCGAAGCCGGTGATCAGCAGCACCACGATCAGCAGCATCTGCGACCAGTGCCAAAAACGCTCGAACAGGCTGAAGATCTTGACGCGGTATAGGGCCATCAGTGGTGCTCTCCCTTGGGCGAGAAGAATCGGACCAGGCCGTGGATAATGATTCCCGCCAGTGTGCCGCCAACCAGCAGCGTGCCGATGATGTCGAGCCAAGGGTTATGGTCTCGGCCCGGCATGTAGACGCCCTCCACCGATGCCAGACGGCTGCCCTCGGGCGCGTGGCAGTCGCCGCACGCCAGTGCCTCTTCTTTGGGCGCCACCATGTGGGTGATCGGCCACCACGACAGCGTCTCGATGAAGCCGAACTCGCCGGAGTAGTCGAGCCCGAAGTCGGCCATGCCCTTGGCGATGGATTCGCCCATGTCGTAGTTGCCCCAGTAGGCGGCGTCGTCCTCGCCCCAGAGGTGCGTGTAGACCAAAGTTCCGTTGCCCTTGTCGTAGGGCTGCCAGGTGTGCATACGTTTGAACGGCCAGATGCGGGAATCGGCATCTTCGCGCGAACCGGTGAAGCCGTTGATCTCGATGACCTCGGCGCTCGGGTCGAACTTCGTGTCGATGGTGGTATAGATCATCTGGCCGTCGAACCAGGCGTAATCGGGCACCACGTTCTCGTCGTACGTGAAGTTGCCCTTGATGGACTTGTAGGTGTAACGGTGCTCGCCGTTGCCCTGGATGTAACCTTCCTCGTGGTATCCCTCGCCGTCGCGCGTCTTGCCGGCGGTGCGCCAGTCCCAATCGACGACGGTCGCGACGCCGCCGCGGGCGAATTCCGGGATATGGCAGGTCTGGCAGGCGATGCTCTGCACATGGTCGTTGAGCTTGAAGCTCGCCAGTGAATCGACCGGGTGCGGCGACAGCCCGTGGCAGGACTCACAGGTGGCCACGTCCGTGCGCTGGCCGGGGAGGCCGGTGCCCTCGGTGTCCTTGGAGATGATGCGGTAACGGCTGCCCGCCCAAACGTGGCGGTTGGTGACGTGGCAGGCCGTGCAGGCGAAATTGAGCCCGTCCACGCCCATGTGCACGTCGAGGGTGCGGGGCGGCTCGGTCAGCGCAGTGGAGAGATCGCCGTGCTTGACGTTGTCGCCGCCGCCGCCTTTGAAGTGGCAGGTGCCGCAGTTTGCCCGCTCGGGCAGTGCGACGCTGCGCGCCACGGCGGCGAGATCGATGGGCGGCTTGCCCGCGAACATCACCGAGCAGGCCTCGTGGCCTTCGCTGTTGGGTGTCTTGTAATAGGTACCCGTGGTCTCGTGGCAGACGATGCAGTCGATCTTCGTCTCGTCGGTGAAGTCGAACGACTCGTCCTTCCAGCCGTAGCCCGCGTGACACTGCGCGCACATGCCCTCGTTGCCGCGGGAGTTGGTGCAGAAATTGTTGATGAGGTAGCGCTTGCCGAGTTGCTGGCCGGTCTCCGGGTGGACGTACGACCACGTCCAGTGGATATTCTTCATGAAGTGCTGGCCGGCTTCCGTATGGCAGCCGAGGCAGGCTTCGGTGACCTCGGAGCCGGACGCAAAGGGCCCTTGCAACTCTTCGAACTTGGCATGATCGGCGGTGCCGCCCTGCAGCGGCCCGGAGACTTGCGGCGGCGATACGGGCGCGGCCGGCGGTGTCGGCCAGTTGTCGCGCGCGGCCGAGACCGGGGCCGCGAAGCATAGCGCCAGAAGGGAGATCAGGATGGCGATCGAGGCTCGCATAGTAGCGCTCCGATGGTCAGCGGCGGCTCGGGACAAGCTGCGATACGCGGACGTTGAACACACATGCTGCAACATGTCCGTTACAATTTCAGTGACGTTGCGCAACGCGGTATCAACAACTCGGCGGGCGTGCATCGGTAAACGGAGAGCCGAAAGCCAGGGTGCTCGGTCCGGCCGGAGACCGACCGCGCCGGCGGCGCAAGCGCGGTGCGCAGGGCAGGGAGCGGTGGTCGCCAATAAAAAGCCCGCCGTAGGCGGGCTTCGAGAAAACGCCGACATCGTCGGTCTGTGTGCTCGCGGCGCCGGTTCGGGCGCGCTCTGCGGGCGAGGTCTGTCTCTCGGTCGGCAGCCGTCGGTAGGCGCTGTTTCGATCCGAGGCGCCGCCGGCGTCCGTTGCCGGGGGCACCATCGGCGGGGAGACCGCTTGTCCGGATCCCTTTGTCCGGGGCGAGGGCTCGGGTTGATTGTCGGAATCAGGGGCCGATGCCGGGCGTGGTCGCGGGTTTACCGCGTGGGCGCTTGCTCAGGCGAGCTCGTCGGCGCCGATCTGCTTCATGAGGTTGAAGCTCTTGACGAACGGACCGGCCATGCGCGGATCCTTGACCATGGCCGCGTAGTCGCCGGTTTTGAACTTGAGCTTACCGGTGGCGTAGGCGGTACCCATGCCCATCATGCCGATGCCCTTCTCGACCCACTTCAGCCAATCCTTCATATCGGCGCGCATATCCCAATCGGGCGACTCGCCGTTCCAGTCACCGGCGCGCACGCAGGTACCGTTCTCGACCACGAACACACCGCGGGGATCATCCTCGTCCTTGAAGCCGCAGGTGATGATGGAATTGAAGTGGATATCCGCCAGCTTGCCGCTGACCTCCGGATCGTTGTTCCAGGCGTCTTTCAGCTCGTTCATCCATTCGGCGGAAAACAGTTTGGCCATGTTGTCGATACCCTCCATCGTCGGAAAAAGGCAGACCGGGCATGCGCCGAGGGCCTGCCGATGTTGTACTGAGGCGGCAAGATTCTAGCAGGATCGTGCGCGGTTTTGACTGGTGTTTACGCTGATCCGCGACAGTTTCTCCGATGTCTCGGCGATAAGACGGGCCGCTGAGGCGCACCGGCAGCGGCGTGTTGTTTGCAGTGCGCCTTGCTCGGCCGCTGACGGAGGCGGCGCCGATCAAGCGTAGTCCAGCACGATGTCGCCGCCGGCCAGACGCGATGCCTCTTCCTCCAGCTCGAGCCGGCTCAGCGGATGCCTGTCCAGCCAGCCCTCCGGAAAGCGCAGCACCAGCGTATCGTCGGCGGCCTTCAGCACCGGGCTCGGCTTGACTTGCGACGAGCGTCCGCGGTGCATCAATACCGCCAGGCGCAGCAATACGCACAGGCGCCTGGCGCAGCGCCGCGCCCCGCTGGGCAGGTCGGTGAAGACATCGGTGGGAAACTTGCGTCGGTGGCCGAGCACCAGCGCGGCGAGCACGTCTTGCTCTTGGCGGGTAAAGCCGGGCAGGTCTGCATTGCGCAGCAGATAGGCGCCGTGCTTCTGATACTGGGTGTGGGCCACCGCGAGTCCGATTTCGTGCAGCTCGGCCGCCCAGCGGAGAATGTCGGGATAGTTGGGATGCCCGAGCTGCCAGCTGTCGCGTAGCTGCTCGAGCAGGTTCAGTGCCGTGGCGCGCACCCGCGCGGCATGCTCGGCGTCGATGTCGAAGCGCCGGCAAAGCGTCGCGACAGTGCGCTCGCGCACGTCCTCGTGCTGCACCCGGCCGACCATTTCGTAGATCAGGCCCTCGCGCAGGGCCTGATCGGACACCCGCATGTGGCCGATGCCCAGATTCAGGAACACGGCGCGCAGCACGGCGACACCGCCGGCAAACACCGGCCTGCGCTCTTCCGAGAGGCCCTTCAGGTCGATCGCCGAGAGCTTGCCGAAATCGATCAGCGCATCGCGCAGCCTCTGCAGCGCCTCGGCGCTGATGCCGTCTTCGCTCCAGCCTTGGGCGGAGATAACGGCCGCGATGGACTTGACGGTGCCGGAGCTGCCGGTGGCCGTGCTCCAGCCCGAGTGCCGAAACAGCTCGCGCACCGGACGCACTTCGAGGGCGCCGAGCAACTCCGCGCGCTCCATCGCTTTGGCGGTGATCTTGTCGTCGGCGAAAAAGCGCGCGGACATACTGACGCAGCCCATATGCAGGCTCTCGCGCAAGTGCGGCCGGAAGCCTTGGCCCACGATCAGCTCGGTACTGCCGCCGCCGATGTCGACGACAAGACGCTTTTCGTCGCCGATTGCAAGTCCGTGGGCGACGCCGAGATAAATGAGGCGTGCTTCTTCGCGCCCGGCGATGACCTCGATCGGGTGGCCGAGCGCGGCCTCCGCGCGTTCCAAAAAGCGGGTCTCCGGGCGCACTTGCCGGAGTGTGTTGGTGCCGACGGCGCGGACATTGTGCGCCGACATGTCGCGCAAGCGCTGGCCCATGCGCTCGAGGCAGGCCAGTGCGCGCTCGGCGACGTCCTCGCGCAGTCGCTTGTCCGGCATCAGCCCCTCGCCGAGACGGACCATTTCCTTATAGCGGTCGATGACCTGCAGCGTGCCGCCGTCCATGCGGGCAACCAGCAGATGGAAGGAGTTCGAGCCCAGATCGACCGCGGCAAAACTGTCGGATGCGGCCTCGGCCGGCGCCGTATTCGGGAGGCGGGCGTCGGATGGGTCGTTTGCGTCGGCCATGGCAGTCTCTTCGCTAAGCTGGGCGGGCGCCAGTATACGCGGCGAGCGCGCTCGGGGCTCAGTCTCCGTTGCCGCCGTGTGCGCCGCCGCCGGAGCTTGTCTCTTCTGCGGAGCGTCCTGCGCCGGAGGCAGCCGCGGCACGGCTGAGGTGGATCTCCAGCGGTTCGGCGGAACGAAGATGGATGTCGCGCTGGGGGAAGGCGATACCGATGCCCGCGGCGCGGAACTTGTCGTCGATGGCCTGATGCATGTCGGTGATGACCGATAGACGGAAGTCCAGGCTGTCGAGGTAGAAGCGCAGCACCAGCGTCAGGGAATTGTCGCCGAACCCCTCGAATGTGATGATCGGCTCCGGGTCGGTCATTACACGCGGATGCTCGGCGGCAGCCTGTTGCAGCAGGGACATTGCCTTGCGCGTGTCGGCTCCGTACTCGACACCGACCGTAATGACGACGCGGTTCACTTGGTCCGACAGGGTCCAGTTCAACAGTCGGCCGGTGATGAACTCCTTGTTCGGCACCAGCAACTCCTGCTTGTCCCAGTTGCGGATCGTGGTGGCCCGAATCTGAATCTTGGTGACGACGCCGGTAGTGTCGCCGATGCTGACGATGTCCCCGACGCGCACGGGGCGCTCGAACAGGATGATCAGGCCGCTGATGAAGTTGGCGACGATCTCCTGCAGGCCGAAGCCGATGCCGACACCCAGCGCCGCCACCAGCCACTGGACCTCGCCCCAGGACAGCCCCAGCGTGCCGACCACCAGCAGCGCGCCGACCGCGGTAATGGTATAGCCGGTCAGCGTCGTCAGCGTGTAGCGTCCTCCCGCCGTCATCGACGTATTTTTCAGCAGCAGGATTTCCAGCAGCGCGGGGAGGTTCTTTGCCGCGGCTACGGACAGCGCGGCGATGACGACGATCAGACCGAGGTCCGCCAGCGTGACGGGTACCGTGCTCGGGACACCGTCGACGGTGCTTTCGTAGTTCCAGAGCGTGAAGCGCTCGAGCAGGTTCAGTGCCGGCAGCACGTCGGACCAGATCAGCCAAAGGCCCACGGCCGCGGCCGCGAAGATGAGCGTGTTCAGGAGCCGCCGCGTCTGCACGTCCAGCGAGGCCAGATCGACCGGCTCGTCCTCGACGGACAGCAGTGCCGGCCCCTTGTCCTCCGGTTCGTGCTGGGCCTGGCGAGCGACGCGCCGTCGCTCGAGCGCTGCCTCCAGCGCCAGGCTGCGGCGGGTGAGAACAAGCCAGCGCACGATCAACTGGTGCAGCACCACCAATCCCAGCACCAGCCACAGCTCGCTGATCAGCGAGCGCAGCAGAACGCCGGAGGTGTAGAGATAGCCGAACAGCGCCAGCGCCGCGAGCGCCAGCGGCACCGCCACCAGCAGTGGGTACCAAAGACCGCGCAGTCTGCTCGGCCAGCCGCCGGGGCGCGCCGCCAGCAAGTTCTTCACCGCGCCGCGTGTGGGGTGCAGTAGTGCCGCGGTAAGCACGGCCAGGCCCACATTAAGCAAGGCCAGCGCGATGCGCCCGAGCGTAGCGGTGAACGTGGCATTGCCGGAGCCGAACATCAGCGCGGCGAGGAAGCCGACGGGCAGCAGCAGCCAGGTCACCGAGTCGAAGCTCGTTCTTAGCTGGCGCAGGACCTCGCTGCTCCAGCGAAAGTGCCGGTCGGCCACCCCGCCGGACATGCAGATCAGCCGGAAGGCGCGCAGGTAATAGAGACCCGGGGACACGGCGAGCATGGCACCGCCCACTGCTTTCGCGAAGCTATCGGCCTGCAGCGAGCCCTGGATCTGCCAGCCGAGCAGGGCCAGCAGCAAGGGCCAGGGCAGGGCCGCGACCAGCGTCAGCGTGAGCGCCTGCAGGGTATAGCCGTAGCGGTCGGTGCTCACGCGCCGCAGATGCTCCGCGGTGGCGCGCACGCGGCGGCGCAGTGCCGCGCCGCGCCACAGCAGCATGCCGACGAGCGCGAGCCCGAGCCAGAGCAGCGGCGAGCGCGGTGCTTCGAAGGACAGCACCGAGAGCACCCCCCTCCAATTGGCCGGTGCCGCTGCCCAGCGCAGCGCGCCCGGAAGCGCGGCAAAGCTCTGTTGGGTGATGGGCTCGACGCTGCGCACCCACAGCAGCCGCTCGTCCAAGAAGGTGTCGTAGCGCTCGACCACCTCGCGCAACTGCGTCGCGGCAAAATCGATCTCGCCGAGTCCGCGGCGATAGGAATCCTCGACCGCTAGCGCCCGCGTCAACAGATCCCGGCGAAGCTCGGCCTGCTTTTCGAGGTCCGGCCGCAGCGCGGCCTGCTCGGCCGGCGGCAAGTCCGCGAGCAGCCTGTCGAGGTAGGCGTCGATGTCCTCGAGCTCGCGCAGCTCCTCGCGCAGCATGATCTGGCTGAGCGTGTGCTCGGCAATGGTATCGGCGCGCTCCGCCGCTGCTTTGCGCAGGTCGGGCAGCGCGGGCAGCTGCTCGCGCTGGTCAATCAGCACCTGCCCGAGGGCGCGGTTGAGTCCGGCGGCTTCCAGGCGCTGCTGGGCAGTCCGGAAATCTTCTTCGAAGCGCTCCGTGGTCTGCTCGAGGGCTGCCTGCTGTTCGTCGAGTTGGTCCAGCTTCGCGGTGATGTCGCCGATCTGGTCGCTGAGCGCCCGGTTCGCCTCGACCAGGTTTTTGACCACGGGATGGGCCGCGGCGGTCTCGCGCTCGGCCGCCGCCGTCTCGGCGCTAGCGCGCTCCGCGTCCAGGCGGCGCAGGCGGTCCGCTTCATTCTCGAGGTAGGCGCGTCGCGCCTTGAGCGCTTTGAGCTCCGCCTGCTTCAGCGCCCGGCGCACCTCCGCCCGTTCACGGCGGATGTCGGCGCTCAGAAGCTGCTGGTCGAGCATCAACAGCTCCGCGCGCAGCGCGTCTCGTCGGCTTTCCAGCAGCCATCGTCGCGCCTCCCGATCCCGCGGGTCATCGCTGCTGGCGGGCAGGGCGTTCAAGGCTGCATCGATCTCCGCGAGCTCGGCGGTTGCCTCGCCGGCGCGGCGGCGCACATCGGCGGACTCCGATGTTTCGGCGTCGAGGGCGTTGTCGAGCTCGGCGATCATTGCCTCGACGGAGGCTGCCTGTGCCTGCTCGCGCGCGAGCTGGCTTTCGATTTGCGCGACGTCCGTCGCCTCGGGCAGCGGCTCGAGCGGCGCGTCGGCAAGCGCCTTGGCTTCCTGCACGGCCTGGCGCAGCGCCCGTATCTCGTCCGGCCCGGTCTCGAGGGCGGATTTGTAGGTCGCCGCGGTCTGCTTGAGCGATTCAAGCTGCTCCAGATTCGCGAGTACGCGCCGATACTGCTCCAACCGCGCTTGCTTGACGGAATCCGACAGGCTGCTGTCGGCCTCGGTCTCTTCGATCAGGCGCTCGATCAGGGCGCTGCCGACGCTCGGCTCGATGACCGGCTCGGCCGGCCCCTGCCCGGAAACGGTTTCGTCCGGCGCATCGGCGTCTTGTGCCGGTGCGCCGGCGCTTGCGGCCGCCGCCGGGGTGGTCGCGGCGGTGTCGGTCCCGCTCTGCGCCATTGCCGAGGTGGCGGCGAGGAACAGGACTGTCAGCACGAAAGCAATCTTCGCCATGAGATGAGGTGGTCGGCGGACGCAGGTAATGATGATCGGAACGACGGGAATGTCCGCGCAGCCGAGGCGCGGGCGGAGCGGAGCGTCGGCGGTGTAGATTGTCAGCGAATCTCGGCGCGGCCCTTCTTGCCCTTATTCGGATTTCGCAGCATGACGTAGACGGCGCCGGTGCCGCCATCGCGGCGGGTCGCCGAACAGAAGGCGAGCACGTCGTCGCGCAGCCGCAGCCAGTAATTGATCTTGCACTTCAGCACGGGCTGGCCGCCGCCCGAGCGATAGCCTTTGCCGTGAATGATGCGGGCGCAGCGGATACGGCGCTCGTGGCAGGCGTCGAGGAACTCGCGCAGCGCTGCTCGGGCATGCACGACGGTGAGACCGTGCAGATCCAGCTCGAGGCCGGGCTCGAGCTGTCCGCGTTGCAACTGCCACAGCACGCGGTTCTGTACGCCGGGACGGGAAAACAGCAAATAGTCGTGGGTCTCGACCTCGCTCTCCGACAACAGTGCGATGTCGTCTTCGTCGGATTCCGGGGGCCTCGGGCGCGGCAGGGGCGGCGGTGCTTCGCGATAAGGCTCGGCGAGATCGTGCCGTAGTGGCTCGGCGTCCTCGACCTCTGCCCGAAAGAGTGCATAATCAGCAGCCTGAAGTGGTTTTTTCATGCGCGTTATGTTCTCTGGATCTCGACGCCCGACGTCAGTATATCAGCGGCGGCACACCTGCTGCGCGGTCGTGTCGGGGCGCGCGGCTTTCCAGTATCATGGGACCGCTTGCAGCAACCGATCGTTCATAGGGACCTCCCCGCGCGAGTGCGATGAAGATTCTCCTCAGTAACGACGACGGCTACCGCTCGCCCGGGCTGCATGTGCTCGAGGCCGAGCTCAAGCGCTTCGGTGAGGTGACCGTCGTGGCGCCGGATCGCGATCGCAGCGGCGCCAGCAACTCACTGACGCTCGATGTGCCGATCCGCGCCGAGCGTCTGGACAACGGCTACATCCGCGTCAACGGCACGCCCACTGACTGCGTTCACCTTGCCATCACCGGCCTGCTCGACGAGGAGCCGGATCTGGTCGTGGCGGGTATCAACCACGGGCCCAATCTCGGCGACGACGTCATCTATTCCGGCACGGTCGCGGCGGCGACCGAAGGTCGTTTTCTCGGATTGCCGGCGATCGCCGTGTCCATCGACGCGCACCGGCCGCGCCATCTGGTGACGGCGGCTTACTTCGCCGGGCGCTTGGTGGGCGGACTTGCCACCGGCCTCGGCGGCGTGGACATGCACCCGAGCATCATCCTGAACGTGAATGTCCCCGACCTGCCTCTGGCCGACGTGCGCGGCATGCGCTCGACCCGGCTCGGGCACCGGCACAAGGCCGAGCCCGTCACCGAAGTGCGCGATCCGCGCGGGCGTCCGATGTATTGGGTCGGTCCCGCGGGCCCGGAGCAAGATGCCGGGGACGGCACGGACTTCCATGCGCTCAGGAACGGCTTCGTATCGGTGACGCCGATCGAGGTCGACTTGACCCGGCATGCCGCCGTCGAGCCGCTCGGGCGCTGGCTGGATACGCTGGGGTGACAACGGCGAATACCGGCATTGCGCAGACGACGGCGGGTGCGGCCTCCTCGCCGCGAGTGCGCGAGCGGCTCGTCGAGCGGCTGATCGACGCGGGCATCGGCGATGCCCGCGTCCTCGAAGTGATGGCGCGGGTGCCGCGGCATCTGTTCGTCGACGAGGCGCTCGCGAGCCACGCCTACGAGGATGCGGCGCTGCCTATCGGTCATGGTCAGACCATCTCGCAGCCGTACATGGTCGCGCGTATGACGCAGGCCCTGCTGCAATCGGGGTGCTGCGCGACGGTGCTGGAGATCGGCACCGGCTCCGGCTTTCAGACCGCGGTGCTTGCCTCGCTGGTGCGTCGCGTCTACAGCGTCGAGCGCGTCTCCGCACTCTGGCAGCGCGCCGAGCAGCGGCTGCGCGAACTGCGCTACCGCAACGTCAGGCTGCGCTATGGCGACGGTGCGCTGGGCTGGCCCGAATATGCGCCGTTCGACGGCATCCTGATTACCGCCGCGGCGGACGGCGTGCCCCGGCTGCTGGCCGAACAACTCGCTCCGGGCGGTCGCATGGTGTTGCCGCTGGATCGCGGCAAGGGCCAAGTGCTGGTGCGCTTGACGCGCACGAATTTCGGCTATAGGCACGAGCTATTGGAGCCCGTGACCTTCGTTCCGCTTCTCGGAGGAATCGCTTGATATGGAGTGCCGGCTGCGCCGATATGTCGACAGCATGGGTTGGATCATGATAGCGCTGGTGGCCCTGGTCATCCTGCTGGGCTGATCCGGCCTGGATCGCATGTGCGTGATGCCGCAGACACTCCCCGGATTCACGATTGCGTCCTACGTGCGCCCCGCCGCCGGGGCTTGGCTGCTGTGTGCGCTGGTGCTGCTGACGGCCGGCTGCGGCGGCGGGCTGGCGCCGGTGGACAGCCGCGGCTATGGCCCGGCACCGCCGGGCTATTACCGTGTGCGCCGAGGCGATACCCTGAGCGAGATCGCCGAGCGTGAGCGCGTCTCCACCCGCACGCTCGCTGGCTGGAACGGTCTGGCGCCTCCCTACGCAATCTATGCGGGCGGTCTGCTGCGGGTGAAGCCGCCGACCGGCGGCGCGAGCGCGGCGCGCACCGCGGCGAGGTCGGCGCCGGCGGCCGGTGCGGTGCGAGCGTCGCCGCGTCCGGCCACTGCCGGCGCGGACGCGGCGAGCTCCGGCATTCGCTGGTCCTGGCCGGTGTCGGGGCGCATGAAACAGAGCTTCAATGCAGGGGATCCATCGCGCCAAGGCATCCGCATTGCCGCGGGCGCGGGTAAACCGGTTGCCTCCGCGGCCGATGGTACGGTCGTCTACAGCGGTAGTGGACTCAAGGGTTACGGCAACCTTATCATCGTAAAACACAATACAAGGTATCTGAGTGCTTATGGCTTCAACCGCCGATTGCTCGCCCGCGAAGGGGAGAAGGTCAAGCGGGGTCAGCAACTGGCCGAGGTCGGGCAGGCGGCAAACGGAGAGAGCCTGCTGCACTTCGAGATTCGAAAAGACGGCATTGCCGTCGATCCGCTGCGTTTTTTGCCGGCGTCACCCTGAAAAACGCGTCGGGCGCGTCGCCGGGTGCCGCGTTCGGTCAGCGAAAACCGGGTTCCGGGTTTGATCGAGATCAACGACCGAGCGATGCCGCTCGCCACGGCCGATAACAACTAGAACATCGCGTGATCGCCACGGCGCGCCGCCACTGCAGACTCCGGCGGCAAGAAGGGTCGATCGCCCGGAGCCGAGGCGCAGGTCTCTCAGGGATTCTACGGATTCAACCACTGCCGTCTTTGGAGCAGGATGCCATGCCGCCATTCGTCGCCGATCACGCACGAGTACACGCGCCGGCGCGACGCTTTGCGCGGGCGGTCCGCGCGATGCTCGCCTGAACGGCATCTTCGGGGCGCGCTCTCCGGGGGGCGGATACCGGGCGCGCCGCGCGCAGGTCTTTCCGCGCAGCATGCCGGGTCGGCGTTTGCAGCAGATTGCGAGGAGTGTCCAATGCCAACTCAGAAGCCGGATGCGGAACCGGACACCGAGTCGATTCCAAACGACGACATCCTGCTCGACGCGAACGTCGACATGGACGCCGACGATGACGACGTTTCCGACGACGACATCGACGAAGTCGATGCTGTCGATGCTGTCGATGAGGTCGATGCGGCCGTCGCGGACGACACCGAGGTACAGAGCCGGGAGCCGCGCCGATTCGCGGCCGGCGACGCGGACTTCGACGCCACGCGGCTGTATCTGAACGAGATCGGCGAATCGAAGCTGCTGACCGCCGAGGAGGAGGTGCACTACGCGCGTCTGGCGCAGCAGGGCGACGAAGCGGCGCGCGGGCGCATGATCGTCAGCAATCTGCGCCTGGTCGTGAAGATCGCGCGGCGTTACCTCAACCGCGGGCTACCGCTGCTCGACCTGATCGAGGAAGGCAACTTGGGGTTGATCCGGGCTGTGGAGAAGTTCGATCCCGAGCGCGGCTTTCGCTTCTCGACCTATGCCACTTGGTGGATCCGTCAAACCATCGAGCGGGCCATCATGAATCAGACACGCACGGTGCGGCTGCCGATCCACGTCGTCAAAGAGATCAACGTGTATCTGAAGGCGACGCGGATGCTCTCGCAGCAACTCGACCACGAGCCAACCACCGAAGAAGTCGCGGACCTGCTCGACAAGCCCATCGGCGAGGTCAAGCGGATGCTCGGCCTGAACGAGCGCATCGCGTCCGTGGATACGCCTTACGGCAAGGACGCCGATAAGCCGCTGGTGGAGATGCTCCAGGACGACGCCGCGCATGACCCGAGCGACGACATCCAGGACAACGACATCCACTCCAACCTCGATCAGTGGCTGGAGAAACTGAACGACAAACAGCGCGAAGTCGTCGAGCGCCGCTTCGGCCTGCACGGTTACGAGCATTCCACGCTCGAGCGGGTGGCGCAGGAGCTCGGTGTCACGCGCGAGCGCGTCCGCCAGATCCAGATGGACGCGCTGCGCCGGCTGCGGGACATCCTCGAGAAGGAAGGCTTCTCGGTCGATTCTTTCTTCAAGTAGGCCGGCGCCCGCCGGCCGATCCCCCCTCACGTGCGCTCCCGCGCCGGCCGCGCGCGGATGCGCACGCTACTCGTTTACCTGAAACTCCCCCTGAAAGAGTGCCTTGAAGGCGCCTTTGGACAGTCGGTGCAAACTGACGAGCGTCATGACAAACTGTGTCATATGCCGCACACGGGCGTTTCGTGTGGCTCGATAACCTTGACTTTCGACCCCCGATCCAGTGTGATTGCCGGCGTCCTGCGTTGTGGATATCACGCATAAGATCCAGGGCCGGATGCCCTGACGCCACTCCTCTCTTTTCCCAGTTTTTGTGGGGGTTCTATGGAAGCCACAGCTGATCGGATAGCCGAACAGAAGTATAGCTTCGACGTCGTTCGCTGGTTCACGGTCATGGCGGTCGTCTACTTGGTCGTGGGCGCTGCCGTGGGCGTCTACATCGCATCGGAACTGGCTTGGCCGTTCCTCAATTTCGACAGTCCCTATCTTTCCTTCGGCCGCCTGCGTCCCGTGCACACCAATGCGGTGATCTTCGCGTTCGGTGGCTGTACGCTGATGGCGACCGCCTTCTACACCGTTCAGCGGACCTGTGGCGTCAGGCTTTGGAGCGATAAGCTCGCCTGGTTCACGTTCTGGGGCTGGAACGCCATCATCGTGCTGGCCGTGATCACTCTGCCGCTGGGCCTGACCCAGTCGAAGGAGTACGCCGAGCTCGAGTGGCCGATCGACATCCTGATCGCCGTCGTCTGGCTGGCCTTCACGATCAACTTCATCATGACCATCGCCAACCGCAAGACCTCGCACATCTATGTGTCGAACTGGTTCTTCCTGGGCATGATGGTGATGATTGTCTACCTCCACGTCGTCAACAGCCTGTCGATTCCCGTCGGCCTGTTCAAGTCCTATAGCCTGTTCTCCGGCGTGCAGGACGCGATGATTCAATGGTGGTGGGGCCACAACGCGGTGGGCTTCTACCTGACCGCCGGCTTCCTCGGCATCATGTACTATTTCGTGCCGAAGCAGGCCAACCGTCCGGTCTACTCCTATCGCCTGTCCGTGATCCACTTCTGGGCACTGATGTTCGGGTATGTCTGGCTCGGCGCCCACCATCTGCACTACACGGCGCTGCCGGATTGGACCGGCTCGCTGGGTGCCGCCGTTTCGCTGGCCATGATCATCCCGTCCTGGGGTGGCGCCGTAAACGGTATGATGACGCTATCCGGCGCCTGGGACAAACTGCGCACCGACTATGTGCTGCGCTTCTTGATCATTGCGCTGGCCTTCTACGCCATGTCCACCTTCGAAGGGCCGGTCATGTCCCTGAAGACGGTCAACGCGCTGTCTCACTACACCGACTGGACCATCGGTCACGTGCATTCGGGAGCGCTGGGCTGGGTCGCCGGCATCTCGATCGGCGCGATCTACCACCTGATGACCCGCCTTTGGCATACGTCGATGTGGTCGGAATCTCTGGTCAACGTCCACTTCTGGACCGCGACCATCGGTACGGTCATCTACGTCGTCGCGATGTGGGTTTCCGGCATCATGCAGGGCCTGATGTGGCGGGCCTACGACGAGTACGGCACGCTGGCCTACACGTTCGTCGAGTCCGTCGCGGCGATGCATCCGTACTATGCGATGCGCGCGGTCGGCGGCGGCATCTTCCTGCTCGGCGCCATCATCATGCTCTTCAACATCCTGATGACCGTGCGTAAGGCCGCAAACCAAGGCACCCTGCGCGAAGCGCGCGCCGGCGTTGCTCCCGCAGCGGCCTGAGCAGTCAAAGAGGTAGAGACCAATGGCAGATAACAATACGCCGCCGAAGGGACTGCAGGAGCGCATGGAGCGCAACATCTGGGGCTTGCTGATCGTGCTGGCACTGGCGCTTTCAGTCGGCGGTATCGTGGAAATCGTTCCGCTCTTCTATTTGAAGAGCACCGAGGAGGCGAACCGCTTCCCCGAAATCGTATGGAATGCGAAGGAGCCCGCCTCGCAGCCGATCGTCACGGTGAGCGGGGACGGCAAAGAGCAGTGGAACTGGAAGCCGGGTGACGGCGTTCGCCCGTACACGGCTCTTGAGCTGGCGGGCCGCGACGTTTACCAACGCGAGGGCTGCTATCTGTGTCATTCCCAGATGGTCCGCCCGTTCCGCGACGAGCGCGAGCGCTACGGGCACTATTCGCTGGCGTCGGAATCGATGTTCGACCACCCGTTCCAGTGGGGCTCGAAGCGCACGGGGCCGGATATGGCTCGCCTGGGCGGAAAGTACTCCGACGAATGGCACCGCCAGCACCTTAGGGCGCCGCGCTCCGTGGTGCCGGAATCGGTGATGCCCAATTACCCGTGGCTCGACGATCGCATGGTCAAGGGCAAGAGGATGCAGCGCCACATGAAGGGCTTGCGTGCGATCGGCGTCCCTTATCACGACGCCGATATCGAGAACGCCCCCGCACTGGTCGAGGGCAAGACCGAGATGGACGCAATGGTCGCCTATCTGCAGGTTCTCGGCACGATGGCCAAACTGGAGCCAGGCGTGGAGTATCGCCAGTAACATGCTGGACTACTTCCAAACCGATTGGGCGGCGATGACGGCCACCGACTGGGTCGGCACGATCCTTACGGTCGTCATTTTCGTCCTGATGGTCGTGGCGTATTTCCAGGTATTTCGGCCCAAGAATCGGGACAAGCTTGAATCCCGCAAGCATATCCCGTTCGAAGAAGACGAAGCGGACATCGGAGAAAACGATGGCGGAAAATAACCCGTTCCCGGGTGAGAACAACACCGGGCATTTTTGGGACGACAACCTGCGCGAACTGAAGAACCCGCCTCCGCGCTGGTGGATGATCGCTTTTTGGGTCTCCATTGGCTGGGTTGTGCTGTACAGCATCTTGTATCCGACGTGGCCGCTGCCTTATCAGCCGGAACAGGGCGACGGGTACACCAAGGGCATCCTCGGATGGACGTCCATCAAGGAGTACGAGAAGGGCATGGAGCAGGTGCGGGCGGTCCGTGCCCAATACGACGAGCAGATCGCTCAGCTGACGCCGGCGCAGATTCTGGAGGATCCCGGTCTGACCCAGTACACCCTTGCGTCGTCCAAGGTGTTGTTCGGCGACTACTGTGCAGGCTGTCATGGCAGCGGCGGCCAAGGTAACCCCGGTTATCCGGTGCTGGCCGATGACGACTGGCTCTACGGCGGCTCGCTGGCGAAGATCCAGGAGTCGGTCACCAACGGGCGCAAAGGGGCGATGACGGCTCACCAGTCGATTCTGACGCCGGAAGAGATCGACACCCTGGCGACGCTCACCGTCGAACTGGCCGAAGGAGGCAAGGGCAGCGACGAGGCCTGGGCCCTGTACAACGCCAAGGGCTGCAACGCCTGTCACGGGACAACCGGCAACGGCGTTCTCGCGGAGTTGCCCGACGGCACCATCGTGAGCGTTGGCGCCGCGAACCTGACAGACAGCATCTGGCGGTTCGAGCCGGGCGGCTACGAGAGCGCCAAGCACACGATCACGTACGGCGTTAACCAGCCAGGTGTCGAGCAGACCCGCGATGCGGTTATGCCGGCGTTTGCGCAGGTCGGGCAGCTGGAGGGCAAGCTTTCGCCGGACCAAATCAAAATGCTGACCGTCTACGTCCACCAACTCGGCGGCGGAAAATAATACGGTGGCCGGCAACGAGCGCCCGCGAGGCATCGGGCGCTTCGGGGCCGGCAACGCCGATCCTGCGGTGGCCGTGCTGCCGTCCGTCGCGGCCGCTCCCCGGCTCGCGGGGAACCGGCCCGCGATGAAAAAGACTCAGACCAGGAGGATGCCATGCACCTAGATGCGGTGTTTTGGGGATCGATAATCAGCGTCGTGATCGCCGTCGTCATCTTCATCTATCTCGGCTTCAAAGTCGTGAAGCTGATGAACGAGGACGCGGAGCGGCACAAAGGCGAGCACCAATAAAGATCGGCGGAGACGAGGAGTGACTGAAAAGGGGGATCTTGCATCTCCCTTTTTTTTTCTGCACGGGCGGGTCGGGGGATAGGCTGCTCGCCGGCAGCACGCAAGGAGCTTCGACGGCGCCGCGCTGTCGAAGTGGCAGGTGTTGGACGACAAGTCAGCGCTGCAATTTCCGATTCGAAGGCGGGAGTCGGTGCGCCATCGGGCCGCGCCCCTGCTCCCAAGTTGTCGCGCAGTTAGGACATTCGAGATGACAGCAAACCAAAACGCGGACCAGCGTGCCGCGATGGACGATATCTATGCCGAGGCGGAGCACTGGCACGTCAACACCGGCGGCGAAACCATCCACGCCAAGCGCATTCCCGGAAAGTGGCGACGCATCAAGTGGATCGCATCCTCGGTCTGGCTGATCTTCTTTCTGGGGCCGTACCTTAGCTGGAACGGCCGCCAAGCGGTGTTGTTCGATATCCCCAACCGCCAGTATCACCTGTTCGGCGCCACGGTGCTGCCGCAGGATTTCTGGATGCTGTCCCTGCTGCTGCTGTTCTTCGCGATTTTGCTTGCCGTGGCGACGGCCCTGGTGGGGCGGGTGTACTGCGGCTATTTCTGCTTCCAGACGGTTTGGACGGACGTGTTCACCTGGATCGAGGAGAAGCTGGAGGGCAGCCCCCAGCAGCGGCGGAAGCTGGATCAGGCGCCGCTCGGGCGCAGGATCGGTGTGCGCAGTGTCAAGCACGGCATTTGGCTGCTGATCGGGTTTCTGACCGGCTTCAGCTTCGTCGCCTGGTTCTACGGCGCCGGCCCGCTATGGCGTGACTTCTTCGTCGGCAATGCAAACGGCGCCGCCTACGGGGCGGTTGCCTTGTTTATGGTGGGCACCTACGTGCTCGCCGGCTGGCTGCGCGAGCAGACTTGTTTTTGGCTCTGCCCCTATGCGCGCATCCAGGGTGTGATGCTGGACAAGACCACGGTCGTGCCCACCTACGACGTGGCGCGCGGCGAGCCGCGCGGGCGCATGAAGAAGGGCGAGACCGAGGACAACCGCAGCACCGGCGATTGCGTCGATTGCAATCAATGCGTGGCGGTGTGTCCGACCGGTGTCGATATCCGTCAAGGACAGCAGGAAGGCTGCATCACTTGCGGTCTCTGCATCGATGCCTGTGATGCCGTCATGGACAAGGTCGGGCGTCCGCGCGGTCTGGTTCGCTACGCCTCGCTGGATGAACTGGAAGGCAAGCCGGTCAAGCCGTTGTTGCTGCGCGCCAGGGTCTGGGTCTACACCGCCATACTGACGGTGGCGCTGGCTGGTATCCTGTACGGCTTCACCACGCTGTCGGCTATCGAGCTGAAAGTGCTGCACGAGCGAGCGCCGCTGTTCGTGCTGTTGAGCGACGGCTCGATACAGAACAAGTACACGCTCAAGATGCTGAACAAGTCCAACGACGACTTGCAGGTCACGATCTCGGCAGAGAGTCCCGCGCCGATCACCCTGGTCGGCGCGGATGAGCCGTTCCAGGTCAAGCACGGCGAAGTTTCGCCGGCCATCGTGTTCGTGAAGATCGCGCGGAAAGATCTGCCGTCCGAGACGGTTCCGGTGATCTTCCACGCAAAGGCGGTGCTGCCGGACGGGCGTGATATCTCCACTGAACGGGAAAGCGCGTTCTTCGGACCGCGGCGGTAGATAAAGTATGAACGAGATGAGCAATGTCGGCGCCGCGCCGGCGCAACCGACTTCCGCATGGCGCAGCCCGTGGGTCATCGGCTGGATCGGGCTCGTGGTGGTGGTCTTGGGCGTCAACATCACGATGGTGGTGCTGGCCATCGCCACGAACCCCGGGTTGGTTTCCAAGGACTACTACGAGGAAGGGCAGGATGTCGAGCAAATGATCGTTTCGCGCATGGCCGAAGGGCCCGGCTGGACGATGCGCATCGACGTGCCGGCCGAGGTTGCCGCGCAAACGCCGACGAAGGTCTACTACGTCGTCGTCGACAAGGCGGGGCAACCCGTCTCGCCGGATCAAGTGACCTACTTGGCTTATCGCCCCTCGGACGCGACGCGGGATTTTTCGCGGCCGATGATCGAAGAAGGGCGCGGGCGCTATACCGCCGAGGTGGTGTTCCCGCTGGCGGGGGTCTGGGATACCGCTGTAGCCGTGCGCGACGGTGACGCCGAGTACTCCGTGAGTCTGCGCGTCAGCGTGGCACGTCCCTGACCGAAGTCCCCGCACGCGGGAGCGAGTGATTGAGCGCCACGCTGGAAGAGGCCGAGCTGAACGCCGGCGGCATCGCGAGCGCCGCGGATGACGGCGACGCCCGCTGTTTCCACTGCGGCCTCGAGGCGCCCGCGGCCGTGCGCGAGACCGCCAGCGTGGCCGGTGCCGAGCGGGTGTTTTGCTGCACCGGCTGCAAGGCGGTGTGTCAGGCCATCCATGCCGCGGGCCTGGAGGGCTTTTATCGCCGCACGCCGGACGGCGAGATCCTCGGCCCGCCGCCCGCGCTGCCGAAGCAACTTGCCCTCTACGACCTCGACGAGGTCCAACAGGAATTCGTCGACAGTCTGGCCGACAGCCGCGAGATCAACTTGCTGGTCGAAGGCATCCACTGCGCCGCCTGCGTCTGGCTGATCGAGAACGGCCTGAAGGCGATGCCCGGCATCGCGGAGGCCCGCGTCAATCTCACCGGGCGCCGGCTGCGCGTGAAGTGGGATAACGGCAAACTGCCCCTGTCGGCCATTCTGCGCCGGCTCGGCGAGCTCGGCTACGCGGCGCTGCCGTTCGATCCGCAGGTCGCCGAAGGCTCGCTGCAGCGCCAAAACCGGGCGCTGCTGTACCGCATGGCCTTCGCCGCCTTCGGTATGATGAACCTCATGTGGATCTCGATCGCGCTCTACAGCGGCGCCGATCAGGGCGAGTTCCGCGATATGTTCCACTGGATCGGTTTCGCGATTGCGACGCCGACCTTGCTCTACTCCGGCTATCCGTTCTATCGCGGCGCCTGGCTCGGATTGCGCAGGCTGAGCCTGTCCATGGATTTGCCGATCGCCATCGGCGCCAGCATCACCTATCTCTATTCGCTGTATGTCACGATCACGGGCAGCGGGCACGTCTACTGGGACACGGTCGTCAATTTCCTGTTCGTGATTCTGGTCGGGCGCTACCTGGAGGCGATCTCCAAACGCCAAGCGGTGTCGTCTACGCAGCGCCTGCTCGATCTGCAGCCGAAGGTGGCGACCGTGATCCGCGACGGGTCGGAGGCCGTGCTGCCGATTCGTGCGCTGCGAGAAGGCGACCTGATGTTGGTCCGTCCGGGCGAGACGGTGCCCGCCGACGGCGTTGTCGCCGAGGGCGAGAGCAGCATCGATGAATCCATGCTGACAGGCGAGTCCCGGCCGGTTCCCCGGGGGACGGGTGATCGGGTCTCCGCGGGCACGCTGAACGGTGCCGGCGTGCTGCAGGTGCGGGTATCGGCCGTCCTGCGCGACAGCGCGCTCGGGCGAATCATCAAGCTGGTCGAGGACGCCCAGGCGAGCAAGGCCCCGATCCAGTGCATGGCCGATCGCATCGTCCCGTGGTTTGTTGCCGTGACACTGACGCTGGCGGCGCTGACCTTCGCATTTTGGGTGCAGCAAGACTTCGAGAAGGCGCTGATGGCCGCCACCGCGGTGCTGATCATCACTTGTCCCTGCGCATTCGGACTGGCGACGCCGATGGCCATCGCGGTTGCCTCCGGGCTGGGCGCGCGCGAGGGTATTCTGATCAAGAACGGTGCGGTCTTCGAGACGCTGTCGGACATCGATCACTATGTGCTGGACAAGACCGGTACGGTCACCGAGGGACGTCCGGCGGTCACCGCGGTGAGCGATGCCTTCGGACAATGGCACGCCGACAGCGCCACGGCGATGGACGAGACCCGCAGACGCGATTTGACGGCAATCGCCGCGCTCGAGCGTTTGTCCGAGCACCCGCTCGCGCGCGCGGTAACCGCGCTTGCCGACGAGGCGGCGCTCGGCTATCGGCGTCTTGCGGTGAAAGACGTTCGGGTCGTCGCGGGGGCCGGCATTGCCGGCCATGTCGACGGGCGCGCGGTGGTGATCGGCACCGCCGAGTGGCTGCGGCGCAACGGCGTTGCCTTGGCGGACTGGCCGGATGCCGATGGGGCGCCCGGGCGGTATCCCGACCGAGGTGCCGAGCCGGGCCGCGCAAGCCAAGCGAGCGTCGTGCATTGCGCCATAGACGGCTTGCAAGTGCTGCGCCTGGTCATCGACGACCGGCTGCGCGCGGATGCCGCAGAGTCCGTGCAGCGGTTGCGTGACGACGGGCTGCGGGTGACGCTGCTGACCGGCGACCGTCGCGCGGCGGCCGAGCGCATCGCCGCCGAGCTCGGCGGAATCGAGGTCATCGCCGAGGTGCTGCCCGAGGATAAGGACCGTGTCATCGGCGAACTGCAGCGCGGCGGGCATCGGGTGGCGATGGTCGGAGACGGCATCAATGACGCGCCGGCGCTGGTGCGCGCGGATGTGGGCATCGCCGTCGGCAGCGGCACGGACGTGTCCATCGCCAGCGCGGACATTGTTCTGATGAGCAACGAGCTCGGACGCGTGCACGACGCGGCACTGCTCTCGCGCCGGACGCTGCGCGCCATCCGGCAGAACATCGGGCTGTCCTTTGCCTACAATACGATCATGGTGCCGCTGGCGATGGCGGCGATGATTACGCCGCTGGTCGCGGCGGTCTCCATGCCGCTCAGCTCGCTCGCGGTGATCGGCAACTCGGCGCGCATCCGGACGCTGTTTCGCAAACGCCCGTCGCGCCGGTCATCCGCCGGTACCGGCTGAGCCCGCGCCTCGCTGCGATGCAGTCGGCTTAGGCCCGGCGCGCGGCCCGAGCGCCGATCGCAACGCACAACCCGGCCCCAACGCAGTTTGCAACGGTTGCTATGGAAGTCATCTACGGCCTGATCCCGGGCATGATCATTCTCGGCTTGGTCGCCGTTGGCGTCCTGTTCTGGGCGGCGCGCAGCGGCCAATTCGACGACCTCGACGGCGATGGTCAGCGCATCCTGATGGACGACGATGTGGAGGTGCGCGATGCCCGCCGCTTTCCGGATGCCGAAGAAGGCGAGACCGCACACTCGGCACCTCCGACCGCTGCACAAGAGGGTCGCGCCGATAAGGGCTAGTGGCCGGCGACGGCACTGACTTCGCGGCAACCTGAAGCGAACGGCTTCGCGCCCCGGTCGGAGGGCGCTACTTGGTGCAGGGGATACGGGCCGCCGGACGGCGGCCTGTTGCGGCGAGTCGGCGTTACTGTACGCTGCCGAAGGATTTGTCGACGGCGCTCGCAGGTGCCTGCAGGCCGGCGAAGCGGCAGCCTTGCGCCACAGGCCCGCCGGGGAAGATGCCGTAGAGATACTTCAGCCCGCCTTTCGCGTGGAAGCGCTCGTCGAGGGCGTCGTGCAGCTCTCGGACATTCGGGCTGTCGCGATCCGCGAAGAAGTGCTGCAGCGCGCGTATCACCGTCCAATGATCGTCGGTCAGTTCGACCTGGTCCGCCCTCGCCGCGCCATGCGCGGTTTCTCGACTCCATTCCGCGGGGGCATCCGGGAACTCGGGGTCGTGATGCGCGGTGCCGGGATTCATGATCTCTTGCATCGATTCTGGCATCTTCTGCTCCTGTATCTTCCAGCGGTAATCATTGCCGCGGCCGTCAGTGGTACTGGAGTGTAACGGCTGCGTCAAGTCGCGATAAATCGGGGATTTTTGTTTTGCGCTCCCGTGCGTGCCCGTAGTTCCCCGCACACGTGTGCGTGCCGACTGGGCCGGCGGCCGCCCACAAGCCCTGCTCAGACCGGGCAAGGCCGGGCCCGGCTTGTCCGCGCGACCGAGGGCGCCGCGGTCAAAACAGGCTCAGCAACACGAAGCCGACGCAGGCAAAGGCAGCCCCGATGGCCATGTATTTGGCATCGCGGCGAACCCCGGAAGGGCTGCGCTGCGCAAGGGTTCCGAGTGCTTGCGGGAGGCTGGACTGGAGCGGCGTGCGCGCTGCGTCCGGCGCAAGGTCGCGCGCGGGCGGCGCTTCGGGGCGCGAGGCCGCCGGCTGTCCGCGGCTTGGCGGGTGTTGCGGGCGCGGCGCCGATCGCGCTAGCGCCGGCGCTCCCGCTTCGCCTGCGCGTATCGATGCCGCCGGCGCTGGGGGCGGCTCCCGGCGTTCGCCGCCGGGCTCGGCGCTGCGCAGCCGACGCACGATGTCCGGCAGTGTCTGCGCCGCGTTGTCACGCTCCACGACCGCCAGCACGCCGAGCTCCTGCGCCAGGGCACGCAGCGGCCAGTGCGAGTCCGGGCAACAGATAATGAACGGTATCCGCGCAGTCGCCGCGTCGCGCTGCAGCAACTGCATCAGTTCCAGGCCGTTGATGCCCGGCAGGACACGGTCCGCGAAGATCGCGTCCGGCGGATCGTCGGCGATGCACGCCAGCGCCTGCTCGGCCGAGCTGGCCGTGCTGACCCGCGCACCAAACTGTTTCAACTGCAGCTTGAGCGCATATCGGGTCGGCGTGAAGGCGTCGACGACGAGGAAAACGGGATTGGGGGTTGGCTGATTCATGCGCGCGCTGGTGTGTCGGATACCCCCGGGCCGGCTGTGCAGCGACCCCGGCAGGGCTTACCATTGTCCGGTGCGCCGGGAGTTTAGGCGATTTCGGCGCCCGAGCGCATCCGCCATGGCGTGTTGTCGGCGCATTTTCCGGAACCGACGCCGGCGGCGTCCCGATCTCGGCGGACGCCGCTCGCGCCGGCGAGCCGGCGCCATGGCCTGGTCTTCGATCGTCACGGGGCTTTCGCGGCCCGCCGACGGTGTGCCCGGGCTTGCCGCTGCCGGCCTGCCGCCGGCGCTGACTTTCAATCCATTCCCCTGGCCAATCCATTCCCGGAGCACTTTATGATGACCCTTCGCGGCGCGAAGACCCGTCTTTTCGAGACGGCCGACGAGGTGGCCGCCGCCGCTGCCGATCTGATCCTCGCCCAAGCCGATGCGGCGATCGCCGCCCGCGGCGCCTTTCGCTTGGTGCTCGCCGGCGGATCGACGCCGACGGCCGCTTACCGGCTGCTTGCAACGCGCGATGCGCGCTGGGACGCATGGCATATCTATTTCGGCGACGAGCGCTGCTTGAGCCTCGACGATGCGGAGCGCAATAGCGTCATGGCAGCAGGGGCCCTGCTCGCACGGGTGGCGATTCCGCCCGCGCAGGTCCATCCGATACCGGCGGAGCAGGGCGCGGCCGCAGCCGCCGCCGCATACGAAACCCGGGTGCGGGATGCGCTCCCGTTCGATCTGGTCTTGCTCGGTATGGGGGAGGACGGGCATACCGCCAGCCTGTTCCCGGGGCACGCGATTGCGTCCGATCCCTTGGTCGTGCCGGTGCACGATGCTCCCAAGCCGCCGTCTGACCGCGTATCGCTGACGCCGAAGGCCCTATGCCAGTCGGCGCAAATTTTGCTTCTGATCACAGGTGCCGGGAAGCACGACGCGCTCGAGCGCTGGCGTGCCGGCGAGCCGTTGCCGGTGGCGCGGGTAGCCGCGGCCGGCAATACGCTGGCGATGCTCGATCGTGCGGCCGCCGGGCGCTGAGCCCGGCGCGTCTCGGGGAGTCAGTTAACCAACAATCGCATCGGCTGTTCCGTGAAAACACAACTCGCATTGGCTATGGCGACCCACCAAATCGCCACGCTCGTTTGGATCGGGGGCATGTTCTTCGCCCATTTCGCGCTGCGCGAAGCCGCGCAGCTCAAGCTCGAGCCGCCGCAGCGTCTGCCGCTGCTGCTGGCGGTGTTCGATCGCTTCTTCGTTTGGGTATGGATCGCGATCCTCGCTCTATGGGGAAGCGGTTTCTGGATCTTCGGCGGGATCTACGCGACGCAGGTGGGCTGGCACGTCCACGCGATGATGCTGATCGCGCTGATCATGTCGGCGTTGTTCGCCTACATCTACTTCGTGCCCTACCGCGCCATGGGCAAGAGCGTGGCGGCCGGCGACTGGCGCGGCGCGGCCGGGCGCATGTCCACGATCCGGCGCATCATCGGCGTCAATCTTTCGCTCGGCTTAGTGACCGCTGCAATCGGGTCCGCCGGGCGTTATCTGCAGTAGCGGGGTTCTTCGGGAGTCGCCCGGCCACTGCGAAGAAGCGCCGCGGAGTGCGGCGCTTCGTGCTGGCCGGGCGCCCGGATAGGTAGCGCCGGGACCGTCGGATTTGGAGCGTCGGCCCGGAACGCCGGGTTTGGAATGCGGGTTTGGAACGCCGGTTTAGAACGCCTGTTTAGAACGCCGGGCCGGGCTCTTTGCCGAACTTCTTCAGGATGGTGGCCAGCGGACAGAAGCCGGTAAACGCGGACTGCAGCAGGTTGAGCCCGACGAAGCCGGTGAACCACAGCCACAGCGGACTGACGGTCGCCGCCAGAATGGCCGATATGAGGACGAAGCTACCGGCAACGGCAAGGACGATGCGCTCGATGGACATGATTACCTCGATTACTTTGAGTTATTGAATAACCGGGAAATTTTAATGAAAAACGGCCTGTTTTTCAAGTTCCGGATGCGCGTGCGATGCAGCGCGCCGGGTCGGCCTGCCCCGGTCTGCGCCGTTGCGCGGGTACGCGATCGGCTATGACAGATGCCGAACGCGGACGACCGGCCGCGCCCCGTTTGATCGATCGGCTGCGCGCGCCCTGCGCCTACGACCACCCGGTCGGGCGCGTGGAACTGGTGGAGACGCATATTTCTTGGGTGCTGTTGGCCGGCGACTACGCTTACAAGATCAAAAAGCCGGTGGCGCTCGGCTTTCTGGATTTTTCGACACTCGAGAAGCGGCGTTTCTACTGCGCCGAAGAGCTGCGCCTGAATCGGCGCCTGGCACCCGACTACTACCTCGACGTGGTCCGGGTGACCGGTGATGAAACAGAGCCGCGGTTCGGCGGCGACGGTCCGGCGCGCGAGTTCGCGGTCAAGATGCGTCGCTTTCCGCAGCACGCGCTGCTGACACGACGCGATCTCGATGCTGCCGTCATCGATGCCGTGGTGGAGCGCGTTGCGGCGTTCCACGCATCGCAGCCGCCGGCGCCGCCCGAATCGCCCTATGGCGCGCCCGATGCGGTGCTGGCTGCGATGCTGGACAATTGCGCCGCTATCCGCGCAAGCCTGGGTGCCGGCGCCGCGCGAAGCACGGAACTGCGCACACGAATCGATCGGCTCGATCGCTGGACCCGCGAGCGCTTCGAGCAATTGCGCGGGCGCCTGCAGCGGCGCCGGACCGATGGCTTCATTCGCGAATGCCACGGCGATCTGCATCGCGGCAATATCGCGCTGATCAATGCCGAGCCGGTGATCTTCGATTGCATCGAGTTCAATGCCGGTCTGCGCTGGATCGACACCTTCAGCGAGCTCGCATTCCTGGTGATGGACCTGACCGAGGCCGGCGAAAAAGGCCTGGCTCGACGCGCCGTCAACCGCTATTCGGAACTGACCGGAGATTACCGGGGGCCGGGCCTATTGCGCTTCTATACCGTGTATCGCTCCCTGGTTCGAGCGAAAGTCATGGCGATTCGGCTGCGACAGCATGACCTGCAAGCCGAGCAGCGCAGCGCGGCGCTGAGCGAACTGCGCAAGTACATTCGCCTTGCCGGCGCAAGCGCGCGTGCTCCGAAGCCCCGGTTGCTGATTACCTGCGGACTGTCCGGCTCCGGTAAGACATCGTTCGGCGCACGCTTGCGGGAGCATATGGAGCTGATCCATGTGCGCTCGGACATCGAGCGAAAAAGGCTGTTCGGCCTGCCCGCCGACGCCCGTACCGACTCCGCCGCCGGCGACGGCATTTATGCGCCGGAGGCCAGTCAGCGGACCTATGCCCGGCTGCTGGAGCTGGCTGAAGAGATCCTGCACGCGGGATACAGCGTGCTGGTGGACGCGACCTTCCTGAAGTACGCGCAGCGGGCGATGTTCGGGCAGTTGGCCGCGCGGCTCGGGTGTCCGTTCCGGATTCTGGTGCTGGATGCGCCGACGCCGGTGCTGCGTCGGCGCGTCGCCACGCGGCTGGCATCGGGACAGGATGCCTCCGAGGCGCCACCGGCGATCCTCGAGCAGCAGATCGCCGCTCGCGAGCGCCTCCGCGACGCCGAGCGCCAGCGTGCTTGCTTCCTGGATTCGACCAAGCCTATTGCGCTCGGTGATGTCCTTCGCTGCGTCGCCGGCAAATGAGATGCGGTGCCTAATTGTTCGCCGTTTGCAGCCGCTCGCGTACCGCCATCAGGATCTTGCCGTAGGCATTATGTCCGCGCCCGTCGCGCCCGCAGCCCCAGTGATAATCGTACAGGCTGCGCTCGATAATCGGTTGGCTGCCGGTGGCGAGCAGTGCCTTCAGGACATCGGGATGGGCTCGGCATTTGACGTACAGCGCACGGGTCATCACGGTTTCCGCGATGCGCCCCCAATCTTTTCGGGTCGAGTGCTTGTGCTGCTTCGCGATTTTGCGCGCTTGCGCGGGATCAGGTGCCGCGCGAATACGCTCGCGCAGCTCCGCGTCGGTGAACATCATCGCGCTGAAGTAGTGCTCCACCGAGGGCCATTCCCCATCCTCGAGGGTCACGGCATGCTCGGAGAAGGACGCTAGCGGATCGCTAGCGTCGGTCATGGAGACGGAAACGGCTTCCTCGCCGGAGGGTTTGAACATCGCTTTTTCCGTTTCTGTTTTCGGCGTTTTGTGGGTGATCAGATGAAAGATGGCACACAATGCGCAGGGCGGTACGTGCAAGCGGCAATTCCGAGTGGCGCGGTGTGCGACAACCACCGATGGAACGGCTGTACCGTAATCGCCGCTCTGTGCCATGCTTGATCACATAATTACATTGAAAAGCGACGCACCACGGAACTATGCAACATCAAGATAGGGAACAGCTGATCTCGGGAATTCTCGGTTTGATCCGGGAGGTGAGCGGGCCGCTTGCGGAGCAGGATTCCTTGCACCGGGCACGCACACGCATCGATGCGCTGCTCGATGACTTCCTGCTCGAGTCGCAACCGATCGTTGCAACGCGCGCGACTGTGCTGCTGGCGGATATCCGCGGCTTTACCGCGCTTACGCAGTCGCTGCCGGTCGCTACGATGATCGAACTGCTGAACGAGTTCTTTTCGGTCACATGTCCGGTCATCAAACGCTATGGCGGGTCGATCGACAAGCTGATGGGCGACTCGGTGATGGCGCTATTCGGGGCGCCCGACCGGCACGAGGACGATCTGGCGAGAGCGCTGGCCTGCGCGGTCGAGATGCAGCGCTCGATCGCGGAGCAGGCAGCGCGCAACCAAGCCGCGGGCCGGCCGACATTCTATGCCGGCATCTCCGTGAGCACCGGCGATGTCATGGCCGGAAGTTTCGGCTCGGCCGATCACAACGAATACACCGTGATCGGCGAAACAGTCAACCTGGCGGCCCGCATGGAGTCGTTCAGTCTGCGCGGGCAGGTGCTGCTGAGCGAGGCTAGTCTCGAAGGCGCGCGCGAGTTGATCGACGTGGGCGAGGAGAACCGGGTGTTGGTCAAGGGACTGTCGGCGCCGGTCTCGTTCTACGAATTGCGTGCAGTGAAATACCCGCGGCCGATGCAAGTGCCCAAGGTCGAGATGCGGCGCTCGCCGCGGATCGCGGTGGATCTGCGCGCTGTCTTCCGGCAAGTGGAGGCCGAGCGCATCGGTTCCGAGCAGATGACCGGCCGCGTCAGCGACGTCGGCTACTACGGCATGAGCGCGCACCTGCCGGTCAGCCTGCCCGCATATACGGAGGTGGTGATCAATCTCAGCGCCGAGCCGGGCGTCGAGCCCGCTCCCGACATCTATGCGCGTGTATTACGGTCGCGAAGCAGCGGCCGCGGCTTTCGCACCAGCATGGAATTCACGGCGATCGGCACCCCCGGGCATCGGCAGATCAAGGAGTATGTCGACAGCATGCTGTGGGGGCACTGACCCCGGTGCCGGTCAGGCGCCGACGCGGGCCGGCAAAAACGGAAATAACCGCAACCGCTCGCTTTCCGTCAGCGCTTGCATGCAGGCGATGTTGCGTGCGGGGATCTCTTCCGTATTCGGGTGCTCGCTAAGTGCCCGCTCGATGCTTTCCTCACGCAGCAGGTGGAAAATCGGGCAGGGCGAGCGGTTCGTGAGGTTGCCTGGATCGTCGGCGGCGGCGCCGACGAACCGGTAGTCCGGATGGAAGCTTGCGATTTGATAATGCCCGCGCCAGCCGAATTGCTCGATCAACCCTTCCGCCAGGTCCAGGAATTCATTGAACGCCCCGAAATCCCGCAATAGATGCGGTGCCGCGACCAGCGTGGTTTCGAGCGTCTGCGGGGACTCGGCGTCGAGACGCATCAGCTCTCCGTGGAGGTCCGACAGCAAGCTGCGGCGCGTCCGTGCATCGCTGATGACGATGCGCACCGAGCCCGCCCGCCAGGTGGCGACGGCGAACGGGCACAGGCCGAGGCCGATGACGACCTCTTCCATCCAGCGCTGCACCTGCGCTTGCATGTCGGCTTCGCAGGCCATGCATGCGTGCCGCGCTGCTCGCCGCTACTGCAGCACGTAGATTTCGACGCGGCGGTTGGCGCGGCGCCCTGCCTCGGTCGCATTATCGGCGATCGGGCGCTCCGCGCCGAGGCCGACGGCGCTCAGGCGGTCGGCGTCGATGCCGCGCTCGACCAACGCTTGCATGACGGCTTCGGCCCGTTGCTGCGACAGGCTCTGGTTGATCTCCGCCCCCCCGAGGCTGTCGGTGTGGCCCTCGACGCGCGCGCTGAGCTCGGGACGCTGCTCCAGTAGTGCCGCAATGCGCTCCAGCGTGGGGAGATCTGCATCGGGCAGCGTGGCGGTCCCGCTCGGGAAGCGCAGCTCGTCGCCGGCGAGATTGAGTAGGATGCCCTCCGGGGTCAAGCGTCCGCCGAGCTCGGCCACGTCATCGTAGAGGCCGCGCACACGCGACACGGAGGCCTGTGCCGACTCCCGGGCCTCGGCGACCTGCCGCTCCAGTGCGGCTTGCTCCTCGCGCGCGGATTGCTCGAGCTCGGCCCGCGCGGCGCGCTCGTCGGCGAGTTGTTGCTCGAGGCTTGCGATGCGTGCCTCGACCGCCTCTTCGGCCTCGCTGCGCTGGGCTTGCGCCTGCGCCAGTTGTGCCTGCAGCGCGGCGCGCTCTTCCTCGAGCTTTTCGGAAACCTCGGCGATGCGCGCTTGTGCCGCCTGCAGGGCCTCGCCATGGTCGTCTTTGGTTTGCTCCAGGCTCGTCTGCAGCGCGGCACGCTCGGCTTCCAAGGCCTCGGCCGCGGCCTGCGTCTCCGCGCGGGCGGCGGCCAGTTGCTCCGCGTGCTCGGCTTCGATGCGCTCAAGCTCGCTCTGCAGCGTGGTCAGCTCGGCCGAGGTCTGCGACTCGGCTTCCTGTCGTGCCGCGGCCTGTGCCTCTTCTCGGGCGGCGGCAAGCTCCTGCGCGTGCTCGGCTTCGATGCGCTCGAGCTCGGTCTGCATTGCCGCCAGCTCGGCCGATGCCTCCGAGTCGGCTTGCTCCGGCTGTCCGGCGGCTTCCAACTCGGCAGTGCGTTGCTCCAGATCCGCCTGCAACTGCGCGACCTGGGCTTCCAGCGCCTCGACCCGCGCTTGGGCTTCACGGGCCTCGCGCTCCAGGGCTTGCGCCTGGGCCGCCTGTTGTTCGGCATCGGCCGAGCCGGCGTCGGCGGTATCGGTTCCCGCGGCGCCCTCGGCGCCGAGCTTGGCCGCCATGTTCTCGCGCTCGACAACGGCGGCTTGCAGCTCGTCGCGCAGTTCTTCGATGATGGTCTGGCTTTCTGCCAATTGCGCGCGCCAGCCCTCGCCGTTCTCGCCTTCATCGGTCTGCATACTCAGCGCGGAGCGCTCTTGAGCGGTCTGCACGAGCTTGTTCTTGAGCTCGATGATGGCGGCTTCTTCCTTTTCGACCAGCGTCTGGAGGCGCTCTTGACGCTCGGCTCCTCGGGACAACTTGTCGCGCAGCGCGGCCTCGAGCTGATTCGCGGCGTTCAGCTCGTAATTGAGACCGGCGATGGTCTGATTATCGGCATCGAGCTTGGCTTCGAGCTCGTGCTGCATCTCCGTGGTTTCCACGAGCTGCTCACGCAGTTGCGACGCCGACTCCTGTGCATCGGCTAACTGTGCCTTCAAATCCGTATTCTCGGCGCCTAAATCCGCGAGTTGCTGCTCGAGGGCGCTTGCTTTCTCCGTTGCCGCGCTCAGCTCGGATTCCAACTCGGCGACTGTCTGGCGGTGTCCCTCCTCGCTCGCCGCAAGGGCGGCCTCATGCTCCGCCGACAGCGCTTGCTTCGCCTCTTCGTGCTCCGCGCGCAGCGATTCGATCTGGTCCCGCGCCGCGTCTGCCTGCTGCGATGTCTGGCCCAGCTCGGAAGACGCCGCTGTCAGACGCTCACGGGCCTCGGACAATTCGGCTTGAGCGGCGTCCAACTCATCCCGCAGCGATCCGGCATAGTGGTTGTACAGCAGATAGACACCGATCAGCGCCGCCAGTGTCAGCCAGAAAAATGGCTTCCAGATCGTTGCATTGGAGTCGGGCATGGGGTCTGACATGGGGTCTGACATGAAGGGTCTCCTCCGGCTGTGGTCTCGATTCTTCTCTCGCGGGCGAATTATGCCGTGTTGTCGGCGCCGACGATATCGAATGTGCTTGATACAGTGGCGGCGCCTCCCCGACGTACGTGACTCCCCGGCCCGCCGCGTCGCGGCGCTGCCGCGGTCTCCCGAGTAGCGGTTACCGTGCACGCGGAGCAGCCGGCGGGGGGATGGACGCCCGCATCAGCGCCGCCTTAGTGAATCATGCGCGAATTTTCGGCCATCTACTGCAATTAAAACAGAGTTTTGTGTGGCGTTGTTCGATTCGTTTATACGTTGTGACGTTCAGATGGCCGTTCGCGATAGGGAAATCTTGTTTTTGCACAGGCCCTGTGGATAACTCTGTGGATCAAGCCCGCGGGAAGCGCGTACGTTTCGGTACTGCTTGGCAAAGATGTCGTTGGCGCAAATCTGACCGGTTCTGCATTTAGACTGAAAAGTCAAAGGGATACGACGTTTTATTTTATTCGGCAGGCGGGGCGGCGAGGGACTACGCCCGCCCGCCGGCGTCCGGGCGCTGCTTGTGAGGAACTGAGCTGCATCGAATTACGCACGGGCCGGTCGGATTTGGGCTCGGAGATTCCCGGGTACGGGCGCAGGCGCGCGTCGTCTCTGGCCGGTGAATAGCGCCGCCGCGCTGAAGAACGTCTATTCTGATGCCGTCGGGCGGATTCGGTCCGGACCGCGCCGACGAGCCGACCGGACAGGGTGTTTTACTTGCCGTTCGGCTTGCCGCCCCGGTCGATGTCGGACTTCGTTGCCTGCCGCGATCTCATGATGATGACGACCAGCTCGACGATGGCCAAGACCGCGCTGTCGATCGCCTCGGCGGCCGTCCTGCTGGTAGCGCTGACCTGGAGCTTGTTGCGCATGCATGCCGCGACGACGGAGTTGGCGTCAAGGGTCGGTGCGCTGCAGGCGGCACTGCAGGCGGCGCAAGATAGTCGAGGCGCCGGTGAGCCCGCGCCGGCCTCCGAGCGGACCGCGGCGTCGCTTGCTCGGTTGACCGAGTCGGTGGATCACTTGCACGCCCGGCTGGCCGCGCTCGAAGCCCGGCAGCAGGGGGAGGGCATGACGCCGGACGGGGGCTACGATGCCCGCGATACCGACCGGGCAGGTGATGCCGGACGGGCCGAGCCGCCCACGGCGGCGCTGGACACCCGACACGCACGAGAGCAGGGGCGCAGTGACTGGGGTGCACAAACCACGGGCCGACTGCACTGGCACTATGCGGACGCGGCCTTCTTCAACCGTCATGGCGGGGAACTGGCGGTGGATTGCCGGCGGACGATCTGCCGCCTGGGCTGGCAGACGCCCGATGCCCGCGGTCTGACACCCGACGAGGCGTCGAGGATTGCGGTGATGGCAAAGTACGAACTGCTAGCGATCGTTGCCGCCGGCGCGCCCGACAGCGGGCCGATCCACAGCGGCGCTACAATGAACGGAAGCCGGCCGCGCATCGAGGTCTACTTCGAGCACCGAGAGGGACAGCAATGATCGACATGATCGGATCCGGACGCGACGACCGGAATGCCATGCTTACGCCTTTGGAGGCTCCGCCGTCGGTTCCCGCGGGTGCCCGTTTGCCCGCCCCGTCGCGATCCTCCAAACAGTGTGCTCCACTGCGCGCGGAGTGCGGGCTCACGGGCATGGCAACGCGGCTCTTGCGCGCGCTGGCCGGCGGCTTGTTGCTCTGCCTGCAGCCGGCCGTCTCCGCCGACGTCAACGTGGCCCCGGCCGTCTGCCAAGTGCCCTTCGGCTTCCAATCGCAAGGACTGCGCTGGAACGAGAACTTCCTGATGAATCCGTCGTGGAATGTGGACACCTGGGTAATCTGCCCGGTGACTTTCGATCATGGCGCGTTGCCCGACTTATTCGTCGCGGCGGTTGCAGGCAGTGTGATGGGCGGCGCCTCGACCGAGTCGCCGAGCTGCTTCTTTACGATCAATAGCGCGGAGAATACGGGCCAGCCGCCGTATCGGACCGGTAACTCGCGCGCGCTGACGTGGACGCTGGATTTCCGGTTTCGCCCCGACACCGAGGTCTGGACCAGCAGCCGGCAAATCAACAAGACGCTGATCCCGGGGCAGGTCGGCAACGCGCAGCTCTGGGCCGCGTCGTTTTTCTGCAAACTGCCGACGGGCTACAGCATCTCGCAGCTGCGGCTCAGCCGCGGGAGCAATTTCGGCGGCTGACCGGGCGGGGATTTCGAAATCGGCGACGACGTCCGAGGCGCCGACGTGGCGGACGGGTCCAGGAGTCGATGCCGCCGCACGCCGGATCGGCATGGCGCAGGCGGGAACGCGCGCTCGCCGGCATCCACCGCAGCCGCGGAATTCGTCGCGTACTCCGACCCCAAGGGATAGACTATCGGCCATGCCATTACGATAAGATCCCGTGCCGATGTCCGCTCGATTCCTGCTGATTACGCTCGATTCGGTAGAACCCTTGCTGGTGCGGCAATGGACTGCCTCCGGCGAGCTGCCGCACCTCAAACGCCTGCTCGAGACCGGCGCCGCGCTCGAGATCGAAAACCTGCCGGGATTCGGCAATAGCGTCTTCTGGCCGTCGTTGTATACCTGTGCCGACCCTTCTCATCACGGCGGCTATTACATCCGCCAACCCAAGCCGCCTCGTTTTTCGCTGGAGCCTTTCCTGAAGGCCGACTATGTGATGGCCCCGTTTTGGGCCAAGCTCGAGGAATCGGGCATGCAGGTCTGCGTCATCGATCCCATCGAAGCGCCCGTCGCCAAGCTCGCGCGCGGCCTCGAGATCATTGATTGGATGATCCACCAGGGTGACGGCACGCCCATCAGCTACCCGCCCGAGCGCATCGACGACATCCTCGCGCGCTACGGCGCCGATCCTTTCGACGGCAACCCGGACCGCTGCGTGCGCGAGGGTATGTCGGTGCAGACGCTGATGAGCGAGTCGATACGGCGCCTCGAGCGCAAGACCGATGCCGTGCTCGACCTGATGGCAGAGCGCGACTGGGACTGCTTCATCGTCAATTTCGCCGACGCCCACGACATCGGACACCTGGGCTGGCACTTGCACGAGCTCGCCGAGCGCGAGCCCGAAGCCGGTCATGACGACCCGCTCAAGCAATGCTACATGGCACTCGACAGGGCCCTGGGACGTATGACGGCCGAGGCGGATCCGGCGGCCCCGCTGGCCGTGGTGATGGGGCCCGGCATGGAGCCGGATATCACGGGCAATCCCTTGCTGCCGGATATTTTGGACGCCCTGCAGGGCAAGAAGCGCAAGCAGAGTCGGAATCTGGTGACGCGCGTCGGGCGCGCGCTCGTCGGCGCGCGCTTCTTGCCGTGGTCCCTGCGCGAGCGCATTCGAGCCGGCAAGTCGCGTGCGGGGCTGGCGATGCGCGCGCGCTCGGGGCTGCGTTATTTCTCGGTGCCTCACAACGACAACGCGGGCGCGGTCCGAATCAACCTGGAAGGACGCGAGCCCACCGGCATCGTCTCTCCCGCTGAATACGACGAGCTGGTCGAGCGGCTCTGCGGGCAGCTTTTGGAGATCCGCGATGCGAGCGGTAACGAGCCCCTGATCACCGAGATCGTCAAGGTGCGCAGCGACTACAGCGGGCCGGAGCTCGACCGCCTGCCTGATCTACTGCTGACTTGGAACAGGGCCGCGGACGTCCGCGCCGTATCGTCTCCCGACATCGGCACGATCAACAACAAGTACCCGGGTATACGCACCGGGGACCATTCCACGCGCGGGCTGTTGATCGCGAATTTCCCCCCCGGCGTCCCATTCTCGCCGCCGCTCGATCCGATGCAGGCCGGCAGTCTGCTGGTGGACGCCGCGGAGGCCAATCGGCGAGCCTGTGCATGAGCAGGTGGCGGTGTTCGATCACCGCTGTCGCGCGGGCGGGCGCCACGCGCCCTGTTGCACTTTGGCGGTTACGGGGGTAAGCGATTGAAAAATATCGTGATCACCGGCGGCGGCGGCTATCTTGCGGGTCTGCTGCTCGATCATCTGCACGCGTGCGATGGCTACGACGTAACGCTGATCGGGCGCACTCCCCGGGACGACAGGTCGATGCTGTGCGCCGACATCGGCGTTTACGATCCGGCTTGGACCGATGCGCTGGCCGGCGCCCATGCCGTCATCCACCTGGCAGCCAGCCGGGGCGGCGACGCGCCGTGGGCGGATCTGCAGCACACGAACGTCGAAGGCACATTGAATGTCTTCGAAGCCGCTGTCCGCAACGGCGTGCGGCGGGTGATCTTTGCCAGCAGCAGCCGGGTGCTCGACGGCTACATGCGGCGCGGCCATGCGCCGCTGACACCGGAGCTCCCGCCCGAGCCGTCGTCGTTCTATGCCGCCACGAAGGCGATGGGCGAGTCGATCGGGCGTCACTACGCCGCGCGCCACGGCCTGTCGGTGGTCTGCCTGCGCATCGGCACCTGCCATCGCGAAGACATCTCGGTGAATGCCTGCGGCCCGCTGATCCGGCAGCAAAAATGGCTCAGCGCCCGGGACTTTTGCCATGGCATGGAGCGGGCCATCGAGGCGGAGCCGGTCGGCTTCGCCCTGCTGCACCTGACCTCCCGCATCGAGGACTCGCCTTGGAGCATCGAGGCGACCTGCGATCTGCTGGGATATGCCCCGCGCGACGGTGGCCGGCCCGCGGCCTCGGCGCTGTCCACCCGATTGCGACGAGGCCTTGAGCGATGGATTGCCCGGCGCGGCCGCCGAGGGAACGGCTAGCGCGTGACGCGGCCCGGTCGGTCTCGCCTACGGCGCGGCTCGCGGGGTTTCCAAACAGCGCTCGAAGTAGGCGATGGTCTGCCGCAGCCCCTCGGCCAGATGCGTTTGCGGCTGCCAGCCCAGCTTCTCCTTGGCCAGCGTCGTATCCGGTCGGCGCTGGCGCGGATCATCGCTCGGCAACGGCTTCTGCACCAGCCGGGAGTGCGAGCCGGTCAACGCGATCACCTGCTCCGCAAGCTCGCGGATGGTGAACTCCCCGCTGTTGCCGAGATTGACGGGCCCCGCGAGCTCGTCGTCGCTGTCCATCAGGCGTACGAAACCCTCGATCATGTCGTCCACATAGCAGAAGGAGCGCGTCTGCAGCCCGTCGCCGAACAACGTAATCGGCTCGTTACGCAGCGCCTGGACGATAAAATTGGACACGACGCGTCCATCGTTGGGATGCATGTTCGGGCCATAGGTATTGAAGATGCGCGCGACCTTGACCCGCAGGTTGTGCTGACGGCGGTAGTCGAAGAACAGGGTCTCGGCGCATCGCTTGCCCTCGTCGTAGCAGGAACGCAGGCCGATGGGGTTGACCCGGCCCCAATAGTCCTCGCGCTGCGGGTGCACTTCCGGGTCGCCGTAGACCTCGCTGGTGGATGCCTGAAAGATCTTCGCCCGGGTGCGCTTGGCCAGGCCCAGCATATTGATTGCGCCGTGAACGCTGGTTTTCGTCGTCTGTACCGGGTCGTATTGATAATGGACGGGGGAGGCGGGGCAGGCCAAGTTGTAGATCTCGTCGACCTCGACATAGAGCGGAAACGTCACGTCGTGGCGCATGAGCTCGAAGTGCGGGTCGGACATCAGCGCGATGATGTTGTCCTTTGTGCCGGTGAAGAAGTTATCGAGGCAAATGACGTCGTGTCCGTCCGCGAGCAGCCGCGTACAAAGATGCGAGCCGAGGAATCCGGCACCTCCGGTGACGAGGATGCGTTTTCGATGGTGCTTCGGCATGATTCTCTCCCCGGAGATGTGTTGTTCGGCCGGATCGCGGCCGACGGAGCCGGCGCGTCATTGCGACGCGTGTCGTGTCGGTGGCCGCGATTGCAGCTCGTAGCCGTAACGCGTCAGTGCGTCGCCCTGCACGCCCTCGATGACGGCGAGCTGCTCCGCCGTCCAACCCTTGCGCCATCCCCCGCCGCCGGCCGAGACGATGACCGATCTCACGGCGTCCAAGTGTGCCTGGCTCGGCCCGAGGGACAGGAAGTCGGTCATTGCCTGGGTCGCCGCCACCGGGTCGGTTAGAAACGCCTCGTAGCGCAGTCTGTGAATCCGTGACTCGTCGACGTCGGCGAGTGCCGCTTCCACCCGTTGGACACTGTTGAGCCAGCCGTGGGCGGCGGCGGTCAGTGTCCGTGGATCGTCGAAATCCGCGGACGGCAGGTTCATCTGCGCGGCCCATTCGTCCCGCCACTGGACCCGCGGGCTATTCAAGAGCGAGTAAAGCACCGCGCGGCCGTCGCGCACCAAGTGAATGAAGCGCGCGTCGGGGAACGCGGCCTTGAGCAACGGCAAGCGGCGGTTGTTGGCGATGCGCTTGCTCAACACCAGCTTGCCGCCGCCATAGTGCAGCAGTTTGGCGAAGTGGCGACGGACCTTGCGCAGATCGGGCTCGGAGAGAGCGAAGCCGTCCGGCGGAAAGCAGGGGATGCCCGCCTTGTTGTAGAAGCTCTCGCCCTCGCGGGGCATCGGCACCAGCTTGCGCAAATAGTCTCGCTGCACGCCATGTGCCTGACCGCTATCCTCGAACCAGGCCCGCGTCTTCAGTGCAACGTGCTTGCGCGCCAAGCGATTCAATAGCGAAAGCACGGGCCATCCCGGCATCGCGGTGACGACATTGTTGATGTAGCAGATCTCCGGGTGCAGGCACAGTGTCTTGTAGATGAGCGTGGACCCGGAGCGGCCGGCGGCCACCACGAACGCAATGTCGGGGGGAGTCTGAATGACGATCGGCGATGACGCTTTCAATGCCTTTTCAATTCCTATAGCAACCTGAGAACCCGGTCCGCCCGCTGCGACCGACCCTCAACAATACGGGCCGGTCGGTGCTTTCCACTGAACAGCCGCATGGAATCTCGGCCAACGCCGATCGCTCGGCGGTCTGCGTATGACCGCATCGCCTTACGACTCGGGCGCAGCCCAACCGCCCCGCTTCCCGGCTCCTATAAACTGCGCTGCGCGAGACGGCAACTGCTGCAAGCATCCGAGCAGCGCCCCGGCGCATGCAGACTCCGCAAGTGCCATACGCGCTAGCAGCTGCCGTCGGGGACAATGAGGCGTCCGTCGTAATGGGCAGGTATCGGCGCCCCGAGCAGTGAGCGTACGGTCGGTGCGATATCCACGGCCCGGGCGGCCGGAAAGGTGGAACCGGGCGGAATGCCGCCGCCGGCCGCGGCCAGGAACCCGCGCGGGGAATGTCCCCCGGGTCGAAAGTAGGGCACCGGCCCGATGCGTCCGAGCTCCGGACTCTCCACGACGTCGGTAGGGTGCTCGTTCCAGACGACGACCAAGTCCGGGCCCGGCTGGTTGGGGGTCCGGTCGAGCGGATCATCTCGCGTGCGGGCCACCTCTTTGACCAGCGGCTCGCCGGTGCGTGCGCACCGCACCCGTTGAAGCTTATCGGCGATGTCGTCCAGCAGTGCGCCGTACTCGTGCGGCGACACGATCCCGCGGGATTCGCGCCCGATCAGATTGACGCGGACATGGCCTTCCGCGAAGCACGGCAGCGCGAAGGCCTTCATCCGAGGCCAGGAACGGGAAAACCAGCGTGCAGGCATCCAGGCCAGATTACCCGGGCCCAGGGTTTGCGGGGCGACCAAGTCTTCGCCTCGGCCCTCGCGCAGAAAGCGTCTCGGCATCCAGCGGCCCGCGAGCCGCGCCGGCGCACGCAGCGCGGCGCGCTGCAGCCAGAGGCTGGTTGCCCAACTGTTGCGTACGGGCCGATCGACAACCGGGCCGGGCGGGGTGCCGGGTCGACCGCGGCCGCAGAGCGCGGGCTTGCCGAAATTGTACCGGTACATCAGCTCCGGCAAGAACAGAAACGATGCGAGGTCCACGTGGTTGGCCGTGATGCCGTGCACCGAAAACACAAGCTTGATGCTGTCTTGGGGGGCTTCGGCGAACAGCCGTCCGATTGCGGCGTCGATATGCCGAAATGTCTCGACCATCGGCGAGCGCTCGGGCGGCAACGGCGGCCTCGGATGAATCGGACTCTCCGGGTGCGACAGATGGAACAGGTCATGGCCGGCAGTGTGCGTTTCTCCGAATCCGAGGAGAAAAAGGTCCCAATCCTCCTTGCGCAGCAACTCGCTCGCGATCGCCGTGCGCGTTTCGATGCTCTCGGCGAGCGCCTGTCTCTCCCACCGGATGTATCGGGAATCCCAGAAGTGGCCGCTATCGTTGAGAAAGATGGGGTTCTCACCGTAGCGCGCGACGATATCCGAATAGACCTCCGGCGGCTCGGAGCGCGATAGCGAAAACGGAAAATGTCCGCCCCAGCCAGTGATCTGGATCCCGTGGACGTCGGGATGCAGATTCGAAACCGGCACGTCGAAGACGCAAACTCTATAGTCTTGCCCAAGCGCGTAGAAGGGTGCGAAATCGTGATAGCCGTAGCCGCTATCGCGTTGGGAATGGGCGATGGCGTAAGTGCGCGGATCGTAATCGACAGAGCCCCAGTAGCCGCTTTTCGTCGGGAAACACCCGGTTTGCGCCATCACCCAAAGGATTTCCGTTTCGGCCAGGGATGTATCGCGACCGGCATAGGGCACGGTATTGCAGATTCGGCCGTACATGCCCGAGCGGCGCAATTCATCGATGTTGGGCAGCCATCCGGCATCCGCCCAAGCCTCGATATCGTGGGGGTCTGCCGAATCCAGACCGACGGCAATAACGCTGCGTTTCATAACTCGCGTCCGATGTGCATGTTGCTCCTGTGCCCGGTGTCGGCGGACGGCCTATTGAATCGTCTGCCCCCAAGTTCGGTCGAGCATCCGTTTCGCGGTTTTCAGCCCCAAGGAGCGCGGCGACGTCTTGACGAAAAAAAGCATCGAGGAATAAAAGAGGCTCTTGTGCAGAGACGAGTAGCGGGCGCGCAGCGGCGCCCACACGAGCCGTTGCGCGGGCACGCAGGGCTCTGTCTCGTCGAGCAGATGCAGCGCCTGCGCCGACAGCAACAACTTCCAGCCGGCGCGGTCGAGCCAGCGCTCGGTATCCACGCGATGGCCGAGCTTTCGCGCCCAGTCCGCGGCATACTCAAGCCGTGCCCGATACGCCTCCAAACGTGCCCGTAGAAAGTCGTCGTCGAAACGGTAGCCGAAAGGACCGCGATTACTCCCGTGAATACGGTACTGCCCAAGAGCGCCTTCAATGGTATCGATGCGACCGAACAGCGGTGCGAGTGCTGAAAGATAGCCGTCCGGGCCAATGATTTTCCGGTTTTCTTCCGGCATTGGCATGACTTGGTCGAGGAAGCGTCTTGACCAAGCGTTACCGGATGTGAAAGCGCAGATATAGGCCATCGGGCCGTAGTGAATAAAGCGCTTCAGATAGTCACCTGCCGGCATCAGTTGGAACGGAACGCAGCGCCCCGTGGGCTCTAGGTCTTCATTGGTGACTTCGAGGTAACCGTGGCTGGTCACAACCGCGGGATCGCGCAGTTTTCGAGCGTGCTTCGACACCGCGTCGGCATAAAGCACATCATCGGCATCGAGGAAGATGACGATGTCGCCGCGGCAGTGACTGTAGCCGACGTTGCTGCTCGAGACTTGTCCGCTATTGGTCTTGAGTATAGGGATGATGCGATCGCCATAGCGTGCAATTACCTCCCGCGAATCGTCGCTGGAGCCATCGTCGACGACGATCACTTCCACATCGGGATAGTCCTGTCCCAAAGCGCTATCGATGGCTTGTGTCAGGAAGCGGCCGTAATTGTAATTGGTGATAATAATACTGACCAGCAAGAGACACACCCCCGGTAGTCATTGAGATTCGCGAAACCAATCGCGCCATGTCGGTTTCGACGCTGTGACTTGGCGCTCGTCGGGCACGCCGGGCCGTGCGGTCCTGCGTCTGTCGAGATGCCGCCGGCAAGGATCGGCAATCGGCGTCTGACTTTCGCACGGGGGCTGCGCGCGACTCAGTCGCCGGGGCACGGGAAGACACCGGCTTCGGTAGTGGCGCGACGGAAGGGCAAAGCGGGGTCGAGAGAGGCGGTGCGTCGTCATTGTTATGTTGTGGGCCGCGTTTGCTCAGACGGGCACTGTCGTCATTCCTTGTATTCCAACGTACAAGATTAGCTTACATGGTGAGCGGATGTAAGTGTAAAACCCTCATAATGTGTCGGGTTGCGAGGCGATCGGCGAGCGGGCCCGTTTGCGGCATCTGGGCATCTGGGCATCTGGGCATCTGGGCGTTTGGAGAAATGGGTGCCCTCGGGTTCTCGCGTTCGTGCCGTGCGCGCTTTAAGCTTCGCGGCTGAACACAATCGTTGCGGAGGTCATCGCGGTGCTCTATCTGTTGCTGCTGCCGCTCGGTATCGTCGCCGTGGTGCTGATCTATCTCGCGCTGCAGCCCGGCGAGATCCGCGCTCGGAAGTCGCTGGTCATCGCCCGTGAGCGTGCGGAGATCTTCGATACCGTTACCGATTTGCGGACCTGGCGCGTTTGGAGCCCTTGGCTGCTGCACGAACCGGACGCCCGGCTCGACTACAGCGATAGCCCAGATCGACAGGGCGGTTGGTATGCCTGGGACGGCAGGATCATCGGCGCCGGTAAGCTCAAGCACCTGCGCTTGGAGCGGCCGGAGCGCATCGAGCAGCGCATCTCGTTTACGCGGCCGTTTAAGTCCACTGCGGCGGTTTCCTGGGAATTCGTCGAGCAGCCGTCGGGCACCGAGGTATTCTGGACGCTGCGCGGACGGATGCCGTTCATGCTGCGCTTTCTCGCGCCGATCATGTCCGAGGCGGTCGGCAAGGACTACCAACTCGGTCTTGCGCTGCTGCGCGCGCACCTCGACCCCGACGCACCGCAACTGCAAATTCGCTTTGTCGGCGAGCGGGAGCATCCCGAGCACACTGCTTGGACGATCCCCTTCGCGGGCGGTATGGACGAGATGGTAAAGGCCATGGAGGAGGGCTTTGCACGTCTGGCGGCGGCGGCTTCACGGCAGGGCCTGACGCCCGCCGGCACTGCCTTCACTGCATACCATATGGCGGATCCCAAGAGCGGGCGCTTCGCCTGCGATCTGGCGCTGCCGGTTCCGGAAGGTACCGACGCCGGCGATTTCGAGATCCGACGTCTTGGCGGCGGACGCTACTACCTAACGGAAGTGCAGGGCAGCTACGACTTTCTGGAGCCCGTCTGGTACAGCGTCATGGCGCATTTGCGCATGGCGAAGTACACCTGGGACAGAAAGCGTCCGTCGCTGGAGGTCTATGTCCGGGATCCGAGCACGGCAAAAGACGACAACGACATACTCACGCGCATCTACGTGCCGATCCGGTAGCCGAGCTGATCCGGGCCGATCCGGGCCGGGCCGGGCCGGGTCGATGCCGGCCGATCCTAATCCGCCGCGGCATTGTGCGCCCGGGCGCGGCCGTCCCTGCTCAGCGCCCGCCGGCCGCGAGCCTGCGGCAGATCGCGGCAGTCAGGCGCCCGACGGCGGCAGCGACCGCGGGCGACAACGCCTGGCCGATACCCACTGTTCGACGCGGGTCGATGCCGACGAGATAGAGATAGAGCTCGGGCGGCAGTACGCCGAGGCCGCGGCCGAGCTCCAGCGCTTGGGCGAGACCGAAGCCGTGGCTCGATGCGGCGGCCGGAATCTCGGCCAAGTCCGGGAGCGACACGCGATACAGCGTCCCGGGCGCGGCGCCGGTTGCCGCGGCGTCCACGATGACGACACGGCGCCGGCCGGCGAGCGCGTCCAGCAAGGCGGCTCCCGGACGGTCGAGCTTCAGTATGCGTGCATCGGCCGCACGCGGTTGCCGCGCCAGGGTGTCGGCGACACACCAGCCGACCCGGTCGTCTCCGCGCGGTGAGCCGATGCCGATGACACTCATCGATCCAGGGTCAGGCGAAGGAAGTGCGTGGCGCATGAGATGCAGGGGTCGTAGTTGCGGATCACCATCTCGCCGGCATGGCGCAGCGTCGCCTCGTCCTCGTCGAGGCCGACGCCGACGAGCGCGTCGGCGAGATCGGCTTCGATGCGCGGCTGATTCTGACTCGTCGGCGGAACGATGCGCGCGTGCGCGATGATGCCCGCCGAGTCCAGATCGTAGCGATGCCAGAGGAGTCCGCGGGGCGCCTCGCTGGCGCCGCGCGCGATGCCGGCTCGCGGCTGCAGGTCGATGTGGGCCGGCTCTTGCGGCGCATAGTCGGCGAGTATCTCCCGCGCCTCCAGCAGGGCCTGCAGGATCTCCACGGCGCGGGCGACGATGCTGTGGTACATGTCGTGGCTCGGAAATTCGATGTCGAGCTCGGCCAACAGCGCCTTCACGCCCGGATGCAGACGGTCGAGGTTCAGGTTCAGACGCGCGAGTGGTCCGACCAGGTAAGGCTTGCCTTCCAGCAGAGCGTGCAGCGCGGTGGAATGGGGCACCTGAAATTCGGTGATGTGATCTTCGAAATCGTCCACCGAGATGTCCAACCCCGATTCGGCGACGATGCGCTCGCCAATCATCGGGTACTCTGCAGGGTGGCGCAGCGACACGCAGTTGAACTGCTGCGGGTGCGCGGGCAGCGGCAGGGCGGCTGTCCAGCGCACCAAGTCTTCGGCCGCCGGCACGGCCTGCTCGGCCTGCGCCGCCAACGCGCCCGCCTGTTGCAGGGACGGCGCCCGCCGGAAGCCTCCGGCCCGCGCGCCGACAGGATGCACGGAGCGGGCGCCGAACAGCGAGATGATGCGGTTGCCCAGTGCCTGCAGCGCAAGGCCGCGGCGCAGCTCGGCGCCGTAGCGTGCGGCCATCGCCGGTGCACTGTCGAAGCCGAGGAAGTCGGGCGCCGCCAAGAGGTGAATATGCAGCGCGTGGCTCTGCATCCACTCGCCGCAGTAGAACAGCCGCCGCATGCGCTGCACCCAGCGAGCGGGCGGGCTTTGCCGGTCCGGGGCGAATAGTCGCTCGATGGCGTCGAGTGCGCTCATTTGGTAGGCCACCGGGCAAATCCCGCAAATGCGCGCCACCAAGTCCGGCAGCTCACTGTAGTGATGACCGACCAGGAATCGCTCGAACAGCCTCGGCGGCTCGAAGATGCGAAGCGCCAGATGTGCGATGCGCCCGTCGCGGATCGTGACCTCCAGCGCACCCTCGCCCTCGACACGGGCGAGCACCGGCACGTCGATGCGTCGGGTCCGCTGCTCAGTCATGGCTGTCTGTGCTCCCGTCGGGTTGCGGGCCGGGGGCGGCGCCGGACTCGGCGCCCGGCGCCGGCGGCGCGGCGGGCCGCGCCCGCTGCCGCCAGTCCCGCGCGGCCCGGTGAAACGGCTGCGCGCCGCTCTGCTGATACATGAAGCGCCGCGCGACCGCGTGCGCATCGAGCCCGAGGTCTCCGAAGCGCTCCGCCAACGTCGCCACCTCCGGGTTCTCGGCCGGCCCGTAGCAGCCGTAGCAGTCCCGCCCGAGACCCGGGCACAGCGCACCGCAGCCGGTGACGGTGACCGGGCCGAGGCAAGGCTCGCCCTTGGTCACCAGCACGCAGACCTGTCCGCGCCGCTTGCATTCCAGGCACACCTTGTCCTGCTCCGTCAGCGGGGCGGCCCCCGCCAACAGGCTGGTCAGCGCCGCGAGCACCTGCTCGGTGCTCACCGGGCAGCCGGGCAGCTCCAGTTCCACCGGCACATGCGCGCCGATCGCGCTCGACGCGGGCAGCGCCGAGATCCAATCCGGCCGCCGATACACCGAGGCGATCCAGTCGGCGCTGTCGCCGAGGTTGCGCAATGCCTGCGGACCGCCGGCGGTTGCGCAAGCGCCGATGGACAGGATCCACCGGCTGCGGCTGCGAACGGCTTGAATGCGGGTTTGCTCCTCCGGTGTCGAAATACTGCCTTCCACCAAGGCGATGTCGGCCTCGGCATGCTCGTCGACGATCCCCGCCTCTGCGAAATGAACGATGTCGACGCGCTCGGCAAGCGCCAGCAGCGACTCTCCGGCATTGAGCAGCGAGAGCTGGCAGCCGTCGCAAGAAGAGAACTTATGGACGGCGAGCCGCGGCCTGCGCGCGCCGATTGCCGGGGGCTTCGGGGGCATGGTCATGATCGGTTTGCACTCCGGTGGCGGCGCTTCTCAAAATCCGCGTGTGCCCAACAGCCAGCCGACGTCGGCCCAGCGAAAGACCGGCCCGTCCCTGCAGACGAAGTATGGGCCGAGCTGGCAGTGCCCGCAGTGGCCGACACCGCACTGGAAGCCGCGCTCGAGGCTGACCCAGATGCGGGTCTCGGGCACGTTCAGCCGCGCCAGCCGGCCAGCGGCGGCGAGCATCATCGGCTCCGGACCGCAGACCAGCGCGACGGTCCGATCGGGCCGCAACTGGACCTCGTCCAGCAGATCGGTCACCAGGCCGATGTGGTCGCCCCAATGGTGGTCCGGCTTGTCGGCGGCCAGCCGCACCCGGGTATCGGGCAGCCGTGCCCAGGCGTCGTAGCGCTCGCGCCAGATCAGATCCGCCGAGTGCTTCACGCCCTGGAGGATCGCCAGCCGGCCGAAGCGCTCGCGGCGCGCGACGACATAGCCGATGGCGGCCACGACCGGGGCGCAGCCGAGACCGCCGGTCACCACCACCAGGTCTTGCCCCTCGGCATCGTGCATCGGCCAGCCCCGGCCGTAGGGGCCGCGCAGGCCAACGCTGTCGCCGGCCCGCAGCTGCGCCAGTACGCGGGTGACGCGGCCCACGGCGCGGATCGTGTGATCAAGGGTTTCGCGCCGGTCAGGGTCGGACGCGATGGAGATGGGCACGCCGCCGATGCCGGGCAGATAGAGCATATTGAACTGCCCGGGAGTAAAGCGATAAGCGGCCCGCGCCCGCGCATCCGTGAGCCGAAGGTGCAGGGTGAACATGTCGGCGGTCTCGTCGGTGCGCGAGAGCACTTGCGCCTCACGGGGCGCTCCGGCGGCGGCTTTCATGACCCCTCCCGCGTACCGCGTGCTTCGCCGGGCTCCACCGTCTCGCCGCAGATCGCCGCCGCTTCGGCGCTGATGTCGATGCCGACCGGACACCAGGTGATGCAGCGCCCGCAGCCGACGCAGCCGGAGCGCCCGTATTGATCGTGCCAGCCGCCGAGCTTGTGCGTGAGCCACTGGCGATAGCGGGTGCGGGTATCCGGGCGCAGCAGGCGTCCGTGCAGATAGCTGTGCTCGGCCGAAAAGCAGCTATCCCAGAGCCGCACACGGGTGCTCTCGCTACCGTCGAAAGCGGCTTCCTCGCGCTCGGTGGAGCAGAAGCAGGTGGGGCAGACGGCCACGCAGTTGCCGCAGGAAAGGCAGCGCCCGGCGACGTCGTTCCAGCGGGGGTGATCCAGATTCGCGAATAGCGCGTCGCGCAGGTTGCGCCCGGGCAGGCGCCGATGCTGTTTGCTGCGGGCGCTTTCAAGCTCGGCGGCGGCGGTGTACAGCTCGTCGTCCGAGGCGTCGCGCAGGGGCAGGGCGTCGCACAGCAGGGCGCCGGCCGCGCTGTTGGGGCGAACCAAGAAGCCGGACTCCAGCTCCGAGAGTGCGATGTCCGCTCCACTGCCGATGCCCGGCCCGTCGCCGGTGGACGCGCAGAAGCAAGTGTCCGCCGGGTGCGTGCAATCGACGCCGATCAGCAGCAGGCCGCCGCGGCGGCTCGCGTAACCCGCGTCGGCGATATCGGCGGCGAAATGCGCATCCTGGAGCGTGAGGGCGGCGAGGTCACAAGCGCGCACGCCGACAACGGCGAGCTGCCGGGATTGCTGCGCCGTCGGCTCGAAGCGCATGCGGCCGTCGTCGTGGCGGACCGCACGCCAAAGGCTTTCGCGGGGGGCGAACAGCAGCGGCTTGAGCGCCTGCGGTCCGTTGGCCCATGCAAAGCAGCGACTGTGGCCTTCGTGGGTCAGCCGATAGCTGCCCGGCGCTTGGCGGGCACCGATGCCGACCGGTAGGTTCGCGGCATCCGTGAGATCGTCGTAAATGACGGTGCCGTCGCGCACGCGCGGGCCGACGCAGCGGTAACCCTGTTCGCGTAGCCGATCGAACAGCGCCTGAAGCCTGTCGCGAGGCAAAAAAGAGGCTGACGTCACCTAGGGCCTCCCCTGCTGCTTGCCGTGCCGGGTGCGGCGGCGACGAAGTGGCTCGCGCCGTGGATGCGGCGCCCCGCAGGGGCGCCGCGGCAGCTCGAAATGCCCTCCGAACAACGGCGGATCATAAAGCTCTTAACTAATAGCGTAGACCAGCGTCAGGGTTCGGTATCGACCGGCCGAGGAGACTCGCCCCGAATCCGAGGGCGGTGCATTTGCACCCATTGGCGGTGCATTGCGCGCAATCGCCCGGCGGCGCGTCGCCAGTCGCCGCCGTTGCTGCCATCGCTACCGATCGGGCGGTGCGTGTGGCCCGGCGCCCGAGCTGGCCGATCACGGGGACGAGCGAAGGGTCAGTGCCGCGGCTCGTTCTTCGTATCCGCGCCGGCGAAATGGGTCAGGAACCAGTCGCGCGCGAGGAGGCCCACGCTGTCGAGCTTGCCCGCTTCCTCGAACAGCCGCGTTGCGCCGGAGACGATCTCGAGCCGGGCCTCGCCGGGTATTGCACCGAGCGCCTCCCGATTGATGCTGATCGCTTCCGGGTCGAGGCTGGCTGCGATCAGCAAAGTCGGCGTCAGAACCTGGGGCAGGGCGCCCGAGGCCAATTCCGTGCGCGCGCTCCGGCAGACCAGCGCGCGCACCTCGGAGCCACGCTCTGCGGCGGCTCCGAGCGCCGCCGCCGCGCCGGTGCCGGCGCCGAACAGGCCGATCGGGAGCTCGGCGGTGCGCGCGTCGGCGCAGGCCCAGTCCACGGTGCGGATCAGTCGCTCCGTCAGCAGCGCGATGTTCTGCGAGGGGTCGTCTCCGGTGGCACCGCCGTGCGAGCTCTCTGCCGCCCGAGCCGCCTCCTGTTCCTCGCTCGTCAGCAGATCCAGCAGCAGTGTTGCCAGGCGCCCGCGGTTCAGCAGTCCCGCCAGCGCCCGATTGCGCCGGCTGTACTTGCCGCTGCGCCGGCCGTGTGCGAAGAGCACCAGTCCCAGCGCGCCTTGCGGCTGTAACAGGAAGCCGTCGATAAGGCCATCGACGGGTATTTCGGTCGGCCGGGGCTCGCGTGAAGGAATGTCGATCATGTGAATATCCGCGGCGGCGGCTCGATGAGGCCGCCTGATGGTCGGGGACCGCTCGCGGTCGTGTTGCGCCGTTGTCACTGTCGGCGCAGCTCGCGCGACGGCCGGTTTCATGCTGTTCGTATAGGAAGCAAGAAGGGTACCGCCCGCCATCGGCACGTTCAGCCACCGACAACGCAAAGACCGCGGGGTTTGCCTCCCCGGTGCGCGCGACACACAACGCTCCTTCGATCGCCCTTCACCGCGCATTGATAATCATCAACCCCCGGCTCGCCTTACTGACACAGGTCATCACCGGCGCGGCATTCATCCGCCGGACACGAAGCAGTAACTCTCAGGGTGTTTCCTTGGCCGCGGCTGCTCGAGGCCCTTGCCGTTCATTCGGGCAGCCTGCGCGTCCTGTTGTCTTCACGTAGTAAAGAAACCGGAGGGTTCAAGATGAAGAAGCACAAGCTCCCCCGTCTGCTCGGTGCCGCTCACGCGACGTTATTGGTCGCTTTGCTGGCACCGTCGGCGGGCTGGGCGGCGGTCAAAAATGTGATCGTGATGGTCCCCGACGGATGCTCGCAGAGCATCCAAACGCTCTCTCGCTGGTACAAGGGAGAGCCGTTGGCGCTGGATGGCGTTCTGCGCGGACTGGTGAGCACGTCCATGGCGGACTCGGTGATTACCGACTCGGCCGCGGCCGGTACTGCTTTTGCTTGCGGGCATAAGACAAGCAACGGCTTCGTGGGTGTGGAGCCGCGACCGGAGAATTTGCTGAGCACCTTCTCGCCGCCGCCGGATTGGCAGCCCTATGCACCGATGGCCAGTGTGCTGGAAGGTGCCAGGCTGACCGGCAAAGCAACCGGGCTCGTCTCTACCAGCCGCATCACCCATGCAACTCCCGCCTCATTCGCTTCCCATGTACAGAGCCGCGGCATGGAAAACGACATCATGGAGCAGATGGTCTATGCGGACGTCGACGTGGTGTTCGGCGGCGGCAAGCGGCACCTGATTCCGGAGCCGGTAGGAAAACGCACCGACGGGGAAAACTTGCTAGGCGTGCTGCTGGAGCGCGGCTATCGATTCGTCGAAACCAAGGCCGAGATGCAAACCCTGGATAAGGGCAGGGCGTGGGGCCTGTTTGCCGATAGTCATATGGAAGCCGACATCGACCGGTCGCAGTTCGCCCCGGAACAGCCTTCTATCGCCGAGATGACCGCCAAGGCGATCGAACTGCTGGCGCAAGACGAAGACGGCTTCTTCCTGATGGTCGAAGGCAGCCAGGTCGACTGGGCCGGTCACGCCAACGACCCGATCTATATGCTGACCGATTTTCTGGCCTTCGACGCCGCGGTCGAGATCGCCCTGGACTTTGCCGATGCGAACGGCGAAACCCTTGTCTTGATTGCGCCCGATCACAATACGGGCGCGCTCGCCATCGGCAACAATAGCTCGCCGATTCCCTATACAGCGACTTCGGTGGAAGATCTGATCGAGCCGCTGAAGGGGATGCAAGTGACCTCCACCGGACTCAGCTACATTCTCGGCAGCAACCCGAACGCCGGTCAGATCGCCGAGGCGATTCAAACCTGGTGGGGCATCACACCGACGCCGGAGGAAGTTGAAGAGATTCAGCGGCAGATCCTGGACGGGCAATCCGTCAGCTACGCCATCGCCGGGGTGATCGGTGCCGGACATACCCTGCTTGGCTGGACCACCCATGGGCATTCCGGCGAAGACGTCCCGTTGTGGGCGCACGGACCCGAGGACATGCTGCCGACCGGCCTGCTCGACAATACGGACATTGCGCATATTGTCGCCGACGCCTTCGGCTTCGAGTTGAAAGACGTGACTCGAGAGCTGTTCGTCGACGCCGCGACCAAGTTCCGTTGGAAAAAGGTCGAGCTGGATACGACCGATGCGGAGAACCCCCTGCTGCGGATCAGGGATCACTACGAACTGCCGGCCAATAAGAACCTGCTGATTCGCAAAGGGCCGTCCGTGGACTTCTCGTGCCCCTTGGAGGGCGTGGTGGTCTATGCCCCCGAATCCGCGGCCGTCAGGAAGATGTACATTCCCCAACAGGCAGTCCAGTACATGAAGAACTGGCCCGCCATGAAGCGCCATTGCGACATCACGCGGCACTGATCCCGTATCGACCGTGACAGACGCCCGCCCGACGGCCCGCCGGGCCTCGAGCGGGCGCAAACGTGGTGACGCCCATCGCGTGCTGCCTCACCCGCGCCGCCCGGTTTCGGAACTCCGAGGCAAATCTCACTTGGCATTTGCCGGCTGGCTAGCTCGACGCGTTACCTTCAGCGTGACTTAAAGAGCAGAGCGAGGTGACGGTGCACCGGAGAAAACGCGTAAGGCGTTGAAATGATGGAGCCGATGAGCGGATTCGGACCGCTGAACTACTGATTACGCAACATATTGTAACCCTCTCTCACCTGTTCGCGCTCGTTCTGAGCCGTTCGCAGACGATCGAAAAAATCCCTTTGATTTCATACTGTATAGGCGATCCCGACGTGTCAATGGCACAACTGCGACTCGCAGCCGAATAGCCTTTACGCAACGAGCTGGCCAAGGGCGCCTCCGTCACCCAAGCCGCGCGCAAAGTCGGTTGCTCGCCGAGCACGATTCGCCGTCGCCGAAGTACATGGTGAATTGAAAGAGTCCCGCAGCGCGTTTGTGTCCTGGCGGTATCGGGCGTGCTGCACTCGCCGGGGACCCTCGTAGCCGCGCCGGCCGGTCCCGGCGTCGCCGGCACCTGTGCATGTCCGTGCTCTCCTAGCCCGCTTCACCGCGGGCTTTTTTGCCCGGGGCTTTCACCGCCATCCCTCGCACTCCCTACGCACCCACGCCTAGCCGTCGCATACCGGAGCCGCCCGACGCCGCGGCGCGCGCTTACTTTCCCCCATCGCGCCGAACTCTCGAAGAGCTGATGCAGGTCACGGAAACTTCCCGCACTGCTGATCTCGCTACCGTCGCATCGTCGGGCGTGTCCGATACTTTCAGTAGGATCTAGTCTTGGCTAGGGCGCGGAGGTGTTCTCGGTGCCCTTTGAAGCGGCGGCATCCCCACGATCACTGGGTCGTAAGATCCGCAAGAGGCTCCAATGACAACTAACGAATTGCTCTCTATGTCCGGGCGATTTTCTTTATTGCTCCTCCCGTTTTGGCTGCTGGTAGCTTCCACGGTTTCGAGCGATCTTTTTGCTCATACCTTGTTCGAAGACGATTTCGAGAAACCGGTTTTACGTTCGGAGTGGACAACCGAGCAACCAAGTCAGTTTGTAGAAGACGGGTGATGGACGGCGTGTCCGAGATCGCGGTGCTTGCGGAACTTGATGACGGTACGCGGGCGGCGCTACAGATCAAAGACGCGGACACAGAGCAGCCGCTCAACTGGATCGAGTTGCCGGTGGAGTGAGGTCCTACCTTCGCCGTCCGCAAGTAAAGAGTCGCATTGGCTCCGGGCGGTTGAACCGGGCAGTGCGCCCGAGGAGTCAACGATGAACACAAGATGGATTGGACATGCAACTCTGTTGATACTGGCATTTGCGATCAGCAATGCAAATGCCGAAACCGTTCTCTTTGAGGATCAGTTCGACGGTCCGGTTTTGTCGAGCGAGTGGACTTCGCTACTGCCGTCGCAGTGGATCGACAATGGATGGATGCACTCTCGAAGTTCCGGATCGCCGCGGAATTCCCTCGCTATCGCCCATGATGGCGATGCTACCTGGACCGACTACACGCTCAGAGTTAGGGCTGATGGTCTATTGAGCATGGGCGGACAGGTCGAGAATGTCCATATAGCCTTCCGCTGCAGCGGCGTCTACCCGGCTCCCTCCGCCGGCTCCTGGGGGGACCACTATCGGGTAAGCATCTTTGGACCGCAGAGAGATGTGGGAGCGTCGATCTATCTATGGCGCCACCGTGGCTCGGCAGGCGAAATTCTCTACTCGCGCGACGGCATTCCCGCAACGAGTAGCACCTGGGAAGTCAAGATTGGTGTCCATGGGCCCAGGATCCAACTGTGGGTCGATGGAGTTGAGATCGTAGATATCATCGACCCGGAACCCTTGTTGACCGGGGGGATCGGGCTGGGTGCAGTATGGGAATCAGAGGCGCGGTTCGACTATGTGCAGGTTACCGACGAAATCGGATCCGACGCTTACAGGGGCGTCGCAAGCCTCCCCGACATCAATAGCGCAGGCGGGCCCGAACTCGCGGCGATGCAGGTGCACTCAGACGATACGGCCTCCGTCATCATCAAGGACAGCGTGACCAAGCAGTTCGTTAACGAGATCACCTTCAAGTCCCCGGACAACATGCCGATCGGCTTGGCTGGCGTCGAGTTGGGAGCGGGCAACCCTGCCGTCGTGGTGCTGTTTAGAACTCCTACAGGGCAAGGCGTGGTGCAACTTCGCCACGCAGTAACCGGCGCATGGATCGATCAGATGCGCTTCTTCGGCGAGTTGTGGGAGGTCAAGTCGATCGCGTCGCAGGATTCGGACATGGATGGCGTGTCCGAGATCGCGGTGCTTGCGGAACTTGATGACGGTACGCGGGCGGCGCTGCAGATCAAAGACGCGGACACAGAGCAGCCGCTCAACTGGATCGAGTTGCCGGTGGAGTGAGGGGGCGGTAGCGCGCCACTTATGAAGCAACCGCCCCGAACCGGGGCGGTGTGCTTTTCCAGATTTCAACAACGGGGATATCGAAGCGGCTGGACCCGGTCCGGCCGCTCACATCCTGGCGCGGCGTCTGCTCGCTTGATCGGCGCCACCACCTGACGACCCGGCCGACGCGCCGGGTTTTTTGTGCGCGCTCGCTTCACCGCCGGCTGTCACGCTCGCCTCACCGCCGAACCCTTGCGACGGGCATGCCCGAGACCGCCGGCACCGTGAAGGGCCGCCGAGCAGGCGCGGCGGATACCATCGGCTCCACCTATTGGGCGCCAATCTGCCTAATGTCGAGCCGCTCGACATCAGTGCACCGCCAACCCTATCCGACATCGACATTTCGCGGGATCAGTCGAGGGGCGGCGCTGTTTTGGCTGGCTGGTGTGTTGGTGAGCGAGCGGGGCGTTTCGGCGGTGCCGAACTGTGGCAAAACTGTGGCAAGCGTCCGGTTGCCTTGTGCCACGATTGCTAAGTGCTTGAATTTGGAGCCGATGCGCGGATTTGAACCGCGGACCTACTGATTACGAATCAGTTGCTCTACCAACTGAGCTACATCGGCTTGGAGGGGTGCCGCATGGCGCGTTTCCCGACGAGCTCGCCGGGAAAGACCGCGAAGTTTAGGAGATTTCCGGGTCTTCCGCAAGCTGACGTGGCACTTTCTCGGCGGGCGCGGGTCGTGTGCCGGTTTGATCCTGCGCGACGCCGGTAGGATGGCCGAAATCCGCGTTTGCGCGCGGGCCGGCGACCTGAATTTGTCAGACCCGGACAGCCTCGAGGGCATAGGGCGAGGGCGGCAGAATCGGCTCGCGCCCGAGCACGAGGTCGGCGACGAGTCGGGCCGAGGCGGGGCCGGTGACGAGGCCGTTGCGGAAGTGGCCCGCGTTGACGTAGAGGCCTTCGACGTCCGGGTAGGGGCCGATGTACGGGATACCGCTGGGGGACGCCGGGCGCAGACCGGCCCAGTGGTCTTCGATGGGGGTGCGCTTGAGCAGCGGGAACATGTCGACGGCGATGCGGTAGAGCTCTTCCTTGGCCTCGGCGGTGGTGCGCTTCTCGAAGCCGGTGTCTTCCAGGGTGCTGCCGATGAGGACGCGACCGTCCTTTCGCGGGATGACGTAGCGCTCGCGGAACAGGGTCAGATGGCGGATCTGGCCGGGCTTGGCGAAGAACAGGATCATTTGCCCGCGCACCGGGCGGATGTCGGGCTTGGTGCCGAGCTTCTCGAGCAATTGGGCGGTCCAGGCGCCGGTGCAGACGATGATGCGGTCGGCGTCGATTGTCCCCGACGTCGTGCGGACGCCGCGCACATGGCCGTTTTCGGTGCGCATTTCGAGCACCTCTTCGCGCTCGCGGATCTGCACGCGCTTTTCGATCGAGGCCCGCAGCGCCTTGGTCAGGCGCGGGTTGCGGATCTGCCCGACGTCGGGAAACCAAAGGGCGTTGGCCACGGAGGTCTGCAGGCCCGGCTCCTTGGCGTTGATCTCGGCGCGGTCGATCAGTTGCAGCGCGGCTTGCTGCGCATCGGCCCAGTGCAGCGCCGCCTCGTGTTCTTCCGGATCGAGGATGATGAGCCCGCAGCGGGTGTGCTCCGCGTCGATGCCGGTTTCTTCGAACAGACCCGTGCAGAGGTCTGGGTAGGCGGCCTGGCTCCAGCGGGCGAGGGCGGTCAGCGACGTGGCATAACGCCAAGGATAAAGCGGCGACAGGATGCCGCCGCCGGCCCAGGACGCTTCGCGGCCGGTGTTGCCCATCTCGACGAGGGAGACATTGGCGCCGGCATCCGCCAACTCGCGCGCGGTCAGCAGGCCGATGACGCCGCCGCCGATGATCAGGATGTCGCTCATACGGAGTATCGGACGGGAGGTTTCAGGGAACGGGTCTTAACGGCGCGAGGCGCCGCCCGGCGATGTCTCGCACGGTGCGCGCCGCCGGCCTTGGGTCAGGCCCCGGCGGTGCCGGCCTGCAATTCCTTCGGCAGGGCGAAGACGACTTGCTCCTCGATACCCTGCTGAGGCTCGACGTGGCCGGCGCCCCATTCCTTGAGCCGATCGATGACCTGCTCGACCAGTAGTTCCGGCGCCGACGCGCCGGCGGTCAGGCCGATGCGCGCGCCCTCGGCGACCCATTCGCGGCGGATGTCGTCGGCGCCGTCGATCAGATAGGCGGGCACGCCCTGCTTCTCGGCCAGCTCGCGCAGCCGGTTCGAGTTGGAGCTGTTGGCCGAGCCGACCACCAGCACCAGGTCGCATTGCTCGGCCAGGCCGCGGACGGCGTCCTGGCGATTCTGGGTGGCGTAACAGATGTCGCTTTTCTTCGGGCCCTGCAGGTTCGGGAAACGGGCCTGAAGGGCCTCGACGATCTGTACCGTGTCGTCCACCGACAGCGTGGTCTGGGTGACATAGGCGACGCGGTCCGGGTCGCGCACATCGAAGGCGGGCACGTCGTCGACCGTCTCCACCAGATGCATATGGCCGCCGTCCGCCCGGCACTGGCCCATGGTGCCTTCCACCTCGGGATGGCCGCGGTGGCCGATCAATACGACATCGAAGCCGGCCTTGCAGTGGCGCGCGACTTCCAGGTGTACCTTGGTGACGAGCGGGCAGGTGGCATCGAAGATGCGCAGGCCGCGGCCCTCGGCCTCTTCGCGGACGGCTTGCGAGACGCCGTGGGCGCTGAAGATACAGGTGGCAGCGTCGGGAATCTCGGCGATTTCGTCGACGAACACGGCGCCGCGTGACTTGAGGTCGTCGACGACATAGCGGTTGTGGACCACCTCGTGGCGGACATAGACAGGCGGGCCGTAGATCTCCAGCACGCGCTCGACGATGTCGATGGCGCGGTCGACGCCGGCGCAGAAGCCGCGGGGGTTGGCGAGGAGGATATCCATTGGCATTGGTGTGTGCCCCGAGGGTCTTGTTGTCGCGATCGGCAATGATTGTCGATTCTATCAGTCTGGATGTATCGGGGCAGCGGCGCTGTTCGCCAAGGTCTCCATAACGGCTTCGTCGCCGGCGGAGCGGGCCGCGGCCGATCAGGCGGCGCGCCAGGCGATCCAGAGCTTGCGCAGTGGCGTCAGGCCGATGCGCTGGTCGACGACGGCGAGGTCGCAGCGGCGCAGTTCGTGCAGCAAGGCGGCGTGGATGCGTGCTTGCACGCGCAGCGCCGGCGCCAGCGGACGGATGTCGGTCTTGCCCGGCCGCTCGGCTTGGAGCTTGTCTGCCACCGGCTGCAGCAGCTCGGGCAGGCGATGGCGGTGATCGAGGCTGACCAGGGCCTCGTGGTTCAGCCCCGCGGCCTCGAGCCGATCCGAGGGCAATACTTCGCGGGCGCGGCGCGCCAGCATCCCCGCATCGCGAATGCGGCGGACCCGGGCGCACCAGGCGCCGACGCGCCGGGCGGCGGCGATCGGCTCGTCTTCGGCGGCGCCGTGGCAGCGCGCGATCAGCTCGAACAATGCCCCCGAGTCGTGCTCGTCGGCGTCGCGTTGGTCCTCGTCGTCGGCGCTGCGGCGCCCGCGCAGCGTGTCTTCGACGCGGTCGGCAATCCGGCGGAACGGCGCCTGCGGCAAAGCGTGCTCGGCCATGCCGGGTGCAAGCACTTGGCTGAGCGGATGGCGCGGCTCTCCGGCGGCGGTCCGCTCGGTCTCGGCGCGCCACCAGTCGAGCTTCAGCCGGGCGACGCCGGGATCGGAGACGTCGTCGAGGATGGCATGGACTTCACGGTGCCAGCCGTAAAGGGCGGCAATTGTCTCGCGCAGCGCGGGCGGCGAGAAGCGCACGCTGTAGTAGGCCGACGAGCCGGGGGGCGTGGCGCGGTTGGGAAAGCGCCACTCGTCGGCACGGCTGCGCGGGTGCTGGCTCATGCCGGCGGGCGCGGTGTCGGGTCCTGTTGCGGAGCGGCGGACAGCGGCGGGAGGCCACGCTCGAGCCAGTCCAGCACTTCCATCGGATGGGCGATGATGCCGTCCGCGCCCCAATCGGACGGCGGCAGCTCGTCCCCCAAGTAGCCGTAGGCCGCCGCCAGCGTGGCCATGCCGGCGGCGCGTCCGGCGACGATGTCGCGGTGGTCATCGCCGATATACCAGCAGCCGGCGGCGGGGCAACCGATGTGATCGCAGGCGAGCAGCAGCGGATCCGGATAGGGCTTGGCGCGTGCGGCACTGTCGCCGCTGACCACGCAGGCCGGCGTGCCTGGCAGCGTCATGCGCTCGAGCAGCGGGTCGGTCAGCCAGCCGGGCTTGTTGGTGACGATACCCCAGGGCAGGCGGCGCGCCTCGAGCGCCGCGACCAAATCGGCGATGCCGGCGAAGACGCGCGTCTCGCCGGCAATGTTTTCCGCGTAGATAGCGAGATAATCGCCGCGCAGACTGTCGTAGTCCGGCGACCGGGGATCGAGGCCGAAGCCGATCCGGAGCATCCCGCGCGAGCCGCTCGAGACGTGCGGGCGGATCTCCGTCAGCGACAGAGGCGCGAGCCCGTGGCGCGCCAACAGCACATTCAGGGCGGCGCCCATGTCCGGCGCGGTATCGGCGAAGGTGCCGTCGAGGTCGAACAGCACCGCGCCCTCGGCGACGGAGCCGGACATCAGTTTTCGTGCGGGCGCGTGCAGGTGACCAGATAGTTGACGTCGAGATCCTTCGGGTCGAGCCGGTAGTCCTGCGTCAGCGGGTTGTAGGTCAGGCCCGTGATATCGGTCATGCGAAGCTCGGTGCGTCGCACCCAGGCGTCGAGCTCCGACGGCTTGATGAAGCGCTCGAAGTCATGGGTGCCCTTGGGCAGCAGCCCGAGCACGTATTCCGCGCCGACGATGGCGAACAGGTAGGACTTCGGATTGCGGTTCAGCGTGGAAAAGAAGACATGCCCGCCCGGGCGAGCCAACCGCGCGCAGGCGGCGATGACCGAGCCGGGATCCGGTACGTGCTCGAGCATTTCCATGCAGGTGACGACGTCGAAGCTCTCCGGGCGCTCTTCGGCGAGCTGCTCCACCGGCACTTGGCGGTACTGCACCTCGACACCGGTCTCGAGTGTGTGCAGCTCCGCGACCTTGAGCGGCTCTTCGCCCATGTCGATGCCGGTGACCCGGGCACCGGCCAGGGCCATGGATTCGGACAGAATGCCGCCGCCGCAGCCGACGTCGAGCACGTCTTTGCCGGCCAGCGGCACGGCGCGCTGCACGTAGCCGAGACGCAGCGGGTTGATGTCGTGCAGGGACTTGAACTCGCTGTTCGGATCCCACCAGCGCGCGGCCAGGGTCTCGAACTTATGGATTTCGGCTTGATCGACGTTGTGGATGGCTTCGGACATCGGTGTCTCGCTGGGGCGTGGTACTGCTGCTTGGACCCGGTTCGGATCGCTGGGTTTCGGGCAGGCATTGTATCGGATCGGCGGGCCCGGCATGGCGCCCGCGCGTCGCGCCGGTCGCGGGCCCGCCGTCGCGCCCCGGGCCTACAGCGCCGCGATCTTGGTATGCTGGGCGACCATCTGCGCCAGCGCCGCGCCTTGCTCGGCGAGGCGCTCGCGCTCCTTGCCGACGACGGCCTCGGGCGCCTTGTCGACGAAGCTCGGGTTCGCGAGCTTCTGCTCGATGCGCGCGATATCCGCGCGCAGCTTTGCGATCTCTTTGTCGAGGCGCTTGAGCTCCGCGTCCTTGTCGATCAAGCCCGCCATCGGGATCAGGATGCGCATGTCGCCGACCAGCGCAATGGCCGATTCCGGCGCCTCGGATTCGTCGTCGAGCACGGTAATGGACTCGGTGCGGGCCAGGAAATCCAGATAGGGCCGGGCCAGCGCCAGCCATTCCCGGTCCCTCGCGCCGGCGTTTGCGACCAGCACCGGCAGCGGCTTGCCGGGGGCGATGTTCATCTCGCCCTTGATCCGGCGCACGCCGAGGATGAACTGCTGCACCCAGTGGATCTCGGCGACGGCGGCCGGGTCGGCGGCGTCGGCATCCGCGATCGGATAGGGCGCGAGCATGATGGTCTCGCCGGCGTAGCCGTCCGCGTTTCCGGCCAGCGGGCGCACCTTCTGCCAGATCTCCTCGGTGATGAAGGGCATGAAGGGGTGCGCGAGCCGCAGCAGGGTCTCCAGCGTTCGTACCAAGGTCCGGCGGGTGCCGCGCTTGGCCGCGTCGGAGGCGCTGTCGGACGTCAGCACCGGCTTCGCCAGCTCCAGGTACCAGTCGCAGAAGTTGTTCCAGGTGAAGTCGTAGATGGCCTGGGCGGCGTGGTCGAAGCGGTAGCCCTCGATGGCCTCGCGGACCGTTGCGGTGGTCTCGCTCAGGCGGGCGCGGATCCAGCGGTCCGCGGCCGATAGCTCCACCGCCGCGCCCGGCGCCGAGCCGCAGTCCTGCCCCTCCGTGTTCATCAGCACGTAACGGGACGCGTTCCAGAGCTTGTTGCAGAAGTTGCGATAGCCCTCGATGCGCCCGAGGTCGAACTTGATGTCGCGGCCCGTGGTGGCAAGCGCGGCGAAGGTGAAGCGCAGGGCGTCGGTGCCGTAACCGGGAATGCCGTCTTTGAACTCGGCGCGGGTCTGCTTGGCGATCTTCTCCGCCAGGCGCGGCTGCATCATGCCGCGGGTGCGCTTCTCGACCAGCGGTTCCAGTTCGATGCCGTCGATCAGGTCGATGGGGTCAAGCACGTTGCCCTTGGATTTCGACATCTTGTTGCCCTGAGCGTCTCGCACCAGGCCGTGGATGTAGACGTCGCGAAACGGCACGTCGCCCATGAACTTCATGCCCATCATGATCATTCTGGCGACCCAGAAAAAGATGATGTCGAAGCCGGTGATGAGCACCGAGGTCGGGTAAAAGGTGCGCAGGCGGTCGGTCTCTTCCGGCCAGCCCAGCGTACTGAAGGGCCACAACGCGGAGCTGAACCAGGTGTCGAGCACGTCCTCGTCCTGCTGCAGCGGGAGGTCGGCGGCGAGCCCGTGGCGGTCGCGGACCTCCTGCTCCGAGCGGCCGACGTAGACGTTGCCCTCGGCGTCGTACCAGGCCGGGATGCGGTGGCCCCACCAGATCTGACGGCTGATGCACCAGTCCTGAATGTTGTGCATCCATTCGAAATAGGTGTTTTTCCAGTTATCCGGCACGAAGCGGATGCGCCCGTCCTCCACCGCTTCGATGGCGGGCCCCGCCAGCGGCTTCACACGCACGTACCACTGGTCGGTCAGATAGGGCTCGAGCACGGCGCCGGAGCGGTCGCCGCGGGGAACGGGCAGCTTATGGTCGCGAACGCCGGCAAGCAGGCCTTGGGCCTCCAGGTCCGCAACGATGCGCTTGCGGGCCTCGGCGCGGTCGAGGCCGATGTAGGGGCTCGGAATCAGCTCGCTCTCGTCCGGCTCGTTGGCGCGGATCGCGGCATCCGGGGTGAGGATGTTGATCAGGCCGCCGTGGGGCTGCTCGGCAATTTGGTTCTCGTCGCGGTGGCGCAGCCAGACCGCATGGTCGTCGAAGTCATGCGCCGGCGTGATCTTCACGCAGCCGGTGCCGAATTCCGGATCGGCGTGCTCGTCGGCGACGATCGGGATGCGCCGGCCGGTCAGCGGCAGTTCCACCAACTCGCCGATGAGGTGCTTGTAGCGGGGGTCTTCCGGATTCACGGCGACGGCGCAGTCACCGAGCATGGTCTCGGGGCGGGTGGTGGAGACCACCATGTGGCCGGTGCCGTTGGTCAGCGGGTAGCGCATGTCCCACATATGCCCGGCCTCTTCCTCCTTCTGGACTTCCAGGTCGGAGACCGCCGTGTGCAGCACCGGATCCCAGTTCACCAGACGTTTGCCGCGGTAGATCAGCCCCTCCTCGTACAGGCGCACGAAGACTTCGCGCACGGCCTCGGACAGGCCGTCGTCCATGGTGAAGCGCTCATGGCGCCAGTCGAGCGACGAGCCGAGCCGGCGCAGCTGGCGGGTGATGTTGCCGCCGGACTCGGCCTTCCATTCCCAGACCCGGTCGACGAAGGCCTCGCGGCCGAGATCGTGACGGGTCTTGCCGTCTGCCTCCAACTGGCGCTCGACCACCATCTGGGTCGCGATACCGGCGTGGTCGGTACCGGGCTGCCAGAGGGTGCGCTCGCCGTTCATCCGGCGGTAGCGGATCAGCGCGTCCATGATCGTGTTGTTGAAGCCGTGGCCCATGTGCAGGCTGCCGGTCACGTTGGGCGGCGGGATCATGATGCAATAGGCGCCGGAGCCGGTGTCGGCGGGCTCGAACCAGCCGGCGGCTTCCCAGCGCTCGTACCACTGCTTTTCGATCTGTTGCGGGTCGTAGTTTTTGTCCAGCATGTCGTCGTATCCGCTTGCGCCCGTGTTTTCGATGTCCGTGTGCCGGCCCTGTTACCGCCCGGTTACCGCCCAGTTACCGCCCGTCTACCGCTCCGATGCCGATGGGGTGTCGACCGGCGCGGCCTGATGCGCCGCCGGCGGGCGTTCCGCGTGAGAGACCGATGAGCGGCCGACCCGCGGCCGACGGCCGCGCAAGACGAACAGCCCGCATCCTCGTCCCGCCGGTCGGCGGCCGGCCGTTCGCGGGAATCTGCCGGGATCGGCACCCGGGGCGGGGCCCGGCGCATCGTTGAAATCAGGGGGGCGAGTATACCGAAAGGGCTCCGGTGCCGGGGAGCCGGTGAGCTCCGCGCCGACGGTTCGCGCAACGCATGCGCCCCGCGTCGGGACGTTGTCCGCCGGCGGCAACAACGTCTGCGACCGTTTTGGTCGTTGACGCGACGGCGCTGCCGCCTAAACTGTAGCCTCCGCGCATCACCCGAAGCGACGAGACCAATGCCTCCGCCCCCGAATACCCCAGCCGGTGAGCCGCCCACGCTTCGCTCGGTCCCGTTTTTCGCCAGCCTCGACGAGGCAGACCTCAAGGCGATCGAGTCCCAGACCAAGATCAAACGTTACCGCAAGAAGACCATCATCATCGAGAAGGGCGACGAGTCGTCCAGCCTGTATCTGCTGCTCGACGGCCGGGCGAAGGTCTACGTCGCGGACGACGCGGGCAAGGAGGTGGTGCTGCGCGAGCTCGGCCCCGGCGATCACTTCGGCGAGCTTGCACTGCTGAGCGGTTCCCCGCGCACCGCATCCGTGATGACGCTGACCGACTGCGAGCTGTGCCTGCTGACGGGGGCGGTGTTCCGCGGCTTCCTGCTCGATCACCCCGAGGCGGCGCTGCGCTTGATCCGCGAACTGGCGCTGCAGGTCGCGAGCTTGACCGACATGGTCAGCGATATGGCGCTGCTCAGCGTCTATGGTCGTGTTGCGAAGGTGCTGGTGGAAAGCGCCAAGGACGAAGACGGGCGTTCCATCACGGCGCCGCTGACGCATCAGGGCATTGCCGACCGCGTGGGCTGCTCGCGGGAGATGGTCAGCCGCATCATCGGCGATCTCAAGACCGGCGGCTACGTTGCGATGGAAGGCAAACGATTCGTGCTGCAGCGCAAGCTGCCGGAGCGCTGGTAGGGGCCGGAGACCCGCGCTCAGCTGGACTCCATGCCGCGGGTGCCGCGGCGCAGTCCGTCGCCGTTTGTCCAGACAGCCGTGACCTCCCCGATCGCGTCGCCGCCGCGGGTGCCGCGTCGCGGCGTCGTCTCGGCGGCCTGCGAAGCAACGCCCTGCACGTGCTCGGTGGTGCTTCTGGTGCCGCGGCTGCTGCGCTCGAGGGCGTGGTCGCCGGCCGCGGCCGTGGTTTGCGCGCCGGAGCGCTCCGGATGCTGGGTGACGAGTGTGGCGGCGGCGGCCATGGTGGCGCTGGCGAGGAGGGCGGCGGCGATGGACTTGATCATGGTGACAGTCTCCGATGGTTGGTTGTCTGCAGCTCGCGTTTTCGAGCGCGTTCAGGCGCTTGGCCTTGGAGACATAGCTTAGAGGGCGCCCCTGTCCGCAACACGTGCGAAAGACAATGCGCGCCGGTGAGATATTCACGCGATAAGCCGTAACCTGCATCGGTGCGCGGCTTGTGCAAAGGGGGCGAGCGCGCGCCGCCAAGCGCCGCCGGACCCCGCGCGTGCGGTATCGGGTGCGGGGACCGGGTGCAGCGCCGGGCGATGGTTTTCCGCGCGGCAGGTCCGCCGCGGACTCGGGCAGGCTGCTCGGGCCGTGGGTTCGGTTCAGCGGGTCGGGTTCGGCGGGTCGGGTTTAGCGGGGCGGATGCGGCGGTCGGCCGGCGCTCGGCAGGCACTGTCCTCGTCGCCCGCCGAGTTGCCCGTCGACATGTCGCGGGCGCGGGCGGGTCAGGATCGCTCGTCGTCGGCGCCGCCGCGCTGCTGCGCATCCGCGGCGCCTTCCTCACGCTGCTTTGCCTCGCGCTCTTCCTTGAGTCTGCGCAGGTTGCGCATCTGGCTGACGTAGAGCCAGCCGACCACGCCGACGATCAACAGCAGTTCCAAGGCTTTGAATGATCCGGAATCCATATCGCTGTCCTCTACGGTAACGGGTGTCGAATGCCGGCGTCGCGAAGGTGGCCATCCGCGAGCCGTCGTCGGCCGTGCGGCGAGGGCGCGGAGCACGATGCGAGGGCTGCCGGGGCTCTGCAGTGAATGCAGGCAGTGGGCATGGATTCAAGCGCGCGCGAGGCCGGAGGCTAGACGGCGGAGCGCTCGCGCAGCACTTTGACCTGGAACAGGGTGTTGCGCTCTTCCTCCTCGAGCGCCGACTGAATATAGTGGATGGTGCGTCGGTACAGCGGAATGATGTTGTATTTCAGCGCGTTGACCCGCTTTTGTGCCTTGCGCTGCTCCTCCATCAGACGGTGCAGCGCGATCTCGACCTCGCCGAGGCGCGCCAGCAGGACCGCCGCATCGGCCAAGTGCACGCGGGTATTGTCGAAGCTGGAATCGGTGCCGAGCAGGCCGACCGGCTTGATCGGCAGCCGTTCGCTGGTGACGGCCGGGTATTCGACGCCGAGGGCGCGCCGCGGCAGGATGTCGACCCGAAGCGCCGGCTCCGCGCCCAGCGCCGCTTGATGCAGCCCGCGGCTGCCCATGCGCAGTTGGGTGATGGAGAGGCACCGGTAGGCCTCTTCCAGCCCTCGCTCGGCGGCCTCTCGCAGGGAGCGGTACTCGCCGATGCGCTCGTAGACCAGCCGCGTCAGCAATTCGCGCTTGCGCTCGAGCAGATCGTGCCCTTCCTCGAGGAATTTCACCTGCTTCTTCAGCGAAAGCAGGGTGTTCTTGGTCGGCGGGACCTTCAGGACTTGTTGCGCCATAGCTCTACGATGTCCGGTTAGCTGCCGTTCGGTGTGGCTCTAAGAAAGATGCGCGCGTGTCGTGCCGATCGGGCGCCACGCCGGCGCGGATGCCGCATCACGTTGACTCGCGCTCATGACCCCGGTCCGTCGTCCGATCAGCGCGTCTGCGCCGATCATCGTGTCAGTCGCTTCCTTGGTGGTATTTCGCCAACTCGGTCTCCGACACACGTGTCAGCATATCGCGCGGGAACATGCTCATCAGCTCCCAGGCCAAATTCAGCGTCGCGTCGATGGAACGGTCCTCGGACTCGCCCTGACCGACGAAGCGGCTGTCGAAGGCATCGGCGAACTTCAGGTAACGCCGGTCGCGCTCGGAGAGCTCGTCGGCGCCGATGATGCTGGCCAGGTTGCGCGTTTCCAGCGCGCGGGCATACAACGCGTACAACTGGGCGGCGACACGGGGGTGATCGTCGCGGGTAAAGTCCTTGCCGATGCCGTCCTTCATCAGCCGCGACAGGCTCGGCGAGATGTGCACCGGCGGATAGATGCCCTGGTTCTGCAACTCGCGCGAGAGCACGATCTGGCCCTCGGTGATGTAGCCGGTCAGGTCCGGGATCGGATGGGTGATGTCGTCCGAGGGCATCGAGACCACAGGCATCATCGTGATGGAGCCGTGGCGCTCGTGGATGCGCCCGCAGCGCTCGTAGATCTCGGCGAGGTCGGAGTAGAGGTAGCCCGGGTAGCCTTTGCGTGCCGGCACGTCGCCCTTGGCCGTGGCCACCTCGCGCAGGGCCTCGGCGTAGTAGGTCATGTCCGTCATGACCACGAGCACGTGGCGGTCGAGGTCGTAGGCCAGGTATTCGGCCGCGGTCAGTGCCGTGCGCGGCAGCGTCAGGCGCTCCACCGGCGGGTCGTCCGCCAGGTTCACGAACATGACCACGTTGCGCAGCACGCCGGAGGAGGCGAACTCGTCGCGGAAGAACTTGGCGTCCGCGTAAGAGACGCCCATGGCGGCGAAGACGACGGAAAAGCTCGATTCCTCGTCGATCAGCTTGGCTTGGCGCACGATCTGGGCCGCGAGCCGGTTATGCGGCAGGCCGGAGCCGGAGAAGATGGGCAATTTTTGACCGCGGACCAGCGAGTTCAGCCCGTCGATGGTGGAGATGCCGGTCTGGATGAACTCTCGCGGATAGGTGCGCGCGGCCGGGTTGATGGCGGAGCCGCCGACGGCGCGGTGGATGTTCGAGAGGACCGGCGGGCGGCCGTCGCGCGGCTCGCCGAGGCCGTTGAACTCGCGGCCGAGGATCTCGGGCGACAGCGCGATTTCCACCGGCTCGTTCATGAAGCGCACCCAGATGTCCTCCAGGTCCAGGTCGTCGGTGCCCTCGAAGACCAGGATCAGCACCTCGTCGTCGGCGCTGCGGATCACCTGTCCGTCGCGGGTCTCGCCGCGGCTGTCGGTGATGCGCACACGGTCGCCGAACGAGACGCCGGGGGTGTCGCGGACCACGATCAGCCCGCCGCGGGCCTCGCTTGCTGTTCGGTATTCTTTGATGCTCATGGAAGTCGCTGTCTCGCTGCGGAGGTCGAGGTGCTGTCGACGCGTGCCTGCCTTTCGGCGTTGCCGGGATGGTCTCCGCGCGCTAGTCGGCGCGCTGCTTGGCGTACTCCAGGCCAATGGCCTCGAACGCGTTCGCGACCTCGACGGAGAAGGCGCGGATCTCGTCGACCTGATCGCTGGTGTACATGGACTTGCAGCGGCGCGTGCGCGCGAGCTGCGGCATGTTCTGCAGTTCCGTCACCGGCACGCCGAGCTCGATCAGCGCCATGCCCTTGTCGTAGATCGATAGGGCCAGGTCCAGCAGGGCGAACTGCTTCTGCGGTGAGCAGAAGGTATCGATGTCGTCCAGCGCGCTTTGCTGCAGCACGCCCTCCTTGATCAACGAGGCCCCCTCCAACTGCCAGCGCTGCGCGTCCGACAGGGCCTCGGGCCCGACCAGGTTGACGATGCGCGAGAGCTCCGCGTCGCGGGCCAGCAGCGCCAGCGCCTCGGTGCGGCGCGTCTCCCAATGCCGGTCCACCTCCTTGTGCCACCATTCGGCGGCGGTGTGCACGTGGGCCGAGAAGCTGGTCACCCAGTCGATACTGGGATAATGGCGCGCGTCCGCGAGCTCTTTGGACAACGCCCAGAAGGTCTCGATGATGTCTTTGGTGTGGCTCGTGACCGGCTCGGAGAAGTCGCCGCCCGGCGGCGAGACGGCGCCGATCAGCGTCACCGAGCCGGAGCCGGCGTCGAAGGTCTCGACCCGCCCGGCGCGCTCGTAGACGGCGGCGAGCCGGGAGGCAAGGTAGGCCGGATAGCCCTCTTCGACGGGCATTTGCCCGAGGCGGCCGGAGACCTCGCGCAGGGCCTCGGCCCAGCGCGAGGTGGAATCCGCCAGCATGACCACGTCGTAGCCCATATCGCGGTAGTACTCGGCCATGGTCAGGCCGACGTAAATCGACGCCTCGCGCGCCACGACGGGCATATTGGAGGTATTGGCGACCAGCAGGGTGCGCTCCATCAGCTTGCGCCCGGTGTAGGGATCCTCCAGCTTCGGGAAGCTCTCGAGTACGTCGACCAGCTCGTTGCCGCGCTCGCCGCAGCCGACATAAATGACGATGTCGGCATTCGACCAGCGCGCGATCTGCTGCTGGACCACGGTCTTGCCGGCGCCGAACGGGCCCGGCACGGCGCCCTTGCCGCCCTTGAGCTGCGGAAAGAAGGTGTCGATGACCCGCTGCCCGGTGATCAGCGGCGAGATGCCGTCGTCGCGGCGGAAATAGGGGCGCGGTTTGCGCACCGGCCAGCGGTGGTAAAGCGATAGCCGCTGACTGCGTCCGCGCTGGTCGCGCACATGGGCGATGGTGGCCTCGATGTCGTAGTCGCCCTTCGGTGCGACTTCTTCGAGCTCGCCCGCGATGCCCGGCGGCACCAGAATCTTGTGCACGATGGTTTCGGTTTCCTGCACCGTGCCGAGTACCGTGCCGTGGCTCACCTGTTTACCGGGGGCGAGCTCCGGGTTGGGCACGAATTCCCATTCTTTGCTCCGATCCAGCGCCGGGACGGTCAGGCCGCGACGGATATAGTCCCCGGACTCGAGTGCGATCTTCTCCAGCGGGCGCTGCACGCCGTCGAAGATGCCGCCCATGAGGCCGGGGCCGAGCTCCACCGACAGCGGCCAGCCGAGTCCGGCGGCGGGCTCGCCGGGGCGCACGCCGTCGGTGCTCTCGTAGGTCTGTACGACGGCTTGGCGTCCGGACAGCGAGATCACTTCGCCCACCAGACCCAGCTCGCCGATCTTGACCTGCTCGCCGCTGCGCACGCCGGGGAGCTCGATGGTGACGATGGGGCCGTTGATGTCGCGCACGACGCCGACGCGTTGGGAGTCTGTCATATGCTCAACCGCCGAAGATGTTGCCGGTATCGAAGCCGCTCGGGAGGAGGCGCTCCAGGATGCGGTGCTGGATGTGCGCGCGCAGGCGCGCCATGCGTCCCTCGAAGGTGTTGTCGACCCGCAGCCGGCCGTCCTCGCTGACCACGAGCACGCCGCCGAGCGTTTCCAGGGGCGTGTCGTCCAAGCGAACTTGCTTGCCCTCGGGCAGCGTTTCGGCAATCTGCTGCCACCGGGCGGAGAGCAGCTTCAGGTCGCGGGCGTTGGCGCGCACCGAGAGGGTATCGCGCTCGATCTCCCCGACCGCGGTGCCGATGAAGCCGGCGAGGGTCTCCAGGTAGGCCGCCTCGTCGCCGACCAGTGCCTGCAGGCGCTCGGCGAGCCGATCCTGCACGTCGCGCACCAGGTTCCAGCGCACGCGATCCAAATGGCTTTGCATCTTCAGCTCTTCTGCCTGGACCTGTTGCCGGTAGCTGCGCTCGCCGAGGGACTTGGCGATGGCCTCTTCGCGCTGCTCGCGTAGTCGCAGCCGTTCGGCGGACTCGCGCAGGATGCTGTCGCGGCTGCGCTTCGCGCGCTCGCGGTATTCGTTTGCAAGCCGTTCCGCGCGGGCCAGAATGGCCTGTTCGAGCTCTTGTGCTTGGGTCACGTTTGCTGCCTTGATGTCTGTTCAGGTCGGATCCCGGTCGTCGGCTGCCCGAGGCAACGCCGGTGCATGGCCTGCCCCTTGGCCAGCTCGGCGCGTTGCCCGCGCCGCGTCATGTCGCCTGCGCGTTGCCGAACATACTGGCCAGCCGCTCGGCGACGTTGCTGCCGAGGCGTGTCGGCCCGGCCAGCGGCGGCACCGAGATGACGACGATTCGCCCGCCTTCGGCGCGCACTTGCTCCAGCGCGGGAATCTGCGCCTGCATCATCGCGTCATCGATGATGATCAGCGCATGCTCGCGCTCGCGCTGCAGCTCGCGAACGATCCGCTCGACGTCGTCGCGGTCCGGACTGCTGTGGATCTCGAAGCCGATCAGCCGAAATCCGTCGGCGAGACTGTCTTCTCCGAGAAACAGCATCCTGGCGCGGCGATCGGGCGTGGTGTCGCTGTTTGCCATGGCGCGCTCAGAGCCGGTTCAGCAGGAGGATACTCATGACCAATCCGTAGATCGCGATGCCTTCGGCAAGGCCCAGGAAGATCAGGCTGCGACCGAGGGCCTCGGGGCGCTCCATGACGGCGGCCAGCGAGGCGGCACCGATGGGGCCGACGGCGATGCCGGCGCCGATGGTGGAGAGGCCGGTGGGCACGCCGACACCGAGAATGGCCAAGCCCATGCCGGTGGACATCTGCGAGACGGTGCCGGCGACCTCCGCGGTCTCCTCCGCCATCACCTCGTTGACGCCCAGCAGCAGCAGGCCAAGCTGGGCGCCGACGAAGACGACGAGCTGTGCGCCGAGCGCGGGCTTGAACCAGGCGGGAATCCGCAGCGTCGCCCGCGGGCGGATTTCAAGGTAGAGCCCGGTCAGCAGCAGACCGGCGATGGCGAGGGACATCAAAGCGACGAGCCAGTACATAGAAGACCTCGATTGTTATCGTTCGGACGTTGATTGAATGAGCAGGCGGCCAGCGGCGGTCGCTATGAGCCTGCCGGGCGCAGATCATCGGCCGCCGGTTCCGGCCGATGTCCGGTTGTACGCTCGCGCGCATCGGCTTGCGGGCGCGCATCGGTGCCGGCTTCCGGCCGGCGCAGGCGGATCGGCGCGAATTCGTGCCCGTCTCCGGAGAAATATCGGGAAAAGCCCTCGTAGTACTCCAAGCGCATGACTTGGATCATCACGATTCCGCCCTCCAGCACCAGGATGAACAGGTTTCCCAGCAGCAACGTGACGACGGTGCCGAATACACCGACCATATCGCTCAGCGTGAAGACGGCGATCGCAAGCGCCGCATGGTTCAGGCTGAACGCCGAGACGCGCAGGAACGACAAGGTATTCGAGAGATAGACGATGACGGTGTCCAACGTCTCGATGAACACGATCAATGCTTTTTCGCCGGTCGGTCCGGTCTGGTGGCGCCACTGATAAGCGGCCAGTGTCGACAGCGATGCGACGACGATCAGTGCCGGCCAGAAACCGAAACCGCCGGTTGTGGCGAGCAGGTAACCCCCGGTCAGGAAACCGAGATAGAAAACCAGATTGACCGCGCCGTGCGGGCCGAATACCGCGCCTTGGAGGTTGCCGGTGACGACGCGGTTGTAGATGCCGAGCAGACACGCGACGATGATGAAGGCGATGCCCCAGCCGAGCGCGACCTTGAGCATCAGGATCGGATCGTGCAGCGGCGCCATCCATAACGCCGGCAGCCATTCTTCGTAACCGAATACACTGCCGAAGACGAAGCCGAACAGGACCGACGAGGCGCCGGCGGCCATCCCGAACAAGGCGAAGCTCTTGAGCTTGTCGCGCCAATACCAGGCCGCCAGCGCGATGACGGCGCCGTGCCCGACGTCGCCGAACATCATGCCGAACATCAGCAGGAACGTGAGCGCGAACAGCGGCGTCGGGTCGATTTCCCCGTACTGAGGGATGCCGTATTGCTTGACCAGGGTCGAGAAGGGCGCAAGCAGCCGACTGCGGGTCGGCACGGTGGGCACCAGCGGGCGCTCGTCGGAACGCGGGTCGCGCGCCTGCAGCGCGAACGGCAGCGCCAGGCTGTCGCGCAGCTTGGCCTCCATCTCCACGACGGCGCGGGCCGGCACCCAGCCCGCGAGCACCGCCAAATGCCCGCTGCTGCGGATCGACGGGTCCAGCGTCACGAAGGGCTCGGCCAGCAGCAGGGCGCGGCGCGCTTCGAGCAGGACGTCGCCATTGTCGCGTGCCCATTGGTCGAGCTTGTCCTGCAGCGCCCGGTGCTCTGCCTCGAGCGCATCCCGGCGCCCGGCGAACTCCGCGCGCTTGCGCGCGGGGCTGGCATCGTCGATGCCTCTCGGGATCGGCAGCGGCTGAAAGCCGGCCGAGCTCAACACCGCGCTGAGCTGATCGTCTTTCTCGCCGGCCGGGCCGACGATGATGACATGGGCATGGTCGCCTCGGCGCAGGTAGTCGAACAGCATGTAATCCGCCAAGCGGACTGCCCCCTCGAGCCGCTGCACGTTCGCGCGCGGCACCATGCCCACATAAAAGTCCAGGAAGCGCGTCTTCTTGCGCAGCGCACCCAAGTCGATCTTGAGGTTGGCGAAGTTCTCCAGCGCCGCTTCCTGCTCCTTGACCAGACGCTTCTCCTCTTCGATGCGCCGAAAGCCCTCTTCGAACTGCGAGGCCTCTGACCATCGCTCCCGCAGCTGCTGGCTGATCGCGGCGAGCTCCTCGTGATAGACCACGCGCACATCCTCGATGTCCGCGGCGTCCGTTATCGGCACCAGTTTGGCGATCTTCTGCAGTCGCGAGCTGGCGAGCTGGAAAAGCTCGCGGTAGTCGCGGCCCGGCGCGCCGTTGAGCTGCTCGTCTTCGGGCGGGCGGGTATCGGGGTGGAAGCTCTCGGTTTCGGCCAAGCTGAGCGAGGCCTGCGGCAGGTCGTCCGTCATGAGCAGCAGGCGCACATGCTTCATCGGCAGCGAGCGAAGCATTGTCGGGTTATCTCCGGCCTCGGGCATCGGCTGCCGCGGGCTTGGTTGCGTTTGTCGAAGCGCCCGGCCGCGGCCGGATGCCGGTCTCGCCGCCCGCGACGTGCGCGGCGCGCGGCCTCCGGAAGGCTTTCCCTCGGCGAGCGGCGTGCGGGTATCCGCTCATGCCGCGTGGCCGATGCCGCTCGGGCAATGCGGATCGGCGACCTCGACGCCGATCTCGATCAGATCCTGCGGCAGATCGAGCAGCTTGCCCTGAATCAGAGAGAACAGCATAAACAAGTCCCGCTCGCGCAGGATCAAATAGCCGAGTGCACGGGCAATGCCCGAGGTGCTGTGGGCCAGCAGCCGGCGGGTTTCCGCCGCGGTGAACACACCCGCACGCTGTTGGACCTCGATGATGCTGCTGCTGCCGGCCACCGCACCGTTCAACGGCTCCGGCAGTGCCTGCAGGAGCTGCTCGAAGGTTTCGACGTTGACGAGCGCCAGCAGCCGGTCTCGGTAGAGCAGCCGAAAAGACGGGACCAAGTAATAGAAGGTCTCGCTCGGCGAGAGCTGATAGGAGAAGCGAAAGCGCAGCAGCCAGAGCAAGTCGATGCGATCGAGCAGCAGCCCCATCATCGCCCGCAGCGGCTGCAGGCTCTCGCTCGGGAACTGCTGGGCCTGGCGGGCAAGCTCGTGGTAGTACTGCTGATCGATGGCGGCTTCGAGGGCGAAATGCTCGCGCTTCTGCTCGAATACTTGGCGCGCTTGGCGGGCAATGATGCGATAAGGCCCTTGCTCCAGCGTGCGCAGCAGTTCCAGCACGCTCTCGGCGCGGAACAGCTCTTGGTGAGGCAGGCGCACGTCCGCGGGCAGGTCGTAGAGATTGTCGCGGATGTCCGCCTGATCGAGCTCGTAGAGCTTGCCGCGGATCAGCGTCTTCAGGTTCAGCAGTGCGAACTTTCGCCCCCATGCCAGCACCAACGCGCGCTCGACAGAGGTCATGGGGCGGGTCAGCACCTTGATCTCCGACATCAGAACCTGCACCAGGGCCTGCTCGACGGCGCGGCTCTTGGCCCGCACCGAGAGCTGCTCGTCGAGCAGCGGCGCGAGCTCGAAGCGCTCCGCCAGATCCGCCAGCGACAGCTGAAGCAGGCCGCGCATCCGATCGGGGCCCAGCAGGCGCTCGGTCATCGCCGAGATGCGGGTGTTCAGATAGGCTTGATTGCCGGCGCTCATCTCGGCCGCCCCCGGGAGCTCACGGCCGGTGCGCCGGGTTGCGGCAACATCACAGCCGGGGATCGATCAGCAGTGCGAAACTCGCTTCGAGCGCGTCCTGCTCGCGCTGCTCGGCCATGTTGCGCAACTGCACATGACGCTCGTCATAGCGCCGTTTGAGCTCCGCGACCGTTTGCTCGGCGCGCTCCTCGGCCTTGCCGATGAAGGCCCGGTGCATTTCCGGCACGCGCGCGGTGAAGCGCTCGTCCTCGGAACGGGCCTCGCGCATCGCCTCTTGGATCAGGCGCTCTTGCTCTGCCTCCGCGTCTTGGGCGAGCTTCTCGGCCCGCATCTCGGCGTCGAGCAGTCGTTTCAATGTGTCGTCCACCGCTTCCCCCGCTTGCGCTTGCAGATAGCCGAGTAGGGTAATCAAAGCAGCGCCCGTGGGTAGGTGCAATCGCGTTTCCGGTTGTCCTGCGTCAGGATCGATCATTGCATCGGTGCGGATGGCGCTCGCGGTGCGCAGGCGGAAACAGCGCGCGCGCCCACGCCCGGGCGTGCGACCGGGCTCGAGCGCGCGACCGCGCCGCGCCGATCGCTTGTGCCGTCGGCGCGGACGGCGTCCGAACAGGCATTCACGCAGACCGGCGAGCCATTGCTCGGCCATTCGGCTCAGCATGTCCGCCCGCTGCCGAAGAGGAGTCCACGCGGATCTCGTCGCCGTTCGTCGGTGAAACCCATCCATTTGACCGCAGTCAACGATCCCGTCGGGCGGCCCGGCGAGCCTATCAGTCTGAACTAATATTCTTACTGACGGTGTGTGATTGTTGCCGGCCGCGGGCCGATGTCGACGCGCCGTTCAGTCGGGACTGTCGCCAATGATCCGGGACTGCTCCGTGGCGCATGTCGCTGCCCTGGCATTGCCTCGGCCGACCCGGCTGCATCGGGACGGATAGCCGGCGGAGCAATCGAAGACGGTTGAAAAAGCCGCGCGTTGGGGGCTCCAAGCTACAACCGGGGTCGGGCGATGAAGGACGCAAAGCTGCGCACAGACAGCGATTCGGTGGACGCCGCCATCAACCGCGTGCTCGAAGCCGAGCGGGCGGCTCACGCCGACGTCGACGATTGCCGGCTTCGGGCGGAGGCGATTGCCAATGCTGCCGAAGCCCGCGCACGGTCCGTCTCGCGCAGCACCGAGCGGCGCATCCGCGCGGCGCACGGCATCGCCGACCGGGGTATCGCCGACGCGCTGTCGGCGTTGCGCGCCTCCGGCACCGACACCCCGGGACAGCTGCCGACACCGGATGCGGAACGTCTCGCTGCCGTTGTCGAGGCCCTGGCGGCGGAACTGACGGAGTCGCCGCAATGACCGGGCGCTGCCGATTTGCCTATGCCCAGGCGCGCCTGCAGGCCCGCTTCGCGTCGCTGCCCTCCGAGGCGGATTGGCAGCGTCTGAGCGCCGCCCGCACCCTCTCGGGCTATTTGGAGGAATCCCGCGACGGGGCCTTGAAGGCCTGGGTGAAGGGGTTCTCGGCCCAGAGCGACAGCCACGACATCGAGCGCGGCATCCGCGGCCAATTCACCGACTGCGCCGAGCGCACTGCCGCCCACGTACCCGAGCCCTGGCGCGATGCGGTGCTGTGGTGCCGCTGGCTGCCGCTGCTGGGGCTGTTCGACCATCTGCAGCGCGGTGCGCCCGTTCCGCGCTGGGCGGCACGCGACCGGCGCATCGCGGCTTTGCTCGGCGACGATGGCGACCCGCTACACGACGCATTGGAGCGCCGCGGTCTGACGCCGCTGCTCGACGGTGACGCCGGCGATGCCTGGCAGCGTGAGTGGCGCCGGCGCTGGCCGCGCTGCAGCCGCGCCTTTCTCGACGCCGTGGAGGCCGTCGGCGAGGCCTGCGCCGCCCATCTGCGGCAGTTCGGCCGCTCATCCGGCGATGACGCCTGGGCGCTGCGCCGGGCGCTGCGCGCGGATCTGCGCCTGCAATTCCACTTGCATCCGCTGCAGCCGGCAGCGGCCTTCATTTTTCTGACCTTGGTGGGCCTGGACCTCGAGCGTCTGCGTCGGGCGCTGCTCGATCGCGCGCTGTTCGGCCTCGGCGAGGCGGCATGATGTTGGGCTCGGCGGCGACGCGCTGGTTCGAGGTGCTCTGCCCGCGCACGGAGAGCGTGCGCACCTTGGCAGAGCTGGCACAGACCGGCGCGGTGGAGTTGGAGCTGCGCGGCGAGTGCACCGAGGATTGCCCGCTGGTCGACATCGGGCCCGGCCTCGCTGCTTATCGCAAGCTGCTTCCCCGCTATCAACGCTACTGGCAACGGGGGCATCTGCGTCACACGCCGCTGGTGGAGGCGCCGATGGTGGTCGTCGAGCGCGCGCTGGCGAGGATCGGCGCGTGGCGGCGCGAGGCGGACCCGCTGATCGACGCGCTGCAGGCCTGCGAGGAAGAGCTGACGCGGCTTTATTGGCTGGAGAAGATCATCGGCAAGATTGCCGGCAGTCCGTTGGACTTCGCGCTGGTGGCGCGATCCGGCCCGCTGCTCGGCACCTTCTGCGCCATCCTGCCGGCGGAGGTGGTGCTCGACTTGCCGGACCTCGCATTGCCGCGCAGCGTACCGTGGCAGGACGAGCGCTGTTACATGATCCTTGCGCCTGCCGACCAGCTCGCCGATGCCAAGGCGCGGGTGAAGGCCCAAAAGGGCCGGATTATCGAGCGCCCGCCTTGGCTGACCGGCGACGCGGCGGATTCGCTGATCCGCATCGGCGCCCGCCGTCACTTCCTGTCCACCCGGCGCGTGCATCTGTATGCCGAATTGGACACCTTATTCGAGGAATACAGCCTGGACGAGGTCCTGGGCGAGGTCGCCTGGCTGGACTGGTTCGAGCAGCGGGTACGCAATCTGGAGCTGGCCAGCGAGCACTTGGCCTGGATCACCGGCTGGACCGACGACCTCGGCGGCAGGCGTCTGGCAGCGGCCCTCGACCGCGCGCAGACCCGCGCGCTGCTGCGCCTTACCCCGCCGCCGCCGGGAGCGCGCCCGCCACGCGTGCTGAGCAATCCACGCTGGCTCAAGTCGTTCGAGCTGTTCGCCCGCGCGCTCGGCGTACCGGGCGGCGACGAGGCGGACCCGACCCCGCTGCTCGCGGTCGTCGTGCCGCTGCTGTTCGGCTACATGTTCGGCGATGTCGGGCAAGGCCTGGTGTTGGTGCTGGCGGGCCTGTGGCTGCGCCCGCGCTCCGACATCGCGCCGCTGGTGATTCTGTGCGGTGCATCGGCAATGGTGTTCGGCCTGTTGTTCGGCAGTGTGTTCGGCGTCGAGCACCTCATCCCCGCGCTTTGGCTGCATCCGCTGCACGAGCCGCTGACGGTACTCGCGGTGCCGCTGGTGTTCGCGGTGGCGCTGTTGAGTCTGGGCCAGCTGTTGTCCGGGCTCGGTGCCCTGCGTCGCGGACGCCTGCGCGACTGGCTGCTGGTGGATGCGGGTTTTCTGGTCATGTACTTGGGCTTGGCATCGATGCTGGCGCTGCCTGAGGGCGTGCCCGCGAGCGTCGCGGGACAGGTCGCGCTGGCGGGTCTCGGGTGGTACGCCGTCGGCTCCGTGCTGGTCGCGCACAGGCTGCTCGGTTTTTTCGCCGGGGTCGGGCATCTGGCCGAGAACGGCCTGCAGATCCTTACCAATACGCTGTCGTTCGCGCGGGTCGGTGCTTTCGCGCTGGCGCATGCGGCGCTGTCCTCGGCGGTCGTGACCATGGCCGACGCGGCCCCTGTTTGGGCCGCCTGGGCGATTTTGGTGCTCGGCAACGCCGTAATCATCCTGCTCGAGGGTCTCGTGGTGTCGATCCAGACCACGCGGCTGGTGCTGTTCGAGTTCTTTAATCGCTTTCTGCGCGGCACGGGACGTATTTTCCGGCCGCTGCCGGCACCGCCGGCGATCGTCACTCCCACATTGGCTTCCGGAGGGGCCGCATGAACAAATACACATTTTTCGGGGGCGCGTTGCTGGTCGCCGCCGGGTTGACGGCGGCGTTGGTCAGCGTGCTGCTGTGGCAGCCCCAGGCCCTCGCACAGGGCGAGGTCATCGAGCTGACCGAGCGCATCATCGACCCGAGTGTTCAAAAATGGGGTTACATCGCCGCCGCGCTGGCGACGGCAATCGGTGCACTGGGCGCGGCCTATGCCGTGGCAACGGTAGGGGCGGCGTCGGTAGGGGCGCTGGCCGAAAAGCCGGAGCTGTTCGGCAAGGTCGTGATCATGGTCGGCTTGGCCGAGGGTATCGCCATCTACGGGCTGATCATCTCGGTGCTGATCTTGAACAAGCTCTGAGCACATGCGAGGGGAGGGAGCGCCATGTCCGGGCAATGCGTGCTGATCGGCGACGAGGTCACCGCCGCGGGCTTTCGGCTCGCCGGCGTCGACTGTCGGGTGCCCGAAGGCGCGGGCGACGGCCCCGTCGGCGCAAAGGCAGTACAGCGGTTGCTCGATGATGTCGGCGCGCAGGCGGGGATGATCCTGATCACCGCCGAGCTTGCCGGCGCACTGCCGGACGCCGTGCTCGCCGACCTGCTGGCGCAGCAGCGCCCGCCCGTGCTCGTCATCGGCGATATCAGGGGCCGTCACCGCCCCGCGGATCTCACCATTGCGCTGAAACGCCAGCTGGGACTGTCCGAATGAACACCGAAGAACGCGAGCGCGCATTGCTCGCCCTGGTCGACGACTACCGCGAGCGCGAATGCCGCAAACTGCTGGACGATGCGCGTGAGCGCGCACGGGAATTCGTTCGCCGCCGATTCGAGACCGAGCGCGCCGCGCTGCACGACCGGGTGGCCGCGGAGCGCGCCCGGGCGCTGGGGCTGATCCAATCGGCCCGGGCCGAGCAGGCTACCCGCGAGCGGCGGCGTAGCGAGCAATTGGACTCGGCGATGACCGAGGCGGCATGGCCGCTGCTGCGCGCTGCGCTGCGCGGGCGCTGGAGCAACGCGCACACCCGCGGACGCTGGGTCGACAGTGCCTTGGAACGCTGCCTGGCACTGCTGCCGGCGCAGGCTTGGGAGATTCGCCATGCGCCGGATTGGCCCGCGAGCGAGCGCGCCGAGATCGAGCGACGGCTGGCCGCCCACCTGCCGGAGCCGGTGCGGTTCGAGTCCGATGCGGCGCTCGAGGCCGGGCTGATCGTGCGCTGCGGCGGTGCCGTGCTCGACGCAAGCCTGGACGGACTCACCCGCGACCGCGGACGCGTCGAGGCCCGGTTGCTGGCGCTCTGGCATGCGCCGCCGCACGGCCGCGGCCGGGTCGAGCACGACAGGGATTTACCCGCGGCCGAGGGCGCCGCCGCCGCTGAGGTCCATGCCGGCCAGCGCGGGTCGGTCCGATGACCGGTCAGGCAACCACCACTTGGATCAGCGGCCCTGTGCTGCGCGCCCGCGCACAAGGCGGCTTCCTGCTGCGCGAAGCGGTCACCGTGGGCGAGCAGCGACTGCTCGGCGAAGTGGTGCGCGTGGCCCGCGACGAGATCACGGTGCAGGTCTACGAGGACACATCCGGCCTGCGCCCCGGCGTGCGGGTGCAGGGCAGCGGTCAACTGCTGTCGGTCCGCCTCGGCCCCGGCATTCTCGGCAATATCTTCGACGGACTGCTGAGGCCCATCGGCGTCGGCACCGAGCGCGCCGGCGACGATCCTTGGGTGTTGCCCGGGATGCGCGAGTCCGCCGCCGCGAAATTCGGCTTCAAGCCGCGGGTCTCGGTCGGCGACATGCTGCGCGCGGGACAGGTGCTGGGCGATGTGAGCACCGGCAACGGCTATGCCCAGCGCTGCCTGGTGCCGCCGGATTTCCCACCCGGACAGGTGACCGAGATCGCGCCTGCCGGCTCCGTCGCCGATGATGTTGCTGTCTGCCGCCTGCGCGATGCCGAAGGCGGGGAGCACGCGGTGACGCTGTCCCAGCGCTGGCCGGTGCGTATCCCGCGTCCGGTCGGCCAGCGGCTGCCGTCGGACGAGCCCATGCTGACCGGGCAGCGCATTCTCGACTGCCTGTTTCCGATCGCCCGCGGCGGCACCGCGTCTATACCGGGCGGTTTCGGCACCGGCAAGACGGTGCTGCTCGAGACCGTCGCGAAATGGTGCGACGCCGATGTCATCGTCTATGTGGGCTGCGGCGAGCGCGGCAACGAGCTGGCGGGTTTGCTCGCGGAGTTTGCCGAGCTCGAAGATCCGCGCAGCGGACGCCTGTTGCTGGAGCGCACCGTCGTCATCGCCAATACCTCGAACATGCCCGTGTCGGCGCGCGAGGCCAGCATCTACACCGGCATCACCGTGGCGGAGTATTTCCGCGATCAGGGCATGAACGTGACGCTGATGGCGGATTCCACCAGCCGTTGGGCCGAGGCCCTGCGCGAGGTCTCGGGCCGCCTCGGCGAGCTGCCGGGCGAGGCCGGTTATCCGGCCTACCTGTCGAGCCGGCTCGCGGACTTCTACGAGCGGGCGGCGCGGGTGCGCACGCTCGGCGGCGCCACCGGCGCAGTGACGGTGCTCGGCGCGGTCAGTCCGCCTTCGGGCGATTTCTCCGAGCCGGTGACGAATCATACGCGCCGCTACGTCGGCTGCCTGTGGGCGCTGGACGTGCGCCGTGCCCAAGCCCGGTTCTACCCGGCCATTCATCCGCTGCAGTCCTACAGCAGCAGCGCGCGCGGGCTGGCGCGCTGGTGGCACAGCGAGGGCTGCACGCGCTGGGAGCAGCTGCGCCGGCGTTTTCTGACCTTGCTGGAAGAGGAGGCCAAGCTCGAGCGCATGGCACGCATCATCGGCCGCGACGCCATGCCGGCGCGCCAGCGGCTGGTGCTGTTCTGTGCCCAGCTCATCAATCAGGCCTTCCTGCGCCAGTCCGCGTTCTCCGAGATCGACCGCTATGCCACACCCCAACGCCAAGCGGTCATGATGCGCCTGATCGGCAGCTTCATCGATTCGGCAGAGCAATTGCTGAACGCGGGCATCGCGCCGGAGGAGATCGCATCCGCGCCGATCTTCCGGGCGCTGATGCGCATGGGCGAAGAGATCCCGGAGGGCGACTGGGAGCGCTTTTCCGAACTGGACCGAGAGCTCGCGGCCACGGTGAGGCGTCTGACCGGTCAGCGCTCCGAGGCCGAGGCCGGCGACTGATGCGGGGTCGTCGCCATCGGACGCCGGGTCGTTCGAACAGCGAAGCGGCCCGGGTCGCGGCGCGGTGCGGCGGTTGTGGCCCGCAAGCGGATGCGCAATGCGCGCGAAAGAGACGCAGCGGCGCCGCGGGTGCGGCGCCGTCCGACGCGCGTCGTCGAGGTTTTTTCACCATGTCGTGCCATGACCCCGGGCGCGACCGGAGACGTCGAGCATGTATGCCAGAGTAACCGGAGAGGACGTCGCCGACCGTGTGGACGGACCGCTGTTGTTCCTGCGGCGAACGGTGGATGTCGGGCTGAACGAGGCCGTCGAGGTTGAGGACGCGGACGGTCGCGTGCGGCTCGGTCGGATCGCCGCGCTCGACGAGGACTCCGTGACGGTGGAGATGCTGGACGATACGGCCGGGCTCCGGCTGGACGGCACGCGGGTGCGGTTCTTCGGCGAGCCGCTGCGCTTTCACGTCGGTCCCGGTTTGCTGGGGCGGATCTTCGACGGCGTCGGCAAGCCCCTGGATGGCGGTCCGCCGCTGGCCGCGGAGCAGGCCTTTCGCGTCGACGGGCTGCCGCTGAAGCCCTCGGCGCGGCAGCCGCCGAGCGAGTTCCTCGAGACCGGCTTCACGTCCATCGATCTGATGAACAGCCTGATTCGGGGGCAGAAACTGCCGATCTTCTCCGGTGGTGGGCTGCCCCATGAGCGTATCGCCGTGGACATTGCCTGCAACGCGCGCATCCGGGGCGCGCGCGGCGGCGGGGATGACTTCGCCATCGTCTTCGCCGGCATCGGCATCCCCCACGCGAGCGCCGAGTTCTTTCGCGAGGAGATGGAGCGCAGCGGCGCCTTGGCGCGCACGGTGCTGTTCTTGAATCTGGCCAGCGACTCCAGCGCGCAGCGCCTGCTGACGCCGCGCTTCGCACTGACCGCCGCGGAGTACATGGCCTTCGAAGAAGGCAAGCATGTGCTGGTCATCCTGACGGACCTGACCAACTACTGCGAGGCGCTGCGCGAGGTCTCGGCCAGCCGCGGCGAGGTGCCGAGCCGCAAGGGCTATCCGGGCTACATGTACTCGGATCTGGCGACACTATACGAGCGCGCCGGGCGGATCCGCGGGCGGCCCGGCTCGGTGACCCAGGTGCCGGTTCTGACCATGCCCAACGACGACATTACGCACCCGATTCCGGACCTGACCGGCTATATCACCGAGGGTCAGATCGTGCTCGACCGCTCGCTGCACCGCAGAGAGCTGTACCCGCCGGTCAAGCTGCTGCCGAGCCTGTCGCGGCTGATGAAGGACGGCACCGGCGCGCGCAGGACCCATGTGGATCATGCGGCGCTGTCGGCCCAGCTCTACGCGGCCTATGCCCAGGCCCAGCAGACCCGCATCCTGGCCAGCGTCGTCGGCGAAGAGGGCCTCTCGGAGACGGACCGGACCTACCTGGCCTTCGGCGATCGCTTCGAGCAGGACGTGGTCGCCCAGTCCGAGCGACGCGATATCGAGCAGAGCATGGATGCGGGCTGGCGCGCGCTGCGCGGGCTGCCCCGCAACGAGCTGACCAGGCTCGGCGACGAGCAGATTCGTGTGCATCTCGAGAGCGCCGGCTTCGACGGCGCCGGCGCGCGTAGAATTGCTGCCGGCCAAACCGCTGCAAAACCTGCCGCACAGCCCGTCGCGGATGCGGACAGGGAGTAGATGCCATGTCCGGCCGCGAGATCGTTCCCACCCACAGCGCCTACCTGGAGCTCAAGGCCGAGCGTGCCGGCATGGAGGAGGGCTATCGTTTTCTCGACGAGAAGCGCCTGATCCTTGCCTCCGAGATCCTGGCGACGCTGCGCGATTACGAGGACACCCTGAGTCGCTTGCGCGCCGCGGAGGGGGAAGCGCTGAGCGCGCTGCGCGCAGCACTCGGGCGGCACGGCCTGGAAGATCTGTCCGTCTATCCGCCGGCCGCGCCCGCCGACTGTGTTGTCGCGTGCAGCGAGCGCTCGGTGCTCGGTGTCCGCATCGAAGATCCGCCGGCGGCCGAGGCGCCGGCCAAGCCCGCGGCGCTCGAGCCCATCGCCGCGCCCGTCAATCCGAGCCCCGAGGCCGAGGCCTGCCGCGACCGCTTCGCCCGGCTGCTGCCCCATGCGGCCCGCCTCGCGGTCCTGACCGGCAACCTGGAGCGCCTGCGCCGGGAGTATCTGCGCACCGCCCGCCGGGCTCGCGCGCTGGAGGACGTCCTGCTGCCCGAGATCGACGACACCTTACGTGCGGTCGACAGCGCGCTGGAAGAGTCGGAACGGGAAGAGGCGGTGCGCGGGCGCTACCTCGGGGTTTAACCGGGCATCAACAGGTCTTCGACCCCGCGCACGGCGCAACGGCGATGCACCGACGCGGCGGCGGCATCCGAGCGCAACCTCCGGTCCCGTCGACCCGTTTTCACGTTTTCTTCACCAGGCCTCGACGGGCGCTTCACATCCGCCGTGCCACTCTTGCAACGCGTGCATGCGTGAACAAGATGCTCCCGGCGTTGCGGACCTGCTCCGGGTATCGTAACGGCTTGTCGGCACCGATGGCTTGCGCGACACTGACGCCATGGCGCAACAGCCTCTCAACCCTGACTTCGACGATGCCGAGCTCGCGCGTCTGGCCGATGAGCTCGGCCGGCGCCTGCACGCTGCCGGGCGTTTTCTGACGACGGCCGAGTCCTGCAGCGGCGGCTGGATTGCCAAGTGCGTCACCGACATCGCCGGCAGCAGCGCATGGCTGGATCGCGGCTTCGTGACATACAGCAACGATGCCAAACGCGACATGCTGGGCGTTTCCTCCCGGACGCTTGCCGAGCACGGCGCCGTCAGCGAGCCCGTGGTGCGCGAGATGGCGCTCGGCGCGCTGGCCAACAGCCGCGCCGATCTCGCCGTGGCGGTCAGCGGTATCGCCGGACCGGGCGGCGGCTCCGACGAGAAGCCGGTCGGCACGGTCTGTTTTGCCTTCGCGGCGCCGGGCGACGTGCGCTGCGAGACGCTGTGCTTCGACGGCGACCGCGAAGCCGTGCGCCGGCGGACCGTCGCCCATGCCTTGCGCCGGCTGATCGGCCTGCTGCCGCATGCCCGCTGATACCGCGCCCGCCGAGCGGTTGTTTTTCGCGCTCTGGCCGCCGCGGCCGGTGCGCGAGGCGCTGGTGCAGGTGCGTGCGGCGCTGCCCCGGCCGACCGGGCGGGAAAACCATCCGCTCGACCTGCACCTGACGCTGGTCTTCGTCGGCGCCGTCGCGCCGCAGGTGCGTGCCTGCGTCGAGGCCGCCGGCGACGGTATCGAGGCGCCGGCCTTCCGGCTGCGCCTCGGGCGTCTCGGCGACTGGACGAAACCGCGCATTCGCTGGGCCGCGCCGGCGGCGGTGCCGGAGGCGCTGACGGTATTGGTTTCGCGGCTGCAGGCACGGCTTTCGGATTGCGGCCTGGCGCCGGAAAAGCGGCCGTTTCGACCCCATGTCACACTCAGCCGCAAGGCCGGACCGTTGCCCCCGACGGTGCCGACGGCGACGCCGGACTGGCCGGTGCGCGACTTCGTGCTCGCCGCCAGCAGGGCGGGCCGTACGCCATCCTACGAGGTATTGAAGCGCTGGCCACTATCGGTGTACGGTGCATCGTGACGAGCCCCATGGGCTATGTGATAATCTTTCGTGTTTCGATCGCAAGCCGCCCGACGTTGCGGTAGGCGGTCCAACTGGAGTGGCAATGGACGACAATCGCAAGAAAGCACTGGCGGCGGCGCTGACCCAGATCGAGAAACAGTTCGGCAAGGGCTCGGTGATGCGCATGGGCGACGCCGGCGCCATCCCGAACATCGAGGCGGTCTCGACCGGCTCGCTCGGGCTCGACGTCGCGCTCGGCATCGGTGGCCTGCCGCGCGGGCGGGTGATCGAAATCTACGGCCCGGAATCCTCCGGCAAGACAACCCTCACGCTGCACGTGGTTGCCGAAGTACAGAAGTCCGGCGGCACGGCGGCGTTCGTCGACGCCGAGCATGCGCTCGACCCGGTCTACGCCGAAAAGCTCGGTGTCAACATGGACGAACTGCTGGTCTCCCAGCCGGACACCGGCGAGCAGGCCCTGGAAATCACCGACATGCTGGTGCGCTCGGGCGCCGTCGATATCGTTGTCATCGACTCGGTGGCGGCACTGACGCCGAAGGCAGAGATCGAGGGCGAGATGGGCGACTCCCATGTCGGGCTGCAGGCGCGGCTGATGTCGCAGGCGCTGCGCAAGCTCACTGCCAACATCAAGCGCTCCAACACCATCGTGATCTTCATCAATCAGATCCGGATGAAGATCGGCGTGATGTTCGGCAGCCCCGAGACTACTACCGGGGGTAACGCGCTGAAATTCTACGCATCGGTGCGCCTCGACATCCGCCGCACGGGCACCATCAAGAAGGGCGACGAGGCGGTCGGCAACGAGACCAAGGTGAAGGTGGTCAAGAACAAGGTGGCGCCGCCGTTCAAGCAGGTCTCCTTCGATATTCTCTATGGCGAGGGTATTTCCCGCGAGGGCGAGATCATCGATCTCGGCGTGCAGCAGAACGTCATCGACAAATCCGGAGCCTGGTATAGCTACGACGGCAACCGGATCGGGCAGGGCAAGGACAATGTGCGCAACTTCCTAAAGGAAAATCCGGACATGGCCGCCGACATCGAGGCCAAGATCCGCGCCGTCCTACTGCCGGAGCCCGCACCGCGCAAGACAGAGCAGCAAGCGCCCGCGGCGGCGCCGACGGAGGCCTGAGCTGGACGACGCCGCCTCATGCGGGGCGCCGGCGACGGCGCCCTTATCCGAAATCCGAAGCCGTGCGGTAAAGCTGCTGACGACCCGCGAGCACACGCGCATGGAGCTCGCCGTCAAGCTGTGCCGGCGCGGTTATCCGCCCGAAGACGTCAAGCGCGTGATGGACGCGCTCGAGCGCGATGGTCTGCTCAGCGAGGAGCGCCTGGTGGAAGTGTACGTGGCCGAGCGCCTCCACAAGGGCTTCGGGCCGGTGCGCATCCGCTTCGAGCTCCGTGAAAAGGGCCTTTCGGACAGCCAGATCGAGCCCCACCTCCAACTCGACGACGAGCGGTGTCTGGCCCTGATCGGTGCCGCGCACGACCGCCGATTCGGTGCTGGGTCAAGAACCGAGCGTGAATCGCTGGCAAAACGGGCGCGTTTCTTGGAATATCGCGGCTTTCCGTCCTACTTGATCGCGCGTTTTCTCGACGCCGATCATTGAATTTGCGTCCACCCGCCCAGGCTGTCCCGACAACCTGCCGCTCCGAATTCCGATCGCATCCCATGAGTCTGTTGCCATGAAGAGCAGCGCCGAGCTTCGACAAGCATTCCTCGACTTTTTCGCCGCGCGCGGACACGCCGTGGTCGAAAGCAGCCCACTGGTGCCGGGCAACGACCCGACCCTGTTGTTCACGAACGCCGGCATGGTCCAGTTCAAGGAGGTGTTTCTCGGCCGCGAGAAACGCGGCTACGCGCGTGCCGCGACCTCCCAGCGCTGCGTGCGCGCCGGCGGCAAGCACAACGATCTCGAGAACGTCGGCTATACCGCACGCCATCACACCTTCTTCGAGATGCTGGGCAACTTCAGCTTCGGCGACTACTTCAAGCGTGAAGCCATCGAGTATGCCTGGAACTTTCTGACCGACGTGCTCAAGCTTCCGCCGGAGCGCTTGTGGATCACGGTCTACATCGAAGACGAAGAGGCCGAGCGTATCTGGCTCGACGAGATCGGCATCGATCCTGCTCGTTTCTCGCGCTGCGGAGAAAAGGATAACTTCTGGTCCATGGGCGAGACCGGGCCTTGCGGCCCGTGCTCCGAGATCTTCTACGATCACGGCCCCGGCATCCCCGGCGGACCGCCCGGCACTCCCGAGGAGGACGGCGACCGCTACGTGGAGATCTGGAATCTGGTCTTTATGCAGTACGACCGCGACAGCAGCGGCACGCTGACGCCGTTGCCGCGTCCGTCCGTGGACACCGGCATGGGGCTGGAGCGCCTGGCCGCCGTCATGCAGGGCGTGCACAGCAACTACGAGATCGATCTGTTCCGCACCCTGATCGGCGCCGCGGCGGACGTGACCGCCTGCAGCGATCGCGACAACAAGTCGCTGCGCGTGATCGCCGACCATATCCGCTCGGCGGCGTTCCTGGTGGTCGACGGCGTCACGCCGGGCAACGAGGGCCGCGGCTATGTTCAGCGCCGGATCATCCGCCGCGCCATCCGACACGGTTACCAACTCGGCCAGCATCAGCCGTTTTTCCACAAGCTCGTCGAACCGCTGGCCGCCGAGATGGGCGATGCCTACCCGGAACTGCGCGCCAAGCGCGAGCACGTGGAGCGGGTGCTGAAGACCGAGGAAGAACGCTTCGCCGATACCCTCGAGCAGGGCATGCGCATCTTCGACGACATCGCCGCCGAGCTGACCGGCACCGAGATCCCCGGCGATGCGGTTTTTCGCCTGTACGACACCTATGGCTTCCCGGCCGATCTGACCGCCGACATCGCCCGCGAGCGCGGCCTGACGCTGGATATGGCCGGGTTCGAGCGCGAGATGACGGCACAAAAAGAGCGCGCCCGCGCGGCCAGCCATTTCGGCGCCGGGCAACAGGCGCGGATCGACATCGAAGGCGAGACCGACTTCACCGGCTATGACGGCTTCGACGACCGCGGCACGATCATCGGACTATACGTCGACGGCGAGGCCTGCGATCGTTTGAGCGCCGGCCAACAGGGCCTGGTGGTGCTCGACGTGAGTCCGTTTTACGCGGAGTCGGGCGGCCAAGTCGGTGACCGCGGCTGGCTGGTCGGCGAGTCTGCCCGGTTCGAGGTGCAGGATACGCACAAGCAGGGAGACGGCGTCATCTGCCATATCGGCCGCGTCGCCGAGGGCGAGTTGCAAGAGGGTGACGACGTCGAAGCGCGCGTGGATGCGCAGCGGCGCCTGGCAACGGCGCTCCACCATTCGTCGACCCATTTGCTGCATGCCGCATTGCGCCGCGTGCTCGGCGATCATGTGCAGCAGCGCGGCTCGCTGGTCGGCCCGGAGCGCCTGCGTTTCGACTTTTCCCACTACGAGCCCGTCAGCCGCGAGCAACTGCGCGAGATCGAGCACTTGGTCAACCGCGAAATCCGCGAGAACCATACCGTCGAGACGCGGATCATGGGCTTGGAAGACGCCAGGGCATCGGGCGCCATCGCGCTGTTCGGCGAAAAATACGCAGACCAGGTGCGCGTCCTGCGCATGGGCGATTTCTCCACGGAGCTCTGCGGCGGCACCCACGTGCGGGCGGTGGGCGACATCGGCCTGTTCAAAATCGTCGCCGAAAGCGGCATCAGCTCCGGTGTTCGACGCATCGAGGCCGTTGCCGGCGCGCGCGCGCTGGCCTGGATCGAGGACGAAGAGGCGCGGCTCTCGCGCGTCGCCGAACTGGTCAAGGGCGCGCCCGGCGAGGTCGACGAGAAGGTGGCGCAGTTGGTCGAGCGCAACCGCAAGCTCGAAAAGGAGTTGGAGCACCTCAAGGCCAAGCTGGCGAGCGCCGCCGGCAGCGACCTGGCCGAGCAGGTGGTCGAGGTCGACGGCGTCAAGGTGCTGGCGGCACGTCTCGAGGGCGTCGATCCGAAATCCCTGCGCGATACCCTCGATCAGCTGAAGAACAAGGTCGGCTCGGGCATCGTCCTGCTGGCCGCGGAGAGCGACGGCAAGGTCAATCTGATCGCCGGCGTCACCAAGGATCTTACCGATCGCTTCAAAGCGGGCGACTTGGTGAAGGCCGCCGCCGAGAAAGTCGGCGGTCGCGGAGGTGGGCGGCCCGATATGGCGCAGGCCGGCGGCAACGATCCGGCCGGCATTCCCGCCGCGCTGGAACTGGTCGGCGGCTGGGTGCGCGAGCGCGCCGCCGCGGTCGAATAACGCGTGGACCGTTGATCGGAAAATCGTCGGTGCAGCCGTGACCTACGGAACTGCCCGGCACTCGAAGGGCTCGAATCTTGTTGTTGAATCTATGGCACTGATCGTCCAGAAGTACGGCGGCACATCGGTCGGAACGATCGACCGTATCAAGGCCGTGGCGGAAAAAGTGAAGCGGGCGCGCGAGCGCGGAGACAGCGTCGTTGTGGTGGTCTCGGCGATGTCGGGGGAGACCGATCGGTTGATCGGCCTGGCGACTCAGATCGAGTCACGGCCAACCCCGCGCGAACTGGACGTGCTGCTCTCGACCGGCGAGCAAGTCACCATCGCTCTTCTGTCGATGGCTCTGAATGCAATCGGCTGCCCGGCCCGGTCCTACACCGGAGGGCAAGTCCAGGTGCGCACCGACAGCGCCCACAACAAGGCACGGATTCGCGCCATCGACGGCGCCCGCGTGCGGGCCGATCTGGACGCCGGCAGCGTCGTCGTGGTGGCCGGCTTTCAGGGCACCGACGGTCAAGGCAATATCACGACCCTCGGGCGCGGCGGGTCCGATACATCGGCGGTGGCGATGGCGGCGGCGCTGAAGGCAGATGAATGCCAGATTTATACGGATGTCGACGGGGTCTATACCACTGATCCCAGAATCGAGCCGAAGGCGCGTAAGCTCGATCGGATTACGTTCGAGGAAATGCTGGAGATGGCCAGCCTGGGCTCGAAAGTGCTGCAGATTCGCGCCGTTGAATTCGCCGGTAAATACCGCGTTCCGCTGCGCGTTCTGTCGAGCTTCGAAGAAGGCGCCGGCACGCTGATCACTTTCGAGGAGGATGACGTGGAAGAGGCCAAGATCGCGGGTATCGCGTTCGCCAAAGACGAGGCGAAGCTGACCATCCTGGGCGTGCCGGATGAGCCCGGCGTCGCCTACAAGATCCTCGGCCCGATCTCGGACGCGAATATCGAGGTCGACATGATCATCCAAAATGTCGCGGCGGCCGAGAAGACGACGGATTTCACGTTCACCGTGCACCGCAACGATTTCGACAAGGCCATGGGTGTCCTGCGCCACACCGCCGAATCGTTGTCGGCTCGCGAGGTCTCCGGCGACAAGCGGATCGTGAAAATCAGTTTGGTCGGCGTCGGCATGCGCTCCCATGCCGGCATCGCTAGCCGCATGTTCGAAGCGCTGGCGAAAGAAGGAATCAATATTAGAATGATTTCAACATCCGAAATCAAAATTTCGGTGGTCGTCGACGAGAAATATCTAGAGTTGGGCGTCCGCACCCTGCACGACGCCTTCCAATTGGACGCCGACGGCAGCTTGGACGTCGTGGCCTAGCAAGAGAAGCAAAACAAGCAACGCTTCGCTCCGCGTGCTAAGTGCGGCGAGGCCGCGTTGCTTGCATCTGCGAGGGGTCAGCGGGAGTGCGCTCGCCGAACAGACCGGTACGGCGCGAGAGCGGGCCCCGGAAAAATCTTGCGGACTCGAATGTCATCCGAATACCAGGCAGATGCACGTTAAGTGCGTGTACTGCTAGAATTTCGAAGCGCCGGTCATGCCGGTTCGGTTGGTCGCAGTCTTTCGGCAGGAGCATCACCGCCACAATCCACGCGGCGCGTGAAACGGATCGACTGCATTGTATGAAAGGAATTTAGGGAGAACACGCAAAATGTTGATTTTGACCCGTCGGGTTGGTGAGACGCTGATGATCGGTGACGACGTCACCGTCACCGTGCTTGGCGTCAAGGGCAATCAGGTACGCATCGGCGTCAACGCTCCACGGGACGTGGCTGTCCACCGCGAAGAGATCTACGAGCGTATCAAGCGCGAGCAGGCTCAAGCGGTCCAAGACGGTGTGACGCCGGGCAATCCCCCGACCGAGTAGAGGCGCACGATCAAAATCCGAGGCCGGTCGTTGCGGGCGATCCCCGTCCGTACCGACCGGCCGGCAACATCCGTGACGGCATCCGCAGGACGCAACCGGCGGTGCGCGACATCCATGTCCCGGCGCCTGCGCAGGTAGACGTGCAATCGGCAAAAGCCGCCGTCCCGGACCGCGCAAACATGTCCGCCGCCCCTAAACGCCATTCGCCCGGAGCCGCTTCACAAAGGCTGGACCGCAGGCGGGGTAATGCTGTTAAAATAGCAAGCCGACCACGGAGAGATGGCCGAGTGGCTGAAGGCGCTCCCCTGCTAAGGGAGTATGGGTTAAAAGCCCATCGAGGGTTCGAATCCCTCTCTCTCCGCCATTTCCCTGCCCTTTATCTTTTCTAGATCAGTGACTTGCGTGGTCTTGGCCTTGAGCCGGTCCCCATTCGATCCCCCGGATCGCGTCCGGAAACTGTCCCTTCACTGTTCGGTTTGCGCCTCCCCGCGCCTGCAGTTGTTCCTGACTGAAGCAGGATAGAGGTCGTCGAGTTCGGGAATGCCGGTAGGGTCGTCTCCAACTCCGGCAACCTAACCTGTCGCTCGGGGCTCGCTGAATTCGGTCGATGTAGTTCTGGGACGACGACGTTGTTGGCGAGGACAACGACGTATGGGCGCACGGCAATCCGGCGTTGCGAACCCCGCGTCGTCGTCCGGAGATCGGCGCAAGCTTGCTGGTTTCTGGTTTCGGACTCCTCGGCTGCCGCGGCCGCTGCTCGGCATGAACCGCCCCGAGTATCTCGGAGGCCATTTGGTTTGAGTCCCGCCGCCATGGCGGCCTGCTCGCCATCCGCCGCATGCTGGAGTTCGCCGCCCGGCAGCGGATTGCTCCCGTCACGGAACACTTCAGGATGGAACAAGTCAACGACGCCACGGAGCATCTGCGCACCGCCAAGGCCCGATAGCGGATCGTTCTTGATCGTCACTGATCGAAACCGCGGCGCGTCCCATGCGCTGTTCCCGTCATCAACCGGGCAAGGCTGAGTCGATGCCCCGCTCGTTACCCGACCCAACCGCGAACGCCGACATGAGGTGACCCCGGCGCATTCTAATCCTGTTCGCTCCCGTCGCCGGACCGTTCGGAGTTCAACCACGGCGGCCATTGTGGGTCGGGTGCTGCTCTCGTTACCCATGCGACGGGAGGCGGGTTTCCGACGCACAGCAGCCGTTCGCGGCCGGAAGACGGGGAGACAGGAGTCGGCCATTTGCAGACACTGGTGTTTTGCTGCCCGTACTCTGCAGTCGCGAGGACCGCGGACGCGCTCCAAGACCACTGATTGCACACACTGTCCCCGGATATGTCCCCGGATATCTTCGCCACCCTGGCTTCGCCCGGTCGATTGGGCGAACATTAGCGATACGCCTACGCAGCCTCGAGCACTTGGCCATGAGCAACACCTTGTCCATCGATTACCCCGAGACCTTCCCAGATGCCCTGCATATGTCCCGTGCCGAGTTTGAGCGCGAGGCGCGTCTGGCCATGGCTGCCAAGTTGTTCGAGACCGGCAGGCTCAGCTCGGGGCAGGCCGCCGGTCTGATCGGGATGGGGCGGGTGGCCTTTCTCGCCGAGCTTGGCCGCCTGGGGGTATCTGCCATCCAGGTGGGCGCTGGCGAGTTGGACGGGGACCTCGCTGCCGCCGAGGCCGCCGGTGATCATCCTCAATAGCAGCCCGGTCATTCACCTGACCGTCGCCTTGGGTGAGCTCGACGCCCTTCCGGCGCTGTATGGCCGGGTGTTGGTGCCGGAGCCTGTGCTTCGGGAGTTGGAGGCCGGCGCCCAACTGGACGACACTGCCCGGAGGCTGCGAACCGTCTCGGGTATCGAGGTATGCGCCTTGGCGAACGGGGTTTCGCCGCTCCTGGCTGGCGAGCTGGATTTCGGCGAGGCGGCGGTGATTCAACTCGCACTGGATCTTCCGGGCGCCACCGTGGTTCTGGACGACCTCAAGGCGAGGCGCGTCGCCCGCCGCAGCTCCATCCCGATGACGGGCTCCCTTGGCGTGCTTCTCCACGCCAAACGGCGCGGGAAGTTGGACTCGATGGCCCAGGCCGTCGAGCGTATCCGCCGTCATGGAGGTTGGCTCGCCAACGACGTCGTCGAGCGCGCACTGGCCCTGGCCGGGGAGTGACCCGCTGTGTCGCGGTCTTGTCTTGTGCGCGCGTGGCAGAAGGAACCACGTACTGTCGTCTGGTGATCTCGCTGGAGCGGGCGTTCACGTTGCCAAGGCAGCTGGCCGCAATGGGTCGGCTGCTGCCACTGGGCGCGTTGTCTCTGGCTCTCTGTTGTGTGCGCTGAAGCGGACTGTCGGCATAGCGACTTGGCCGCAGTCGCGCGTGGCCGAAATCGACGGTTTCTACCCCTAAAAGGCAGCTCTTCCAGGGTGACCCTTCCGTGGGTGCCGGACCGCGTGAGCGCGAGCTAAGCCGGCACCTGGAAACGGCGCAAGCGTAGCCAGGCGGCGGAGTCGTGCGGAGAACGGTGCTCGCCGCACAACGGCCGGCTACATTGGCTACAACGGCGACATTGCTGGCGCGCAGCGACATCGTTTCGATCTTCTGGACGCCCGCACAGTCACAGACGCTGCCAGGATTGCAGGCGGTCTTGTTACATTGGCGGGCGAAGTAAGGGCGGTCTGTCGACGATCACCAGCAGCGAGCGTGCGAAGTCGTTGTCGTCTTGGGGCTGCGGTGCAGGCGGCGCATCACTGGACGCCCGATACAACGCACAGACCGGACAGGGGCGGTTCATGGCTCAGCGTGACGGCAGGACTTGGAAAAAGCACTCGCGGGCTCTAGCTCGGGGAGGAGACGGGTTGAGGTTCGAGGCTTGGCGAAAGGAGCCGCAACCACCGCTGACGCTAGCTTGCGAGCGAGCGGCCGTGACGGCCCGTGAGGTAGCCCTGATCCGGTCGGGTTGGGCAGTCGAAGAAATCGGGCAACCAGCTCTATGCGGCTACAAAAGATTCCGGAGCCCGCACGCTGGAGTCCGGCATCACCGATTGGTTGAGCAGGCCCTGAGCGCATTCCGCGCAGCGTCCGCAGCAGGTGGCAACCTTTAACCGGTCGCGGAGACATTGCATGGAGTGTGCTCCGTCGTTGCAGGCTTCGTGGATTTGTCGATCCGTAACCTTGTTGCAAACACAGACATACATGGTGGGTTAACCTTAATCGTCGGTAAGCTTCGAGACAACAATACCGATAACGAGAGTGATTCGCAATTACTTTTTTGATTCTCACCTGTCTCTTCGAGAACAACAGTTTACGGCTAGCGACAAGATCGATGCTAACCGGAACACGCTCAGCGACCCCGAGTGGCGCTCCTTGCCCCGGCGTCAGCGCCCGGCCCGCCCGGGTCGACGAAAAGAAATGGCAAATTCCCTACCGGAGACAATGGCACACCGAACGAATCGAAGCAGTTCCGACATCCTCCGGCGTTGTTTAGCGCGACGCCTCCAGGCGCAACCGCAATAGTCCACAACCCTCAAGGAGACGCCCTGTGCAAGGCGACAGCCCCGTCCTGCTAGTCCTGAACGATTGCCTCAAGGACCAGCTGACTGCAATCAACCAGCTGTTTCTCCATGCGCGCATGACCAAGAACTGGGGTCTGCACGCGTTCAACGACTACGAGTACAAGCGCTCCATCCAGGCCATGAAGATGGCCGACGACCTCGTTGAGCGCATCCTGTTCCTGGAAGGTCTGCCGAACCTGCAAGACCTCGGCAAACTGCTGATCGGTGAAGATGTGCCGGAGATCCTCACCGGCGACATGTCCATGCTGAACAGCATACGCGCCCGTCTCGTCAGCGCGATCAAGCTCTGCGAGGATCATAAGGACTACGTGAGCCGCGACGAGCTGACCGAAATTCTGGAGGAGATCGAAGAGCACATCGACTGGGTCGAGTCCCAGCAGTGGCTGATCGCCAACACCGGTCTCGAGAACTATCTACAGTCCATGATGGGAGACGACTAACGATGAAAGGTAGCCCGAAGGTCGTCGAGCATCTACAACGCCTGCTCAACTGCGAGCTCGCCGCCCGCCATCAATACCTCGGCCACGCGCGCAAGCTGCACGATTGGGGCCTGCACAGGCTTGCGGAGCATATGGAGCACGAACTCTTGGAGGAGGCCGCACACGCGGACAAGCTCATCGAGCGGATGCTGTTCCTCGAGGCGGAGCCGGACTACAACAGCGTAGACAAGGTCAACATCGGTGGCGACGTCGAGGCGATGCTGAAGCTGGATCTAGCCGTGGAATACAGTGTTGCCGCCGCTCTGAAAGAGGCCATGGCCGTCTGCGAGGCCGAGCAGGACTACGACACCCGCGACATCCTGCTGCAGCTGCTGGATGACACGGAGATGGACCACGCCTGGTGGCTGGAGCAGCAGCTCCACCGTATCCGGCTCATGGGTATCCAGAACTACACCCAGTCCCAGATGGGCGAAGGGATGCAGCCGGCCGCCGACGGATAGGCAATCCAAGCCACCCCGAGATGCCGAGTCTGGCCCGCAACACGAGACTAATTGCCGGCACCGGCACACCCGTCCCCGGAGAAGGGAGCCATGACCTAGGCTGAGTCGCTCGGCGGGCCGGGAGGCGCTGTCTAGGCTTTCGGGCAAGCACTGATCAACCGATCTGCCGGACTCGCCGGGCGCCCCCCGGTCATCGTATTGACTCCGTGTCGGTAGCGTCCGCGTTGATCACCGCACCGCCGCGGATAGCAGGTGCATGCCACAGGCTCTCGGAAGCGACGAACTGGTAACATCTTGCCAGTTTTTCTCCCACATGTGCCTCCGGAAGGGCTCCGACGGCCAAGGCCTACTGACTATTTCTGGCGGTTCGGGCGAAGAATCCCGGTCTCGGCAAGCATGCGTCGCGGGCTGTTTGCGGAACTGCGTGCTGGCGTGACGGGACTGGTGTCATCGGCGATCAATGCCCGCGGCACCCACGGGCTTAGCCGAACTGCGGCGGCAAGCTTGGTGCCGGGCGGGGCGCTTTCGCTGTTGCCGCTGCCGGCCGGCGCAGGGGCCAACGGGGCGTACACGGGATATCTCGGGAACAGCTAGCGAATGGGTTGGGTAACGATCATCTGGGCCATGATGGCTGGCGTGGTGGCGACGCTCGCGGGCGTCTATCTCGTCGCATGGTTTCCGGCGCGCAAGGATGTGTCCTACCTCGTTTTTGTCGTCCTAGCCGCGAGCGTCGTGGGTCTCGCCGGGACGGAGCTGTGGATGATGAAGGCGCAGACGGCGTCGGAGTTCGGCGAGGCCCTGCGTTGGTATCACGTCCCCGTCTGGAGCGGCTTCTGCTCACTCGTGGCGCTGATCTACCTGCGCTTGCGACCGCGTTTCGCGTGGGTCGGCTTGCTTGCCGTAGCGCTGAGATCGGCGTCGCTGGTGCCGAACTTCGCATCCGCGACGAATCTCAACTACACCCAAATAACGGGGATCAGTCACGTCCACGTCCTCGGCGAGTCCGTGACGCTGGCCGCGGGAGAGCCCAGTCACTGGATGCTGCTCGGTCAAGCGAGCCTGCTGTTGGCGCTGTTTTATGTCATCGACGGCGGTGTCGGCGCGTTGCGACGGGGCGGGCGCGAACGGCCGCTGTGGCTGGTGATCAGCCTGTTCGCGCTGCTCGCGCTCGGCACTGTCCAGGCGGTAGCCGTGTTCTGGGGGGTTGTCGCTTTGCCGATGATGATCTCGCCGCTGTTTCTGTTTACCGCGGTCGTAATGGCGCGCGAGCTCAGCTCCGGCCTGCTGCGCGCCGAGCGCGCGGAGCGAGAAGTGGTGGCCAAGGACGCTGCCTTGGGACTCAGTGAGCAGCGCTTGGGCCTCGCGGCCGAGGCTGCGGCGGCCGGTTTTTGGAGTCTGGACGGGCGATCCGGGTCCATTAGGGCGACGCCCAAGACGCTTGAGCTGCTCTCGGTGGCCGCGGATAGGGATCTGCGGCTTACGGATTTCATGCAGCGGGTGCATGCGGGCGACCGTCCGAGGCTCAAACAGCTGATCATGCAGGCACAGCACTCGGATGAACGCTACCGTACCGAATTCCGGATCGTTGGTCCGCAAGGCGGGGTTCGCTGGCTTGCCGGTGTGGGCCGCAGCGTCGCCGAGGCCGAGGCCGAGGCCGAGGCCGAGACCGAGCCCGGGCCGAGAACGCTGATGGGCGTGATCATGGATGTTTCCGAACGGCGGGCCATGCAGGATGAGATCCGCCGGCAACAGACGCGACTGGCGGCGATGCAGCGTGAAGAGAACGCCAGATTGACGGCGGAGGTGGCCAAGCAGACCGATGCGCTGCGCAAGGCCAGCGCCGAGGCGCAGGCGAGCAGTGAAGCTAAGTCAAAGTTCTTGTCCAGCGCCAGCCATGAGCTGCGGGCGCCGTTGCATGACCTGCTCGGCTATGCGCAGCTGCTCTCGCGCGAGATCCCGCCCGGGGCGCAGGCGCATCTGGCGGTGATCCGCAAAAGCGGCAACCAGCTGCTGCAATTGATCGACGACATTCTCGAGTTCAGCCGCGGCGACGCCAAGCCCATCGTCCTCGATCGCGCGCCGATGTCGCTGCCCGCGCTGGCCGCGCACCTGGAGGCGACCTGTGCGCCCGCCGCCGCCCGCGGCGGCAATCGGTTCGAGACGCGCGTCCGCACGGGATCGGCGCCTTGGGTGGTCGCCGACGAGCGCAGACTCACCCAGGTCTTGCGCAACCTGATCGATAACGCCTGCAAATATACCCGGGACGGCGTCATCGAGCTCGGCATCGAGAATGTCGACGCCTCCGGCCCGGCCGGCGAGCCGGAATACGCGGACGAGCGGCTGGTGCGTTTCTCGGTGCGGGACACCGGCGTCGGGATTCCGCCCGACCAGCAGGAGGCGATCTTCGAGGCCTTCAAACGGCTCGATCGCTATGATCGCGCGCCCGGCCTTGGCTTGGGGCTGGCCATCTGCCGTCAAATCGTCGCGGCCAACGGCGGGCAGATTCGCGTGCAGAGCCGCCAGGGTCGGGATTCGGGCAGTGTGTTCAGGTTCGACCTGAGGTTACGGGTGCCGGAAACGGGAGGCGACGCGGCGGGCAGCGAAAGCCCGCGCGCCATTGTCGGTTATTGCGGGCGGCCACGGACAGTCTTGATTGTCGATGACCGGGCCAGTAGTCGCCGGCTCCTTGCCGAGCATTGTGAGCTTCTGGGCTTGGAGGTGCTGGAAGCGGCCACTGGCCGCGACGCCTTGAACCTGCTGAGCAAGGTGGGTCGGAAACCCGATCTCGCTCTCGTGGATCAGTTCATGCCGGAGCTGAATGGCTGGGGATTCCTGCGCCGCGTGCGCGCAGCCGAGCGGCACCGGGATCTGCCGGTCGTCCTCGTTTCGGCGGCGCCTTTGGAGCGACCGGACGGTTTTCCCGCAGGCGTCGAATTCGACGAAGTGGCTCTGAAGCCCATCTCGGCAAAGGCCCTCAGCGACATCCTGCAGCGCCACCTCGACCTGGTTTGGGAATACTCGGAGAAGGATCTCCCGGTGGACGCCGCCGCCTTGCGCTGCGAAGCCGATCCGACAGAACTGACCCTGCCCACGGGCTGCTGCGACCTGAAGCTTGCCCAGCTTAAAGAGATGCTGTCGCTGGGCGCGGTGGTCGCGATCGAGCAATGGGCCGTCGAGATGGCCGAGGCCTACCCGGAGCACGGCGGTCTCTGGGATGAAATCAGGGACCGTGCCAAACGCGTCGACCTCGTCGGACTGCGCGACTTGGTCGCGCGACTTCGACCGGCGGCAGCCGGCCCAGAGCTCGCGGACGAGGTGTCCTGATCGCTCCGTTGCGACCGCTCGACTGCCGCGCAGGGCCGGCACGGGCGTATGCCGCTCAAGATCACGAGCGCGAGCCGCGCGGAGATGGTCAATCGGACTTCCGGCACACTGAGCCGCGCCGGCGCCGAGTGCAGGTTTGCGCCGCTCGGCGGCACTGCGATGGCGCGTCCGACGGTATGGAACTTGAGGTAGGCCTGGTGTCGGATCATCGCCAGCCGTCGGCAGCACCGCGCGCAGGCGGGTTGCATCGGCGCGAAAACATGCAGCATTCGCCGGCAAAGTCAGCGCCGCGCAAGAAGCCGCTCGCCGTGACGAGCGGTGGTGTGCGCGCCGATGCGGGATGCGGAGTTGCGAGGCGCCGAATTCGGTTGCAGTCGATGGCAGTAATCGGAGAACATTTCGGCTTCGACTCTGTTTGCCGTGCTGATTCTTCAGGAACGCGGATCCGACAGCTTCTCCTGATGGTGCGGTTCTGGAACGAGGCACCGGAGCGGGGCGCCTACCTTCATTTCAACGCTGCCTTAGCGAGGTGGACAGACCATGCGCATCATCGATGCGAACGCGCAAGTCATGGCCGATCTGAAGGACGAAGGACGCACTGTCAGCGAGAAGCAGTACCAGGCGTTCAAGGTGACGACCGTGCGGCATCCGACGCTCGGAAAGCTGATCCTTGTCGAAGACGCCCATGGTAACGGCGCGATGGTCGAGGCCGAGGAATAGCGACCGGCCGCGCCTTCGACCGGCATCACGCTCATCCGAGCACCCGGCGCACGCGAGCATCGACGGCTCGTGCGCCGCCCGATTCGGCCCCGCTGCAACGGGTGCCGTCCTACTGATCGCCCGATTCGGCGCAGACCGATCGGCGACCGACTGATTTGGATTTTCTTGCATTGGACACTAACGCCCAACTCGCAGACCAGCAATGGATGCGCGAGCAGGCGCAGCGCTCGCTCGACCGTTTGCTGCCGCGCTTGGAGCAACGCTTTCGCGATGCCGTCGACGAAGTCGAGTGGATCGCTTATGTGGAGCGCTTCGAGCGACACTTTCCGCGCCTGTTCAATCGCCTGTACGGACTCTACGGCGGCTGTTACGACTTCTTCTATCACTTGGAGAGCATCGTCGCGTCGGCCACGGCAATGTGGATAGCACGCCCCCCGGAGCTCAAGGCGCTGGATGCGATGCGTGGCGCCGATCCGTACTGGTATCAGTCCAATCGCATGGTCGGTGCCATGTGCTACGTCGATTTGTTTGCCGGAGACCTGGCCCGACTTCGGGAGCGGATTCCCTACTTGACCGAGATGGGCATCACGTACCTGCATTTGATGCCGTTGTTCCGCACGCCGAGCGGAGACGACGACGGCGGCTATGCGGTCAGCAGCTACCGCGAGGTCGATCCGTCCCTCGGCACCATGGAGCAACTGGCGGAACTGGCCACCGAACTGCGCCACCACGGCATTTCGTTGACCTTGGATTTCGTCTTCAACCACACCAGCGACGAGCACGCTTGGGCGCGCGCGGCGCTGGCGGGCGACAAGCGTTATCAGCAGTACTACCGCATGTTCCCGGACCGCACGCTGCCGGACCGCTTCGAGCAGACCATGCCCGAGGTGTTCACCGAGGATCATCCCGGCGCGTTCACCTATCGGACCGGCATCAAGAAGTGGGTGTGGACCACGTTCCACACCTATCAATGGGATCTGAACTACGAAAATCCCGAAGTCTTCAACCGGATGCTCGAGGAGATGCTGTTCCTCGCCAACCAGGGCGTCGAGATCCTGCGCCTGGACGCCGTCGCCTTTATCTGGAAGCGGCTCGGGACCAACTCCCAGAATCTGCCCGAGGCGCACTGGGTGATCCAGGCCTTCAACGCGCTGGTCAGCATCGCCGCGCCGGCGATGGTGTTCAAGTCCGAGGCCATCGTGCATCCCGATCAAGTGCGCGAGTACATCGGCAACGACGAATGCTCCCTCTCGTACAACCCGCAGTTGATGGCATTGCTCTGGGATGCGCTGGCGACCCGAGACGTGCGCGTGCTGCTGCGCGCCATGGAGCGGCGCTACGCGATTCCGGACGGCTGTGCCTGGGTGAATTATGTCCGCTCCCACGACGATATCGGCTGGGCGTTCGCCGACGACGACGTCGCCGCGGTCGGCTTCGAGCCGGCGTCGCACCGACGGTTTCTCACGCGCTTTTTCACCGGACGCTTCGAAGGCAGCTTCGCGCGCGGCGCGCCGTTCCAGGAGGATCCGTCTACCGGCGATGCGCGGGTGTCGGGTACTTGTGCGTCGCTGACCGGCATCGAGCAGGCGCTGGAACAGGGCGACGAAGAGGAACTGGAACTGGCGATCCGCCGCGTTCTGCTTATCCATGGGGTCATCATCGCCATCGGCGGTATACCGCTGATCTACCTCGGCGATGAAATCGCTACGCTGAACGACTACGGCTACGATAGCGACCCCGAGAAGATCGGCGACTCGCGCTGGCTGCACCGCGGTGCCTTCGATTGGGAGCGGGCGGAGCAGCGCCGCGACATGAGCACCGCGCCGGGGCGCGTGTATCAGGGTTTGCTGCGACTGCTGCAGGTGCGCGGACAAAGCCAGGCGTTCGCCTACGGCGAGACCGAGTTTCTGGACAGCGGCAACAAGCACGTCTTCGGGTTTTTACGCACCAACAGCGAGTCCACGGTCTTCGTGCTGGCGAACTTCAGCGAGGAGACGCAGGGTCTGGAGGCGCGCCGGCTGCGCCAGATGGGCATGCGTAAGACCATGGTGGACTTGTTCGCCGGGCGTACCATCGTGGCGACCCAGGAACTGCTGCTCGATCCTTACCAAATCCTGATCCTGGCCAAGGCATCCTGAGCGCAGACGGATAACGCGCCACGCCCTTTCGAGATGGGAGCCGGCGCAGTTTCGGTGGAAGCAGCGCAGGAATCGGCGCGGGAGGGGGCGCAAGTGCGCTCGGGCCCGCGTGGCGGCCTAGATAGGCGCGCACGTGGTGCTCAATGCAGCAGCTTGTCAGTCGTGCCGCGGATGTCGGGGTATTGCTGCTCGCGGCGCTGCAGTTCGAGCCAGGCGATCACGTCCTCCGGCGGCATCGGCGGGGAGAGTAGCTTGCCTTGTCCGTATTTGTAGCCCATGGTCTGTAGTTGCTCGAACTGCTCGACCCGGTCGATGCCCACCGCGACCACCAAACTTCCCAACTCCTGTCCGAGCATCTGGGCGATCCGCGCCATGTTCTGCGAATGTCCGCGATGCAGCACGCCGTCGACAATACGCGGATCGAGCTTGATGAGATCGAACTCGAACTTGGTCAACGGGGCGATGCCGGACAGGCCGGTGCCGAAGTTGTCGGCCGCCAGCAAGATGCCGCGCCCGAGCAGGCGCGGGAGAACCCGTGTCCAGAGCTGCTCTTGGGATGCCAGAGCCGACTCCGGGATCTCGATGCGAATGGAACCGGGGTCGACCGGGAAGCGGTCGAGGGCGCGGTCGAGCTGGTCGAGCAGGCCGCCATCGAAGAGTTGCTGTGCCGAGAGATTGATGCCGACGTAGAGCCCCTGCTGCCAGAGCCCGGCGTGTTGCCAGTCGCGGATTTGCGCGAATGCCAGATCGACGACCCGGGTACCGATCGCGGGCATGAGTCCGCAGCGCTCGGCCACCGGAAGGAAATCCGAGCCGGTAAGCAGACCCTGTCGCGGATGGCTCCAGCGCAGCATTGCCTCGAACCCGAGCGGACGCATGGTTTCCATTTCCAGGATCGGTTGGTAGTGCAGTACCAGTTCCCCCTGCTTGAGGGCATTGGCCAAGTCGGCGCGCATCCGGGTGCGTTGCTCGGCGTCTTGGCGCATATGCGGCTCGAACGGCACATAGCGGCCGCCGCCACGGCGCTTGGCGATCATCAGTGCGGTTTCGGCGTCGCGGATAATCGCATCGGCGTCGGGGTACTCGGCGGTGATGGCAACCAGTCCGACGCTGGCGCCGATGCGCTCTTCGCGGCCTTCGACCTCGATCGGCTCCTTGAAGCGGGCGACAACCGCCGCGGCGGCGCCTTTGGCACTGGACCAGTGGGTATTGCGTCCGATCAGAATCATATAGCGGTCGCCGCCGAAGCGACCGATACCTTCGCAGTCGAGCTTGAGATCTTCGAGCGCCCGTGCTGCCGCGATCAGCACTTTGTCGCCGCGTGTATGGCCGAGCGTCCCCGAAAGTTGACGAAAATCGTCAAGGTCGATCAGCAACAGACCGATGCGGCGTGTGCCGTGTTGTTTTGCATAGCGCAGGGCGTCGGTGAGCAAGCTGTAGAGATGGCCGCGGTTGAACGTTCCCGTGAGGCCATCGCTGGCCGCGCTTCGGATCAGCTTGCGCTGAATATCGCGGTGCTCGGAGCGAAAGCGCAACGACAGCGCGATCAACCAACAGACGGATTCGATCAGGTTGCCGATCGGCAGCGCGCGCGCGCTGATGGGAGGCAGTCCGGCACCGCCCAGTGCGACCGAGGCGGCTTGAATGCCGCCGCCGATCATCGAGGCCAGCAGTCCGGCCGCGAGCCAGCGCACGGCGCTGTCGTCGCTGCGACGCAGCCGCGACATCAACAATGCGAAAGCGAGCATGGCCAGCAGCGTGGTAATGCCTGCACCCAGGCGATAACCGGCATCCGTCCAGACGGCGCTGAGGAAGCCCGCCATGCCGAGACCGACACCGACCACGATTAGATATCGCGGTAGACCGCGCGGCGACAGAAAGCCGAGTATCACCGCCGCCAGCGCCGGCATCAATAGTGCCGGTCCCAGCGCCTGCATGATCCGCGCGTACTCGGGTCCGGGCCAGAACGGCAGCCAAGCGGCGCCCAGCCCGAACGATTGCAGTTGGTAGAACTGCAGCGCGCAGACAAAGAGGACATAGGCCAGCGCCAGGCTGCTTCGGCGCGAGACCGCGAATCCGAGACCCAGGATGATCAGTACGGTGATGATGCCCGTATAGCTGCCGACCCAAAGCCACGAGCGGGCGGCCATCTCGAGGAACTCGTCCTCCGATACGACGCCGATCCACGGACGTATGGATTTGCTGTCGGCGACGATGGCGACCGGCGGCGTATCGCCCAGCGCGCCGGGTATCCGGCTGTTGGGCAGCGGGCTGGTGACCGCCCGCTCGGCGACCGGCACCAGCGTCCCCGAGACATTGGCGTGGATGCAGCCGTCGGCGCCCTGCGCGAGGACGATCAGGCGTTCCGTCAACGGATCCCGGGAAAAGACGACAAGGGAAGTCTCGGCGGTGCTGCCGGGGAACTGTGTCTGCGCGAAGGCCTTGGCCGGCGTCGCACTCGGCAGTCGAGGAAACGCGACCGGCGCACAGTGGGCCGGCGCTTGCCGCGACAGGTCTCGATAATGATCGAGCCACTGTGCGGGTGTCCGGGGGAGATCGGCACCGGCCGCGGATGCTTCGCCGGCCGGCACTGCAATACCGGCCTGCGACGTGGCGCCGATGCACAAGAGGAGCAACAAGAGCGCGAAGCGCAGGCGTTCTCGCAGTCGTGCGGAACCGGGCGGCACGGGCTGGCGCGAATGGCTGTGGTCAGGCATGTTCACGGAGGATCGACAACCTCGCGACGCCGACCGGCAGGGGGCTCGCCGCTTACTGCCGAAGCAGGCGGGGACATCGCTCCGACTGGTCATTATTGATAGTTCTTCACACGCTGCAAAGTATACATGCGAAGTGTCAGGTTATCGTTGCGAATCGTCAACCGTTCGTGGATTTTACTGTGTACGATTGTAAGGACCCGCACCGCGTCATCAACCCCCGCCGGGGCCGCAGTGTCGGCACTGGCTGCTCATTTGCTTGCCGCGCGATCGGTTCACCGATGATCGCGCCCGCCAACGCCCGGGAACTCGGTTGCGGTGGCGTGCAAGCGTCCACCGGCCCCTCGTCGCCGCGCCGGCGCGGCCGGCCGGTGACGGGAATGAACGCGCACGCCAGGAGCTGCGCGGACGATCAAATCAATGAAAAAAAGCACCAAACCGAGAGTCCCGAGCCAATGCCGCGGTCCCTGACGAAGAAAAATCATGCCATCGATCACGCCGCGAGTGCGATGCGGCCTGTTCCGCGCGACACACCACCGGCGGAATCGAATCGGCGTGTGACCGGGCTGCGCCGACGCGGTCTTGCCGGCGCCGCCGGGCGGCTCATAGTGCTGCTGCTCGCGCTCTCGTCAACGACCGTCGATGCCGTCGACGAGCGTACACTGATCGACGGGCATCTGCACTATTCGGCCATCGACGCGGCTGCACTGCCGCCGCAAGATATCGTTCGCATCTTCGACGAATACAATGTGTCCGCCGCCGTTGTCTCAGGGACCCCGACTGCGTTCGTCGAGCGACTGCACGCGCATGCGCCGGAGCGCATCATTGCGTTTCTCGGGGTCTACCGAACGCCCGCGGACAAGTCGGCGTGGACGCGCGACGAAACGCTGCCCGCGCGGATCGAAAGACAGCTCGAGAACGGGATTTACCGCGGAATCGGCGAGATTCATCTGTTCGCCGAGCACAAGAAGTCACCGGTGCTGCGCGCGCTGGTGGGCATTGCGGCGCAGCGCGGCTTGGTCATGCAGGTGCACGGGGATCCGGCCGTCGTCGCCGAGATCTTGTCCTTCGAGCCCGCTGTCACCGTGATTTGGGCGCATTTGGGCACCGATCCGCGCCCGGCCGTGCTGCGTGCGATGCTGAGCCGGTTCCCGAACCGACTCTATGTGGATACGTCCGTGCGCGACGAGCGCTTCACGGACCCGCAAGGCCGGCTGCACCCGCACTGGCGACGTTTCTTCATCGAGCATGCGGACCGTGTCGTGGTCGGTGTCGACACCTATTGGACCCGACGGTGGAAGGAATACGGGACCGAGGCCGCCGAGATCCGGGCTTGGCTGGCGCAGTTGCCGGCGGACGTGGCCGAGCGCCTGGCCAGCGGCAATCTGCGGCGGCTGTTCAAGCTGCCCTGAGGCAGACTCGCGGCTCGATCGCGGCGCGGCACACGTTTGTCGGTCACGCCGTGCCGAGCGCACGGCAGACGTCTACAATGCCGCGCTGACCTTCACGCGCCACGTCATCGCTACCCACAAGGCAACCGCCCCGTGCAATCGGAACAACCGTCTTTCGTTCACTTACACCTGCATTCGGAATACTCCCTTGTCGACGGCTTGGTGCGGATCAAACCGCTGGTCAAGGTCGTCGCCGGCGCAGGCATGCCGGCGGTGGCGATCACGGATCAGAGCAATCTGTTCGGGCTGGTGCGGTTCTACAAGGCGGCTATGTCGGCGGGCGTCAAGCCCATCGCCGGCACCGAGCTGGCGGTCGCGAATGCGGAGGACCCGGCCAAGCCGTTTCGGCTGGTGCTGCTGGCCAAAGATCTGGCCGGCTACAAGAATATGACCCGGCTCATCTCACGCGCCTATACCGAAGGTCAGCGCAGCGGCAGTGCCCAAGTGGATCGGGATTGGGTCTTTCAGGCCGCCGGAGGCTTGATCGCGCTCTCGGGCGGTTCCAACGGCGAAGTGGGCCGTGCGCTGACCGGCGGGCACCAGTCCGATGCGCAGCGGCTGCTCGAGGACTGGCTGCGCGCCTTCGGCGACCGTTTTTATCTGGAGCTGATGCGCACAGGGCGCGAGGACGATGACCTCTGCGTCGAGGCCAGCGTCGATCTGGCCATCGCCAAGGGCGTGCCGGTGGTGGCCACCAACGATGTCGCCTTCCTGCGCGCCGAGGACTTCGACGCCCACGAGGTTCGCGTCTGCATCCATAACGGCCACACGCTGGAGGATCCGCGCCGCCCGCACCGGCACAGCCAAGAGCAGTACCTGCGCACGCCGGCGGAGATGGCCGAGCTGTTCTCCGACCTTCCCGAGGCGCTTGAGAACTCCGTGGAGATCGCCAAGCGTTGCAACCTGGAGCTGAGCCTCGGCAAGAGCTTTCTGCCCGATTCGCCGGTACCGGAAGGTCTGACCATCGACGAGCACTTCGTCAACGAGGCGCGCAAAGGGCTCGAATGGCGCCTGGAGCGCACCTTCGACCGCGGTACCGCGGACTTCGCCGACAAGCGCGGGGTCTACGACCAACGCCTGCAGCGCGAGCTCGACGTCATCTGCCAGATGGGCTTCCCGGGCTACTTCCTGATCGTCGCAGACTTCATCCAGTGGGCCAAGGACAACGGCATCCCGGTGGGACCGGGGCGCGGCTCCGGTGCCGGTTCGCTGGTGGCCTACGCCCTGAAAATCACCGACCTCGACCCCATCGAGCACGACCTGCTGTTCGAGCGCTTCCTTAATCCCGAGCGCGTGTCCATGCCCGACTTCGACGTCGACTTCTGCATGGAAGGGCGCGACCGGGTCATCGACTATGTGGCCCGTAAGTACGGCCGCGACGCGGTCTCGCAGATCATCACCTTCGGCACCATGGCGGCCAAGGCCGTGGTGCGCGATGTCGGCCGCGTGCTCGGACATCCCTACGGCTTCGTCGACAAGGTCGCGAAGATGGTGCCGTTCGAGCTCGGCATGACGCTGGACAAGGCACTGGAGGAGAGCGAGGAGCTCAAGCGCGCCTACGCCGAGGACGAGGCCGTGACGGCCATCATCGACATGGCCCGCAAGCTGGAAGGCATTGCACGCAACGCCGGCAAGCATGCGGGCGGCGTCGTCATCGCGCCCACCGTGCTGACCGATTTCGCGCCGCTCTATTGCGAGCCGAGCGGCGAGAATCTCGTGACGCAATACGACAAGGACGACGTGGAGCAGGCGGGGCTGGTGAAGTTCGACTTCCTGGGCCTGCGCACGCTCACCATCATCGACTGGGCCCTGAAGACCATCAATGCCGAGCGCCTCGCCAACGGCGAAGACCCGCTCGACATCAACTTGATCGACCCGAAGGACCCGCAGGCCTTCGAGCTCTTGCAGCGCTGCGAGACCACCGCCGTGTTCCAGCTCGAGTCCCGCGGCATGAAGGAGCTGATCAAGAAGCTCAGGCCCGACAGCTTCGAGGACATGACCGCGCTGGTGGCCCTGTTTCGGCCCGGCCCGCTGCAGTCCGGCATGGTGGACGACTTCATCGACCGCAAGCACGGCCGCGCCGAGGTGGCCTATCCGCATCCGGATCTGGAGCCGATCCTCAAGCCCACCTACGGTGTCATCCTGTATCAGGAGCAGGTCATGCAGATCGCCCAGGTGCTGGCCGGCTACTCGCTCGGCGGCGCCGACCTGCTGCGCCGCGCGATGGGCAAGAAGAAGCTCGAGGAGATGGAAAAGCAGCGCGCGATCTTCGAGCAGGGCGCGGCGGACCGGGGCGTGGAGCCGAAGACCGCCACCTATATCTTCGACCTGATGGAGAAGTTCGCCGGCTACGGCTTCAACAAGAGCCACTCGGCGGCCTACGCGCTGGTCTCATACCAGACGCTGTGGTTGAAGACTCATTACCCGGCCGCGTTCATGGCCGCCGTGCTTTCCGCGGATATGGACAACACCGACAAGGTCGTCACGCTGATCGACGAATGCCGCTCCATGGGCCTGACCGTGGAGCCGCCGAAGATCAACCGTTCCCGCTTTATGTTCACCAGTCTCGGCGGCGATGCACCCGAGCCAACGGTGATCTACGGCCTCGGCGCCATCAAGGGCGTCGGCGAGTCCGCCATTGCCGCCATGCTGGAGGCGCGCGAGGCGGGCGGAGCCTTCAAGGACATCTGGGATTTCTGCAGCCGCATCGACCTGCAAAAGGCCAACCGGCGCGTGCTCGAGGCCCTGATCCGCGCCGGCGCGCTGGACGACCTGGGCGAGAACCGCGCGACCCTGATGAATCAGCTGCCGTTGGCGGTGAAGCTGGCCGAGCAGCACCACGAGCGCGAGGCCGCGGGTCAGGCGGACTTATTCGGCGCGCTGGAGCCCGTCGCCGACGCCGGGGCGAGCCCGCCCGACCCGCAGATTGCGGCCCGGCGCTGGCCGGCTTGGGACGAGGACGAGCGCCTGCTGGGCGAGAAGGAAACTCTGGGCCTGTATCTGACCGGTCACCCGATCAACCGCTACGACGCCGAGCTGAATCAAATGGTCTCCCAGCGCATCGGCGCGCTGCTCGACAGCGCGCAGACCATGGCCTCGCCCGGCGTCACGCCGCTGCGCGGCGGCGAGCGCGAGACCCGTACCGTGGTCGGTCTGGTGGTCGGCATGCGCACCAACAAGACCGCCCGCGGGCGCATGGCCTCGCTGACCCTCGACGACCGCACCGGGCGCATCGAGGCGACCGTCTTCAACGACGTCTACGAGCAGGTGCGCGAGCTGTTGGTGCCGGATGCGATCCTGGCCGTCACCGGCTCGCTGAAGCCGGATGATTTCACCAACGGCTGGACGCTGATCGCGCGCAGCGTGCGCCCGCTGGCGGCGGCCCGTGCCGAGCTCGCCGACCATTTGCTGCTGCGCCTCGACCTGCGCGACCCCGAGGCGCACGCCGCCGGTATCGATTACGTCCGCAAGCTGCAGGAAGCGCTGGAGCCTTATCGCGGCGAGGGGCTGTCGATACGCATCGACTACCGTCGAGCGGGTGCGCAGGGACGGTTGCGCCTCGGCGATGGTTGGCGCGTCGATCCCAGCGACGCGCTGCTGAAGCGCCTGCGCCATCTGCTCGGCGGAGACGATCGGGTCGAGGTGATCTATCAGCGCGAGTTGCAACTGCGCCCGAGCCTGCCGGCGGTGGCGGGAGCGCCGCGGCTTGCGGTGGTCAGTTGAAAGAAAACGATCCGCCAATGATTGCCGATCGCCACTGCATCGCGTTCATCGGCCGTCCCGACCGGACTCGACTCGATGCGTTCATCGGCGACCCCAACCGAACCCTATCCCATTAGATCCGGCCCGAGCCCGAGCTCGAGCGCGCAGCAAATGCGTCGCGAGAATCGCCTCTCGCCGTCGGCACCTATGGGCGCCCCGGCGACCCGTGCCCTTCGCCGGCAACGACGCCGACGGCATCTCCGACACGGATCCAACCGCCTTCGATCACCTTGAGGCAGATGCCGCTGCGCTTACCGAGTGCCTTTGCCATGCCGCTGCCGGCGATTTTGTCCAGATAGCCGCAGGGCGGGCGGACGCGGTGCCAAACGAACAAGGCATCGCCGATACGCAGCCGGCGATGACCGAGATCGGTGCCCGCGAGCCCGGTGACGACCAGGTTGCGCCTGTGCTGGCCTTGCTGAAGCGCCAAGCCCGAACGCCGCTCGGCGCGGGCAAGGTCTTCGCCATGGATGAGCGTGACCTGGCAGCCGTCGGTGGCCCGCCAGAAGCCCGTGCCGGCGGCGTAGCGGTCGCCGCGCAAGCCGCTGCCGGGCAAGGCCTCGGCGGCGTCGTGCGCGCGCATCGGCGCGCCGGCCTGCTCGGCGACGTAGATCGCGGCCAGCCGGCCGACGACGGCATCCGCGCCGCGCAGGCGTCTCAGCAGTGCAGCAAGCATAGCGGCACCATCAGCTCCGGCCCGCTCAAACCGCCGTGTACCCCGATCTGGCTCGACGGTTCCTCGAAGGGCAGTGTGTCGCGAATGACGTTGTTGCCCCGCGCGAGGAGGGTGTAGTCGCCGATGCGCTCGTGCAGCCGCGGATGCGGCGTGCCGAGGCCGAGCCAGCCCTCGTCGATCACTTGGCGGCTCGGGTACAGCTCGAAGCGCTCGCCGAGCTCGTCGCGACAGTACTCTTCGAAAATGCCGGCGCGGTCCGGGCGCACGTAGCAATAGGCGGCGCGCGGCTCGCCGCACAGCGGCAGCGCCAGGCAATCGGCCAACTCCGGATGGTCCTCGAGCGAGACGACGTCGGCGGGCGTACTGTCGATTTGCCCGTGATCGGCGGTGACCACGACAAGGGTATCGGTGCCTGCAACCGCGGCGACGAAGTCCTCGAGGCCCTGCTCGATCTGGCGAAGATGCGTCAGTGCGTGCGGGCTCTCGATGCCTTCGTCGTGGCCGATGCTGTCGAGTCCGGGCCAGTAGGCGTAGATATAGCTCGCGCGGCGCGCCTTGCGCACGGCGCGGGCTGTTTGGCGGAACAGCGCGCGCAGCGTCTCGAAGGTGTACAGCTTTGCCGGGCCGACATGGGCGCGATTGAAATCCGAGTGGGCGATGTGGGCGGGCGAGACGGCAACACTGTCGATTTCGGGTCCGATGCGCCCGAATACCGACCGGTGCCGAAACAGTCGGGCCGCATCGATGCCGGCCGCGTGATAGCCGACGCCGCCGTAGCGCGGGCGGCCCGGCAGCACGGTCATGACCGCACCGAGCTCGCGCATCCACATGTACCAGCCCGTGAGGCCGTGCTGCTGCGGCGCGTCGCCGGTGAGATAGGTGGTGATGGCCGAGGCCGTGGTCGGCGGGAACACCGATGTCATCGACGCCTGCAGATGGCGGGCCAGGATGCCGTCGCCACCGTGGCGCTGCAGCCACTGCGTGCCGAGGCCGTCGATGACCAATAGAACTACATGGCGGACGCGGCCGATCTCGTCGGCGGGCAGGGCTTGCAGGTCGGCGTAATCGGCAAGACCGCCGCGGCCGCGAACCAGCGATGCCATCAGGTTGACGATGCCGCCGCCGTGGTAATCGGGGCGTTGCGGGTGCGCTTCGTTGTTCATGCGGCGGCAGGATAGCCGATCCGCGTCGCGTGAAACACCGGCTGCACGCGCAACGGCGCGCGACCCCGGGGGCACCCGGCTCGCGTGTAGGAATCTGCCTACACGAATGTAGGAAATTACCGCGGCGTCTCGTTTAGACTATCCGGGCGACGGGCATGGAAGCACCGAAACACTTGGACCTTGCGGTGCGGCGTGAAACGGCGCTGCTTGTTCGAGACGCTCGAGCGGTCGCGATCCTCGGGAAACGGGGCGCATTCAGAGCCGGCTTTCGGGCCGGAAGACCGATCGGTCGGCCACGCCGCAAGGAACGGCGGAGCGCGGGCGGCTTGTGCCGAAGGCGCCGAATTCCCTGCCAACGAGAACGTGCCATGATCAAGATCCTCATTGTCGATGACCACCAGTTGGTCCGCGCGGGATTGCGCTCGATCATCGAATCAGCGGGCGACATGCAGGTTGTCGCCGAGGCGGCGGATGGCGAGGAGGCGCTCGGCGCCGTTCGCAAACTGAGCGTCGATGTCGTGCTGATGGACATTCAGATGCCCGATGGCATGGGGGGCATCGAGGCCACGCGCCGGCTGCTGCGGCAGTCTCCGCATACCCGGGTGATTGCGCTGTCCGCGCTGAGCGAGGATCCGTTGCCGGCTCGGCTGCACGAGGCGGGCGCTATCGGTTATCTGACCAAGGGCTGTCCGGCGAAAGAGATGCTGGACGCGATCCGCGCCGTGCACCGGGGCATGCCCTACGTGGATGCGGACCTTGCCCAGAAGCGCATGGTCGCCGGCTGGCGCGGAACGGCCGAAACGCCGTTCGAGAGCCTATCGGCAAGGGAGATGCAGGTGACCATGATGATCCTCGACGGCCGGCGTAATCACGAGATCGCCAACAGTCTGTCACTGAGCCAGAAAACCGTCAGCACCTACCGCCAGCGGATCTTCGAAAAGCTGGATGTGTCCACCGACGTGGATCTGACCCGTTTGGCGTATCGCCACGGCATGATTCAGGATCTCGATCGGCCCGAGCCCGTATCCGCGGATCGATGACCGGCGCAGATCTGCCGCCCGAGCAGTACGACGGCGACTGTACGCGATGTTCGCGGCTTGCCGCATTCCTGCGCGAAGTGCGTGCCGAGCATCCGGATTATTTTGCACGTCCGGTGCCACCCTTCGGCGATCCTTCGGCGCGTCTTCTGATTGTAGGTCTCGCGCCCGGCAAGCACGGCGCGAACAGAACCGGGCGACCGTTCACGGGCGACTTCGCCGGGATTCTGCTCTATCGGACGTTGCATCGTTACGGCTTCGGCACGGCGCCGGAATCGGTTTCTGCCGACGACGGACTCGCGCTGCACGACTGCCGCATCACCAACGCGGTGAAGTGCCTGCCGCCGCAAAATAAGCCGACCACCGACGAGATCCGGACCTGCAACCCATTTCTGCGGGCCGAACTGGCAGCGCTGCATCCCGGCGCGGTGGTGCTGGCACTGGGACAGATCGCGCACAAGGCGGTGCTGCAGGCCCGCGATCTGCGCCAGTCCCATTGGGCCTTCGGCCATGCGGCGGAGCATGCGCTGCCGGGTGAGCTGCACTTGATCGACTCCTATCATTGCAGCCGCTACAACACGCAGACCGGCCGCTTGACGGAGGCCATGTTCGACGGCGTCGTCGGGCGATGCCGCGCGCTGCTCGAAGACGCGCGGACCTGATCGCGCCCGCGGCCCGCGGCCGCCGCCGGCGACGAGATCACCGGGCAATCCTCTGATGTCCGCCGGATTTCCGATCAACGCGCTCGCGCCCGGATGACCATGCGCCCGGTCTTTGCAGTCGCCGGGGCCGATCCGCCGCGGCACGAGCAGGCCGAAGAACCGCCATGAAAGAGCTCGACCACAGATCCGTCCTCAAGCAAATCCCGCCGCAGCCCGGCGTCTACCGAATGCTGGATGCGGCAGGCGAAGTCCTCTACGTGGGCAAGGCCAAGGATCTCAAGCGCCGCGTCTCCAGCTACTTCGGGCGCGCGCTGAACCGGCGCCTGCAGGTGATGGTCTCGCAAATCGCCGACATACAGGTGACGGTAACGCGCACGGAAGGCGAGGCCCTGTTGCTCGAGAACAACTTGATCAAGTCGCACAAGCCGCGCTTCAACGTGCTGCTGCGCGACGACAAGAGTTATCCGTACATCTATCTGAGCACGCAGGATCGCTTTCCCCGGCTTGCCTTCTACCGCGGCTCGCGCAAGGGCGAGGGGCGCTACTTCGGCCCTTATCCCAGCGCCTGGGCGGTGCGCGAGACGCTGCAGTTGCTGCAGAAGCTTTTCCCGGTGCGCCAGTGCGAGGACACGTTCTACAGCACCCGCTCGCGCCCTTGCCTGCAGTACCAGATCAAGCGCTGCACGGCACCTTGCTGCGGCTTCGTCGCGGCGCAGGACTACGCCATGGACGTGGACCACAGCGTGAAGTTTCTCGAGGGCCGCACAGACGAGGTCATCGCCGAGCTGGGGGAGCGTATGGAGGTGGCGGCGCAGGCCCTGGAGTTCGAGCGCGCCGCGGCACTGCGCGATCAGATCGCGACACTGCGCAGGATTCAACAGCGCCAATACGTCACCGCCGACGGCGGCGACCTGGACATCGTCGCCTGTGCGGAGGAGGGCGGCGTGGTGTGCGTGCAGGTGTTCTTCGTTCGCAACGGGCGCAATCTCGGCAACAAGGCGTTCTTCCCGCAGGTACCCGATGCGGCGTCGCCGGAGGCTGTCTTGTCGGCATTCCTCGCCCAGTTCTACGGCGACAAGCAGATTCCGCCCGAGCTTCTGGTCAACGCGGAGCCCGAGGAGCATGCCTTTTTGGAGTCCGCCTTCAGCGAGCAGGCCGGGCGTCGCGTCACGATCAAGCACCGGGTGCGCGGCGATCGGGCGCGCTGGCTGGAGATGGCGGCGAGCAATGCCGAGCTGGCGCTGAAGTCGCGGCTCGGCAGCCGGGCGGGGTATGCGCGGCGCCTCGATGCCCTGCGCGACGTGCTGGATCTGGACGAGCTACCGGGCCGGATGGAGTGCTTCGACATCAGCCATACTCGGGGCGAGCTGACGGTGGCCTCCTGCGTGGTGTTCGACGCCGAGGGACCGCGCAAGTCGGATTATCGGCGCTTCAATATCGAAGACATCACGCCCGGCGACGACTACGCGGCGATGGAGCAGGCCCTGACGCGACGCTACAAACGCATCCGGAAAGGGGAGGTGCCGCTGCCGGATATTCTGTTTATCGACGGCGGCAAAGGACAGCTGAGCGCGGTGGCTGGCGTGCTGCAGGAGCTCGGCGTCACCGGTGTACAGCTGGTCGGCGTGGCCAAGGGGCCGGACCGCAAGGCGGGTGCCGAGCAGCTGTGGGTGCCGGGCCGCAAGACGCCGGTCCTGCCCCGGCCGGACTCGCCGGCGATGCACCTGGTACAGCAGATCCGCGACGAGGCCCATCGCTTCGCGATCACCGGCCACCGTCAGCGCCGTGACAAGGCGCGGCGGACATCGGTGCTGGAGCAAATCCCCGGCGTCGGGCCGAAACGCCGCCAGAATCTGCTTCGGGCTTTCGGCGGGCTGCGCGGCCTGGCGCGGGCGGCGCCGGAGGAAATCGCCCGCGTCGAAGGGATCAGCGCCGACCTGGCCCGGCAAATCCACGAGGCAGTGCGCGAAAGGGGTTGAAGGCAAGCCCGCCCGCCGCCCGTCAGCAGAATGACCTCATCACCGCATCCGGCGTCGGCCGCGTCCGGATCCGAAGAGTACGTCCCTGATTGCGCAAGCGGTAGAATGTCATTCGCCGAGAAGGTCCGACCTTCTACGATGACCGCTCGTTTGCCCCCCGGAGCCGATCGCCATGTGGACCATCCCGAACATACTGACCTATCTTCGGATCTTATTGATCCCCGTGTTCGTGGTGATCTTCTACCTTCCGGTCGAATGGGCGAGGCTGGTTTGCGCGGTTGTGTTCACCGTGGCAGCGATCACCGATTGGCTCGATGGCTACTTGGCGCGTCGCCTGGAGCAGACTTCGCCGCTCGGTGCGTTTTTGGATCCGGTTGCGGACAAGCTCATGGTCGCGGTGGCGCTGGTGCTGCTGGTGCAGGCGGATCCGCGCATTGCGCTGGCGCTGCCGGCGGCAGTCATCATCGGCCGGGAGATCACGGTATCCGCGCTGCGCGAATGGATGGCGGAGGTCGGGGCCCGCGCGAAAGTGGCGGTCTCCATGGCGGGCAAGCTGAAGACCACGGCGCAGATGATCGCCATCGTGCTCCTGATCTTGAAGGATCCGATCCTGGGCATACCGGTCGGCACGATCGGCATCGCGCTGCTCTACATCGCGGCACTGCTGACGCTCTGGTCCATGTATCTCTATCTTCGCGCGGCTTGGCCCAGCCTGACCGCCGGCGCCCATTCCCCGTCTTCGCGCGGGCGCGGTTAGCCCTCGATCGTCTCGCGCCGTCGTCCGCTTCGGCACCTGCATCGCCCGGATGTGACGCGGTTCTTACGAAGGGTTGACACGGAAGTCCACCTCCGTAAAATAGGCGGTCTCGAAGCGGGAATAGCTCAGTTGGTAGAGCACAACCTTGCCAAGGTTGGGGTCGCGAGTTCGAGTCTCGTTTCCCGCTCCAAAATCATAAAAAAGGCTGTCTGACGACAGCCTTTTTTTTGTGTCGCGGTTTGTGTCGTCGTCGGGCCAAATTGTCAGGGGCAAGCCTCTAGCGTCGCCAGATCGAACGGCGGCGTCACGGGCTCACGCCCGGCCCCGACCTCGACGACCGCGCCCGCCGGCAATACGTCAGCGCCGACGCAGGCGGTTTCTCCGTCGGGAACGGTCAGTTCTACGCCGTCCAAGCCCGAGCCGATGACGAATAACCCGTAATCCACGAGTCCGCTGCCGCTGCCCGTCAGCGTGTCGTTGTTTTCCAGTCGGTCGGGGGTTGCGGTCAACGTGGCAGACG
>JAIPFF010000084.1 GCA_021736785.1 Thiohalocapsa sp. | reverse complement strand
GGCCGGGCCGGCGCAAGCGGCCGGCCCGGGGTTAGCCGGGGTGTCCCGGTACGGGTATGAGATGGGGCGATCCGAGCGCCGCCCGCGTGGGGGCGCTCGGAGGCTGGAGTTCAGCCTATCAGAGCCTCGGCTTCGGCGTGCTGTCGGTTTCCACCGGCAGTATCGGATACTCGACGATCGGTTGCTCGCCGGTCAGCGCGCCGAGGAATATCGCGATGCTGGTCGTCTCTTCGTCGCTGAGCTTGGCGCCTAGCTGCGCCGTGCCCATGACGGCCACGGCTTGCTCGAGGTCCCAGATCTTGCCCGAGTGGAAGTACGGCGCGGTAATGGCGATATTGCGCAGCGGCGCCGCGCGGAAGACGTACTCGTCGGATGCGGTCTTGGTGACCTGATAACGGCCCTTGTCTTCCGGCGGCAGGATCTCCGCGCCGGGCTTCTCGATCAGGCCGAACGGGAAGTAGCCCTGCCCGCCGAAATTGATGCCGGAGTGGCAGGACGCGCACCCCTTGTCCAGAAACGTGGCGAGGCCCGCTTTCTGCTCGTCCGTCATGGCGCCGTCGTTGCCCTCGAGCCATTGATCGAACGGCGCATTCGGCGTGACCAGGGTGACCTCGAAGGCCTCGATGGCCTTGGCCATGTTGTCGAACGTCACCGGGTCTTCCTCGCCCGGGAAGGCCCGGCCGAAGCGCTCGATGTATTCCGGCATGCTGTTCAGCGTGACGACGACATTCTCGGGCTCGTTGGCCATCTCCACGCCTGCCTGGATGGGGCCTTTGGCCTGGGCCTTCAGATCCTCGGCGCGCCCGTCCCAGAATTGTGCCTTGTTGAAGACCGCATTGAGCACCGTCGGGGAGTTGCGCGGGCCCTTTTGCCAGCCGTGGCCGACCGAGGTGGGCAGATTGTCGTCGCCGCCGGTGCCGACGTTGTGGCAGGTGTTGCAACTGATGACGCCGCTGGCAGACAACCGCGGATCGAAGAACAGCATCTTGCCGAGGTCGATCTTTTCGCGCGTGACCGGGTTGTCCTGCACGGCAGCGAGGCCGTAAGGCACGGGCTCGAGTCCGGCGGATTTCGCGAGCTCGCGCAGTTGCGTATCGTCGGCAACGGCTGGCAACGCGGTCAATCCAAGCGCGGCGGTCAGCGATAGGGTCCTCATTCGCATGGGCACGGTCCTCTCGTCAGGTTATTCGCGGTACATTGCGGCGCGGTAGTTTATAAACGAAAAATACGAGATGCGAATGCGCGAGCGCATGTTTTCGGCGGGTGATTGCCCGGTAAAACCGACTCGATCGTGTCATTCGTTTTCGCGAACCGCCGTCAGCGCGGCGACGCCGTCGGTCAATGGATCACACTCGAGCCGAATGAGCATCGGCGAGCAGCAGACCATGCAGTCTTCGACGAAGATTTGGCTGCCCGCGGAGCAATCGGCGCTGACTTCCGTCGGCGCACCGCACCACGGGCATTCGGTCGTCACGGTTTCGTACATGGATCATTCTCGAAAAAGGCCATCGGGTCATGGCGGTTTGCGCAGCCCGCGATCCGACCGTCGGCTAACGATCGTGCGCACCGGCGCTGCAAGCCCGCTTGCAGGCGTCGGCGCCGCGCCCGCGCGCCCGTCGGACGCGAGCCGACTATATTGCCCGGCGCGATGCCGAGCGTCACTGCCAAGAGATCGGCCACTTGCTCGCCTGCCATGAATTCCGCCGAGAGAGGACGCGCTCGCTGGAACTGGCGCTGCCGCGGACCTTCGGCGTCGCCGAGAAGCCGATGGCGGGCACCCGAAGCGCGCGGCGCGAACCGCTTCCCGCGATGTGCGCTGCCTATCGCCGTGATTTGAAATACCCATTGGTTGCGACCGGCGGGCTTGGTCTACGCTGGCGCGATGGCCGGTCGAGCCGTGTCCGGGCGTTTGCGTTGGCCCGCGGCATGCTTTCCGCGCCGATCAAAAACCGAAACCGGCGGCGCTCCGGCAGACTCGACGTGCGTCACCGGGGGGTGCGTGCCGGATTCCGACGGCTTGATCCGCCGCCGCGCTCATCAGCGCCGGCGGCTTCGCTGACAGGGGAGTAACCGATGTCCACCACCATCCGAGAAGGCAGTCTCGACGCGCCGACCAGGCATCCGCTCGACTGGAAGAACCCCCGGTTCTACGACCGGGCAGCGCTCGAAACGGAGTTGGAGCGGGTCTTCGACATCTGTCACGGTTGCCGGCGCTGCGTCAGCCTCTGCCAAGCCTTTCCGACGCTGTTCGACCTGGTCGACGAGTCCGAGACGATGGAGGTCGACGGCGTCGACAAGGCGGATTACATCAAGGTGGTCGATCACTGCTACCTCTGCGACCTCTGCTACATGACCAAGTGTCCCTACGTGCCGCCCCACGAATGGAATTTGGATTTTCCCCATCTGATGCTGCGCGCGAAGGCCGTAAAGTACAAAGAGGGCAAGACCAAGCAGCGCGACAAGCTGCTCTCGAGCACCGACCTGGTCGGATCGTTGGCGGGCATTCCGGTGGTCAACGGCCTCGTCAACGCGGCGCTGAACAACAGCGGCGGGCGCAAGCTGATGGAGTCCGTGCTCGGCGTCGACAGCACCGCCGCGCTGCCCGAGTACCACAGCGACACGCTGCGCAAGCGCCACGCCGATCTGATCGGGCGCTCGGCGTCCGGGACCGCCGCCGGTCCCACCACCGGCAAGGTCGCGCTGTTCGCCACCTGCTACGGCAATTACAACGATCCCGGCGTCAACGATGATCTGATTGCCGTGTTCGAGCACAACGGCATCCCGGTGACGCTTGCGCAGAAGGAGCGCTGCTGCGGCATGCCCAAGCTGGAACTGGGCGATCTCGAGGCGGTGGAAGAGGCCAAGAGCGCCAACATTCCGGTGCTGAAGGCGCTGGTGGATGCGGGCTGGGACATCGTCGCGCCGGTGCCGTCTTGCGTGCTGATGTTCAAACAGGAACTGCCGCTGATGTTTCCGGACGACGCCGATGTTCAGCTGGTCAAGCAGCATATCTTCGATCCCTTCGAATATCTGATGCTGCGACACAAGCAAGGCAAGCTGAGCACGTCTTTCGATAAGCCTCTGGGCAAGGTCGTCTACCAGGCCTCCTGTCACCAGCGCGTACAGAATATCGGCCAGAAGACCCGCGAGGTGCTGGCACTGGTGCCCGATACCACGGTCGAAATCATCGAGCGCTGCTCGGGCCACGACGGCACCTATGCGGTCAAGAAGGAGTTTCATGCCGCGTCGATGAAAATCGTGCGACCGGTCGCGAGCCGCGTCAAACAGGCCGAGGCGGACCATTTCGGCAGCGATTGTCCGATGGCCGGTGCGCACATCGCACACGCTTTGGAGCAGGACGGAAAGCAGCAGCATCCCTTGACGCTGCTTCGCATCGCCTACGGTGTCTGAGCCCGGGCAACCGCCGCCGAGCCGTCACGCAACCCGAACCCAACCGGAGACCGACATGCAAACCTTGACCCGCCAGGATTTGTGGAGCCTCGAGGACTACGCCGAGCGGCGCGCCAGCTTCCGCGCCGAAGTGATCGAGCACAAGCGCAACCGCAAAGTGGCGATCGGCGCGCACGCGACCTTGTATTTCGAAGACCGTCTGACGATGCAGTACCAGATCCAGGAAATGCTGCGCGTGGAGCGGATCTTCGAGGCGTCCGGCATCACCGAAGAGCTCGACGCCTACAATCCGATGATCCCGAACGGGCGCAATTGGAAAGCGACCTTCATGATCGAATACGAGGATATGGAGGAGCGCCGCCAAGCGCTGGCACGGCTCATCGGCATCGAGGACAAGACCTGGGTGCGGATCGGTGATCACGACAAGGTTTACGCCATCGCCGACGAAGACTTGGAGCGCACCGCGGACGATAAGACCTCTTCGGTGCACTTCATGCGCTTCGAGCTCAGCGACGCAATGGCCGAGGACCTAAAGGCCGGTGCCTCGCTGTCTATGGGTATCGACCATCCCGAATACCGAAACGAAGTGCAGGTCGATGCGGCCGTGCGCGATTCATTGACCAACGATCTCGACTGACCCGCGGCGCGCCGGACCGGGAGGCACGATATGGTCGGTGTGCCCATCGATGCGCTGCTGCTGGATATGGACGGCGTGCTGTACCACGGCGTCACGCCGCTCCCGGGGGCGCGTGCGCTGCTGGAGCGGATTGCGCCGATGCCGCATTTGTTCGTCACCAACAATCCCATCCGAACGCCGGAGCAGGTGGCCGAGCGCTTGGCACGGATGGGGCTTCCGCGGCCGGCGCCCGAGACCATTCTCACGTCCGCCGAGGCCACCGCCGCGTGGCTCGCGCGGGAGAAACCGGGGTTTTCCTATTTCGCGGTCGGCGCCGAAGGCCTGCATATCGCACTGCGGGCGGTCGGGCGCGAGGACATGGAACGCGCGGATTTCGTGGTCGTCGGCGAGGGACCGGGGCTCGATTTCGAGTCCCTGACGACGGGCATCAACTTGATCGTCAAGCGCGGTGCCCGGCTCGTTGTCACCAACCCGGACACGTCGGTGGACGACAGCGTCGGCGGCGAGCACCGCATTTTGCCCGGCGGCGGCGCCTTGGTGGCACCGTTCTCGGCGGCCTCCGGCGTCGGCCCGGTGGTGATCGGCAAGCCGCGTCCGGCGCTGTTCGAAATGGCCCTGAAGCGCCTCGGCTGCCGAGCGGAGCGCTGCCTGATGATCGGCGACCGGCCCGATACCGACATCGCCGGCGCCGTCACCTACGGCCTGCGCGCGGCGCTGGTGCGCAGCGGACGCTTCGCGCCCGGCGAGCCTTGGCCCGGAGAGCTGCCGCGCCCTGATTGGGACGTCGACGACCTCACGGCGCTGACCGATCTTCTCGACGACGTGCTGCCTGCCCGGCGTTGACCCAAGCTGCGTACAGAGGCGACGAATAGTTGCCGGATGATCTGGGGCAGGCGCGTCCAGGTCACAGGTAAATGCCGGTCGCGACGATAAAGAAAACCAGCACGGCAAGGATGTCGTTGCCGGTGGTGATGAAGATCCCGGTGGCCATCGCCGGATCGATGCCGAAGTGTTTGAGTATCAACGGCACCGAGGCTCCCATGGTGACGGCCAGCAGGGTCACTCCCACCAGCGACAGGCCGGCCGTGAGCGCCAGCAGCACGGGGTCGCGCACGCCGATGAACGGGCCCGAGATCACCACGATCACGGCCAGGATCAGTGCCGCGGCAAGGCCGTTCAACAGGGCGCCCAGCGCCTCCTTGCCCAGACGCCAGGGCAGATCACCGATCCAGATGGTACCGGTGGCGAGCCCTTGAATGGCCACGGTGGATGCCTGGATGCCGGCGTTGCCCGCCATCGACATCACCACCGGAATGAAGCTTGCCAGAATCGCGGCGGCGGCGATCTCGTCTTGGAAGCTGCCGACGATAGAGCCGGACACGGTCGCGCCGGCGAGTCCGGCCACGAGCCAGGGCAGGCGGTTACGCACGATGCCGAGCACGGGCTCGTCCGGGCGGGTGGCCGGCGAGACGCCGCTCATCAGGCGGATGTCCTCCTCCGCCTCGTCGCGCACCACGCGCTGGAGCTCGTCGGAGGTGATGCGTCCCAGCAGCCGGCCGGCACTGTCGACGACCGGCACGGAGACCAGGTCGTTCTTCTCGGTGATGCGGACCACCTCTTCTTGGTCCATATCGGAGCGGACCGCGACGTAGTCCGTGCGCATGATGTCCGCGACGAGGCTGTCGTGGGGCCTCAGCAGCAGGTCGCGCAGCTTCAAGTAACCGATCAGCAGCCGATCGGCATCGATCACGTAGATGGCGGAGAGCTTTTTGACGCGATTGGCGTGGCGGCGCACCTCCGCGATGACCTGATCGACCGTCCAGTCCGGCGGCACGGTGATGAACTTGCGCGTCATGATGCCGCCGGCCGAGTCTTCCTGATAGGCCATCAGTTCGCTGATGCTGGCGGATTCGCGCAGTTGGGGCAGCAGCCGCTCCTGTACCTCCTCGGGCAGCTCGTCCATGGCGTCGACCGCGTCTTCCGGGTCCAGCGAGTCGAGGATCTCCACCAGCCGATCAATCGTGGCGTCTTCCAGCAGCGCCGCGCGGAAGTCATCGTTGAGGCCTGCGATGACCTTTGCCGCCGGCCCGGGCGGAAGGCTCAGGAACAGCTTGCGGGCGCGCTTCAGAGGCAGCTGCACCAACAACTCGACGATGTCGCGCGGGTGCCAGCGGCGCAGGATGCCCCGCACGCTGTCCAGCTCGCGCTCCTTGATCAATCGCGCGATGCCTTTGACCACGGGCTTGTTGATGTCGAGCTGCTCGCCGGGTGTCGACCTTGTCCAGCGCAGTTCGTCGGGCTTGGTCTTGTTTTCTTCGTTCATCCGCCGGGCTCCAACTGGTCCACAATCCGCGCAGTGCGGTTTCGAGCATTGTCCGTGAAACGTCGGCAGCGCCGAAAGCACCGTCGATCGGTGCGTGCATGGCCAACTCCCCGAGACGCTCGTGCAAACCGCGTGCGATCGGGTTTTCAAGGGTACTCGTTGCAGCCGCAGTCGTCAGTTGCTGCGCCCGAGCGCGGATTTCTCTATGATTTCGGACTGCCCCGGTCCGGACCGCGCTCGCGCATGCGCATCCCGCCGGGCTCGCGACCCTGTTCAGAGCATTACCGTGTATCCCAGATACTTCGGTCTCAAAGAGGCCAGTTTTTCAATCACGCCGGACCCGCACTACCTGTTCCTGAGCGAGCAGCACCGCGAGGCTCTGGCGCACCTGCTGTACGGTGCCGGCGACGGCGGCGGCTTCGTGCTGTTGACCGGCGAAGTGGGTACCGGCAAGACCACCGTCTGCCGTGCGTTTCTGGAGCAGTTGCCGTCGGACGTCGATGTGGCGCTGGTGCTGAACCCGGCGATGACGGCCACCGAGCTGCTGCACGCCATCTGCGACGAATTCCGTCTCGACGTGCCCGCCGCCGAGCAGTCCGTCAAGGCCCTGGTCGATCGGCTGAACGGCTATCTGCTCGATGTTCACGCGCGCGGCCGCCGCCCGGTGCTGATTATCGACGAGGCGCAGAACCTGCGCCCGAAGGTAATGGAGCAGATCCGCCTGCTGACCAATCTGGAAACGACCAAGCACAAGCTGCTGCAGATCTTTTTGATCGGTCAGCCCGAGCTGCGCCAGATGCTCGCGTCGCCGGATCTGCGCCAGCTCAATCAGCGCATCACGGCCCGCTTCCATTTGCGCCCGCTCGGGGTGCGGGAGACCGCGGCCTATGTCGATCACCGCATCGCCGTCGCCGGCGTCGACCGACCCTTGTTCACGGCCGCGGCCCTGCGCGAGGTGCACCGTCGCTCGGGCGGCGTGCCGAGGCTGATCAACCTGCTCTGCGACCGCGCGCTGCTCGGTGCCGCCGTTTCGCGTCAGATGCAGGTCACGCCGGCCATCGTCAGGCGCGCCGCGGGCGAGGTGCGCGGCAGCGATGATCGGCCACTGCCGGGTCGGGGTCGGGCGCTGGCGACGGCCGCGTCCGTTCTGCTCGCCGCCGGCTTGGGCCTGTGGGTCGGCGCCGCGGGCGTGCTCGATACGCTGCCGGCGCGCATATCCGCATTGATTCCGAAGGAGCGCGCAGCACTGCTCGCATCGGAGCCGTCGGCCGGCGAGCAGCCGTCGGCAGAGGCCGCGGGTGCACTGGCGGACAGCCCCGAGGTGTCGGATGACGCCTCGACAGCATCGACCCGAGATGGTCCGGCGTCGGCGATGGATGCCGCTCGGGACGGCGAAGCCACGGACTCCGTGCCCCCGGGGGCTCCGCCGGACCGCGTCGCGGCCGCTCAAGACGCCGTCGCGGTTGAGACGGGCAACGCCGAGGCGGGTGCTCGGGATACCGGTGAGGGGGGCGACGGCCAGCCGCGGCAGGTTACGGCAGAGCCGGGCGACGCTCCGGCGCCCGCGTCCGACAACGCCGCACCGGGCCTCGCACACGCGGCGAATAGCCTCACTTCAGACCCGAGCGTGCCTGCCGTGGCGGACGCGGGCGAGGCCTCGACAGCGGTTTCGGGCGAGCGGGCTGCCGCGGCGCCGGCTGCCGACCCGCAAGCCGCGGGAGCGCGCTTTCCGCGTATTGCGATGGCCGCGGTCGCGCCCGATCTGCCGGAAGTGGCGCCGGAGGAATTGGCCAAGGCGTCGATTGCCCGGGCGGCGGTCGTCGATGAGCTGTTGCGGCTCTGGGGTGTGGCCGCCGACGCCGCCGTGAGCCGGCTCGATTGTCCCGCGGTCGCCGCGTTCGGACTCGACTGCGAGCGCAGCAACGGGCGCTGGAGTGATTTGCGGCAGTTCGATCGGCCGGTGGCACTCGAACTGACCATGGCGGACGGTAGCGAGCGCTTCGCGGTGATCGGCGGGATCGATACCGAGTACGCGATGGTCCACCACGACGGACAAGCGAAGCGCGTGCCCATCGCGACCCTGGACGAGCGCTGGTCCGGCGACTACCTCTTGCTCTGGCGCCTGCCGCCGGTCGGCGTGCGGGTGATCGGCAGCCGATCGAGTCCCGAGGCGGTGGCTTGGCTGCGCGAGCGCATGGCTGCGCTGCCCGACGTGGAGCTCAGTGCGGAGCCCGCGCGTTACGACGCGGCGCTGACCGGGGTCGTTCGGCAATTTCAGTCGTCGACGGGTCTGGTCGCGGACGGTGTTGCCGGTCCGCGAACGCTCATCATGCTGCGCAACGCTCTGCAGGCGGACAGTGTCGTCCGTGTTTCGCAGTCGCGCTGAATTCACCGTGCTTGGCTTGGCATTCCGCTCATGTCGTACATTCTCGAGGCGCTGAAAAAATCCCAGCAGGAGCGAGAGCTCGGTCAGGTACCGAGCCTTCGCAGCGTCAACTTCGAAGAGCCCGCGCTGCCGCGGGCGCAGCACACCTGGGCCTATGCAGCCGTGATGCTGGCCGTCGTCGCGGTCGGCATCGCGCTTTACGCGGTGCTGAAGCAGCCGCCGGAGAGCGGGTTGGGGCCGGCGTTCGAGCGGGGAGCGGCGAGCGAACGGCGGGCCGGCGCACAAGACGGGCTTGCGGCCGCCGTTGTCGATTCCGGCTCGGCCGCGCCGCTGCCGCTACCTGCGTCGGCGGCGAGTGCGGTGGCCGCCAGTATGTCGACCAGGGACCCAGAGGATACTCGGGACGCCGGCGCAGGTCGTGCGACGGGCGTCGCGTCCGATTCCCAACCTGAGCTCCCGGCCGAGCTCCCGGCCGAGCTCGATGCCGAAACCGAGTCCGAGCGCTTTGCCGGTGCCCGTGGCGGCGCGGTGCCGTCCCCTGCAGCCGCCGCCAGCCGAAATTCGGACGAGGTTGTACCGACGTCCGCTGCGTCCGCGCCGACGGCCTCGGACAAGGTCGCCGGCTCACCGGCGAGCCCGGCCGACCCGGCCCTGGCGGCCGATGACCCGAACAGCTTGAGTGTCGAGCCGCGTGTGCTGGTCGTGCCCGCGCCGGCGAAGCCCGGCGAGCCGCTTCCGCGCGGAGCGGACGAGTTACGCCGCGCCGTGCTCGGGGGCGACGATTCGCCCTCCGTGGCCGGTGCGCCGGCACTCAGGCGTGCACAGAACCCGGATCAGGTTGCGATTCCGGACGATCTGATCGCCGATATCGAGGCCTTCAAGCAGGAAGTGCAGTCGGGCAAGATACCTGTGTCGCCCGCGCCAGCGCCGCCACCGCCGGCACAGCGCCGCGAGCCGCAGTCAACACCGGCGCCGACGCCGGCTCGCGGCGGCGCACGCGCGCCGGTGGCGTCGCCGGCGCTGCGCGCCAAGCTGCCGCCGTTCAGGATGTCGGTGCACGTGTTCGACAGCGATCCGATCCGTCGCTTCGTCTACATCAACGGCCGCAAAGTCGGCGAGAACGAACAGAGCAGGGAAGGCGTGCGGGTGGAGCAAGTGGTTTCGGACGGCGCGATCCTGAGTTACGGCGGAGAGCGCTTTTTCGAGCCGCGCTAGCCGCTGACTGCCGCCGCGCCCTGCCGTCATCGGCGCCCGTCAGCGCACCAGCGCAATCAGCACCACCACCAGGCCAACGACCGCCGCCAACGGCAGCAGCGCGGCCTGCCAGTCTCCCTTTTCCGCCTTCGGCCCGTTCTCCTGCCACGCCTTGTACGCGGGCCAAAGGTAAAACAGCATCATGATCAGCACCGCCGCGGCGGCGATCTTCAGGAAGAGCTCCATGGTACGGGCATCCTCGTCGGTTCCGCTTTCGACAAAAAACAACAGGCCCCGACCCCGGCGAGCGCCGG
>JAIPFF010000083.1 GCA_021736785.1 Thiohalocapsa sp. | reverse complement strand
CGTCGCTCGATCGCGCTCCCGGCGATCGAGCGACGGCGCGCGATTCCCGCGCAGCGGCACCGCGATGCTCCGATTGCCGGACTCGGCCGGCATCTGCCGCCGGCTGACGACCCGCCGGCGTTATCGAAGCCTATCAGCCGCGCACCGGCGTAAGGGTAACTTCCCGGTAAATTTTACGCGCGCTGTTTACAACAGTTTGTCTACGCCGCCGCTCGGTGCTGCTTAGACTGGCGTCGTCAGTCAACCAACGAGGAGACACCGACCATGGCAGTGATGACACGCCTGTCCCGATTGATTCAGGCCGATTTGCACGCCTTGCTGGATCGCCTGGAAGCCCCGGACATCGTGCTCGCTCAATCCCTCCGCGATATGGCCGACAGCATCGAGCGCGACGAGCGCCTGCTGGCCGAGCTGCGTCGGGAGCATGCGCAGATCGGCAGACGGCGCCAAGCGCTCGCCCAGCAGGCGAGTCGGAGCGCCGACGAGCTGACGCTGTGCCTGGACAGCGGCGAAGACGACCTCGCCCGCGCACTGCTGCGCCGGCGCCTGAAGCGCGAGCGCATCGAGCGGCTGCTGGCGCAGCGGCTGTCGGAGCTCGACTCCCGCGGCGCAGCACTCGCCGAACGCCTCGACACCCACCGCTCCCGCCTCGGCGAGCTGCGCGCCGAGGCGCAGGCGTTGGCGGGTGTGCGAGCGGGGGCGGATGCTGACGCTGTCGAGGGACCGGCGAGCGCCTGCGTGGGCTTCAACGGCGGGGGCGTCAACGGTGGGGGCGTCAACGGCGCAGCGGGCGTTGTCGCCGGTTTGACCGGCGCGCCGGTCAGCGACGACGAGGTCGAAATCGCGCTACTGGCCGAGAAACGGCGGAGGGCGTCATGAGCGCGGCGTCGCCGGACCGGCCCGGCTTCCTCGAAGGCGTCGGCGTTGCCGCGGGGCTCGCCCTCGCGGGCGGCGCGCTGTTTGCGCTGCTGGCCGTCGCATTCGGACAAAGCGCATCGGCTTCGCTCACCGTCACCGCGGTGGGCGCCGCCTATCTGGGCTATCTCTGCGCGCGCAGCAGCGAGCCGACCGGACGAGTCACGCTGGCGCTGATCTGGGCCGCGGTCAGCATGCCGGTACTCGTGCTGGTGCCGGGTTTGTCCGCCGCAGCGCAGCCGGCCCTGCTATGGCTCGCGAGGACGGTGCTGCTGCGGCGGGGTCCGCTCGGCGCCGTCGCGGAGGCCTCGTTGGTGCTCATCGGCCTCGGCGGTGCGATCTGGGCCCTGACCGCGACGGGCTCCGCCGCCGCCGCACTGTGGACATTCTTCCTGGTGCAGGCCCTGTTCCCCGCAATCGGCGGCATGGCCGCTGCCGGCCGGGGCGTTCGGCTGCGGGCCGGCACCGAAGACGACACCGGCGCCCGATTCCGGCGCGCGCAGCGCAGCGCTGCCGCGAGCCTGGAAAGACTCGCCCGGAATTTTTGACTGTCACCGGCCCGGTAAGCGCCCCTGCCCCTGCCCCGGCCCCGGCCCCTGCCGGTGCCGCCTCGACGCCCCGTTCCGCCGCCGGGCGCGGCGGGCTCGACTTGATCAACGGAGATCCGCAATGAAGACTCGACCGCTCGCATCCAGAATCATCGGCACACTCCTGTTCGGCGCGACCGCCGCCGCACTGGCTTACTTCCCCCTGCTCGGCGATCAGGGCACCGGCAGCACCGATGCCGGCACCGGCGGCATCGATCCGGCGCAGGCTGTCTTCACGGCCGAGGGCCAGCCACTGGTGGAGGCCGTGTTCGTGCTCGACACCACCGGCAGCATGGGCGGGATGATTCAGGCCGCCAAGGACAAGATCTGGTCCATCGCCACCACCCTCGCCATGGCCGAGCCGGCACCGCAGATCCGCATGGGCCTGGTGGCCTACCGCGACCGCGGCGACGACTACGTGACCCGCGTCACGGACCTCACGGCCGACCTGGACAGCGTCCATGCGGCGCTGTTCCAGCTGCAGGCCGCCGGCGGCGGCGACGGCCCGGAGAGCGTCAATCAGGCCCTCGACGAGGCGGTCAACCGCCTGTCCTGGAGCACGGGCGACGATGTCTATCGCGTCGTCTTCCTGGTCGGCGATGCGCCCGCGCATAGGGACTATCAGGACGACGTCGATTATCCGCTGACACTGGCCGCGGCCAAGCAGCGCGGCATCCGCGTCAACGCGGTGCAGTGCGGCGATTCGCCCGACACGCGGGCCCAGTGGCGGCAGATCGCGGCGATGGGCAGCGGCGCCTATCTGCAAGTGGCGCAGGACGGTGCCGCCGTCGCCGTCGCCACGCCCTATGACGAACCGCTGGCGCGGCTGTCCGCCGACTTGGACAAGACCCGCCTCTACTACGGCAGCGCCGCCGAGCGCGCGAAAAAGGCCGACGCGCTCGGCACCTCGAAGGCGGCGCTGGAGGCCGCGCCTGCCTCGGTGCTGGCGCGCCGGGCAACGTTCTCGTCCACCGATGCCGGCAAGCGGGCGCTGATCGGCGACAACGAGTTGGTGGACGCCGTGGCAAGCGGACGAGTCGCGCTGTCCGAGATCGACGACGAGGCGTTGCCGCAGCCGCTGCAATCCTTGTCGGCGGATGCACGCTCGGCCGTGATTGCCGATATGGCCGAGCAGCGCGCGCGGCTTCAGCGGCAGATCGAGGAGACGGCGGCCGCGCGTGCCCGGTACATCAGCGAGCGCGTGGCCGCCGACGGCGGCGCCGAGGCATCGCTCGAGCGCCAGTTGTTCGATGCCGTGCGCGAGCAGGCGGGTGCGCTCGGACTCGATTACCGCGGCGCGGCACCCGCCTATTGACGCCCGGCCCGCCGGGGGACTACCCGATGTCGGAGAAGCCCTACAGCCGGGCGCGCGCATTCGTACCGGGAGGGGCGCTGTCGGTCCATATCGTACAGAGAGCCTCCGCCGTAAGCTTGTTCTCGAAGGGACGCGAAGGACTGTCGAGGGCGAGTCGGGCTTCGGCCCGGTACGCTCTGCAGAGCCGGCCCCGAGGGGTCCGGCAGGAAGACAGGAAAACCAAAGGAAGCACCCGGGGACCGGCGCGAAAGACGCTACCGCGCGGCGTTGCGGCCTCCGCCGGTCGGTGCCGGGATCGGGCCGGGCGCGGGCGCTCACGCAACGCGCTTTTCGTCAAAATTCCAGGAACAGGGGCATGGGCCCCGGCAGGGACGCGGAATCAGGATTCAGCCCAGGGAAAGATCGCGATGGAGTCAGAGCCGGCGAGGCCAGCGCCGGGCAAGGACGCAGCTTGCGCCGCGGGTGACCGCGGCGAATCGCCGAGGATCGATACCGACCTCAGGACAATCCGCCAGGGACGGCTCTTTTTCAAAGTGGCGTCGCCGCGCGGAGAACACGCCGGCGGGGGCGCCGGCGTCGCGCAACAGCGTTTCGATGGCCAGCGCGCACTGCGGCACGTTCGAGGCATGCTTGAGCAGCAGCGTGTTGCCCGCGGCCAGCGCCGGCACCGTGCACCGAAACGCCTGCCAAAAAGGAAAGTTCCACGGCATCACGGCCAGCACCACGCCCAATGGCTGGTACGCGACCAGGCTTCGGCTCGCGTCCGAGCCGATCTCCTCGTCCGCCAGATAACGCCCCGCCTCGTCCGCATCGTGCTCGCAGAGCGCCGCGCACTTGTCGATCTCCGCCTCGGACTCGCCGATGAGCTTGCCCATCTCGGCGGTGATGAGGGCCGCGAGCGTCTCGCGCCGCTCCCGCAACAGATCGGCGACCCGGCGCAGCAGCGCGCAGCGCTCGGCCAGCGCGGTCCGCCCCCCGGGCCTCCGCGCTACGGGCGGCGTCGTCGATCCGCAGCTCGAGCTCTGCCGCGGATAGCGCATCGAAGCGCGCGAGCAGGCCGCCTGTTGCCGGGTTGATGCTCTGGATCGCCAGGAAGACCCTCCGTCATTCGGGGTGACTGTCCGGAAACGGTCGCGGACGGACCGCCCGCTTCGGTAACGACGTCACGTTTCGTTGTAACGAAACGTTACGTCGCATTGCTCGAATCTATTTTTTATTCTTTAAAAACAAGACTTTAAAAATTGGCACGCGAGCTGCGATAGGGATGGCAAATGCCGCAAGGCAGCCGACACGAACCACCGAGAGGACGACCATGACCGCAGCCGCGACCGATCTCAACACCGCCAGCCGTTCGGGCAACGACTTCGACGCGCTGGCCAAATTGCACTGGAACGATCTCTACCGCTACGCCTATCGTCTCGCCGGCGACAAGCATACCGCCGAGGACTTGGTCCAGGAGAGCCTGCTGCGGGCTTGGAAATCGCTGCATCGGCTCAAGGAGCCGGGTGCGGTGAAGGGCTGGCTGAAGACCATCATTCGCCGCGAGAACGCGCGCCGCTTCGAGCGCATCCAGCCCAAGCTGAGCGAAATGGCGCCCGAGGACATCGGCGCCGTACGCAAGGACTACGATACTTCCACGGAGGCGTTCATGCTGCGCCGGGCAATCGCTGCCCTGCCCGCCGAGTATCGCGATCCACTGATTCTGCAGGTGCTGCACGGCTATTCTCAGCAGGAGATCGCCGATCAGCTGGGACTGTCCTCCGCCGGTGTCGGAACGCGGCTTTTCCGCGCCAGGCAGAAGCTGCGCGAGGCGCTCGGGGAGGTGTCCTGATGCAGCCCACCGACAGGCACCCCGCTGCGGGCTCGGAGCTGCCGGCGGAACTGCTGCCCGCCGAACTGCTCCTGGTGGAAGACGACACCGCGCTGCGGACCATGCTGTCGCTGGAATTCGAAGATCTCGGCTATGACGTGGTTGCCGCGGACAGCATCGCGTCTGCCGGCGCCGCCATCGCCGAGCGCCGCTTCGGCTTCGCACTCATCGACATCAACCTGCCCGATGGGCGCGGCAGCGATCTGGTCGGCCCGCTGCGCGCGCATACATCGGACAGCGGCATCATTCTCTGCAGCGGCGCTCACGGGGCGGACAGGGCACTGACGGCGCAAACCCGCGCCGCCATGCTCGCCTTCCTGCCCAAGCCGCTGGACCTGAATCGCATCGAGGTGCTGTTGCGCCGCCACGCGGACAGGCGCGCTGCGCGGCGTCGAGCATCGAAACAGTGGACCGGAACGACGCCGGCGCTGCCTCAGTCGAGCGATTCCAAACGGGTGCCGACATCCAGCCTGCGTGCGATCGGCTCCAATGCCCGCAGCGAAGGCGGCAGCGTATCGAGCACCGCCAACGCGGCGCCGCGATCCGCGTAATTGCCCGTCACGACCCTGTACCAGGGACGCCCGCGATAGGCGCCCTGCTCCGTCCAGGCCTGTCCGGAGAGCCCGTAGTCGGCGGCGAATGCGCGCGCCCTGTCGACGGAACGGTAACCGATGAGCTGAATCACCCAGCGCGGCGTGGCGAGAACGAGCTCGGCCCCGTCGGCACCCGGCGTTGTCGAGGCCGCGGCCGCGGCGGGAATGGGCCGCACGCCCGCCCCGCTCGCCGTGGTTTCGGGGCTCGCGGGCCGCGGCAACTGCGCCGATGCCGACACCGTCCCCGTGCCCTCGACACCGGGCGCGGCCCCGCGCGCCTGCAATGACCCGGAAACCGGCGCGCCGGGCCAATTCGTGTCGCCGGTCTCGGTCGGCTGGTTCGGCAACTGCTGCGGCAACTGGATCGGCACCTGTTGCGAGGGCCGCGGAGTCCCCGGCGACGGCGATGCTGCATCTGCCGCGCCCGCGGCGGCCACCGCGCCGGCGCCGGTCCTGGCGTCGGCCAAGCCCCGCTCGAAGCGGCTGGCCAGTTGCTCGCTTCTGAGCTCCAGCCGGCCCAGGCCGTCGCTCAGCGCGGCGACCATCGGGGCAAGCTCGGGCACCATGGCCCGGCGGTTGTCCTCGATACTGTCTTCGATGTTCTCGAGCTGCAGTGCCGTCAAGCCGAAGCGATGATCCGCGTGCCACCAGGTCGCGCCGACCAAGACCAGCAACGCCAGCGCCGCCAGGCCGCCCGCCACCGTCAACCGCCAGGCCAAACGCCGCAGCCGCGCATCGGTCCAGGCCTGCTGGGTATCGCGGACGCGCCGCGCATAGGCGCGCGCGTCCTCGACGGCCTGGCGCATGGTCAGGTTATGTGTCTCGAACGCCTCGCGCAGCACCGACATGTCCTGCCTGCGCTCGTCGTCGCGCCGGTCGGCCGTCGTGCCGCGTGACTGCATCTCGGCTTGGAGCTGATCGAGGCGCAGGGTCTGCAGGCGCATCGCGTCGAGCGCTTCCTCCAGTTTGCCCTCGAGACCCGCAAGGGCCTGTTCCTGCTCGGCCTGCTCCGGCTCGGCCTGCTCCGGCTCGGCCCGCTCCTGAGCAGGCGGATCCCGATCAAGGGGCTCCGGCAGCAGCGGCGCGGAGCCCTCGCCGCCGATCCGCTGCCCGGCCGCAGCGCGCAGCGAGCCGACGGCGGCCTCCACGGCGGCGAGCCGGTTCAGCAGCACGTCCACCTCCGTCGCCCACGCGGGGCGATTACCCGATACGGACTCGCCCGCGCGCCGCGCAAGGCCGGCGCCGAGCGGAGCCGTTTGCGCCCGCGGTGTCTCGATGCGCACGCTCGGGCCATCGGTGTGCCCGGCGTCGGCGCCATGATCGGTCGGCGGCGGATGCGCCGATAGAGGGAGGCCGTCACCGGCAACGACCTCCAGCGCGCCGAGCCGGCTCGACAGCCGTGCGCCGGATTCCTCCTGCGAGCGCTGCAGCGCATACAGGTCGGCGACCCGATCCCGCAGCTTGCTCAAGGCCCGCTCCAAGCGAGCGATCTCGGTGCTGCCGGAGCGCGCGCGCTGTCCAGCGTGCTTGGGCATAGGCGGTTGATCGTTGGCGGCGCGGCGAATCGCGTTTTTGCCGGGCAAGCTGTCACCGGGGGATCGGGTATCGACCATGGCCGGGCTCCGAAGGCGGAAGTCGGATGCGCGAGACGCTGGCTTGCGTGGAACCGCGCGGCGTGCGCGCTAGTGTAACGGTTCGTGTCGCGCACGGCAGCAGCCGCTGTCGGCGCCGAAACCGACATTGCCGGCAGGCGCGCTCCGGAACCGGTGCTCTCCGGCACCGACCCCCCGGAACGACCCCCCCGGAACGCCCCCCGGACCGGCCACGCGGAACCGCCCCCCGGGACCACCCTCCCAGAATCGGCGCCGACCGCAACACGCCCGTCCAAGCGCGCGGCCCCGCGCGAAGAGCCCTAGACGCCCGCGGGCTGCGGCAACAGCATCACGATGCCGAGCAACATGGCGGTCTCGGTGAGCTCGACCAGCGCGCCGGCCGTATCGCCGGTGAAGCCGCCCAGACGCGTCAGCATGCTGCGCCGCCAGCGCCACAGTACGACGGCCGCGGCAAGCAGAAGCATGCCCGTCCATGCGCCGAGCGAGAGTGCCGCCAAGAGCCAGGTTCCCGCCAGCACCAACCACCCGAGACGCCGCGGCAGGTGCGTGCGCAGCGCCGCCCCCAAGCCTTCCGCCCGCGCACTGACGGTGGTCAGGGCCAACGCCGGAAGCTGCGCCCGCGCCAGCGCCGGCAGCCACAGCAGCAGCAGCGCGAGTTGTACGGGCGTGATTGCCGCCTGCAGCAGGGCGGCCAGACCGGCCAGCTTGGCGAGCAAGACCAATGTCACCGCCGCGACGGCCATCGCCCCGCTGTGGGGATCTTTCATGATTTGCAGCGTGCGCTCCCGACTACCGAGACCACCGACCCAGGCGTCGGCGCAGTCCGCGAGCCCGTCGAGGTGCAGCGCGCCGCTGAGCCAGGTCCACAGGATGAGCAGAACGGCGGCGCCTGCCAACGCCGGCACAGCACTCAGCGGCAGCGCGGCGATGGCGAGCAGGGCGCCGGACAGCAGGCCGACGACGGGATAAAACAACGCGGCCCAGCCTTGCTCGTGCGCCGCCAGCGGTCCGGGATCCGGCAGCGGCAGCCGCGTCAGAAAACGTGCGGCGAACAGGAACGCACGCCAAGCGGCCGGCGGCTGCATGGCGTCGCGGCCGCTCACGCGCTCAGGTCCGCGCGGCGCGTGCCCGGCACGCGGGTCATCGCGGCGCCGGGGCTCAAGGGGCCGGAGCGCGCTTGCGCTGGATCCAGGTGACCACCGCGACGACCAGCGCACCGGCCAGCACGCCGATCAAGCCGTCGACGAGCAAAGGGGTCAGCGCCGAGACGATGCTGCCCACGGCGGGCAGCGCATGCAGCGCTTCGCTCAAATGGTGGATGATGTCGTGCAGGCCGGGAATGCTGTGGGTAATGATGCCGCCGCCCACCAGGAACATGGCGATCATGCCCACCACCGACAGCGTCTTCATCATATGCGGCGCGACCCACAAGATGGCCCGTCCAAGGCCCCGCTGCAGGGACAGGCCCATGCCCTGGCCTTGCTTGCGGCTCAGGTGCAACCCGCCGTCGTCCAGCTTGACGATGCCCGCAACCAGCCCGTAAACGCCGATGGTCATCGCCAGTGCGATACCTGCCAGAACCGCCACCTGCGTCCCGAAGGCGGCGCCGGCCACGGTGCCGAGCGTAATGACGACGATCTCGGCGGACAAAATGAAATCGGTGCGGATCGCGCCCTTGATCTTGCGGGCCTCCAGCTCGGCCAGATCCACCGATGGGTCCATCAGTGCCTCCGCCAGTTCCTCGCGGTGGGCTTCCTCGCCGTCGTGCGGATGCAGGTATTTGTGCGCCAGCTTCTCGAATCCCTCGAAGCAGAGAAACAGGCCGCCGACCAGCATCAGCGGCACGATGGCCCAGGGCGCGATGGCACTGATCAGCAGTGCTCCCGGCACCAGAATGAGCTTGTTCACGAGCGAGCCCTTGAACACGGCCCATACCACCGGCAGCTCGCGCTCGGCGCGCACGCCCGAGACCTGTTGCGCGTTCAGTGCCAAGTCGTCGCCCAATACCCCCGCGGTCTTGCGGGCCGCCACCTTGGTCAACACCGCCACGTCGTCGAGGACAGAGGCGATATCGTCGATCAGTGCAAGCAAACTGGTGGCCATCGGAGCTCCTTGAAGTGACACGGCCGAGAGACGCGGAAGCGGCGGCGCACAGTCGCGGGCCGCGGCGGGGCGGAAGTTATCAACAGGCGGTGGAAGTCACAAGCCCGAGCCCGCCAATCCGCGGTGAATTTCTTGCGACAATGGGCCGCGTGTCGGCGTCCTACCGGTGCCGCATCGGGAAAAACCGAAACGGCGTTGCGCCGGGCGCTGCTTCAGCGCTCGAACCGGTGCAGCGTGATCTCCGGCGGACAGAAATAACGGAGCGCAACGCCGCAGGCGCCGGTTCCGACCGAGGTATAGCCGAGCAGGTCGCGGTAACGCCAAGCCCCCGACAGCATGCGCCGCGGCACGTCGCAGACCTTGATCAACGCGAAGCCGCCCGGCAGGCAGATCTGCCCGCCATGGGTGTGGCCGCTCAGCATCAGGTCGAAGCCGAGCGCCGCGGCCTCGCGGTAGGTTTCGGGCGAGTGGCAGAGCAGCATCGAGAAACCCTCCTCTGGCACTTGCTCGCGCACCGCGGCCAAATCGTGCGTCTTGTAGAAGTGCGGATCATCGACGCCGCCGAGGTGCAGCGCCGCGCCGTTGCGATGGATGGTTTCGGCCTCGTTCAACAGGAAGCGCAGCCCCGCGCGCTCCAACGGCGGCACGATCTCGATAAAATCGTGGTTGCCGAGCACGGCATAAGCGGGCGTGCGAAGCACGGCGAGCAACTCGAGCATGAGCTCCACCGAGGGCCCGTGGTCCGCATGGGTGGTATTTCGGAAATCGCCGGTCAGCACGGCCAGGTCGTAGTCGAGCCCTCGGACCCGCTCGCGGATGACATCCAACAGGCTCGGGTCCAAGTCCAGGTGCAGATCGCTCAGCTGCAGCAGCGTCAGGCCCGCGAGCCCGCTCGGTAGCCGCGGATGGCGAATGCGATGCTCGACGACACGCAGGTCTTTGAAGCCGCGGTAGCCGCGCGGATGGATGCCGGTCAGACGCGCGCCGCGGTCGACGATGACATCGAGATCGAGCATGCGCCCAAGGCCGAACAGCAAATCCTGCTGATGCGCCTCGCCCGCCACATGGTAGACCTGAGTGGTCAGGCGCTGGCGCAGCCGGGCCGGCCCGAGGCGGCGAGACAATCGTTCGTAATCGGCGTCTTCGAGTCCGAGTCTGTCCGGCGCCGCGCGCGGCAGGCGCCCCGCGTCCGGCGACATTTCCGAAGCCGCGCGCCAGCGCAGATCCATGGCGCTGGGCGCCCCGCCGGTTGCACGATGTTGCCCCATAAGAAAGCGCCCCGCATCAGGATGACGGCCCGCGCGGCGGCGGGCACGGCACGGTGATCGGACCGCGTGTCCGACAAGCGCAACGCTAGCACAGGCCGGCGCATCGATCGGTGCGCTGGTGCACAGTGCCGACGATCGACCGAGCGCCGCCCTCGG
>JAIPFF010000040.1 GCA_021736785.1 Thiohalocapsa sp. | reverse complement strand
CGCGTCGCCGGGAGGCCGGGTTTGCCGACGGTGCGGATTCAACCGACGCCGAAATGACGCCGAACAATGCTGCCGAGGACCTGGAGCTCGATCTGGGGGCCGACAGCATGGACGATTTCGTTTTCGATGCGCGGGAGCCGATGGCACCGATGCCCGACGCCGCGGATGCCGCGCCCGAGCCGCCGGGGTCGGGATCGCCGCGAACACCGCCGCCGGCCGACGTGCCGGCGAATGCGCTGCAATACTCTGCGATCGACTCCCTCGACGATGATGCGATACAGGCAACATCGGACGACTTCGAGGCGCTGATGCCGGAGGACCCCTTCGGAGCGACCGAGGAAGACGATGACTTCGGTCTCGGTCTGGATCTGGACCTCGATGCGCTCGAAGAGCTCGCGGCGGGCGGGGCGCAGAACGACAACGACAGGTCCTTCGCGCTCGACGCCGAGCACGGGGCGCAAGGGCTGTCTTCCGCCGATGGATCGGAACAGATACCGCGGCATTTCAAGCCGTCGGAGGACGTCTGGGACGAAGCGGCGACGAAACTGGACCTGGCTCGCGCCTACCTGGAAATGCAGGATCCGGAGGCGGCGCGCTCCATCCTCGATGAAGTGATTGCCGGCGGCAGCGACACGCAACGGGCCGAGGCAGAGCGCCTGTTGTCGACACTCGGCTAGCCGGCGCACACGGCGGGCGACGGGCGCTGGCGGGCTATACGGCCCGCGGCGCAGGGCTCCGACGCCTCAAACCAGATTGCAGCACCGGCGGCTCCCGGCCGGTGCAGCGTATCCGAGCGAATCCTGACTTGCAGTTGCCTCCCGAACCGCACGATGCATGCCGCCGGCGTGTCGCCCTCGGCGTTGAATACGACGGCAGCGCGTTCAGCGGCTGGCAGAGCCAGCATCACGCGCGCACGGTGCAGCAATGTGTCGAAGAGGCCGTCTCCAAGGTCGCCGACGAGCCGATTCGGCTGCACTGTGCGGGCCGCACGGACGCGGGCGTGCACGGTCTCGGCCAAGTCGTGCATTTCGACACGCGGGCGCTGCGCAGCGAACGGGCCTGGGTGCTCGGCACCAATGCCAATCTGCCGGACGATGTGGCCGTTCAATGGGCGCAACCGGTAGCCGACGATTTTCACGCCCGCTTCAGCGCGACGGGGCGCCATTACCGCTACTTGATCCTGCGCCGGCCCGCGCGCTCGGCGCTATGGCGCAGTCGCGCGGTCTGGACCCATCGAGCGCTCGATGTGGCGCGCATGCAAGAGGCCGGACAGAGCCTGATCGGCAGGCACGACTTCACCAGCTTCCGGGCTCTGGCCTGTCAAGCGAAGAGTCCTGTGCGCACCCTGCGCTATCTGTCGCTGGCACGCCGCGGCGAGCTGATCGAACTGCGCGTCGGTGCCGACGGCTTCCTGCACCACATGGTACGCAATATCGCGGGTGTGCTGATGGCGGTGGGCCGTGGCGATCGGCCGGCCGACTGGACGCGGGAACTGCTTCGTTTGCGCGACCGCGCGCGCGGCGGCGTGACGGCGCCCCCGCACGGGCTGTATCTGGCCGGCGTCGATTACCCGGCGCACTTCGGATTGCCCGTCCGGGACGACGTCGACCCGCCGTCTATGCTGTAATATTCCGGATGCATACGGAGCGTCTGGCAATCACGTGCGAACGCGTGTCAAGATCTGTGGTCTGACCCGTGCGGTCGACATTCGAGCCGTCGTGGATGCCGGCGCCGACGCCATCGGTCTCGTTTTCCATGCGCCGAGCCCGCGATCCGTGGACTTGGAGCAAGCCGCCGCGCTGGTGCGCCATATCCCGGCGTTCGTCACCGCGGTCGGCCTGTTCGTCGATGCGCAACCGGAGCGCGTGCACGAAGTGCTGCGACAGGTACCGCTCGGTGCGCTGCAGTTTCACGGGAGCGAGCCCCCGGATTACTGTGCGGCTTTCGCCCGACCCTGGATCAAAGCCGTCGCTATGCGCGATGGCCTGGACCCGTCGGTCGAAGCCCGCCGCTACGCGGGCGCGGCGTCGATTCTACTCGACACCTTCGATCCACGACTGGTCGGCGGCACCGGGCGGCGTTTCGACTGGGATCGGATTCCGTCCACGCTGGCGCCGAGGATCATCCTGGCCGGCGGCCTCGCACCCGACAATGTGGCCGAGGCAATCGCCCGCGTTCGCCCCTACGGAGTCGACGTCAGCGGGGGCGTCGAGGCGGATAAGGGCGTCAAGGACCACACAAAAGTTGCTGAATTCATGCAAGGTGTACGTAATGGCGACGAGAAGCGATGACATAGCGGCCCTGACCGGCCTAGACAGCGCCGCCTATCACTGGCCCGACGCGGACGGTCACTTCGGGCCCTACGGCGGCATGTTCGTGCCGGAGACGCTGATGCATCCGTTGGCCGAGCTGCGCGCGGCCTACGAGCGTTTTCTGGCCGACCCGGACTTCCAGCGTGAGCTCGACGACGACTTGCGCGACTATGTCGGTCGACCATCGCCGCTCTACCATGCCGAGCGCTGGAGCCGCGAGCTCGGCGGAGCGCAGATCTACCTCAAGCGCGAGGATCTCAACCACACCGGCGCGCACAAGGTGAACAATACAGTCGGCCAGGCGCTGCTGGCGCGGCGCATGGGCAAGACGCGCATCATCGCCGAGACGGGTGCCGGGCAGCACGGCGTGGCGTCGGCAACCGTGGCGGCGCGGCTCGGGCTGGAGTGCGTCGTCTACATGGGCGAAGTCGATGTGGCCCGCCAGGAGGCCAACGTTTACCGCATGCGCCTGCTCGGCGCGGAAGTGGTGTCGGTGAAGTCCGGCTCGCGCACGCTGAAGGATGCCCTGAACGAAGCGATGCGCGATTGGGTCACCAACGTCGACAATACCTTCTACATCATCGGCACAGTCGCCGGACCGCACCCCTATCCGGCCATGGTGCGCGACTTCCAGGCCGTGATCGGGCGCGAGGCGCGCGCCCAGATGCTCGAGCGCACCGGCCGGCTACCCGACGTGGTCATGGCCTGCGTGGGCGGCGGCTCCAACGCGATCGGACTGTTCCATCCGTTCATCGACGACAGCGGCGTGGAGATCTGCGGTGTCGAGGCCGCGGGCGACGGTATCGAGACCGGCCGCCACGCGGCTCCGCTCTGCGCCGGTAAGCCCGGCGTCCTGCACGGCAACCGCACCTACCTGATGGAAGACGACAACGGCCAGATCGTGGAGACGCACTCGATCTCCGCAGGTCTCGACTATCCGGGTGTCGGTCCCGAGCACGCTTGGCTGAAGGACACCGGGCGGGCGCGCTACGTCTCGGTCACAGATCGGGAGGCGCTTGCAGCGTTTCACATGCTGACCCGCGTCGAAGGTATTATCCCGGCGCTCGAGACAAGCCATGCGTTGGCCTATGCGGCAAAGCTCGCGCCGACCATGCCGAAGGACCGTACCATCGTCATCAACCTTTCCGGGCGCGGCGACAAGGACATGCACACCGTGGCGCAACTCGACGGTATCCAACTATGAGCCGGATCGCGGGCATGTTCGATCGACTGCGCCCGGAGGGACGCGCAGCCCTGATTCCCTTCGTCACCGCCGGCGACCCGTCACCCGACGTCACCGTGTCGCTGATGCACGGCTTCGTTGCGGCCGGTGCCGATCTTATCGAGCTCGGCGTGCCGTTCTCGGACCCCATCGCGGATGGTCCGGTGATCCAGCGCGCCACCGAGCGGGCGCTGGCGCGAGGGGTGATGCTGCGCGACGTGCTGACGATGGTGCGGCGCTTTCGCGAGCAGGATCAGGATACGCCGGTGGTGCTCATGGGCTATCTGAATCCGATCGAAGTCATGGGCTATCGGGCGTTTGCGGATGCCGCGGCAGAGGCGGGCGTGGACGGTGTGCTGATCGTCGACGTGCCGCCGGAGGAGGGCGGCGATCTGGTCTCGTTGCTGCGCGCGCACGATCTGGATCTGGTCTATCTGCTTGCACCGACGTCCGATGCCGAGCGGATCGACCGGATCGGGGCGCTGGCCACGGGCTTCGTCTACTACGTATCGGTCAAGGGCGTGACCGGATCCGGGCATCTGGACGTGGATGCGGTCGCCACCAAACTGACCGAGATCCGGGGCCGGCTCGATTTGCCGGTCGGCGTGGGCTTCGGCATCAAGGACGCCGCCGACGCCGGCGCGGTCGCCGGCCTCGCGGACGCCGTCATCGTCGGCAGTGCCATCGTCGGCCGCATCGAGGACTTGGCGGCATCGCAGGCATCGGGCGAGCGCATCGTCGAGACGGTCGGCGCCTTCGTTGCCGATCTGCGCGCCGCCATCGACGCCGCACGCCGCCACTGAGCGGGTTCGATACCGCCGCGGACGCACCCGCCGCCCGTTCCGGTGCCGCAAGCGCGGCAGCCGCCATTGAGGAGTCCAGATGAGCTGGTTCGAAAAGTTGATCCCAAGCCGAATCCGTACCGACGCCAGCAGTAAGCGCGCCGTGCCGGAGGGTCTTTGGGACAAATGCCCCGGCTGCAGCGCGGTGCTCTATCGCGCCGAGCTCGAACGCAATCTCGAAGTCTGCCCCAAGTGCAACTACCATAACCGCATCGGTGCGCGCCGGCGCTTGGACGTGTTCCTCGACGATGGGCCGAAAGAGGAAATCGGCGCCGAGCTCGAGTCCATCGATCCGCTGAAATTCAAGGATTTGAAGAAATACAAGGATCGTTTGACGCAGGCGCAGAAGCAGACCAACGAAAAGGAGGCCCTGATCGTCTTGCGCGGCCAGCTCAAGGGCATGGACTGCGTGACGGCGGCGTTCGAGTTCAGCTTCCTCGGCGGCTCCATGGGCTCGGTGGTCGGCGAGCGCTTCGTGCGCGGCGTCGAGGTGGCGTCCGACAACGGACTGCCGCTGATCTGTTTTTCGGCCAGCGGTGGAGCTCGGATGCAAGAGTCCCTGTTCTCGCTGCTGCAGATGGCCAAGACCAGCGCCGCGTTGGGTAAGCTGCGTGAGCGAGGATTGCCGTTTATCTCCGTGATGACCGACCCCACCATGGGCGGCGTATCGGCGAGCCTGGCGATGTTGGGCGATGTCAATATCGCCGAGCCGGCAGCGCTGATCGGATTCGCCGGGCCGCGCGTGATCGAGCAGACGGTTCGCGAGAAATTGCCGGACGGCTTTCAACGCAGCGAGTTTCTGCTGGAGCACGGTGCGCTCGACCAAATCTGCGACCGCCGCGACCTGCGCGAGCGCATCGCCGACTTGATCGCGATGCTGATGCGCCTACCGCGTCCCCAATAGCGCGTCCGGCCGGGCTTCCTCGGGATCGCGAGCGGTCGCTACGACCGCGCGCCCCCGATCCCTTTCCATCATCAGGCGTCCGACGGATGCGGTTTCACACCCTTGCCGACTGGCTCCGCTGGCAGGAGACCCTGCATCCTAGCCGCATCGATCTGCGTCTCGAGCGGGTGCGCAGTGCACTCTCCGCCATGGATGACGTCATGCCGCGCTGTCCGGTGATTACCGTCGGCGGCACCAACGGCAAAGGATCCTGCGTGGCCATGCTGGCCGCGTTCTACGAGGCCGCCGGCTATCGCACCGGCGTTTACACCTCGCCCCATTTGTTGCGCTACAACGAGCGCATCCGCATCGGCGCGCAAGAGGTCGAAGACGATGCCCTGTGCGAGGCCTTCGAGCGTGTCGACGGCGCCCGCGGCGAGACGCCGCTGACGTACTTCGAGTTCGGTACACTGGCGGCGCTGGATCTCTTCTCCCGCGCTAGCCTTGATGTCGTGCTGCTGGAAGTCGGTTTGGGCGGGCGTCTCGATGCCGTCAACGCGGTCGATGCGGATGTGGCGGTAGTGACCAGTATCGGCCACGATCACATGGCCTGGCTCGGCAACGATCTGGACATGATCGCGGCGGAGAAAGCCGGCATTTTCCGGCCCGGTCGTCCGGCGGTGATCGGGCAGCGGGACGCGCCGCGGAGGCTGCGCGGGTGCGCCGCGGAAATCGGTGCGCTGCCGCTTCAGCTGGGGCGCGAGTTCGATTGGCGTGCCGACGCGGCGCAGTGGGAGTGGCGGGCCGGCGAGCCGCTCGTCGACACCGCCGACGGCGTCGCGTTTCGTCGCGGCGCACTGCCCACGCCGGCATTGCGCGGGCGCGTTCAGTATGACAACGCATCGGCGGCGATCTGTGCGGTCGACTGTCTGCACGATCGGCTGCCGGTGCCGATCGCGGCGCTGCGCCAAGGGCTGCATCGGGTACGCGTGGCGGGACGCTTCTCGGTGTTTCCCGGCGAGCCGACCTGGATTCTGGACGTCGCCCACAACCCCGAAGCCGCCGCCGCCTTGGCCGAGAACCTGAAGGCCTATCCCTGCTCCGGCCGGCGCCATCTGGTGTTGGCCATGCTGGCCGACAAGGATGCCGCGGAGGTCGCTCGGGCGCTCGCGCCGCCGATCGACCACTGGCATCTTGCGCCCGCGCCCGACCCGCGCGCCATGACGGTGGATGCCCTGCGGCGCGGTGTGGAAAGCGGCGCGAGCGCGGATTCGATCGCGGTCTACTCGGATATCGATCGTGCCTTGAGCGGCGCGGCAGCGGCCGCCGGTGCGGGCGACTGCATCGTTGTTTGCGGCTCTTTCACCAGTGTGGAAGCAGCGCTGCGCAACCCCTTGGTCGCTCCTGTATAATCGCGGCGCATGACAAAGAGCAGAACAGGTAGGGGCCGGGAGATCGTAATGGATGAGGGCGCCAAGAGACGCTTGGTCGGTGCTGCGGTGCTGGTGGCGTTGGCGGTCATTTTCGTACCCATGCTGGTGGACGACGGCGGGCGTGAGGCCGATCCTCAGGGGGATCCCATTTACGTCCCGGAAAGCCCTGACTTCGATTCCGCATACGAGGGGCCGTCGGCGACCGGCGACGATATGTCGAACACCCAACTCCCGGCGCCCGAGCTGCCCACGTACGCCGACGACACGACGCCCGAGGCCTTCCCGGAGTGGTCGGACGAGCTGCCGGTTCCGGAGCCCCCGCAGATGCCGAGTGACGACGTCTCGGTCGCGCGCCCGGCGCCCGAGTCCGCCGCAGAGTCGGCTACGGCAGCCGCGACGCAAGCCCCGGCCCGGCAGGCGGCCTCCCGGGCCGCCCCGGAGCCGACCCCTGAGCAGCCTAAGGCCAAAGGCCCGAAGCCGGTTCCGGCCGGCGCGTCGGCTTGGGTGGTGCAGGTGGCCAGTCTCGGCTCCGCGGAGTCCGCCGAGCAGCTGCAGGATGATCTCCGCGTCAAGGGCTATCCGGCGTTCGTGGAGCAAGCCGTCGTCAACGGCAGGCGCTATTACCGCGTGCGCGTGGGTCCCGAGGTGGACCGCAGCCTGGCCGACCGCATGGCCGCCAAGCTCGAGGGCGAGACGGGCAGCAAGCCCCTCGTCCAGACCTACCGATGATCAGTCGCGCCGTTCGGCGAGACATTGCCGAAGGGATCTACGCATGAGCGTCGTTGACTATTTGATTATCGGCCTGATCGCCATCTCGGCGATCATCGGTCTGGCGCGCGGTCTCATTCGCGAGGTGATCGCGCTGGGCGTCTGGGTCGCGGCGCTGCTCGCGGCATGGTTCTTTTACCAGCCTCTTGCCGCCCAGCTCACGCCTTGGATCGCAACGCCGTCGGTGCGACTCGGGGCCGCGGTCGTCATCCTCGTGGTCGGCGTGCTGATCGCCGGTGCCTTGATTGCGCATGTGCTTGCGCTGCTGGTCGACAAAACCGGTCTCACCGGCACCGATCGGCTGCTGGGCCTGGTCTTCGGCGCCGCCCGTGGCGCAGTGCTGGTGGCGCTGCTGGTGTTTATCGCCAATCTGACGCCGCTGACGCAGGACCCGTGGTGGTCCGCATCGGCGCTGATCCCCAAATTCCAACTGCTCGCGGACTTGATGCTGGACTTGATTCCGCCCGACTTAACCCAGAAAGTCAAAGCGTTATAGGCCGGCGCGGTGAGGACCGGCAGCGCATGTCCCCGTCCGACGAAGGCGTCGGCGGTTTCGATGTAATCGATTAATCTTGACGCAAGGGCGGCCGGCCTCACGCCGGCACGGCGCCGGGCCGAAGCCCGGTGGCTCCCCGAGCCCGCGTCCAACCTCTGCAGTGAGGTCTCCCATGTGCGGCATCGTCGGTATCGTCGGTAAGAATCCGGTTAACCAGTTTCTCTACGACGCGTTGCTGGTTCTGCAGCACCGCGGCCAGGATGCCGCGGGCATTGTCACCAGCGACGGCGACAAGCTGCACATGCGCAAGGATACCGGCCTCACGCGTGACGTCTTCCGCACACGGCACATGTTGCAGTTGCGCGGAAACATGGGCGTCGGCCACGTGCGCTATCCGACCGCGGGCATGTCCAGCTCGGCCGAGGCGCAGCCGTTCTACGTCAACTCCCCGTACGGCATCGTGCTGGCCCACAACGGTAACCTCACCAACGCCGATGACCTCAAGCGCGATGTCTTCGTCGACGATTTGCGGCATATCAATACCGAATCGGACTCCGAGATCCTGCTCAACGTCTTCGCACACGAGTTGCAGAGCCAAAACAAGCTGCGTATCGACGAGGGCGACATCTTCCGCGCGGTCGAAGGTGTTCACCGGCGCTGCCGCGGTGGTTATGCCGCCGTCGCGATGATTCCGGGCTTCGGCGTTTTCGGCTTTCGAGACCCCTACGGGATCCGCCCCATTGTCTACGGCAAGCGCGAGACGGAGGCCGGCACCGAGTACATGATCGCCTCGGAGAGCGTATCGCTGGATACCCTCGGGTTCGAGCTGATCTCCGATGTCGCACCCGGCGAGTGCGTCCTGATCGACGTGCACGGTAATCTGCATACCCAGCAATGCGCTTCCCAGCCCGTGCTGTCGCCCTGCATCTTCGAGTTCGTCTACTTCGCAAGGCCGGACTCCATCATCGACGATATCTCCGTGCACAAGGCCCGCTCGCGCATGGGCAAGAAGCTGGCCGCGAAGATCAAGCGGGTGTGGGCGGATCACGACATCGACGTCGTCATTCCCGTGCCCGACACCAGCCGCACCGCGGCGCTGCAGCTCGCCAATCAGCTCGGCATTCCCTACGCCGAAGGGTTCATCAAGAACCGCTATATCGGGCGCACGTTCATCATGCCGGGGCAGAAGATCCGCAAGAAGTCGGTGCGGCAGAAGCTCAACGCCATCGATCTGGAATTCCGCAAGAAGAACGTGCTGCTGGTGGACGACTCCATCGTTCGCGGTACCACCTCGCAGCAGATTATCCAAATGGCACGGGATGCCGGTGCCAAGCGGGTCTATTTCGCGTCGGCGGCGCCGCCGGTGCGCCACCCGAACGTCTACGGCATCGATATGCCCGCGGCGAGCGAGTTGATCGCCCATGGCCGGACCGAGCGTCAGATCGAACGCGAGCTCGGTGCGGACCGGCTCATCTTCCAGGATCTGGAAGATCTCATCGAGGCGGTTCAGAAAAAGGGAAAAAGCCTGGTCGACCGCTTCGACACCTCGGTCTTCGACGGCGTCTATATCACGGGCGATGTGACGCCGGACTACCTCAACGACCTGGAGCGCGCGCGCAACGACCATGCAAAGCAACAGAATTCGCGCTGCGACGAGACCGTCCTCGAGCTCTACAACACGGCCTGAGGGCCGCAGTGCCGGCGCTGTCCGGCTTCGCGCCCATGACTGAGCACTCGGACGCCGCCGAGCCGCGGCCATTCGCTCTGCCCGGCGGCCTCGACACCGACGCCGACACGCAGGATCTCGGCCTCGCGACCCTGGCCATCCGCACGGGCCATCCGCGCACCGCCGAGGGCGAGCACTGCGAGCCCATCTTCACCACGTCGAGCTTCGTCTTCGCGAGCGCCGCCGAGGCGGCCGCCCGCTTTTCCGGCGACGACCCCGGCAATATCTACTCGCGCTTCACCAATCCGACCGTGCGGGCCTTCGAGCAGCGCCTCGCCGCATTGGAGGGCGGGGCCTGTTGCGTCGCTACCGCGTCCGGGATGTCCGCCATCCTGACGACCTGTCTCGGCCTATTGAAGGCCGGCGATCATATCGTCTCCTCGCGCAGCATCTTCGGCAGCAGCACGATGCTGTTCGACAAGTACCTGGCTCGATTCGGTATTGCAACCGACTACGCCCCCCTCGGCGATTTGGACGCCTGGGCGGCCGCGCTGCGCCCGACGACGCGGTTGCTGTTCTTGGAGACGCCCTCGAACCCGTTGACCGAGATGGCGGAAATCGCCCCGCTGGCGGATCTTGCGCACAGCGCGGGCTGCCTGCTGGCGGTGGACAACTGTTTCTGCACGCCTGCACTGCAGCGGCCATTGGCGCACGGCGCCGACATCGTCATTCATTCCGCCACCAAGTATCTCGATGGGCAGGGACGCTGTGTCGGCGGTGCCGTCGTCGGCGATGCAAAGACGGTCGGCGAAGAGGTTTTCGGCGTGCTTCGGACCGCGGGTCCGACCATGAGTCCGTTTAACGCTTGGCTGTTCCTAAAGGGACTGGAAACGCTCGAATTGCGGATGCTCGCGCATTCGGCGGCAGCGCTGGAGCTCGCCCGCTGGCTGGAGGCGCATCCGCAGATACTGCGTGTGCACTATCCCGGTCTGTCTTCGCACCCGCAGCGGCAGCTCGTGGGGGAAGGGCGTCAGCAGCGCACCGGCGGCGGCATCGTCTCGTTCGAGGTTGCCGGCGGGCGCGCCGGAGCCTGGCAGGTCATCGATTCGACGCGTTTGTGCTCCATCACGGCCAATCTCGGCGACACCAAGACCACAATCACCCATCCGGCGACCACCACGCACGGACGCCTGAGCGCCGAGGCCCGCGAGGCGGCCGGCATCGGCGAGGGCTTGGTCCGGGTCGCCGTCGGGCTGGAAACCCTCGACGACATTCGCCGCGATCTGGCGCGGGGGCTGGACCCCCGCTGAACGCCGCGGGCTACATCAGCACCAGCATCAGGATGACGCCGCCGAGCAGCAGGCGGTAGACGACGAAGGGGAGCATGCTGATGCGCTCGATGAAGCGCAGGAAGAAATGGATCGTCAGATAGGCGACCACGAACGACAACACGGCCCCGAGCCACAGGGCCTGCCAGTCGGGTGTGACCGGGGCCTCCAGCAGATCCTTGGTTGCGACCACACCGGCCAGCAGGATGGTCGGGATCGACAACAGGAACGAAAAGCGCGATGACGCCTGGCGCGTGAGTCCGAGGAACAGGCCGGCCGTCATCGTGATCCCCGAGCGCGACGTGCCGGGGATGATCGCCACCGCCTGAAAGCAGCCGACCACCAGCGCGGCGGCGATACCGATGGAATACTCGTCGCGCGCTCGCTTACCGATCGCGTCGGCGAGCCACAACAGCAGGCCGAAGCCGATCGTGGTGGCCGCGATGACGAGCGCCACCAAGTGGTCGTCTTGGCGCAGCATCTCCAACACCGATTTCAGCGGCAGGCCGAAAGCCAGCAGCGGCAGCGTCGCCACCACGATCATCCAGCCGAGCTTTGCGTCTTTATCGGCCATGCTGCGGCTGCCGACGCTGCGTGTCATGGCGACTGCCATCAGCGCTAGTTCTTGGCGGAAATAGAACACCACGGCGCCGAGCGTGCCGACATGGACGGCCACATCGAAGGAGAGATCCTGCAGTTCGTAGCCGAACAATAACGGTGTCAGGATCAAGTGCCCGGAGCTCGAAATCGGAAGGAACTCGGTCAAGCCCTGCACAAAGGCGAGCAGGGCGATCTGAATGCTGTCCATCGGGGTAACCGGCTCCTGTCGGTAATACTGTGCGCTTGGCGGGTTCGATGCCGGGCGGCGGGGGCACTCCGGCCGGCTCGGCCGCTGGTTTGCGGACGATCCCGGGCGGCGGGCAACGGCAGCACGGCGCGGAAACGCCCGCGGCGCGGATTATAGCGCGCGCGGTGCGCTGCGTGCGTCGAAGGAGTCGGCTGGCGCCGTTGCCGGCTCGGGAGTATCGGGCTTCGAAGTCAGCCAGCGCTTCAGCGTCGAATCGAGTTGCGCTTTATCGACGGGCTTGGAGACGAAATCGTCCATGCCTGCCTCCACGCATTGTTTGCGGTCCTGATTGAGAGCCGAAGCGGTCATGGCCACGATCGGCGTGCGCGGGACGCCGGTCTCGGCCTCGGCGGCGCGAATCTGCCGGGTGGCTTCGTAGCCCCCCATGATCGGCATCTGCAGGTCCATGAACACCAAGTCATAGCGCTTCCGGCCGTCGAGGACGGCGGCCACTGCCGCCGCGCCGTCTCCGACCATGTCGGCTTCGAGGCCGAGGCGGCGCAGCATCAGCAGCACCACCTTTTGATTCACCGGGTTGTCTTCCGCGACGAGGATTTTGGCGTCGAAGTGGTCGTAGACGCGGCCTTGCTGCCCGGCGCTCGCCGGGGCCGGCGTCGCGCCGCGCCCGAGCACCTTGACCACCGCGTCGTGCAGCAGCACTTGCCGCACGGGCTTGAGCAGGCTCACTTCGATTCCGGCGCGCCGCGCCTCATGCCCCGGATAGCCCAGCGAGCTCAGCATGACAAGCTGTGTTTCGTGCAACGAGCCATCGCCTTTGATGCGCTGCGCCAGTTCGATGCCGTCCATGTTCGGCATCTGCATATCGAGGATCGCCAGAAGAAACGGCTCGCCGGCGTTTCGCGCCTGTTTCAGCGCCGCCAGAGCGCTGATCCCGTCCTCGACGCTTTCCGTCTCCGCGCCCCAATTCTTGAGGTAGTTCTCGAGGATCAGCCGATTGGTGGCATTGTCGTCGACAATCAGCGACTTGACCCCGTGCAGGTCCGCTTCCCAATGCTGCGGCTTGGCGTCGGAGCGCAGCACCTGCAGCGTAAACCAAAAGGTAGAGCCTTCAGCCGGCTTGCTGTGCACGCCGATTTCGCCGCCCATTAGATTGACCAGGCGCTTGCAGATGACAAGGCCGAGCCCGGTGCCGCCGAAGCGTCTGGTGGTCGAAGCATCGGCCTGGGTGAACGGCTGGAACAGCGTCCGGCAGACATCCGGAGCGATGCCGATGCCGGTATCGCGTACCTCGCCGCGGACCGAGATTCGGCCCGCGTCGTCCGCCGCCGCGGAAACGGTGACAATGACCTCGCCCTGCTGCGTGAACTTCACCGCGTTGGTCATCAAATTCATCAACACCTGGCGCACCCGGTAGGGGTCGCCGCGGACCTGCGTCGGCAGCGTGCGGTTGACGAAGCAGGCCACTTCGAGGGGCTTCGCGCGGGCGTTCGAGGCGACGACCGCGGTGACTTCTTCGACACAGGCGCGCAGGTCGAAGTCCACCTCCTGCAAATCGAGCTTACCGGCCTCGATCTTCGACAGATCCAGGATATCGTTGAGAAGATTCAGCAGCGTGTTGCTGGACTTCTCCGCGGTATCGATGAAGTCGAGTTGTTGCTGCGTCAAATTCCCGTCGCGCAACAGGTCGAGCATGCCGATGATCCCGTTCATCGGTGTGCGGATCTCGTGGCTCATGACGGCCAGAAACTGGCTCTTGGCGCGGTCGGCGTCCATGGCCTGATCGCGTGCGTCGGCAAGCTCGCGCATCCGCCTGCGGGTTTCGGTCATGTCGCGCACGATGGCGGTGAACAGCGGATAGCCGCCGAGGTCGACGCGGCTGATCGCGAGGTAGAGCGGGAAGGTCTCGCCGTCGCCGCGTCTTCCGTTCAACTCCGCGCGCGAATAGACGGGCCCCGGACCGTGTCGAGATGCCGGCTCGGCGAACCACGACGCGAGTGCCGAGCGGTCTTCGTCGGCGAGCAGGCGGGAGAGGGGCGTTCCGCGAAGCTCGACACGACCGTAACCGAAGATGGCTTGCGCCGAGCGGTTGAGGGCAATGATCCGTCCGGCCGCGTCGATATGAATCGCGCCGTCGACCATGTTGTCGACGATCGCGCGGTTGCGCTCGCGGCTTTCGGTGAGCAGGCGGATCTGCCCGCGCAGAGAACGGTAGACGAGACCGAGAACAATGCCCGCGAGGCCGAAGGCGACCACGTTGATGCCGATCAGCACAGCCAGTGGGTGAGCGTATGGCGGTAGCGCGGCGTGTCGCGCCGACGCAAGGGGCTCAAGCGCTGCGCCCGACCAGATGGCGCCGGTCAAAAACCAGTACTCCAAGGCCAGAGCGCCGACGGCGACCAACGCGAGGGAAAGCAGTCCGAGCCGACCGATGGGGCGATGACTGGCGCGCACATCCACCCGATGGGACGTGGCGGCGAGGGCAGCCGCGCGCCCGCGGTCGGCTTCCGCGAAGTCGTTTGCAGCTGCGCTGCTTTGATCGTTCATGGATCGGGCAACAGTCGAAGCGCGGGTCCTGTGATTGGGCCATGGCTCACCCGGTGGGGACACAATGCACGCAGACGTGGGCTGTTTGCAACGCGATCCGTGGCGCGGCCGGAGAATGGCGGCATCGGTGTGCGGGCTTTCCTGTCCTGGTAAGGCGCATCGTTTGCCGTTGCGGCAGCGTGCGCTAAGGGCTTGCGGCGGTCAGTTGGAAGGCTTCCCAGTTCGACTCGGGCGGCAGCCGGGCGCGGGCCACCGCACAAATCGCGCGTGCGCCGTTGGCGTACCCGGCCAGCGCGTGACCGACCGCCAGGCCGGCGGGGTCCGCGTCGCGGCGCCGGGACAGACCACGGCCGTCCGCCTTGACCCGCGCCTCCAGCGCGGTCCAGTGCAAATAGAAAAGACGGGCCGCGGCTTCGGGCGATGCGTTGTTCAACGTCCGCACCGCTTCGGCATCGAACATGCGCCGCGCGATGCCGTGCAGGTCGGCGCGCGGGCGCTCCAACTCACAATCGACACCGACCGGCAGTCCGTCGCTGAGAGCGAGCAAGGCGAGATCGCCCGTGGTGGTGAGGTTGAAGTGCAACCTGGTGCCGGGCTGCGCCAACTCGGGCTTTCCGGCGGCGCCGTAACGCAACGCGATATCCGCCGGCGCCATGTCGAGATAGGCCGCGAGGATAAGGCGGCAGCCGACTTGGGCGCGCAGATAGCGCTGCTGCAGATGCTCGCCGCGAAGCCGCCGGTAGCGCTCGCGCTGGCGCTGCGAGAGTATCTTCAGCGCCCCCGGGTCGAGGCTTCCCTCGCCGCCTTCCAGCGGAATGCGCCACAGGTGGAGGCCGTGCTCCGCCAACTCGGGGGCGTCGGCCGTCTCGCGCCAGCGCAGTTGTGCCGGATCAGCGTGCTGCATGGCCTGCATTGTCCCGTGCGCCGGTGTGCCCGGCAAGACAACTTTACTCCCAGCGAAACAACCGCGCGGCCAGCGTGATCAACACGGCCGCCAGCAACAGCAGGATGCCCAGCTGCGGAAGGATATCGAAGACTCCGGCACCATCGATCATGATGCCGCGGGCGGCATCCACCAGGTGGGTTAGCGGCATCACCGCGGAAAGTGCCTGCGCGGCAGCGCTGGTTCCCTCCATGGAGAACCACACGCCGGAGAGCAGCAACATCGGCCAGGACATCAAATTGAGCAGGCCGTCGGCGAGCTCCTCCGTTCGCAGCCGTGCGGCGATGGTCAGACCGAGGCTGATCATGCACAGGGCCCCGGCGGTGTAGATCAGCAGCAGCGCCAAGTAGGAGCCGCGCATCGGAAAGTCGAGGAACAATGCGGCGCCCGCGTAGACGATGCTGCTGGAGCCGAGCACGACGATCAGCCGCGAGATGACCTGGGCGGTCAGGAACTCCAGCGGACTCAGGGGCGTCGCCTTCAGGCGGCGCAGGACGCCGTTCTTGCGGTAGCGCACGACGACCCAGCCGACACCCCAGAGACTGGAGAACATCACGTTCATGGCAAGCACGCCTGGCAGGACCCAGTCGGCGTAGCTCAACGCCTCGCCGGGGGCCGGGCGGCGCTCGGGCAGTGCTGCCGCGCCGTCTTCCAGGGCGAAGCTGCCGAGCAACAAGCGCTCGGCGATCACGCCCTGCGGCGAGTCCGGGTTCACCCAGTAGGCGGGCGCGTCGCGCAGGTCGAGCAGCAAATCCAACTGGTGGCGTTGTACCTTCGTGATTGCCGCTCGAGGGTCGTCGACCTCGATCAATTCCAAGTGCGGGGTCGAGAGAAACGCGCTTGCCGGCGCCTCGGCAGCCGGCGGCGAAACAACGCCGATCTTGAACAGCTCCTTGGGGCCGCTGCCGAAGATGAAGGCAAAGGCCATGATCATCATCACCGGCATCAGGAGATTCCAGATCAGGCCCGCGCTGTCGCGATAGAACTCGCGGTTACGGGCCAGCAGTATCGCGCGGATGCGCCGCCACATGGATCAGGCCCTCAGGCTGTGGCCGGTTAGCTTAAGGAAAAGGTCTTCGAGGCTCGGCCGATCCACGCGCAGCGCGGTCAACCCTGCGCCGATGCCTTCGAGGTATTCGAGCGTGCCCGGAACATCGTCGCTGTGCAGTTCGATCTGGTTATCGCGCCGCTCGGCCCTGCTCGGCAGCGGGGAGCCGTGCGGCCAGGCGGAGGCGGGAAGTCGGACGATAGCCGCCGCGAAGTGCTCCCGCACCAGTGTCTGGGGTGCACCGCGTGCGATGATGCGCCCGTGATCGACGATCGCGATCTCGTCGCACAGCCGCTCGGCCTCTTCCATGTAATGAGTGGTCAGCAAGATCGTTTTGCCGCGGGCGCGGATGGTCTCGATCAGCGACCAGAAGTTGCGCCGCGCCTGGGGGTCGAGGCCCGTGGTGGGCTCGTCGAGAAAGACGAGCTCGGGGTCGTTGACCAGCGCGATCGCCAGCAGCAGGCGCTGGCGCTGGCCGCCGGAGAGCTTGCGCGTGTCGCGGTCCATGATCTCGCTTAGGTTACACAGCCGGATCAACTCTTCGTGGTCGGCGGTGCGCTTGTACAGGCTGGCGAACATGCGCAGCGATTCGCCGACGGTTTGGAAATCCTGCAGGGACGTGGCCTGGAATTGAATGCCGATGGACTGGCGAAACGCTTGACCGAGCGGCCGGCCGCGAAAAAGGACCTCGCCGGCACTGGGCTCCTGAATCGCTTCGAGCATTTCGAGCGTCGTCGTCTTGCCGGCACCGTTGGGTCCGAGCAAACCGAAACATTGCCCGGGCTCGACGGCAAAGCTGATGCCGTCGACTGCCGTGACGCCGGGAAAGCGCTTCTCGAGTGAGCGGGCCTCGATCAGGGCCATGGGGTCGGAGATATTTGATCGAAAAGATCGCGACAAGCGAGCCGCGGTGGCGCGGCGAGTGCTTCGACGCCGCTAACCGTTGCGGGCACCGGCAACGTCTTGCGCGAACCGGCACCGGGGCAGGGCGCCCGACGGTTGACGCAACCGGGCACCCTGCGCGATCGAACGGGCGTGATCAGGCCTCGCCGTCCTTACGCGTGTCGATCTTGAACGGCACGTAAGCCGGGCAGAAACCGATCGTGGAGGTCGCCAGCGGGACCAGACCCAGAATGGTCAGCCACCAGGTGTTGGTCAGAATGCCGGCCAGGATCAGCAGGCCCGCGGCGACGAGACGCAAGTTACGGTCTTGCTTTCCCATGTTTTTGGTCATCGATATTCTCCCGGTTGTGGGGTTGCCTAGATTAAGTTGCAGGTGCGAGCGCGGCACGCGTCCGTTATCGGTCTGCCCGGCGTGTGCCGCCTCACGGGTGCGTCGTCTCGACGGCAGGCGAGACGCCGGGCGCCTGATCGGAGCCTGCGAAGTATACTGACCGCGGGTTAAGTAGATCGTTGCGATTATGCAATTCGCGCCGCTGCGCATCGCCTGGCCGGGTATCGTACTCGTTTCGGCAATGTCGGTGCACTCGCCTTGCCGCGGTGCGGCATCGTAAAATCGTCCTATCGACCCGCCCGATCGCAAATCCCGATTACGAACGAGATCTTACGCTCCCGTTCGCCGCGGATGACCGCGCTGAATTTCGGCCGGCAAGGCCGCTCAATCAGCTTCGCCTCAAGGAGCTCATCGACACATCATGCATGGATTCGAGCTTACCCGACTCCTGTTTTGGGCCGCGATCCTGTTTCTGCTCTCGCTGGCCGCGAAGCCCTGGATCGAGCTTGCTCTAGTGAGCCAGCGCGCCGAGCCCCGCGCGGTGACCGCGCGCGGCGAGCTCGCCGGTGACGAGCGCGCGACCATCGAGATCTTCGAGACCGCCAGTCCGTCGGTGGTTTTCATCAGCACCACGGCCCAAATGCAGAGCCCTTGGACGCGCAATCTGACCGAGATCCGCCGCGGCACCGGGTCGGGCTTCGTATGGGACGAGAAGGGGCACGTGGTGACCAATTACCACGTCATCGAGGACGCACGCTCTGCGCGGGTGCGGCTCGCCGACGGCAGGACGTACAACGCCCAGTTCGTCGGAGCCAGCCCGGAGCACGACTTGGCGGTGCTGCGGATCGGTGCTTCCCCGGCGCTGGCCAAGCCGGTCGCGATCGGCAGCAGCACCGATTTGCGTGTCGGTCAAAAAGTGTTTGCCATCGGCAACCCGTTCGGCTTCGACTACAGCCTCACCACCGGCGTCGTTTCCGCTCTCGACCGTACCATTTACTCCGAACAGCACGGCGAGATCCGGCGCCTGATTCAAACCGATGCCGCCATCAATCCGGGCAACTCGGGCGGACCGCTGCTCGACAGTGCCGGCCGGTTGATCGGCATCAATACCGCCATCTACAGCCCGTCGGGCAGTTTCAGCGGCATCGGTTTCGCGGTGCCCGTCGATACCGTGAACCGCGTCGTCCCCCAGCTGATCGCCCACGGCAGCTATGTACGCCCGCGCATCGGTATCTACGGCGACGATGGCGTCAGCCGGCCCATTTTGAACGAGCTCGGGGTGGACGGGGTATTGATCCTTCGCATCGAGCCGCAGTCGCCGGCCGACCGTGCCGGACTTCGGGCGACGCGTGTGACCGGTGACGGCGCGGTGATTCCCGGAGACATCATCCGCACGGTCGACGGCAAGCCCGTGGAGCAAATGGGTGACCTGATCGAAGTGCTGGAAGACTATCGGATCGGCGATCAGGTGACGATCGGCGCGGTGCGCGACGGCGAGGAGATCACGCTGCCGTTGACGCTGGGCGGGCAATATCGTGAGCTCGACTGAGCCGCGATGCGGTGGTTGGCGGAGGCGGCCCGGCCGGCCGCCGCGAGCGTGGTCCCGGCTCGGGGCGAGGCGCCGTCGAGCGGCGCCGGGAAGGTTGCGGCGGAGGTGCCGGGGTCGGCTACAGGCCGCAGACGCCGGTCGGGCAGCAGCCGCCGCTGCCGCAGGCGGGTGCGCTGCCGCTACCGAGGTTGTTGCTTGAAATCACATTGCCGCCGGTGGCCATGCGGTGCACCGGGGCATCGCGCGGGGTATCTCCGAGGTCGACCTCGGCACGGGCACAGAGCTCGCCCCAAGTGGACAGCGTCTCGCTCATGCGGTGGCTGACCTCGACCACGCGGCCGTTGGTGTCGCAGCGGTAATCGTAAGTCGGCATCGTCGCGATCTCCTATATCGATGTTCTCTAATATGCGGGAATTATATCCTCGCGCGCCGACAAGGCAAATCCGAACGCCGATGAAGATTTCGCACTCCGGCGCCGGCCCGCGAGGCGCGCCGGAACGAGCCGCAAGCCGCCCGTCACCACAATGCGCGCGTCAGCCACAGTTGTGCCCGGAGTCCGATGCCGGGGCTATAGCCGACGCTCGCGAAGCGGATTTCGCCCTCGGAATCGAGCACGAAGCTGGCCGGGACGCCGCGCACGCCCCAGCGCTCTGCGATCCGGCCGTCGGGGTCGTTGATGGTCGGGAAATCCAGACCGCGCCCGGCGAGATAGGCGCCGACCTCGGCCGTGTCGCCGGACTGCAGCGCGATGGTGACGACGCGAAAGTCCCGGCTCAGGCTCGCAATGCCGCCCTCTTCGAGCTTGCAGACGGGACACCACTCCGCCCAGAAATGCACCAGCACGGGCTCGCCGCGCCAGGCCGCCAGATCGAACCCCGCCCCCGTCGTCAGCGCGGCCTCGAGCGCAGGGGCTTGACCATCGACGAGCGGCCGCGATTTGTATAGCTGCACGGCGTAGAACACCGCTGCGATGATCGCGATATTGAGAATCCAGCCGCCCGCGCGCCGCAGCGGCGCTCGGGGCGGCGGCTTGCGCTGCGGCATGATGCTGTGCTCCTTCGCGAAAGGTCTATAAAGCCGCGCGGGCCGGCGGCGCCGGCTCGATGCGCGAAAACCGTGCAGCATACGCCAGCCGAAACGTCCGTGCGCGCTGCGCCGGCCTCTGCGCGGTGCGACGAAAAACCTGTCACCAAGGGCCTCGGAGTTCGACCCATGAATATTTCTTTCATTCCGCCGGCGGCTGCAGCCGTATACCTGATCTGGGCGCTGCCTGCCGCGCATGCCGCGGATCCGTCCGAAGATCTCTTCGATTTGCAGGCGCTCTCGGTCAAGATCACCGAGGCGCTGCCTTACGTGGAGGTGCCTCTCCGCGGGGAGACCGTACTCTTGATGCGCCGCCAGGATCCCGGGGCAACCGTCGACGCGCCCTACGACAAGACCGCGCGCCCGTGCCCGCCCTATTGCGTACAGCCGATGCAACTCGCTCCGGGCGTGGAGACCCTCGGCGAGTTGGAGGTGATCGACTATATCGAGCGGATCGCGGCAGGCGATCCGGAGGTTCTGCTGATTGATTCGCGCACCGTCGAATGGGTGCGGCGCGGCACCATCCCCGGCGCCATTCACCTCCCTTACACGCGACTCGATCCGCAATACGCGTCGCCGCAGCAGATCGCCGAGACCCTGCAACTGGAGTTCGGTGCCGTCAGCAGCGACGGACTCTGGAACTTCGAGGGAGTGAAGACCTTGGTGTTCTTCTGCAACGGAGCCTGGTGCGGCCAGTCACCGACCAACATCAAGGCGCTGCTGGGCTTCGGTTATCCGGCCAACCGCATCAAATGGTACCGCGGCGGCATGCAGGCTTGGGAAGCATTGGGGCTGACCACGGTCCAGTTGTCCGGCCTCGCCGAGGATCAAGCGCCCTAGAGCGACACGCCCTGAACGCGGTCCGACGCCGTGCATGGGCTCGATTCGGGCGCGGCCGACGGGTCCGGCGGTCGCCGAGCCGCGCGGCGCACTCAGGGGGCAACCTCGACCCGAATACGAATCCAGCGATTGATGAGCTCGCGCAGTCGGCCCGAATTGCCCCAGTCGGCGATGGCCGCGTCGATGGCTCGCGCGAGCAATACGTCCTCGCTGCGCACCACCCAGGCGAGGCGTTGATCGGTCAGCGGCTTGAAGATCCCCATGACCGTTTCTTCGCCCGGCGCGGCAGCAACGTCCCACACCGTTGTTGCATCGTGCACGACGACATCGAGGTGCCCGGAACGCAGCGCAGCCACCGCGCTCGCGGCGTCGGGGAAGGGTATGCGCTGCGCATTCGGAAAATTGGCCTGGACGAATCGTGCGCCGGCTGTTCCCCATTGATAGCCCACGCGAGCCGACGTGGTCATCAGATCGATAGGCCGGCCGTAGTGCGGTGCATCGTCGATGCGGATCAGCGCCATCTGGCCCGTTTCGAGCAGCGCGGAGGATGCCTGCAGCCCCAAGGCCTCGAGGTCGCTGTCGGGGAGTGTCGAAAGCGCCAAATCGACGCGGCCGCCGCGCACGCCGTCGATGAGCCGTGGCTCGGCCATCTGCCGAAGCTGGAGCTCCCGGCCGAGCCGATCGGCCAGGGCGCGGGCCAGATCGACTTCGAGCCCGTGCAAGACGCCGTCTTCGAAAAACGCCATCGGCGGCCCGCTCGCGGCGATACCGACGCGAAGAGACGGACCCTCTTCGGCGACGGCAGGCGCGGGCTCGGCCAGCGTGCCGGCGAGCATTGCCGACAGCGCCAGACAGGCGGCCGGCAAAACGGTTGGAAATTCCATCGGCGCGGGTTAGTGTACGGGATTGTCCATCCTGAAACGGCAAGGCCTCCTCGCGATAACCGGCGATACGCCCCGGCGTGCGCCTATCGATCGCAGAGAGTATAGCCGCGGATGTGCCATGAAAACCCAAGTGAGCAAACCGTGCGTATAGACGAACTCACCCTGGTGGTCCGCGCGCTCCACTTCGCCGCCGGCAAGCATCGCGGCCAGAGGCGCAAGGACGTGCATGCCTCCCCCTATATCAATCATCCGATCGCCGTACTGTCCATCCTGGCCGAGGAGGGCGGCATTGCGGAGCCGGCGGTACTGTGCGCCGCGTTACTGCACGATACCATCGAGGATACCGAGACGACCCCCGAGGAACTGGAGGCCGCTTTCGGCGCGCAAGTGCGCGACATCGTCTTGGCCGTCAGCGACGACAAGACCCTGCCGAAAGCCGAGCGCAAAAGGCTGCAGATTCTGCACGCCGCGGAGGCAAGCTACGAGGCGCGGTTGGTTAAGCTGGCGGACAAGATCGCCAATCTCCGCGATCTGGCGGCAAGCCCTCCGGCCGACTGGGACAAGGTCCGGCGTGTCGGCTATTGCGAATGGGCCTGCAGTGTGGTCGATCAGGTGCGCGGTACACACGAGGGGTTGGAGCACCTGTTCGATCAAGCACATGCGTACTGCCTGGCTTGCGTCGAGAACCGGTAAGCCAAGCCATGGACGCCGGGGGCTGCCGTGAGGCGGCGGGGGCGCGGAGCGTAGCGCTCGCGCCGTCGCGCCGCGGCGCGATTCAGTCGCCCGGCAGCACCGGAGTCGTCGCGCCCTGCTCGGGGTCGCGGATCGTGCTGAACCAGGCGAGCTTTTCGCGCAATTTGACCACCTCGCCGACGATGATCAGCGTCGGCGGCTCGGGTGGATCGTCCTCGATCTCCGCGAGGATGGTCGCGAGGGTGCCGGCGTAGACCTTCTGCATATGCGTCGTGCCTTGCTGGACAAGGGCCACCGGCATTGCGGGCGAGACGCCGTGGGCCATCAACTGATCCACGATGACCGGCAGGCCAACGAGGCCCATATAAAAGACCACGGTCTGATTCGGCTGCGCGAGCTGCTCCCAATTCAGGTTCATGGACCCGTCTTTCAGGTGCCCGGTGACAAAGCTCACCGACTGGGCGTAGTCGCGGTGGGTGAGCGGAATGCCGCCGTAACAGGCACAGCCGCTGGCCGCGGTGATACCGGGAACCACCTGGAAGGGCACCCCCTCGGCCGCCAGCGTGTCGATCTCCTCGCCACCGCGGCCGAAGATGAACGGATCGCCTCCCTTGAGCCGGAGGACGCGATGCCCCTCCTTGGCGAGCCGCGCCAGCAGCTTGTTGATCTCCTCTTGGCGCATCGTGTGCTGATTCCGCTGCTTGCCGACATAGATGTGGCTCGCATCGCGGCGCACCATGTCGATGATCGGCTTGGCGACGAGGCGGTCGTAGACGACCACGTCGGCCTGCTGCATCAACCGCAGTGCGCGAAAAGTGAGCAGATCGGGGTCGCCGGGGCCGGCCCCGACCAAGTAGACTTCGCCCAGCTCCGACGGATTGCCGCCGGCGGCCAGTTCCCGCTCCATCGCCGCGTCGGCCTCCTCGAGATGACCCGAAAATACCCGTTCGGCGACGCCGCCCTGCAGCACGCGGTCCCAGAAGCGCCGGCGGTCGCGCTGTTGCTCGAAGCGTTCTTTGACGCGGTCGCGGTAGCGTGCACAGAGCTCGGCCAGCCTGCCGTAGCCGGCCGGTACCAACGATTCGAGTCGCGCGCGGATCATCCGCGCCAACACCGGCGAGGCGCTGCCGGTGGAAACGGCGACGACCACCGGGGAGCGGTCGATAATCGACGGCATGATGAAAGTGCAGTCCTGCGGCTGATCGGCGACGTTGACGGGAATGCCGGCCGCCTTGGCCAATTCGGCGACGCGTCGGTTGACCTCGCGGTCGTCCGTCGCGGCGATCGCGAGGCGCACGTCGCGGAAATCCGCGTCTTCGAATCGCCGCTCCTGCCAAGTGATCAGCGGGTCGTCGAGGCGCGCCCTCAGCTCCGGCACCAACGCCGGCGATACCAGCCGGATGCGCGCCCCGGCGCGACGGAGATTTTCGAGCTTACGCAGTGCGATGGGCCCCCCGCCGACCACGAGGCAGGCTTGATTCTTGATGTCGAGAAAGATCGGAAGGTGTTCCATGGTCTCTTGCAACCGAAAGCAGACGTCCGCTGGGGTTGAGGGAGCGCGGACCCTCCCGGGCGGCGGGGTCGGCAAGCTCGCACTGGAATCCGACCCGCTCGAAGCCCATGACTGAGGCGGGCGAATGCTTGACGCGATTACCCGTCATGTCTCGGCGCGGCGCCGGCGCAAGGCGCGCGCATTGTGACATTGGTCAAAAAACATTAATATACTGAAATACTTGGGTTAGTGGTAGGTCTTTTCACGTGGTCAACGAGATCGATTCTCAAACACTGAGCGAGCGCCTTGCCGACGGCGACGACATTTTGTTGCTGGATATTCGCACGCCCGACGAAGTCGCGCAGGGTGCGATCCCCGGTGCGCTCCACATCCCGATGCACTTGCTGCCGGTGCGCGCCCAGGAACTGCCGAACGACAAAGACGTGGTTCTGTATTGTCGCAGCGGCGCACGGTCTTATCATGCCTGCCAATTTCTCGGCCAGCAGGGCTACGCCAACATGCTGAATCTTCGAGGCGGCATCATCGCGTGGGCCAGACACGGTTTCGAGATCGGCAAGCTCTCGGTCTCCTGAAGGAGCGTGGCTCGGTCGGCACGAGCGTGCTCTGCCTTGCGTTGGGCTGCGCTTTGGCCTATAAATCAGAACCTTCGCTGTTGCTGATATTCTAAAGCAGCTTTTTCCGTCACTTAACGAACGATCCCTTGGAGGTACAACAACATGGCAGATTTCGATCAGGAACTGGACGCTAGCGGACTGAATTGCCCTCTGCCCATTCTGCGCGCGAAAAAGACGCTGAACGGCATGGATGCGGGACAAGTGCTGCACGTGATCGCGACGGATCCGGGCTCGGTCAAGGATTTCGACGCCTTCGCCAAGCAGACCGGCAACGATCTGATGGAGTCCAAGGAGGAAGGCGGCAAGTTCCACTTCTTGATCAAGAAGTCTTGACCTCCTCTCTCCGTATCTAACAACAGGACTCCGCGTAACGGGGTCCCCTGCAGGAGGAAACGATGGACGAAAAGAAGTTGGCGATCATCGCCACGAAGGGCTCTCTCGACTGGGCCTACCCGCCGTTCATTCTGGCATCCACGGCGTCCGCGCTCGGTTACGAGACGCAGATTTTCTTCACCTTCTACGGGCTGCAGTTGCTGAAGAAAAAGCTGTCCCTGGAAGTGACGCCGCTCGGCAACCCGGGCATGCCGATGCCGATGGGCATGGACAAGTGGTTCCCCGTGCTCGGGCTCGCGCTGCCCGGCATGCAGGGCATGATGACGTCCATGATGAAGCAGAAGATGAAATCCAAGGGCGTCGCCAGCGTGGAAGAACTGCGCGAGCTGTGCCAGGAGGCCGAGGTCAAGCTGATTGCTTGCCAGATGACGGTCGACCTCTTCGATATGGATCAAAAGGAATTCATCGACGGTGTCGAGTATGCCGGTGCAGCGGCGTTCTTCGAGTTCGCCGGCGAGAGCGACATCTGCCTCTACATCTGACCCCCTCGGAAGCCGGACGGCCGACTCGACCGTCCGTGCGCTCCGCCCCCCAACCGTCCGCCGCTGTCTGTAGCGGCCGACGGGTTTTCCACTCCCCGGGTCTTCCGCTTGAAGCACCGCATGCGATCGACACCGCGGGTCGGTGTCTTGTCGACAGCGGTTTCCGCGATCATCGCCCGTTCACCCGCGGTTTCGGCCGGTCCATAAAAAAAGGCCGTCCCGGTCGGGACGGCCTTGAAAGTTGCGCGACTGCTGCCGCGCGTTGGGGGAATCGTCTAGTCGGCGCTTGGGACAGCGTCGAGATATTCAGCGCTTCTGTTGCGGGGTTTGACGCTGCACCGAGTTCAAGCGCCCAAGCGCGTCGTTATCCTGGAACCCGGCTGAAAGCTCGGAAGCCGCGCTTTCGGCTTCCATCGGATTTTCGGCCGGGAGGACCAATCAATCAGTCTCCTTAGAAGGCGAACGACTTGCTGATCTCGAGCCCGATCAGGTGGGCGTGGGCGTCGTACTCGCCGGCGATTGCCGTGGTGCCGTTGATGTCGCCGCCGCCTGTATACGGGCGGCTGCCGGTGACCGTGCGGTCCTCCATCATCACGTACATATAGCCGGCTTCCACCTGCCAGCCGTCGCTCAGGCGGTGCGCGACGCCGATGCCGAACAAGTGGCGGTCCGCATCGGGCACCCGGGGGCTGAAGTACTCGTCCGGCTGTCCGGTCTCGTCAAACGCATAGCCGAAGCGCAGCTGGGTCTGACTGAGGAGATCGTAGGTCACGCCGATGCGGTAGGCGTTGACGTCTTCCCAGTTGTTTTCGTCGACAAAGACCGGTGCCCCCGCCAAGTCGCCACGCATGCTGATCTGCTCGAACTCGCTCCAGCCGGTGCGGGTCCAGTTCAACTCGACGGCGAGTCGAGGCGTGAACTCGTAGCGTGCGCCGAGTTGCAAGCGCCAAGGCAGATCCAAGTCGAGCTCGCCGGTCTGGCTCGGCTGCAGTGCGCCGAGCGCCACCAGTGTCGGGTTGAGCGCCGTGTAGGTGCCTTCGATCTCGACAGTGGCGGCGGAGTGAAAATTGATGCCGGCGCTGAACGCATCCTTCACATACAGGGCGCTGAGGTTGAACCCCCAGCCGCTGCCGTCGCCCTCGGCCGCGGTCAGCGTCGAATTAAGCTGCGCGGACTTGGCCCAGTAGATATCGGCGCCGGCCGAGACGGCCAGATTGTCGTTGATCCGGTAGGCGACGGTCGGCGAGATATCGAGCACCTCGAGCTTGCTCTGGGTCGGCTGCGGGCTCAGCGGAATGCTCGCGCCGGGAGGGAAGGGCGGGCTGGGCAGCGGGGCGGTGCCGGTCAGCGGCGGGAAGGTATTCGTCTCCCAGCGCGTCTCGAGCCCGAAAGGCGCGCTCACGCCGAAGCCTGCCGACCATTTATCGTTCAGTCGCAGCGCCAGCTGAAAGATCGGAGCAGCCAGCCAATCGGCGCCGCTGGTGTCGTGGGAGCCACTGGCGGTTTCGACCGAGAACCGCGGGCCGATCAATACGCTGCCGGCGGCTATCGAGCTCTCGTCATGAAAGGCAATGGCGGCGGGATTGAATGCAAAGGCACCGATCTCGTCGGGATTGGCGACCAAGGCGTTGGCCATGGAAACGCCGGCAACGGAGATTTCCGGAACGGAAAAGCCGGATGCATGGGCCGGACCGGCACAAGCCAGCGCGCTGGCCACAGCGGCGGTGATCGGCACGAGCCGCAAACGGAAACGGATGCTCAACGTAGTGTCCCCCTCTGCCAAATTGCCGTTGGCGATTGTTGGTATTCGGCCTTTGCAGGCACTGTGTCGGTGGTAACGATACGCCACTTTGTTGCGTTTTTCTAGTGTATGTGGCGAATTTTCATACAACTATTTTCAATGTAACTGATTTGCCGATAATCGCTGTAGTATTGTTGCGTATGAGAGACAATCGCTCGACAAGACTGCATGGCATCACCCCCCAGGGGCGTGCTGTGCTATAAACCGGATTTATCGCTGTCAACGCTTAACTCGAGAACCGGCCGATGGCAGACCGCAGACTGCAGGTTTTTCATACTGTGGCGCGCCTCCTCAGCTTTACGAAGGCGGCCGAGACGCTGCATATGACGCAGCCCGCGGTCACCTTTCAGGTCCGCCAGCTCGAAGAGCATTTCAACACCAGGCTTTTCGACCGCACGCACAACCGCATCAGCCTGACCGACGCCGGCACGCGGGTGTTCGAGTACGCCGATCGGATCTTCGAGATCTATGGCGAGATGGAAAACAGCGTGCGCGAGCTGACCGGCGAGATCAGCGGTGCGCTCACCATCGGCGCCAGCACGACCATCGCCGAGTACATGCTCCCGACCCTTCTGGGCGACTTCAACAGCCGCTATCCGGAAGTATCGATCCACTTGAAGGTGTCCAACAGCGAAGGCATTGTCTCGATGGTCGAGAACAACACCATCGACCTCGGCGTGGTGGAGTCGCCCGTCGGCAATAAGAATCTCGTCGTGGAAACCTGCAAGCAGGACCAGTTGGTCGCGATCGTGCCGCCCGGACATCCGCTGGCGGGCGAGCCGGGCGGCGAGATCCACTTCCGCGCTTTGCTGGACTTTCCGTTCATCTGTCGCGAGGAGGGGTCGGGAACGCGGGAAGTGATCAACGACTATCTGGACCGGATGCCGGATTGCGCGGCGGGGCTGAAGGTGTCGATGGAGCTCGGAAGTCCGGAGGCGGTGAAAGGAGCGGTGGAGGCCGGTATGGGCGTGTCGGTCGTGTCGCAGGCCACGGTGCAAAAAGAGCTGCGGCTCGGCACCTTGGTGACGCTGACCCTCGATCCGCCGCTGCTGCGACCGTTCTCCTTCGTTCATCAGAAGCAGAAGTTCAAACTGCGGGTGATGGAGGAACTGCTTGAGTTCGCTCGCAATTACTGTAAGAGCCAACATGACTGAGCGAAGAGCGTAGGCGCTTCATGCATCCTCAGCGCCGTCCCGACGACCAGCGCCAGTTGCTGCGGCTGTTTCGCAAGCTGGACGCCCCCTCCCGCGAAACACTGCTGGCCTTCGCGCGATTCCTGGCTGCTCGTGAGAGCGAGCCCGCGGACACCCCCGCGGTCCCCGACGAGCCCTGCCACGAGCCCCGGCCTGCCGAAGAGACGGTGGTCTCCGCGATCCGCCGCATGCGGCGCACCTACCCGATGCTCGACAGCGCTACAATGCTCAACGAGGCTTCGTCGTTGATGACCGCTCACGTCGTGAACGGGCGCGCCGCCGTCGAGGTGATCGACGAGCTCGAGAACTTGTTCGCGGCGCGCTTCGCCGAGCACGAAGGGCGGTCCGACTGAGTCGACCGTCTCCGACGGGCCGCTCGCGGCGGGCGCCGCGGGCGAGCGAAAGTCGAGTTGCCGGCTCCGACACAGCAACAGGGAATTTCCTCTCGATGCAGGTCTTGACCGAGTGGTTCCGGCGCTATTTCTCCGATCCCCAGATCGTCTTTCTGGCCGTCTTTCTGATCACGCTGTTCGCCATCGTGCTGACGCTCGGCAGGATGTTGACGCCGGTGATCGCCAGCATCGTCATCGCCTATCTGCTCGAGGGTGTAGTCTCGTTGTTGCAGCGCCACGGCGTGCCGCGCCTGGTCAGCGTCGTGCTGGTGTTTACGCTGTTCATGCTGTTCGTCGCGCTGGTGCTGCTCGGGGTGCTGCCGCTGGCCTCGCGTCAGGTCACGGATCTCGTGCAGCAATTGCCGTCGATGCTGACCGAGGGGCAGCATGCACTGATGCGCTTGCCCGAGCTCTATCCGGAACTGGTCACGCCGGCGCAGATCGGAGAGCTCATAGACGCTATCCGCCGCGAGATCGGCAGCCTCGGCCAGCAGATTTTGTCCATGTCGGTGTCATCGGTGGTCGGCATCATCACCGTGCTCGTATACCTGATCCTGATGCCGCTGCTGGTGTTTTTCTTCCTGAAAGACAAGGAACTGATCCTGTCTTGGTTTCGCCGCTACATGCCGCGCCACCGCGCCATCGCCGGCACCGTATGGCGGGACGTGGACCGGCAGATCTCCAACTACGTGCGCGGCAAGTTCTGGGAGATTTTGATCGTATGGGCGGTCAGCTATGTCACCTTCTCCGCGTTCGGGCTCAACTACTCGATGCTGCTGGCGCTGCTGGTGGGACTGTCGGTGATCGTGCCGTACATCGGTGCCTCGGTGGTAACGCTGCCCGTGGTGCTGATCGCCTGGTTTCAGTGGGGCTGGGGTCCGTCGTTTATCTGGCTGACGATTTCCTATCTGATCATTCAGATCCTGGACGGCAACGTGCTGGTGCCGTTGCTGTTCTCGGAAGTCGTTGACCTGCATCCGGTCGCTATCATCGTTGCGATTCTGGTTTTCGGCGGCATCTGGGGGTTTTGGGGCGTGTTTTTCGCGATACCGCTGGCAACAGTGGTGCAGGCAATACTGAGCGCCTGGCCGCGGCCGGCGGAGCTGGGCGGCGAGGCCGCCGGCGCCGACGTCTACTGACCGACGGGGACTCGGTGACGGCCGAGGCTCCCCGCGACGATGATTTTCCGACACGATAAAGAGAGTGAAGTAATGCTGTTACTGATCATCGGTCTGGCGCTGTTTCTCGGCGTGCATTCCGTCTCGATTGTGGATCAGAGCCGGCGCGATCGCGCCGTAGAGCGGATCGGTGCGATTCCCTGGAAGCTGGCTTACGGGCTGATCGCCGCCGCGGGTCTGGTTCTGATCGTGATCGGCTACGGGGACATCCGCCAAAGCGGTGAAGCGATCCTGCTCTACAGCCCGCCGGTTTGGATGCGGCACGTATCTTTGCTGCTGTTGGTGCCCGTCTTCCCGCTGCTGCTGGCGGCATACCTGCCGGGCCGAATCCAGCGGGCGACCAAGCATCCGATGCTGCTCGCGGTGAAGTTCTGGGCGCTCGCGCATCTGCTTTCCAACGGGACGCTCGCCGATCTGCTGTTGTTCGGCGGCTTCCTGGCTTGGGCGGTGGCCGACCGAATCTCCCTGAAACGACGCGAGCCGCCGCCGGTGCCCGCGGCGCCGGCCGGAAAATGGAACGATCTCATCGCCGTCGGCGCGGGTCTGGCGATCTATGTCGCGTTCATTTTGGGACTGCACCAGTGGCTGATCGGGGTGCCGCCGATCGGCTGAGTCGCCGACGGGCGCAGTCGAGTCGGTTCCGGCGAGCTCGGGCCGGGCCCGAGCTCGCCAGGGGTCCGCAGTAGGTCGGGGCTGTGCGCTTAGAAGCGCGTGCGCAGCTTGTCGAGGAAATGCCGCATGCCGAGAATCGGATAGCGGAGCGTCATGCGCGGCCCGCTGTAACGCATTACCTCGATAATGCGCGTGCGCAACGTGGGGCTGTAGCACTGAACGGCGCACTCGTTGCATGGCTGCTTGGATTCGCCGAACACGCAATTGTCGAGGCGCTGTCGTGCATAGCGCAGCAATTGTCCGCAGTTGTCGCATAGCTGATGCGGATCATTGTCGTGATGATGCCGGCAATAGATCCCCAGCATCACCTCGATGGTGCGCTTCTCGCGGCGGATGCGCTTACCGTTGTTGGCCGGCGCCAAGCGGCTTCGGCCATGTGGTCGGGTTTGCATTTGCATGCGGTCATTATGCGAAGCGCGAGCAAGAAACGATTGACGGTTGTCAATACAGCGTGACATCCGTCGAAATTTACATCCGTGCATAATCTAGGGTATTGCGCCGCGCAACCCATCAGGCCGCAAGCCTCGGTCTCGAGGACGACAGAGAACAATGAAAGCGCACCGTATCGCCGCGGCCGCCGCACTGAGCCTGCTCTTTACCGCTTGTGCCTACCAACCCTACCCGCCGCTGCCGCCGGAGTTGGCGGCTCGACAACAGGCGGGTCCGCCGTCGGCGCCGCCGGCACCGCAGGCCTTCGCCGCACCGCGGCCGACCGGCGGCGGCAACGTGTCGGTGGCGGCCCGGCGTGAGGCCGAGATGCCGCTGGTCTCCCAGGAGGTGGAAGTGCCGCCTCCAGACCCGGCGAGCCTGCCGGCGGCCGACAAGCGCCAGCTCGATATCCGGCTGGCCGAGCAGCGCTTCAACTACTTCGAGGATGGGCGGCTCGTCTGGACCGGCCCCATCTCCTCCGGTGCGGCGGAGCATCCCACGCCGAAAGGGGATTTCCGGCTTCTCAGCAAAGACATCGACAAGCGATCGGGGAGCTACACGAACTTCTTCGACCAGCCGACGCCGATGCCCTATTCGCTGCAATTCATCGGGCCCTATTTCATTCACGAGGGCTATCTGCCCGGCGAGCCCGCGTCTCACGGCTGCGTTCGGCTGCGCTACGAGGATGCGAAGTTCGTGTACGCGCGCATGCGCGTCGGCGATCGGATCGTGGTCGCCGACTGAGCCGTCGCACGCGCGGTTGCTGTTGCCTGGAAGCCAAGGGTCGCGATGCAGCGTTGGATCATGCACGTCGATATGGACGCATTCTATGCGTCCATCGAGCAGCGCGATGACCCCCGGCTGCGCGGGCGTCCCGTCGTCGTCGGCGCGCTGCCGGGAGGACGCGGCGTGGTCGCAACTTGCTCCTACGAGGCACGGCGCTACGGCATTCGCTCGGCGATGCCCATTGCCGAGGCCTACAAGCGCTGCCCCGGGGCCACTTACCTGCGCCCGCGCATGGCGCACTATGCCGCCGTTTCCCGACATATTCGGGCCGTTTTCGACGGCATTTCACCGCTGGTCGAGCCGGTCTCGATCGATGAGGCGTTTGTCGATGTATCCGGCCTCGAGCGGCTGATCGGTCCACCGGCGGCCATCGGAGCGCGGGTCAAGGCCGACATTGACGCGGCGGTCGGACTGAGTGCGTCGGTGGGCATCGGCCCTAACAGGCTGATCGCCAAGCTCGCCTCCGAGCACCGCAAGCCCGATGCGCTGACTGTCGTCGGTCCCGATGCGCTGCGCGATTTTCTCGATCCGCTGCCCGTCTCGGCGCTGCGCGGTGTCGGTCCCCGCACCCTCGTGCGCGTGCGGCGGCTCGGCATCGAGACGGTTGCCGATCTCCGCCGGCGTCCCGTGGACATGCTGCAGGCACAGCTGGGCGCGCGTCTCGCGATGGACCTGCACCGACAAGCGCACGGGCTGGCATCGGCGGAAGTGGTGGCCGACGCGACGCGCAAATCGATCTCGAAGGAGACAACGTTCTCCTCGGACCAGAGGTCCCGCGGTCTGCTGCACGACACACTCGCCGAGCTCGCCGCCGCGGTGGTGCAGACCGCGCGCGCCGAGGGTGTCGTCGGGCGCGTCGTGACCCTCAAGATCCGCTTCGCCGGCTTCGATACATATACACGCCAGCGCCGCCTGACACAGCCCACCGACAGCGCCCGTGTTCTGCTCGCCGAGGGTCGGGCGCTGCTCGAGCAGGCCGGCCTGCCGGACAAACCCGTGCGCTTGATCGGCATCGGGCTGTCTGCGCTGCAGCCGCCGCAGGCGCTCCAGGCCGATCTGTTCGACGCGCCCGATGCGCTTGCCCGCGACAGCCGGCTCGGGCACACGCTCGACGCGGTGAACGCCCGCTTCGGGGACGGAGCGCTGCGTCTGGGGTTGCATCGCGACACGCAACCCCGGCAACAGACGGCGGACCTGCCCGCTCCCGCCGCTGAGCCGGATGCCGATTGAGCGGCCCGTTGCCTGTCTTCCGTTGTCTGTCCCCACGCGCTTGTCCCCGGGAGCGGTCGTTCATTTTGCCGCGGCCCTTCGGCGGCGCCGTCTCGAGCGACGCGGGAACGGGCTCGGCCCCGCCGCGCAACTCCGGCTACACTGTGTGCGCCCGCCTGCGACGGCGGTTTTGGCGTAGACACCTAAGAGGAGACCGCTCATGTTGGCAACCAATATCGTCTTGCTCATCGCTTTGGTTGCGATGATCGCCGGCGCCGTCTGGCTGTTTCGTGACGGCGAGGGCCCTGGTCCGAAAGCGCCGGTGCGTCTGCGCGACAAGGATGCGGACCCGGAAGTAACGCGGGTGCGCATCGCCGACGCGGATGCGGAAAGCGACGAGCGCGGCAGTGATCGCGGTTAGGCCGGCGCGCGGGACGCTGCCCATTGCCCGGCACTGCCGCTGGCGAGCGGAAACCGCACTGTCCCCGCGGATTGCGGTCGGGTAGAATCACGCCGCTATGGATCTCAACTTCCTTCCATTCGAACAGCCGGTCGCCGAGCTCGAGGCCAAAATCGAAGAGCTGCGCCATGTCGGCGACGACAACGAGCTCAACATCGCCGAGGAGATCGCGCACCTCGAAACCAAGAGCAGGGGGTTGATCGAGCAGATCTTTTCCTCCCTGACACCCTGGCAGATCTCGCAGCTCTCGCGCCATCCGCTGCGCCCGTACTTCATCGACTATCAGCGGCGTATCTTCGACGATTTCCAAGAGCTGCACGGGGATCGCACCTACGCCGATGATCACGCCATCGTGGGTGGCGTGGCGCGGCTCGACGGTCGCTCGGTGATGATCATCGGCCATCAGAAGGGCCGGGATACAAAGGAAAAAATACAGCGCAACTTCGGTATGCCGCGCCCGGAGGGGTACCGCAAGGCGCTGCGGTTGATGGAACTGGCCGAGCGCTTCGGTCTGCCGCTGCTGACCTTTATCGACACCCCGGGCGCCTATCCCGGCGTCGGCGCTGAGGAGCGAGGTCAAAGCGAGGCGATCGCCAAGAATCTGCAGGTCATGGCCGGATTGCGGGTGCCCATCATCGCCACTGTCACCGGCGAAGGCGGCTCCGGCGGGGCCCTGGCCATCGGCATCGGCGATCGCTTGCTGATGCTGCAGTACAGTACCTATTCGGTCATTTCACCGGAGGGTTGCGCGTCGATTCTCTGGAAGAGTGCGGAAAAGGCGCAGCTCGCAGCCGATGCGATGGCCATCACATCCGACCGCCTGTATGACTTGGGACTGGTGGACGAGGTGGTGCCGGAGCCGCTCGGCGGCGCGCATCGCGATGTCGATTCGATGGCGGCATCGCTGAAGCTCGCGCTGATCGACGAGCTCGATAGGCTCGAGGCGAAGCCGATCGACGAGCGCCTGACCGGGCGCTACCAGCGCCTGCGCGCTGTCGGACGCTTCAAAGAATAGGGCCGCGCGCGGCCGATCCGAGCCCCTGCGGCCTCGTTCCGCGCTGCGTCCGGCCGAATTGCGCGGCCGAATTGCGCGGCTGGGCATCGCGGTTCCGGCTGCGGTTCGGGCTCCATGCCCTCGAGGCAAGGTCGTCGGGCGCCGCGCGGGGGCTGCCGCAGACCCCGGCCGGGCGTTTCCGATCCGGCGCCGATCATGTCCAGCAACTCTGACGCCTTTTCTCCGCAGCACCTTTACGACGCGCTCGCAACGCTCGGCGCCGGTCGCCGGCTCTGGATTGCCTACAGCGGCGGGCTCGACTCCCACGTGCTGCTGCATGCGGCGGCGGCGCTGCGCCCGCGGCTCGACCGCGAGCTGCGCGCTGTTCATGTCGATCATGGTCTGCATGCGGATTCGGCGCGCTGGGGCGCACACTGCCGAGCGGTTTGCGCCGGACTGCAGGTTCCGCTCGACGAGCTGTCCTTGCGCCTGCAGCCGCTTGCCGGAGAAAGCCTCGAAGCGGTGGCCCGGGCGGCACGATACCGCGCGCTCTCTTCTTTGCTGTCCGGCGGCGATGCACTGGCAACGGCGCATCACCGCGACGACCAGGCCGAGACGGTCCTGCTGGCGTTGCTGCGAGGCTCGGGTGTGCACGGATTGGCCGGAACGGCAGCGCGCGCACCGCTCGGCAAGGGCGAGCTGATCCGACCCTTGCTTGCCCATTCCCGGGCCGATCTTGCGGCCTACGCCCAACGCATGGGCCTCGCCTGGATCGAGGATCCCAGCAACACCGATACACGTTTCGATCGAAATTTCTTGCGCCGTGAGGTCCTGCCGCTGCTGCGCACCCATTGGCCCGGCGCCGACAAGACACTGGCGCGCGCGGCTTCCCACTGCGCCGATGCGGCTCGGCTGCTCGACGAGGAGGGTGACGCGCAGCTCGCCGCCGCGCGCGGCTCGCGTCCGGGTACGCTGTCGGGCGCCGCCCTGCGTCGATGCACCGCCGCGGCGCGGCGACGGTTGCTGCGCCGTTGGCTTGCCGTGCAGGGTTTTCGCGCGCCGAGCAGCGAGCGGCTCGCGCACATCGCCACGGATTGCCTGAGCGCCGCGCCGGACCGCCGGCCGATGGTGGCCTGGGGCGGCTGCGAAGTGCGCCGCTACCGGGACGATCTCTACGCGCTGCCGGCACTGCCGCAGGCGCCGTCGCCCGCCATGGTCATCGGCTGGGACGGACGTAGGCCGCTGGCGCTGCCGGGCTCGCTCGGGCGTCTGATCCCCGGCGTCGTGGCTGAGGGCCCGCCGGATACCGCGCTCGCGGTCCGGTTTGGTGCCGCGGGGCTGCGCTGCCGCGCCGCCGCCGGCAGCCGGCCGTTGAAGCATCTGTATCAAGAGGCAGGGGTTCCGCCGTGGCTACGTCCCTATGTGCCGCTAGTGCTGCGCGACGGGGCGCTTTGCGCGGTCGGCGGCGTCGGCGCCTGCGAAGACGCCTGCAAGGGACTGCGCTGGCTCGGGCACCCATGGATGCGCTTCGACTTGCTGCGCGGGTAAACAGATGCGCCGTACTGGATGCCGACGCACGCAGGGATGGCGCCGGTCAGTTGTGGAATACGTCCGGATAGACAAGTTCTTCGTGGGGAAGGCTGACGAAATTGCCCTGCACATAGTCGATACCGAGCGCGTAGAGGTTGGGCAACAACTCGGCGTTCTCCACCGCAAGTGCGATGGTTTTGATATCGGCGTCGCGGGCCAAGGCGACTGCCTCCTTCGCCGCCTTCTGCTCGCTCGGGCCGCCGGCGATCGCTTGGATAATCGCGTAATCGAGCTTGACGTGAGTCACCCACTGCAAGTTGGCTCGCAGCAGCTCGGCGTCGTTGAGACCGTAGCGCTCCATCAGCAGTCCGTGGCCGTGGGCCTGCAGGGCATCGCGCAACTGCTGCAATCGCTCGCCGCCCTCTTGGAGGATCTTGCGGCTGACTTCGACCGTCAGGGTTCCGTCGGCGATCTTTGCGCTCGTGATTGTCTCGACAATAGTATCGGCGGATTTTTTCCCTGACAGTGCTTCGTCGGAGAGATTGACGAACAGCGCGGTGGCCTGCGAATTCTCCGCCTGGATGCGCGTGAGTACCGACAGCGCCCGACGAAACACCCAGACATCGAGGCGCCCGAGCCACTGATTACGGCTGGCGACCGGGAAAAACTGCCTGGGCTGCAGCAGCTCGCCGTTTGTATCGCGCAGCCGCAGCAGCGTCTCGAATTTCGCCGCTTTCGAGCCGTTGTGCCGCAGCGGCACGATCGGCTGGTACTCGAGCGTCAGACCGCCGCCCTCGATCAGCGTCTTGATGCGCTGATCTTCCATCGCCGACGCTTCCCTCTCGGCCGACTCGCTGTCCTGCTCGGCGCTGGAGGCGGCTTGGGCTTCCCGGCGTTCGGCCTCCGCGCTGCCGAGGCCGAAGGCCAGCGTCTTCGGCAGCGCGCGGCCCAGGCTCGCCGCGGCGGCCCTTCTGGCGTGGCAGGTAGCCAGCTCGCGGCCGATCACCACGTGCAGGTGCTCGCAGTCGCCGTGGGTGACAACGTCCGCAGCGCCGCGTGCCGCGCCTTCGGCCGGCGATAGCTGACTGGATGGCGCGCGGATCAGGAGCAGGGACGCGTTCAAGGCAGCGCCGTGCTGCTCCAAGGCCTTATCGATGCCGAGCTCGTAGAACGCCGATGCCTGACACAGAATCAAGTCCCAGCGATCCGAGTCGCTCAGCAGTTGGCCGGCGCTCTGGGCGTCCAGTGCGGACGTGATATTGAGATCGAGATCGTCCGCGGGCCGCAGACGGTCTCCGACGCCGAGGCCGGCAGGACCGGCCCCAATGCAGAGCACCTCGTAAGCGGCAGCCATGGCAAGCTCCTATCGATCGTTGTTCGGACGCGCTTGCCCGCAACGATAAGCCGTGCCGGGCGCGGGCTCAAGTCTGATGAGTCCGCGCGGTTTCTGCGAGTGCGCTTTTGTCCGACGTCGGCAGCGCCGCGGCGGCGTCGGTGGCAAGCCGACGGAACCGGGCGCAGTTGGTCTGCAGGTCGTCGTGCCCGCTATGCAGGTCGCCGCCGATCAGCACGATGCAGTCCCGACCGTAGAAGGCGATCAGCTCGGCGATGCGCGACAGCCGCATACCCCCCGCCGGCACCGGAAAGATCGGCGCAACTGCGCCCATGGAGTCGGTGGCGCCGATGACGATTTCGCGACAGTCGGCCGGCGAGTAGGCAAAACGGCCGCCGTAGCTCGGAAAGATCGTCGCGTCGGCGCCGGCAATGCGGTTCAAACGACCGTATAGAACCCGCTGGGACAGGCCGGCGTGCGGCGATACCGCGAAACTGCCTTGGAAGGCGGGATGGGCGAGGATCGGCAGAGCGATGCTGTCGTCATCCGCCAACGTGCGCATGGTGTCGAGTCCGGCGAGACCGGGGCAGAACAGCAGGCCGCCGGCACCCGCGTCCCGGGCCAGCCGGGCGCGTGCTTCGACCGCCCGGTGCGGGGCGGTGACATTGGGCAGGTACAGCGCTCGGCCGCCGGTTTCGCGATTGGCGCGCTCGACGGCCTGCGCGCAGAGGCCCACGCGTTCTTCGAAGGGGCAGAAAGGCTGATCGCTCAGGCCGTGGTCATCCTTGATCAGGTCGATGCCGCCGAGCGCCAGCCGATAAGCGAGATCCGCCAGTTCCCGGGACGTCAGCCCCATGGGCTTGAGCGCCGTGCAGAGCAGTGGACGGTCGTCGACGCCGGTCAGCGCCCGCAGCCCGTCGATGCCCAAACGCGGTCCGCGATACCGTGCCGCCAGTGTCGGCGACAGCGTGAAGTCCGAAAGGCGCACGCCGGTCTGGATGCTGACATTACCGAACAGCACATTCAGCAATTGGGTCAGCTCGCCGCCGGCGGCCTCCCATGGGTAAGCGATGACGGCGTCATAGCAGCCCTCGGTGCCGGCCGAAAGGGACACCACCCGCCCGACGATGCCCTCGAGGATGGCCGGACTGCCGATCAGCGCCCGCGGAAACTCCACCGTCTGCTCCAAGCAGATGGCCTCGGCCCGTTCCGCTGCCTCCTCGATATGCGCCGCGGCGATGCGGTAGCGGGCCTCGAATCGCTCGCCGCTCAGCTGAAGTTTATTCATGGTGACACTGTCGAGAGGAGGGCGGAATCGGCGTCGTCGCTGCAACAATGGCACATGGCGCGTCAACCCGGTCTGCCGGAAGACGGGGCGGCATCGTAGAGCTCCGCGAGCGCCGGATCGGCGGACGGCGCGCCTGCGCCGGAGCTGTCCGGCGCCGGCTGCGGCAGCTCGTCCGGTGTACGCTCGCGGGGAAACACCACCAGATGATCGGCCTGAAGCCGAATGCCGATCTCCTCGCCGATGGCGTGGCGATGATGGCTGGGCACCAAGCAAAGGACCTCGGTGCCGCTCGCGAGCCGCAGGGTGTAAAGAAATTCAGCACCGCGAAAGGCGCGCTGAACGACAATCGCCCGGCGCGGGCTCGACTCGTCGTAGAGCATATCGTCCGGGCGAATCAGCACTTCGGCCTGGCTGCCGGGGGCGAGCCCATGGGGACGCTCGCCGGCGATGCGCCCGAGCTCGGTCTTGACCCGGATCTCGTCGGAGACGGTGGCCGGCAGCAGCACGCCCTGTCCGATGAAGTCGGCGACGAAGCGATCGCTCGGTTCGTGATATAGGCCGAATCCCGTGCCCCATTGATGGATTTGCCCATGGCCGAGCACGCCGATGATGTCCGCCATGGCGAAGGCCTCGAGCTGGTCGTGCGTCACGAGGATGGCCGTCACGCCTTCGCGCTTGAGCACATCGCGGACCTCGCGCGCGAGCTGCTCGCGCAGCTCCGCGTCCATGCTGGAGAAGGGCTCGTCGAGCAGCAGGATCTCCGGGCGGGGTGCCATCGCCCGGGCCAGCGCCACGCGCTGCTGCATGCCGCCCGAGAGTTGGTGCGGAAACAGCGCGGCCGCTTGTCTCAGGCCGACCAGGTCCAGTAGCTCGTCGACACGCTGCCGGCGCGCCTTGGCCGATAGGGCGCGCAGGCCGAAGCCGATATTCTTGCTCACCGACAAGTGCGGAAACAGCGCAAAGTCCTGGAACACCATCCCGATGCGCCGGCGCTCCGGCGGCACCGTGCGCCCCGGCGCCGACACCGATTGGCCGTGCAGCAGGATCTCGCCCTTGCCGACGGGCTCGAAGCCCGCGACCGCGCGCAGCAGCGTGGTCTTGCCGCAGCCGCTCGGTCCGAGCAGACAGCCTATGGTGCCGGCCTCGAGCAGAAAAGAGACATCGCGCACGACGGTCACGTCGCCGTAGGCGATGCTGACATCGCGAACCTCAAGCTGACTGGGCATTGCGGGAGCGGGTAATGGATCGGCTCAACAGGATGACGGGCAGCAAGCCGGCGACGACGATGGTCAATGCCGCCGGGCCGGAGTCGGCCAGGCGCTCGTCCGACGCCAACTCGTAGGCGCGCACGGCCAGCGTGTTGAAATTAAAAGGCCGCAGGATCAGGGTCGCCGGCAGTTCCTTCAGCACATCGACGAACACCAACAGCAGCGCGGTGAGCAGACTGCCGCGCAGCATCGGGACATGAATACGGCGCAGCACTTGGCCGGGCGTGTAGCCCATGGAGCGCCCGGCCTCGTCCATGGAGGGTCGTATCTTACCGAGACCGGATTCGACGGTCTGCAGCGATACGGCAAGAAATCGCACCAAATAGGCGAACACCAGCGCCGCCAGCGTGCCGCTGAGCAACAGTCCGGTGGAGATGCCGAAGGTCGCTCGCATCCAGGCGTCGATGCTGTTGTCGACCCAAGCGAACGGGATCATGACTCCGACTGCGATGACGGTGCCCGGCACCGCATAGCCGAGCCCGGCAACGCGAACCGCGGAGCCGACAGCGGGTGTCGGAAACAGCCGGCGTCCGTAGGCCAGCACGAGCGCCAGCAAAAGCGCCAACAGGGCGGCGCCGGCGGCAAGACCGAGGCTGTTGGCCGCCAGCAGCGCGAACTCGGCGCCGTCGCCGCCGTCGGCCACCGTGACGGCCCAATAGGTCAATTGACTCGCCGGCAGCAGAAACCCGAGGGCCAGCGGAAGCAGGCAGAAAACGAAGGCGCCGGCGGCGCGCCAGCCGCGCAGATGCAGCCGGCGGATGCTCTGCTCGCGCTGGGATGTGTGGTGGTAACGTGCGTTGCGGCGCGACCAGCGCTCGAGGAGGATCAGCGCGAAAACGAAGCCGAGCAGCATCGCCGCGAGTTGGGCCGCCGCCGCGGGATTACCGAGACCGAACCAGGTGCGGAAAATGCCGGTCGTGAAGGTCGATACGCCGAAATACTGCACCGTGCCGTAGTCTGCCAACGTTTCCATCAGTGCCAGCGATAAACCCGCGACAATCGCCGGGCGTGCCAGCGGCAATGCAACGCTGAAGAAGGTTCGCCAGGGACCGTTTCCGAGTGTCCGGCTGACATCGAGCACGCACAGCGACTGGCTGAGAAAGGCCGCGCGCGTGAGCAGGTAGACGTAGGGGTAGAGCACCAGCGACAACATCACCGCGGCGCCGGGCAGGGAGCGGATCTGCGGGAACCAATAGTCACCGTAGCCCCAGCCTGTCCATTCGCGCAGTGTCGTCTGCACCGGGCCGGCGAAATCGAGCATGCCCGTGTAGGTGTAGGCGATAATGTAGGCAGGCATCGCCATCGGCATCAGCAGTGCCCACTCGAACAGGCCGCGGCCGGGAAAACGGCACATGCTCGTCAGCCAAGCCGTGCCGACGCCGCCGATCAGGGTGCCGGCGGAGACGCCGAGCATCAACAGCAGCGAGTTGCCGATGTAGTCCGGAAGTACGGTCTGCGCGAGATGGCGCCAGACGTCCCCCGCCGGAACAAACACGAAGCCGACCACCACCACCACGGGCAGCGCCAGCAGCAATGCGATGGCGACAACCAGCCACGGCCAAGCGCTACGCCGGGCTCGGCGATCGGTCTCGGAGATGGAGCCGAAGGTGGGCGCTGGGTTGTGCACGTTGGGATTCCGGGGCGGTCGGCGTCGAGTCAAAGGCCGGGTCACGGGTCGAGCGATTCGGGACGGCGCAACGCTTCATGTCGATACGCCGGCGGTGTCCGCTCGGAGCCAGCTTCGGCGGGTGGCCCGTGACGGCGCGCTCGGGGCGGGTACACCGTGAAGCGCTGCCGACGCACCGACGGTTCTGCGATCGTGTCGGCGTTCGAACGGGCATCCGCGACACCCGCGGCCGGGGCGCAGTGCTCTATTGAACCACGAAGCGGGCCGGAAAGGTTCAAGCCGAGTACTCGGTCGGGAGCGTTTTCCACGTTGGCCCGGCGGAACGGCCGTCGGGCCGCGGGCCGGTGGCCGCGCGGTGCAGGCGGGTGTCCGCCAAGACGGCAGCACCTTCGCAGCCCCTGGACGCGCCGTGAGGGGGTTCGATGATGCGCCGTCGTCTTGCGCGGTTACTTCCAGCCGGCGCGATCCATCAAACGGACCGCCGCGTCGTTCAACTCGCCGAGCGAGGACAGGTTCAGGTCGTCTGCCTTGAAATCACCCCACGCCTGCAGCACCGGGCTGGCTTCTACACCCTCGCGGACCGGGTATTCGCCATTCGTTTCGGCGTACCATTGCTGCGACTCGGGGCTGACCAGGAATTCGACCAGCTTGACAGCCGCCTCCTTGTTCTGGGCCGACTGGGTGACCGCCGCGCCGCTGATGTTGACGTGCGTCCCCCGCTCGTTGCCGGAGCCGGGCTGATTCGGCCAAAAAACGGCGATTTTGCCGGCCGGGTCTTGCTCGGCGGGATCGTTCGACTTCAACATACCCGCCAGATAGTAGGTGTTTGCGATTGCGATATCGCATTGACCGGCTGCCGCGGCTTTGATTTGGTCGCGGTCTCCGCCCTGCGGCGGGCGCGCCATGTTCTCTACGATGCCCTGCGCCCACTGCTCGGTGTCCGCGAGACCGTCGGCGACGATCATCGACGCGACCAGCGATTGGTTGTACACATTGCTTGAAGAGCGGATGCAGATGCGGCCCTTCCATTTGGGATCGGCCAAGTCTTCGTAGGTGGACAACTCGGCGGGATCGACCTCGCCCTCGACGTACATGATGGGACGAGCGCGCAGCGAGAGGCCGACCCAGTGTCCTTCGGGATCGCGGTAGGTTGCGGGCACTGCTTCGGTCAGCGTCTCCGACGCGATCTCCTGTGTCACGCCGGCTTCCTTGGCGCGGTGAAGATTGCCGGCATCCACGGTCAGCAGCAGATCCGCGGGGCTGTTCGCACCCTCGCTGATCAGTCGCTGCAGCAGCGCATCGGCCTTGCCCGTGACCAAGTTCACCTCAATGCCGGTTTCTTCCGTGAAACGATCGAGCAACGGCTTGATCAAGGCTTCCTTGCGCGCCGAGTAGAGATTCACCTCCTCGGCCGCGGCGGCGATGCCGGGGACGGACAGGACCGTGGCGACGGCCGCGGCCGCCAGTGCGAGTTTCGGAAATGCTGTGCTCTTGCGTGCTTTCACTGTATGACACTCCTGCTGTTGTAAAAGATGATCGATCTATCGAGCCAAGTTTTTTTCGTCTCGCCGAGCCGCGCGCTAGGCGGTCCGTCGACTCGGACCGAGGCGCGTCGGCGCTGCCCCGCGGTATGCCGGCGCCTCATCCGTATACGTCCTCCGCGAAGGGATGCGATGCCTCGGCGCGGATGCTCGGGAACCGTCGAGCAAAATGCCAAGAGGACAACGATAATGCGAACAATTCCTATTGTCCACCATCAATCGTTGTCCCCGAGCGCGGGCGCCCCCCTTGAAACTCCGGTGACGGGGAAGGATCTAGGCCGTATCCCCGCGACACCACAGGGCGATTTGTCCGGATTAGGACTTGAATCGGCGCGTCCGCGCCGTACAATAACCAAGTAAAGCACTCAGTTAATCGGAGCATGCGATGAGCGCAACACCAGAAGATGCCGTCCGCGAAGCCGGCCAGTACGACGATCTCGTCAAATCCGAGTACGAGCACGGCTTCGTTACCGAAATCGAATCCGACACGTTGCCGCCCGGACTCGACGAAGACGTCATTCGTGCCATCTCGCAGCGCAAGGGCGAGCCCGAGTTCATGCTCGAGTGGCGCCTGAGTGCTTACCGCAAGTGGCTGGAGATGCCGACCCCCAAATGGGCTTCGGTGCACTACCCGCCGATCGACTTCCAATCCATCTCCTACTTCTCGGCGCCGAAGAAAAAAGAGGGTCCGAAGAGCCTGGACGAGGTAGATCCGCTGCTGCTCGAAACCTACGAGAAGCTGGGTATCCCGATCGAGGAGCAGAAGGCCCTGGCCGGCGTTGCCGTGGACGCGGTGTTCGACAGTGTCTCGGTGGCCACGACATTCCGCGAGAAGCTGGCCGAGGTGGGCGTGATCTTTTGCTCCATCTCCGAGGCGATGCAGGAACATCCGGAGTTGATCAAGAAGTACATCGGCAGCGTGGTACCGGCCACCGATAACTTCTATGCGGGCCTGAACTCGGCCGTGTTCACCGACGGAACCTTCGTCTACGTGCCGAAGAATACGCGCTGCCCGATGGAGCTCAGCACCTATTTCCGCATCAACACGGCCAACACCGGCCAGTTCGAGCGCACCCTGATCGTCGCCGACGAAGGCAGCTACGTCAGCTACCTGGAAGGCTGCACGGCGCCGCAGCGCGACGAAAATCAGCTGCACGCGGCGGTGGTGGAGTTGATCGCGCTCGACGATGCCGAGATCAAATATTCCACGGTACAGAATTGGTATCCGGGCGACGAAGAAGGCCGCGGAGGCATCTACAACTTCGTCACCAAGCGCGGCGACTGCCGCGGCGCGCGCTCGAAGATCTCCTGGACCCAGGTCGAGACCGGCTCCGCCATCACTTGGAAGTATCCGAGCTGCATTTTGCGCGGCGATGACTCGGTGGGCGAATTTTACTCGGTGGCGGTCACCAAGGGCCGCCAGCAGGCCGACACCGGCACCAAGATGATCCACTTGGGCAAGCGTACAAGCTCCACGATCGTCAGCAAGGGCATCTCGGCCCAGCATGGCCAGCAGTCCTATCGGGGCCTGGTACGCATCGCGGGCAAGGCCGAAGGCGCCCGCAATCACACGCAATGCGACTCGCTCTTGATCGGCGACAAGTGCGCTGCCAACACCTTCCCTTATATCGAGGTGAAGAATCCGAGCGCGAAGATGGAGCACGAGGCCACCACCTCGAAGATCAGCGACGACCAGCTTTTCTACTGCCGCTCGCGCGGACTGTCGGAAGAGGATGCGGTCTCGATGATCGTCAACGGTTTCTGCAAGGAAGTCTTCAACGAGCTGCCGATGGAGTTCGCCGTCGAGGCCCAGAAGCTTCTCAGCATCAGCCTGGAGGGAGCGGTCGGCTGATCGACCGGCCCCGCGGTTAAACAAACAATTTGCGCCGCCGCGGCGGCGGCGCCTCGAATGACTCGGAGTATCAGAATGCTGTCTGTGAAAGGCTTGAAGGCCAACGTCGGAGAGAAGGAAATCCTGCAAGGGCTCGACCTCGAGGTAGGCCCCGGGGAAGTCCACGCGATCATGGGGCCGAATGGCTCGGGCAAGAGCACCTTCGCCCACGTGCTTTCCGGGCGCGAGGGCTACGAGGTCACCGACGGCTCGGTCACCTTCGACGGCGCCGATCTTCTGGAGCTCGAGCCCGAGGAGCGTGCACGCATCGGGCTGTTCCTGGCATTCCAGTATCCGGTGGAGCTGCCCGGCGTCAACAACACCTATTTCCTGAAGGCCGCACTGAACGCGATCCGAAAGTCCCGCGGTGAAGAGGAACTGGACGCGGTCTCGTTCATGCGACTGATGAAGGAGCGACTGAAGATTCTGCACCTGGACGACAGCCTGCTGAAGCGCCCGGTGAACTTCGGCTTTTCGGGCGGCGAGAAGAAGCGCAACGAGATCTTCCAAATGGCGATGCTCGAGCCCAAGCTCGCGATTCTCGACGAGACCGACTCGGGCCTCGATATCGACGCGCTGCGCATCGTCGCCGACGGCGTCAACGCGCTGCGCAGCCCGGAGCGCTCCATGTTGGTGGTGACGCACTACCAGCGCCTGCTCGACTACATCCAGCCCGACTACGTCCATGTGCTGGCCAAGGGCCGGATTATCCGCTCCGGTGGCAAGGAGCTGGCGCTCGAGCTCGAAGAGAAGGGCTACGGCTGGATCGTGGGCGAGGAGGCGGCATGAGCGCGGCGGCAAAGAACATCGCCACCGAGCCGCAAGCGCAGCCCGGCCCGTTCGACGGCTGGCTGCGCGGCACCGGTGACGACATCGACGCGGTCGCCGGCGGCTTGTCTTGGCTCGCGCGCGAGCGCACCGATGCTCTGGCGCGAGTGCGCGGGCAAGGCGCGCCCACGGCGAAGACCGAGGGCTGGCGTTACACCGGGCTGCGGTCCCTGATCGAGCAGGATTTTCGACCGGTGGACGAGCCGCTGACGGCGGTCGTCGCCGATGACCTCGAGGACGTGCTGGTCCCCGGGCTCGACGCCCACCGGATCGTGCTGGTCAACGGCCGCTACGCGCCGGAGCTGTGTGTTACGGACGATCTGCCGAAGGGCGTGCGTGTCGGCGGCCTGCGCGAGACGCTGGCGCAGGATCCCGACGCCCTGGAAGATCTGCTGACGCGGATTGCCGGCGAAGGCAGTCACGTGTTCGCGTCGCTGAACACCGCCGGCATGGACGACGGCCTGGTCATGCTGCTCGAGCGCGGCGCCGTGGTGGAGCGGCCGATCGAGGTCATTCATCTGTCCGTCGGAATGGATGAGCCGCGGGTTGCGCAGCCGCGACACCTGGTGCGTTTGGGCGATGGTGCGCAGGCCGAGTTGATCGAGCGTTACGTGAGCCTCGGGGAATCGCTCTACTGCACCAACTCGGTGCTCGAGATCGCGCTCGGGCGGGATGCGATCCTCAAGCATCGCCGCCTCCAGTCCGAGAGCCCGAATGCGTTTCATATCACCGGATTGTATCTGCGCCAAGGCGAGAACAGCCGCTACCACGGCGTCAACATCGGCTTGGGCGGGGCATGGGCGCGTACCGACTTGATCATGCGTTTTGCCGGCGAGCACGCCGAGTGCGATTTGGTCGGCCTCTATCTGGCGGGCGACAAGCAACTGATCGACTACCACATGGACGTCAGGCACGCGCTGCCCAACTGTTCCAGCCGGGAGACGTTCAAGGGTATCGTCCACGGCAAGGGTAAAGCGGTGTTCGACGGATTGGTCTACGTGGCGCAAGACGCCCAAAAGACCGATGCGGCCATGTCGAATCGTAATCTGATCCTGTCCGACAGCGCCGAGGTCGACACCAAGCCGCAGCTCGAGATCTACGCCGACGACGTCAAGTGCAGCCATGGCACGACCGTCGGCCAAATCGAGCCGGAAATGTTGTTCTATCTGCGCTCTCGGGGCATTTCCGCGCCGATTGCCCGGCGCATGCTGTGCCTTGGATTCGCCGGCGAGATCATCGACGCGCTCGGCAATCAGGCCCTGCAGGACTACGTCGCGGAGCAGGTTGGGCAGCGCTTGGAGCAGGCGCCGATCTGACGCCGGCCGCCGCGCGCATCGGGCGCGCACTCGAACGATACAATCCCGGGCAATGGCCCGATTGCAGTGAAGGTGGTTCCTCAATGAACAGACTCGCTCGATTTGCCGGCTTCGGAGCCGGTGCGAAAGAGGGGATCGACCGCGACGACGATGCGCGAAACGGGGATGTCGCGGAGGTCGTGGTCGAGCGGATGCAGCCCGAAGAGCTGCGCGAACCGATCATCGCGGCTCTACGCCGGGTGCACGATCCCGAAATTCCGGTCAACATCTACGACCTGGGGCTGATCTACAGCATCGACATCGCGGATAACGGCGATGTGGCCGTCGACATGACACTGACCGCGCCTGCCTGTCCGGTGGCGGGCATGATGCCGGTCATGGTCAAGGACGCCGTGAAGACGGTCGAGGGCGTCGGAGAGGTCGAGGTCGAGTTGGTCTGGGATCCGCCCTGGAGCCAGGAGAAGATGTCCGAAGAGGCGTTGTTGGCGCTCGGGATGCTTTGAGGGCGGCGTCTGTCGACACGACGAAGGCGTTGACGGCCGCCGCCGTGCAGCAGACTTTCACGACCCCGTGCCGTCCGAGTCCCCGGAGCCGAGGGGAAGCGTGCGGTAGCGGCGGGGATGACCGCTCCGGGGCTTGATCCGCCGCCGGCCGCGCTGCCCGGTCGACATCCGTCCCGCTCGACGTGGGTACTTCGGTTCCGCGCCGCAGGCCATTGTTCGTGTCGGAGCGCTTCGTTGCCCTGCCTCGTGACCGCCGCGCTATCCCGCGTTGCGGCCGTCGGTGCCGGCAGCTGTCTCGCCTGCATCGGTCCCGCCATCTGCAATCTCAGGTTCCGGCTCCGGCTCCAGCAGCAGTCCTTCATCGCTGTCGCCGCTTTGTTGCGCATCCGCCGCGTGCGGTCCGACCTCCGGCAGAATGTCCTTGAATGCCACCCCGTAGATTTCCCAGAGCGTCAAAAACAACGACGCGATCAGCGGTCCGATCAGCAGGCCGCTGACGCCGAACATGAACAGGCCGCCGAGCGTGCCGAAAAAGATCATCAGCTCGTGCATGTTGGTGTCTTTGCCCACCAGCACCGGGCGCAACAGATTGTCCACGCTGCCCACTACGAGCGCGCAGAAAACGGCGAGGCCCACACCGGCGAAGACATTGCCCTGAAACATCAGGATCGCCGATGCCGGCACCCACACCACCGCCGATCCGATCCCGGGCACGATCGACAATACCGCCATGACAGTGCCCCAGAAGACGGCGTTGTCGACGCCGGCAACGGCGAAGGCGATACCGGCCAACGTGCCCTGCAGCAGCCCGATCAGCAGCGTGCCCTTCACCATGGCCCGCGTCACCGACGTAAATTTGTCTAGCATCAGGCGCTCGTCGCGATCCTGCAGGGGCAGGTAGTAGAGGATCGTGTGTACAACCCGCTTGCCATCGATCTGAAAGAAAAACAGCGTGTAGCAGAACACCAGCACCATAAAAAGGAATTGCGCGGTGCCGAGCGCGAACGTCGACAATCCTCCCACCAGCAACGCCCCGACCGCCTCGATGGATTCCGCCGCCTTTGCGCGCAGCAGGCTCTCGTACGGCATCAGTTCCTCGTAGAAGGGCAGGTTGCGCACCCAGGCCGTGAACTGGCCGGGCTCCCTCAGATACTTGACCACAACAGGCGTGATCGATTGCCCGACGTCGACGGCCTGCGCGATGAAGATGCCGGCAAGCAGCAGCAGCGGCAGCAACACCATGATCAGCAGCAGCAGGAGGTTGACGAACGATGCGAGATAGCGGTTGCCGCCGAACCTATCGGTGAGCCGGAGGTACAGCGGATGCGTCATGGCGGCGAACAATGCGGCCATGAAAATGGCGATCAGAAACTGCTGGATCATCGCGAGAAACAGCAGCGTGATCCCGGCCACTAAAGCCAGCAGGACCGATTTGTTGATGGTTTCCCGGTTCATTCGAGGCTTCCTTCATGCAGGTTGCATTGCACGGGGGCGCCGGCGGGGCGGGTCGACCGCTCGACGTCGGAGCGCGTGCCCGCCGCCGACGCGGCCGGGACGGGTCCGGGGGCACTGCGCGAGCGCGTGATCGGCCGATTTCGTCGGAACGGAAATCGGGCCTCGCAACGCGCGTACCGCGATATCGCCGATCCCATCGACTAGCCTACAATGACGGCGCCGCGGCGGATAGCGCCGAGCATCCGTCGGCGGTCATCATCAGCCATTGGAGGAAGATCGGATGAGCGAGCGACAAGAGTATCTCGACAAGCTTAAGGCCAAGCTGGACGAGTGGGACGCCGACATCGACAAGCTCGAAGCGAAGTCCCGCGAGACGCAGGCCGACTTGCAGGCCCAGTACCGCAAGCAACTGCAGGAGATGCGCGAGACACGCGACGACGCGATGCGCCGATACATGGAAATGCAGGATAGCGCCGGCGAGGCCTGGGATGCCTTCGCGAAGGGTAGCGAAAAGGCTTGGCATGCCTGGCTCGAAGCGTTCGAGGAGGCACGCTCGAAGTTCACGTCGAAGGGCTGAGAATCCCGCGACGCCGAGCAGGTGCGCGGCCCGGTCATCGGCGCGCTCCGAACCCGCTTCGATGGGCCGTGGATCATGGGCGGCGCGGTTTCGCGGCCGCTCTCGAGAACTCGGCGCTCGAGGCGCCACTCGGCCACCGGCGCCGGCGGCCGGCACGCCGCCGGCGCCGCGCGGCGGTCTCCGGGGCGTCGCTTGCGGTGGCCCTCGCGACGGATCGATCATCATGATTGATGCTTGCCGACTGCAATTGCGAATAGTTGATAATTTTTATGGTGCTATGCAGTCCTTATGGGTCAACGTGACCGGTATCGCAAAGGCCCGATCGGCCCGATTGGCTCGACACGGGCCCGTTACCGGAGTTTAAAGACCATGGACAGCTTTACACGCAACTACAGCATTGTGCTCGCGCTCATCGTATTGGTGCTGCTCGCTTGGTGGGCCTCTTCCGTTTGGCAGCCGCGCGTCTGGGAGTTGAACGAGATGCTCGAGGCGGATCCGCAGCTTTCCGACTATCCGTATCAGTTCCGCGTCGTCGACGTCGAGCAAGGCACGGCGACGCTTTCGACGCCGCGCTCATTCAAGGTGCCGGCCATGCGCTTCCTCGAGATCATCGAGCCCGGGGTTGCCGGCAAGGCACAGGATGATCCGGCCATGCTGGCGGCCCAGCAAGACCTGATCGACCATCAGAAACGCGCACAGGGGCTCGTCCTGGCCCAGCCCGATGTAGAGCGCGTCGACTGGGAATTAGACGTGAAATGGCTGGCCGCCCACGGTGTACATGCGCCTGTCGGCGGCCAGCCCGGGCAATGATCCGCCGGGTCGCCTCCGAGAGGGACTTGCGGGCGCTTGCGATCAACGGCGAGCCCCTTCGCCGGCAACCGCATTTCCGTGGCCGCGCCTGGATTCCCGAGGGGGCGACCGCAAATAAGGCTGTGGCCGGTAAGGTTGCCGTGCGGATGTCCGATGCCTAACCGGGATGCTTGCATCCCGACGATCACCGGCGGCAAGGTCCATTGCCTGCAGAGCAACGACCCGTTGACCGCGGCACTCGCGCCACCGTGCGGTCGATACATTTCCGCTCGGGCGAAACGGCTAGGGCCGGGCACTGCGTCGCAGGCGGTTGCCGGCGGACCGCTGCCGGGGTTTGCGGTTGATTCGGAAATACGGTCCGGCAAATGCGTTTTCCCTGTGTGGATTTCCTTGAAACCCTTCGGTGATTCAGGCAGTGTACCGGCCCTTTGCCATGGGTCGTCATGGATTCCCGCGGGCTGGTAAAATGCCAGGTTCGCATAGGGCGAGTCGGCTCGGTGTCTCCGGATACCGGTCTGCGTGCGGCCCACGGAGCGCAGAAGCAAATGGCGCGCCGCCGATGTGCATGGGGTCGCGATATGCCCGTTCGCTCGCCGGTGGTGCCGGCTCGACAGGGCGGGGTTGCGCTATGCACCTCGCTGCTGAGTTGCGGCGCAGCCGGAGGCGGTCCGCGGCACCGGCGCGTCGATCGCGGCGGAAGACCCGACCTGCGGACAGCTTCGGCTTGCCGCCGGTTCGCGGCAAGTCCGCGCGGTCGCGGCTAATGAGGACGAAGTAAAGAAGTAATGAATGCCCAGTGTAGTGAAGTCCCGCGACGGTGCAGGGACCGCACCCTGGAAAAGTGCCCGAGTTTTCCGCAAGAGAGGATACGACTGTGAGTAACGCATTGTCCTGGCTCGGCAAGCAGTTTTCGACGCTTGCCACCGATGACATTGGAACGCTGGCGGTGAAAGGCACCGTGGCGTTTCTGATCATCGGCACCACGTACGTATTTGTCGGCGGCGCCGCTTCCGGCTATCCGACGCTGACGCCCGCTCAGGTATCGCAGAATCTGGCCCCGATCGGTGCAGTCCAGGTAGCGGCACCGCCGCCGCCGGCAGAGGCCGCACCCGCCACCGCGGCGGCACCGGCCGAGGACAGCACCGAAACTGCCGAGGCTCCGGCCGAAGCCGAGGTGGCAGAGCAGCCGGCGGCAGAGGCCGCGCCGGAAACCGCCGAAGCGC
>JAIPFF010000039.1 GCA_021736785.1 Thiohalocapsa sp. | reverse complement strand
GGCCCCGGGCCCGCCGAGCTCGAGCGCGGCTCGCCCCGAAAAGGCCTTTGGATCGGGCTGGCCGTGCTGCTGCTGTTCGCGCTGTCGGCGCCCCGCCGGCAAGTGCTGCCGCCGGAGCAGATGGCCATGCTGACGGCGGCGACACTGGTGCTGCTCGCCGCCGGTGTCTGGACACCGATGATCGAGGTCGATGCGCGCATCACCGAGCTGCGCTTCGAACTGCTCGGCGAGCCGATCACCTTCACCGACCAGGTACTCTACTTCCAGAGCAAGAGCATTCTCGACGTGGTGGGGGTGCTGACCGAGACGGGTGCCGCGGACATGATCGTCGTGGCGGTGCTGATCACATTATTCAGCCTCGTGTTCCCGGCGGCCAAAGTGATCGCCGGCTTCCTCTACTATTTCGACCTGCGCGGACTGCGCGCCAACGGCGCGGTCTACTTCTTTGCACTGCGCTCGGGCAAATGGTCCATGGCCGACGTGCTGGTGGTCGCCATCCTGATGGCCTATATCGGCTTCAGCGGCCTGGTCGCCAATCAGCTCTCGAGCATGGCCGGGGCCAGCGACAACGTCGACGTCATCACCACCAACGGGACGGCGCTGCAGCCCGGCTTCTTCATGTTCCTCGGTTTCGTCCTGGCGAGCCTGGTCTTGTCGTCGCTGCTGGAAGCACGCACCGGCCGGCGCGCAACTTGACCCGGCTCCATGCGCTGGCATGATGGCGCCCTCGCGCCGCCCACGACGGGCCCGGAACGACTTCCCGTGCGTCTCGACGGCATTGCCGCGCCCGGGATCGCCCATCCGCAACCTAATCACCCAGCCGAGCGCCGATGAAAGCCATGATCCTCGCCGCCGGGCGCGGTAAGCGCATGCGCCCGCTCACCGACCATACACCCAAGCCGCTGTTGCGCGCCGCCGGCAAATCTCTGATCGAGCACCAGATCGAGCGGCTGCGTGCCGCCGGTATCGTCGATTTAGTCATCAATCATGCCCATTTGGGCGAGCAGATCGAGCAGGCGCTCGGCGGCGGCAACCGCCACGGGGTGCGCATCGCCTATTCCGCCGAGGGCCACGGCAAGGCGCTGGAGACCGGCGGCGGCATCCACAAGGCGCTGCCCCTGCTCGGCCCCGAGCCGTTCGTCGTCACCAACGGCGATGTCTGGTGCGATTTCGACTACCGCCGGCTGCGCCTGCCGCCCGGCGATCTCGCGACGCTGGTCCTGATCGACAATCCGCCCCACAACCCCGGCGGCGACTTCGCCTTGGAGGACGGGCGGGTGCGCCGAGAAGGTCGCGAGATGCTCACCTTCTCCGGCATCGGTCTCTATCATCCGGAGCTATTCGCGGGCTGCGAGCCGGGGGCCTTCCCGCTGGCACCGCTGCTGCGCTCCGCGATGCAGCGCAATCGTGTCGGCGGCATCCATCATGACGGACACTGGCTCGACATCGGCACGCCCGAGCGTTTACAAGCGCTGGAGCGGATGTTACAGAGGGAGCAGGTTTGATGACGCGATCCGATTGTTCCCATGGGTCAGGAGATCTCCGACAGCCGCTTCAGCGCCGCTGACTTCGCCGAGTTCGAGGCACGCCTCGCGGCGGAGACCGACCTGCTCGAGACCTGGTTCGAGGACGATCGCTTTGCCGACACGCCCCCGGAGGGCGGCTTCGAGCTCGAGGCCTGGCTGGTGGATCGCCGTCATATGGCGCCCAGCCCCCAGATCGACCCCCTGCTGGCGGCACTGAACGACCCGCTCGTTGTCCCGGAGCTGGCCCAATACAACCTGGAGCTCAACGGCACACCGCTGCCGCTGCGCGGTCGAGCGTTGAGCAGACTGGCCGCAGAGTTGACGCGCACGCTCGAGCACTGCGACCACACCGCGCTCGGCCTCGACGCCCGGGTGCTGACCATCGGTATCCTGCCGACGCTGCGCCCCGAGCACCTGGTGGTGGCCAAGATGACGCCGCGCGAGCGCTACCAGGCCCTGAACGAGCAGATCCTGCGGCTTCGTCGCGGCGAGCCGATTCGCCTGCAGATCTATGGCGAGCAGCCCGTCACTATCGAGCAGCAAGACGTGATGCTCGAGGCCGCGGCCACCTCGTTCCAGATCCATTTCAAAATGACCGCCGCCCGATCGGCGCGCGTGTTCAACGCCTCCAAGATCCTGTCCGCGGCCACCGTCGCGCTGGGCGCCAACTCGCCGTTCCTGTTCGGACGCGAGCTCTGGTGCGAGACACGGGTGCCGCTGTTCGAGCAAGCGGTCTCCGTCGGCGGCAGCCCCCTGCGCGAGCGCGTCGGCTTCGGCATCCGCTACGCCGAGCGCTCGGTGATGGAGTGTTTTCGTGCCAATATTCGCCGTTATCCGGTGTTGCTGCCGCACTTGATGGACGAGCCCGTCGAGCGCCTGGCGCATCTGCGCCTGCACAACGGCACCATTTGGCGCTGGAACCGCCCCCTGATCGGCTTCGACGCGCCGGACCGCCCGCACCTGCGCCTGGAGCACCGCGTGGTCGCGGCCGGTCCGTCGGTGGCCGACAATGTCGCCAATGCCGCATTTTATTTCGGCGCCGTGCAGGCGCTATCGACTGACGAAGACGCGCCGGAACGGCGAATCTCGTTCCCGCAGGCACGCACGAACTTCTATCTGGCCGCCCGATACGGGTTCGACGCGGAGATGCCCTGGGACGGCATCGAGCGCGTACCGTTGCAGCGGCTCGTGCTCGATACCCTGCTGCCGCTGGCGCACGGCGGCCTGCGAGACCTCGGCATCGACGATGCCGAGCGCGAGTACTGGCTCGGCATCGTCGAGCATCGTGCCGCGAGCAAGCGGACCGCCGCCGCTTGGCAACGCGCCTGGGTTGCCCGCCACGGCCCGGACATGGCAGCGTTGACAGCGGCCTATCTCGACCGCCAGTCAGACGGAATCCCCATCCATGAATGGACGCTCGACTAAGCCAAGCAATCGATGACAAGCAACGACAACACCAACGGGGGCGCGCCCGAGCTCACCGAACTGCATCACCTGCCGGAAGGCCTGCTCGACCTCGACAGCGACGCCCTGTCGCGGTTACTGAGGGGCCCGACACTGATCCACCTGCGCGGCCAGCGCGAGCCCGCGCTGTTCGTCTCGGCGCTGATGCACGGCAACGAGCCGGTGGGCTGGGATGCGGTGCGCCAAGTGCTGCGCGAGCATATCAACGCCCAAGGCGAGCTGCAGTTGCCGCGGAGTCTCAGCTTGTTCATCGGCAACGTGGAGGCGGCGGCGCTGCACGCGCGTCACCTGCCCCACCAGCCCGATTACAACCGCGTTTGGGACGGCAGCGACCTGGCGCCGACCCCCGAGCACGCACTCATGCGCGAAGTCGTGGACATCATGGCGCGGCGCGGCATTTTCGCCAGCGTGGACCTGCACAACAACACCGGCGCCAACCCGCATTACGCCTGCGTCAATGTCATCGACAATCGCTTCCTGCACTTGGCCACGCTCTTTTCCCGCACCGTGGTCTACTTCATCCGCCCCCGCGGCGTGCAGTCCCAGGCGATGGCCAAGCTCTGCCCGGCGGTGACACTCGAGTGCGGCAAGGTATCGGACCGCCTCGGCATCGAGCACGCGCGCGATTACGTGAACGCCTGCCTGCACTTGGCGCGGATCCCCGAGCATCCGGTGCCGGCCCACGACATCGACCTCTTTCACACCGTGGCGCAAGTGCGGATCCCCGCCGAGCTCGATTTCACGTTTTCGCCCGGACAGGCCTCGCTGGTCTTGTCGCCGGAGATCGAGCGGCTCAACTTCCGCGAGCTTGCTGCCGGAACGGCCCTCGGAGCCTGCGGCAACGGCAGAGATGTCTCGTTGGAGGTCCGCGATGAATGGGGCCGCGACGTCAGCCGCCACTACTTTCATGTCGACGACGGCGAGCTGAAGCTGCGCGTACCGGTGATGCCCTCGATGCTCAGCCGCGACGAAACCGTTATCCGCCAAGACTGCCTGTGCTATCTGATGGAGCGCTACAGCGAGCATGTGCCGAAGCGGGGCTGATGCGGGGCGGGCCCGTAGCCTGGCTCCGACCACCGAGCCCTCAAGCAGGCGCGATCGCACCGAAACGCGGCGCCCGGCCGCACGCGCGCTGTCCGCCCGCGCGGGATCGCGCCGAGCATGGCGCGCAACGTGAAGCAGCCCGACGCCGGCCGACCCGGACTCAACCCGGACTCAGCCGACGACGGCCGCACGAACGCGCAGCGCCGTCGCCCGCAGCAGTAGATACATGCCGATGCCGAGCACATTCGCCACCAGGTCCAGCAGCGAAAAGTCCCGATAGGGCAGTTGGCTCTGTACCAGCTCGATCAGCAATCCATAGCCCAGCAACAGCGCCCAGCGCAGCCGTGCGACAGCAGGGCCGGGCCAGCTTGCATCCGCGAGCCAGGCCATCACCGCAAACGCAAGCAAATGGTTGCTTTTGTCGTAGGAGAACACGGGCGGCGCATCGAGCGGCGCGAAGGCCAGGTAGGCCACCGCCGCCACGCAAACCGCAAGCGCCAAACGAGAGGCGGTCCGCAATGCCGCGCCGACGGCAGGATCGACCGGCGCAACGGGCAGCCGAGGCGGTTCCTCGGCGCTCATCCGAGCGCCGCGCTCAGGACAGATCCACCGCGTGGCGCTTCAAGTCTGCCAGCGAGCAGACCTCGAGCGCCCGCTCATGGGTCGCCCGCAGCGCCACCCGCGGCGCACAGCCGGCGTCCAGTGCCTCCTGCCAGCGTGCCGCGCAAACACACCAACGGTCTCCGGGCTTGAGGCCGGGAAAGTCGAATTCGGGCACCGGCGTGGTCAAGTCGTTGCCTCGGGCCTTGGAGTATTCGAGAAACTCGGCCGTGACACGCGTGCAAACCGTGTGCGAGCCCAGGTCCTGCGGACCGGTCTCGCAGACACCGCTGCGCGTGAAGCCGGTCAACGGCGACTCCGAGCAGACCTCGAGCCGCTCGCCCAGCACGTTCTTAAACTCCGACATCCGCTAAACCCTCTTGATTGCGTCGAGCCTCCCCGCGGCGCGGGAATCCCCCGATCGAACGGCATCTTCCCTTGGATCGGGACACCCCGCCATGGGCGGCGGCCTGCGAGCCGCGGGAGGGGAATCGACTCCGAAAAACAGATTTTCGAATCGTGTGCCCATCATGACCATCGACGGCGAATCGATCGTGTCGCTGAAGATGGGGAAAGGATGCCCGCACTTCCAGCACGCAGGCCATGACGCGGCGCTCGCCGAACGGGAACCGGAACGCGGTCGCGCCGCGGGCGGCCCGCCGCCTAGCCCGCGGCAGCGCCGAAATGGCTCGCGTGCCGGAGCCTCGAACGCACTGCGACCAAGGCCAGAACAAGCACAACCTGAACCAGGAACACGACAGTGGCGAAAAACACGAAATCGACACTGCCGAGCACCGCCACGCCAACCACGGCCGCGATCGCGAGATTACGGGCCGTGCACTCCAGCACCAGTGTAAAGCGGTCGTCCGCACTGCAGCCGAGCACATGCCCGACGACCCATCCGATAGCCATGGCGCCCACCGTGAACAGCAGCGCGAGCAGTATGACGAGCCACATCTCCCGGGCCACCACCGCATGCTGAGCCGCGAGCAGCAACACCACCAGCAGCGCGAGCGCACCCAGACTCACGGCGCGGAGCAGACCGCCGTGACGTAGTACCCATAGCGGCAGATAACGCCTAAGCAGCATGCCGCACCCCACCGGCATCAGCAGTATCAACAGCAACTGACCCGCCATGCGCGCGACCGGTACCTCCAACTCGAGTGAAGGATCGACGAACAGAGCCATTCCGACGCCTGTCAGCAACGGCATCGTGACGACCGCGAGCAGGCTGGAGATCGCCGTCAGCGTCACCGACAGCGCCACATTGGCGCGCGCCAATAAGGCGTAAAAGTTCGAGATGGCACCGCCCGGGGTGCCGGCCAGCAGCACGATGCCGACCACGATGGCCGGCGGGGGCTGCAGCAGCCAAATCAGCGGGGCCGCCAGCAGCGGCAGCAGCACGACCTGCGCCGCCGTGGCGACCAGAACCGTCCTCGGATAGGCAAAAACACGGCGAAAATCCGCGGGTGAGAGATCCAGACCGACGACGAACATCAGCAGCCAGACGACCACGGGCACGCCGATATCGGCAATGAGTGCGAGACTGCTCACGTCCGGACTACGCCCGAAGCGGACAGCGCGTGATCCGGCCGGGCGATGTCGAGCTTTTTCATGCGCGAGCGCAGGGTGCTCGGATTCAAGCCGAGGATGTCGGCGGCATTGCCCTTGCCGTTGATCCGCCAGCCGCAGCGCTCGCACACCATGGCGATGTACTCGCGCTCGACTTCCGCCAATGTGCGCAGCGCGGCCTCCCCGCTCGCGAACGTGGCGATACGCGGACAACCCTCGCCCTGCGGATGCCGCGGAATGCCGACCACCTCGAGCTCGCTGCCCGAGGAGCAGATCATGGAGCGCTCGATGATGTTCTCCAGCTCGCGGACGTTGCCGGGCCAATCGTAGGCGACCAACCGCGCCAGGGCGGCATCGGAAACACGCATTACTTTGCGGCCGAGCTTCGGGCGCAGCTTGTCCACGAAATAGGCAACCAGCAGCGCGATATCGTCCCGGCGCTCGCGCAGGGGCGGGACGGTAATCGGGAAAACGCCGATGCGATAGAACAGGTCGGCGCGGAAGGTTCCCTCGCGCACCATGGCCGAGAGGTCCCGATTGGTGGCGGCGATCACACGCGCATCGGTCTTTCGCGTCTGCGATGCGCCGAGGCGCTCGAACTCCCCGCTCTGCAGCACCCGCAGCAGTTTGGACTGGAGCTCCAGCGGCAGCTCGCCGATCTCGTCGAGCACGATGGTGCCGCGGTCCGCCAGCTCGAAACGGCCCGGGCGGCGCGCAAGCGCGCCGGTGAAGGCACCCTTTTCGTGTCCGAACAGCTCGCTTTCCATCAGCGTGCCCGGAAGCGCGGCACAGTTCACGCGGACCAGCGGGCGCTCCGCGCGGCCGCTCATCCTGTGGACCGTCGTTGCGATCAAGTCCTTGCCGGTCCCGGTCTCGCCGAGCAGCAGGACCGTGCTATCGGTCCGCGCAACTTGCTCGACCTGCCGCATGACCTGCTGCAGCATCACGCTGTCGCCGACCACCTCTTCTAGATCCCGGCAGTGCAGGACCTCTTCGCGCCAGACGGCGTTCTCGGATTCGAGGCGGCTGCGCAAGCGCATATTCTCGCTCAGCGCGTGGCGCAGCTCCCGGTCCTTCTGCCGGCGCAGCAGGGCGTTGGCGAACACGTCGGCAATCAGCCGCAGACGGCGCACGAGGGCGGGCGGCCATGCCCGCTCGGCCCGAACGGCACCGAAAGACAGCCAGCCAACCGTGCGGCCCTCGGCGGTCAGCGGGAACGCGGCGACGGACTGCAGGCCGACTCTGCGCAACGAGGCGAGATCGAGGGACGCCTCCGGCGGCAGATGATCGACCCGCTCGAGGATTGCCTCCTTCCCGGCCTGGATTAAACGGTCGATGTACGGAAAATCCGAGGCGGGAAGCGGCGAAGGCAGCGGGCTCACGCCGTCGACGGCCCAGGAATGCGTCGGCATCAGCTGTCCATGCGCGTCGTCGAAACTGCCGACCGTGCTGCGATCGATGCCCAAGAACAGAACGATATCGCGCAGCGCCTCCTCGATTCTGTCATCGAGCGCATCGGGCTCGACATTGACGAACGACGCCGCCATGGCGGTCAAGAGGTCGACGAAACGCGCCTCCCCCGATTCATGCATCCCAAGAACCTCCGTTCACCGCGGGTTTCGGAAGGGCGACACAAGGAAGCGCCGCGGGGCGACGAAATAGCGTCGACAACGACATATCGTCAGTACCGGCGACGACATTTCGTCAGTTTGCAAGGCCAGCCACACTGCCACCGGGAAACCCGCTGTCGCTATTCTACGGAAATCCCGCCGGATTTGACGGCCAGCGCGAGCATAGCGCCGTTTGGCACGCGGGATGCTCTCTCCCGACGCCATGACTTTTCGCATCACGACCGACGCGACGGGCAACGGCACGGTGATTCAGATCGCCGGCCGGCTCTCGCGCGACGGCTTGGCGGAAGTTCGACGCAGCATCGCGGCCGCCGATCAGCCGGTTTCCATGGATCTCGGCCCGCTGCAACACGCCGACGCCGAAGCACTGAGCCTGCTGGCGGCATTGGAGTCCGCGGGCATCGAGCTGAACGGGCTCTCGCAGTACATGCAGCTCATGCTCGCGCGGCACCGCTATCGCGAATAAACGACCGGCACGCGGCGCACATCAACGTTTTCTCATCATCCGATAAGGAGGACCTTTCGTGAAGGCAATCCAGAGGCTGCCCATCATGGCAGCAGCGCTGGCGATCTTCGCATCGCCCCTGCAAGCGCAGACCGCGGAATCCGCACCGGCGGCCCCGACAACAAGCGGGAAACCCAACATTCTGGTCGTCTGGGGCGACGACGTCGGCCAGTCCAACATCAGCGCATTCACGCACGGCCTGGTTGGTTACAAGACACCCAATATCGATCGCATCGCCAACGAGGGCATGACCTTCACGGACTACTACGGCGAACAGTCCTGCACCGCCGGCCGCTCGTCGTTCATCACCGGGCAGAGCGTCTTCCGCACCGGCCTCTCCAAGGTGGGCCTGCCCGGCGCCGAGCTCGGCTTGAAGACCGAAGACCCGACCATCGCCGCGATGCTCAAGGCCTTAGGCTATGCCACCGGCCAGTTCGGCAAGAACCATCTGGGCGACCGCGACGAGCATCTGCCCACCAACCACGGGTTCGACGAGTTCTTCGGCAATCTCTATCACCTGAACGCGGAGGAAGAGCCCGAGAACGAGGACTATCCCGGCGATATGGTACTGCCGAGCGGCAAGACCTTCCGCGAGCAGTTCGGCCCGCGCGGCGTGATCCACTCTTGGGCGCAGCCGGACGGTACCCAGAAGATCGAGGACACCGGCCCGCTGACCAAGAAGCGCATGGAGACCATCGACGATACGACCTCCGATGCCGCGATCCGCTTCATCGAAGACAACACCAAGGCCGGCACGCCCTGGTTCGTCTGGTGGAGCGGCACCCGGATGCACTTCCGTACCCACGTGAAGGAAGAGCTGCGCGGTATCTCCGGGCAGGACGAGTACGCCGACGGCATGGTCGAGCACGACATGCACATCGGCAAGTTCCTCGACAAGCTCGACGAGCTCGGCATTGCCGACGACACCATCGTCTTCTATTCCACCGACAACGGCCCGCACTACAACACCTGGCCGGATGCGGCCGCCACGCCGTTCCGCGGCGAGAAGAACAGCAACTGGGAAGGCGGCTGGCGCGTGCCTGCAATGGTACGCTGGCCCGGCAAGATCCCGGACGGGGAATGGTCCAACGAGATCGTCCACCACATGGACTGGCTGCCGACCTTCGTTGCCGCTGCCGGCGATGCGCAGGTGAAGGAGCGCCTGATGCAGGGTGTCGAGGTGCCGGCCATGAACCGCACCTATAAGGTCCACCTGGACGGCTACAACATCCTGCCGATGCTGACCGGCGAAGCCGAGAAGAGCCCGCGCAAGGAAATCTTCTACTTCTCCGACGACGGCGACCTGACGGCGCTGCGCTACGGCGATTGGAAACTGATCTTCCTCGAGCAGAAGGCTACCGGCACGCTCCGGGTCTGGATGGAGCCCTTCGTCGAGCTCCGGGTGCCGCTGATGGAAAACCTGCGCCGCGACCCCTATGAGCGCGCCGAGATCACGTCCAACACCTACTATGACTGGGTGATCGACCGCGCCTTCCTGATGGTGCCGGCACAGGCCTACGTGGCGCAGTTCCTGGAGACGTTTCAGGAGTTCCCGCCGCGGCAGAAGGCGGCGAGCTTCAGCCTCGATCAGGTCATGGAGAAGCTAGCGCCCCCGGGCGGCTGATCCCGTCCGCTCCGTGGAGCCGGCTCTGTCCGGCTCCACGGCCCGGCGCGGCCGCACCTCCCCGCATCGCGATCAGCCGCACACCGCGTCCCGACCAAGACAATTCTGCGAGCCTACACCAGCCTGCGCTGCAGACGTCAGGCAAGACGCCGGCAAACCGATCCCATCGATACCGGCATAGACCGCCGAACGAGGAACCCCATGCGCATTCTGCCCGTTCTCTGCTTGCTGTTGAGCGCGTTCGTGCTCTCACCTGCTTCGGCAGCCGACCCATTGCCCTCTTGGAACGACGGTGCGGCGAAAACGGCGATCACGGAGTTCGTCGCCGCCGTCGCCGACCCCGAGCACGCCGACTACGTGGCGCCGTCCGAGCGCATCGCCGTCTTCGACAACGACGGCGCGCTGTGGGTCGAGCAGCCGATATATACCCAGCTCGCGTTCGTGCTCGAGCGCCTCAAGACAATGGCGCCGCAACATCCCGAGTGGCAAGAACAACAGCCCTTCAAGGCGGCGCTGGCGGGAGATATGGACAGCGTCGGCGACGCCGGCATGGAGGGCCTGATGCAGTTGCTGATGGCCACCCACGCCGGCATGAGCACGGATGAGTTCGCCGCCGTCGCGACCGACTGGCTGGCGACCGCGCGCCATCCCCGCTTCGAGCGCCCCTACACCGAGTTGGTCTACCAACCGACATTGGAACTGCTGGACTATCTCCGCGCGAACGGTTTCAAGACCTTCATCGTCTCCGGCGGCGGCATCGCCTTCATGCGGCCCTGGACCGAGCGCGTCTACGGCATACCGCCGGAGCAAGTGGTGGGCTCGCAGATCGCGCTGAAGTACAGCACCGACCTCGGCACTCCCGTGATCATGCGCAAACCCGAGATCGCCTTCATCGACGACAAGGCGGGCAAGCCCGTCGGCATCCAGCGCCACATCGGCCGCCGCCCGATCTTCGCCTGGGGCAACTCCGACGGCGACTATCAAATGTTGCAGTGGACCACCGCGGGTGATGGCCGGCGGCTGGGCATGCTGCTGCACCACGACGACGCCGAGCGCGAATACGCCTATGACCGCGACAGCCATGTCGGGCGGCTCGATCGGGGCCTCGACGATGCGGCCGGCAAGGGCTGGGTGGTCGTGTCGATGCAGCGCGACTGGGGCAGCGTATTTCCCGCGGCGCCCTCGCAGGCGCTGGCTCACCCGTGAGCGGCCAAGTGCAGGCGAGTCACCACGGTCGTCGGCATCGATGGGCACCGACGTTTCGGCGCTTCTCGCTGGGCAGAACCGTTTTCATCGACAGAACAGACATCCGCATCCTGCTCCTTCTGCTCGCGTGCTGGACGCCGGCCGTTGCATCGGCCGGCGACGAGCCCCGAGACTGGGTGCTCGACACGACGCTCTATTTCTGGGCGGCAGGCATCGACGGCCGAACGACCGGCGGCGCCGATGTCGACGTCGGCTTCGACAAGCTGCTCGACAATCTGAACATGGCCTTCATGGGCGCTGTCGAGGCGCGCAGGGGACCCTGGTCCGTCGGTGTGGATGCCATCTACCTCAACGTCGGCGCGAACGGCGGCGGCACCGTCCCGATCCGCACCGCGGCCGGTGCAGCCGGCGATCTCGATGTCTCCGCAAGCGTCGAGACCAAGGGCTGGATTCTGAGCCCGTACGCCGCCCGAACCCTGTTGACCACCGAGCGGGCCAGTCTGGACGCGCTGCTGGGCGTACGCTACCTGGATCTGACCCTGGATTTCGATCTGGGACTGCGTGCCGGCGGGTACGGTGTCGCGCCGCGGCTCTCCGCCTCGCAGACCACGTGGGATGCCGTGGTCGGCGTCAAAGGCGAGCTCGCGCTCGGCGGCAACTGGTCATTGCCCTACTACGCCGACGTCGGCACCGGGCAGTCCGACCTGACCTGGCAGCTGGCGGCCGGCGTCGGCTATCGGCTCGACAGGACCGAGCTCAGGCTGCAGTATCGCCATATCGCCTGGGACTTCGATGCCGACGACGCCGTCGATCGCATTGCGTTCAGCGGGCCGATGCTGAGCGCCGGCTGGACCTTCTGACGGTATCGGGCTGACCTGCATCGACGCGCCGCCCGGGGTCAGCTGGCGCGGGAGGCACTCGACGGCGGATCTCGCCGATCATCTGTCGGCGCCCGGCATCGTCGGCACCGCGGCCAGCAGCCGGCGCGTGTAGTCGGCACGCGGCGAGCGCAGCACGGCGTCGCGGCCGCCACGCTCGACGATGGCGCCGTTGCGCATCACGACGATGCGCTCGCACAGGCGCTCCACCACCGCGACGTCGTGGGAGATGAAGAGATAAGCCAGACCTCGCTCGGCACGCAGCTCGGCGAGCAGATTCAGGATCTGCGCCTGCAGCGAGACATCGAGCGCGGAGACGGGCTCGTCCAGGATCACCAGCCGCGGCTCGCCCAGCAGCGCGCGGGCAATGCACACCCGCTGGGCCTGCCCGCCCGAGAGTTGGTGGGGATAGCGCTGCAGCAGCGCAATGTCCAGGCCCACCCGCTCGGCGACGGCCTGCAGGCGCCCTCGCCGGGCGGCGCCGCCGAGCGCCGTCAGCCCGCGCAGCGACCATTCCAGCGCGCGGCCAACCCGATGGCGGGGATTCAGCGCCGTCATCGGGTTCTGGAAGACGTACTGCACGCCGCGGCGAAACTCCAACCTGGCCTCGCCGCGCAGCCCGTCGACCGGCGCTCCGCGCCACAGCAGACGGCCGCGGTCGGCCTCGATCAGCCCCGCGGCAATGCGCGCCAGCGTGGTCTTGCCGCTGCCGGACTCCCCCACTAGTCCGATCGAATCGCAACGCCCGATGCGCAGATCGACGCCGTCCAGCGCAGCCACCCGGCCGCCGCGGGCGGCGTAGTGCTTGCCCAGCCCCGCGGCCTCGAGTAATGGCCGCTCCGTCATGCGTCCTCCATCGGGAACAGGCAGCGCACGCGATGCCGAGCGGGCACGCAGACCGGACGGGGCGAGACATGATCTGTGCCGGCATCCACGGCGCCTGCGGCGCCGACCGCGGCGAGCGCCGGCTCGCGCTCCCGACAGATCGGCTGCACGCGCGGACATCGGGGCGCAAAACGGCAGCCCTGTCTCAGCGCGCCCGGCGCCGGCGGCTGCCCGGCGACCGCGGCCAGCGGCTTGTCCGGACGGCCCAACTCCGGCGAGCAGGCGATCAATGCATGGGTATAGGGATGCGCCGGCCGGATCAGCAGGCGCTGCAGCGGCGCATCCTCGACGATGCGGCCCGCGTACATCACCAGCACCCGCCGGCACAGCCGCGCGGCCAGCGCCAAGTCGTGGGTGACGAACAGCAGCGACCGGCCGCCGTCTTCGCACAGCCGCTGCAAGAGGGTCAGAATCTCCTGCTGCACCGTCACGTCGAGCGCCGTGGTCGCCTCGTCGGCGATCAGCAGGTCCGGGTCGTGGGCCAGCGCCATCGCGATGGCCACGCGCTGGCGCTGTCCGCCCGAGAGCTCGTGCGGGAAGCGCCGGCGCAGCACCGGCACGCCAGCGAGTCCGACCGCCTCGATCAGCTTATCGCCACGCGGGCGCGGATCGGCGGACGGGGCGTGAGCGAGGATGGCCTCGTCGAGCTGCGCACCCACGCGAAACAGCGGGTCCAACGCCGTCAGCGGCTCCTGGGGCACATAGGCGATGCGCCGGCCGCGCAAGGCGCGCATCCCGCGGGCATCGAGTGCCGTCAGCGACCTACCGTCGAAGCCGACACGTCCTTGCAAGTCGGCCTGCTCCGGGAGCAGGCGCAGCAGCGCCAAGGCCGTGAGCGTCTTGCCGGAGCCCGACTCGCCCACCAAGGCGACGCGCTCGCCGCGGCCGAGGTCGAAACTCACGCCCTCCACGGCATCCGCGTAGCCGGATGCAGTCGGGAACGCGACGCCCAAGGCCCGCACCCGCAGCAGTTGTCGCCGGCTGTCGGTGTCGGTGTCGGCGACGGATTCGACGCCGGTTGATCCGCCGTCGTCCTGTCGCGGCTCGACATCGTCCGTCCGACGGCTTGCGCGCGGCGCGGGTCCTATTGATCGGTGCCCGGGATCGATCGCATCCCGCAGCGCGTCCCCGAGCAGATTGATGCCGACCACCATCACCAAGATCACGACGCCCGGCAGCACCGCAACCCGCGGATAGGTGGTGAGCAGTTCCCGGCCTTCGCCCAGCATACTGCCGAGGTCGGCTTGGGGCGGCTGGGCACCGAGCCCGAGGAAGCTCAGTCCGGCGGTCTCGAGAATCATCCAGCCCAGCGTCGTGGTCATCAGCAGCAGTACCGTCGGGGCCAGATTGGGCAGCACCTCGTGGCGTACGATCGCGAGCTCGCCGTGGCCGCACAAACGGGCGGCGGCGATATAGTCCCGGTGGCGGATGTCGAGCACGGCGCCGCGTACCGCCCGCGCGAAGAACGGCACGTTGGCCACCGCGATGGCCAGCATCGCGTTGGCAAGACCGGGGCCCAGCGCGGCGACGATGGCGAGCGCCAGCAGCAAGTAGGGGAAGGCCATCAGCACATCGATACCGCGCATCAGCAGCGCATCCGCCGCGCGTCCCAGCCAGCCCGCGAGCAGGCCGACGAGGATCCCGATCAGGGCCGCCAGCGCGGTGGCCGAGAGTCCCACCGCGATGCTCGAGCGCGCACCCCAGATCAGCCGCGACAGCAGATCCCGGCCCAACTGATCGGTGCCCAGCAGGTGCCCCGTGCTCAGCGGCGGCAGCATACGCCGCGCGGGCTCCGTCAGGGTCGGATCCGCCAGCGGCAGCCAGGGCGCCGCCAGCGCCGGCAACAGGACCAGGGACAGCAGCACCAGGCCGGCGCGTGCGCCCGGGTGGCGCAGCAGCGCCCGGAGCGCGCCGGCATCCGAGAAGGGCGAGTCGGACACCGAGGGATCCGAGCCTGCGGACTCCCTCTTGCCATTGGACTCGGCCACGCGCTTCACCGGACCGCGCTCATGCCGGGCGAATCCGCCGATCCAGCGCATGCTGCAGCAGGTCCGCGGCGAGGTTGACCAGCACATAGGCCGTGGCCAGCACCAACACCCCGCCCTGCACCAGCAGCAGGTCCCGCGCGGCGATGGCATCCACCAGCAAACGCCCGAGCCCCGGCCATTGGAAGATGGTCTCGATATAGACGGCACCGCCGATGAGGAAGCCTGTCTGCAGCCCGATGACGGGCATCATGCGGGCCGCGACGCCCTTCAGCGCATGCACCAGCACGATCCGATGCTCGGTGATGCCCCGCGCACGGCACATCACGATGTGCTCTGCCGCCAGCACATCGATGGCCGCGCCCCGCCCGATACGGGCGATAACGCCGGCAGCCACCAGCGCGAGGCTGGCAACGGGCAACACCAGGTGCCGCAGTACATCCGCCGGCGAGACGGCATCCGCCCAGACCGTCGTCATCCCGCTCGCGGGGAGCCAGCCGAGCCACACCGCGAACAGCAGAATCAGCAGCAGGCCGAGCCAGAAGGACGGGATCGAGATGCCGAGCAGCACGCCGATGCTGACCATGCGGTCGGTGCTGCGGTTATGCCGCAGCGCGGCCAGCATCCCGGCGGCCAGGCCCAGCACGGTACCGATCGACAGCGCCGAGCCGGCCAGCAGCAGGGTCGGCCCCAGGCGCTCCAGCACCGCATCCAGCACCGGCCGCTCCAAGGACACGGATCGGCCCAAGTCGCCCTGCACCAGATTGCCGAGCCAGATCACGAAGCGCGCGGGCCACGGACGATCCAGGGCCAGATCCGCACGCAGCTCCGCCAGGCGCTCCGGTGTCGCGTAGGGGCCGAGGATCGCCAGCGCCGGATCGCCCGGTACCAGGCTCATGACGCCGAACACCACCAGCGAGACGCCGAGCAGCACCGGAAACAACAAAAGCAAGCGCCGGCCGGTGTAACCGATCATGGCCATCCCCCTCCGACGCTGCTCGACCTGTCCGCAAGCCGCCGGTTGCCGACGTGACCGATCCGGCGCAGCATCGCGAGCCCTGCAACGCTGCTCGAGCTGTCCGCACGCTGCCGGGCCTTCACCGCCGCGCCACCGAGACTGTCGGCGATGAAATCGGCCGCGCAGACCGCCCGGCCCCGACCTTACGTGCCCGCTCCAGCAAGAGGTAGAAGGACGGCTCCAAGCGCAGCCCCTCGATCCCGGCGCGGGCGACGATGTTCTGCCGCCAGCTGCCGATGACGATCCAGGGCTTGTCCGCGTGCACCAGCCCCTCGAGCCGGCGGTACAGGGCGCCCCGCGCGGTGCGGTCGGTCTCGCGCCGGGCACGCTCGATCAACGCGTCCGCATCGGGGTTGCAGTACCAACCCGAGTTGAAGCCGCCCTGGTCGGGCGAGGCATCGCAGCGCAGCGCCAGTGACGGCAAGGTGTCCGGATCGTTCGTCATCCAGGCCATTTGGGCCATGTCGGCATTGGCATCCAGGCCGTCATTGACCTTGGCCAGGTAGGCGTTCCATTCGAAGCTCTCGAGCCGCAGCGTCACGCCGACGCGCGCAAGGTCGCCCTGAATCGCCGTCGCCATGGCCAGCGGCGCCAGCATGCCCGAACCGCCCCGCGGCACCAACAGGGTCAGATCCAATCCATCGCCGAGGCCGGCCTCGGCGAGTAGTCGTCGGGCTTCCTCCGGATCATGGGGATCAGCCGTCAATGCGGGGTCCGATGCCCAGTCGAACGCGGCCGGCACCGCCCCGGCGGCGACAACCGCGGTATCGCGCAGCACATCGCGGATCAGGCTTGCGCGGTCGATGGCCAGGCTCAGGGCGCGGCGGACACGCACATCGCGCAGGGGCCCCGAGCGCTGATTCAAGATCAAGAACCACAGGTGCGGCCCGGCACGCTCGAGCACCCGGAAGCCGTCACGGCCGCGGAACGCCGCCACGTTGTCGGGCGACAGCTCCAGCGCCAAGTCGATGCCGCCGGCCATCAACTCCGCGACGCGCGTCATCGGATCCGTGACGGGCCGGAAGATCACGCGCTCGACGCCCGCCGGCTCGCCCCGGTAGCGCTCGAAGCGAGTGAGCTTGACGCGCTGCCCGGCCTGCCAGTCGACGAAGCGGAACGGCCCGGTGCCGCTTGGGTGACGGCCGTAGTCGTCGCCCCAACGGCGCACGGCGGCCGGGGAAACGATCAATCCGGCCGGATAGGCCAGATTCGACAAAAAGGGCGCGTAAGGGCGCTCGAGCACGAAGCGCACCGTGAACCGATCCGGGACTTCGATGGCCTCGATCGCATCGAAAAAGAACGCGAGCGGGAACGGGCCGGTGTGGTGCTGCGGGTGCGCCGGATCGCGCATGCGCTCGAAATTGAAACGCACCGCCTCGGCATCGAAGGCGCTGCCGTCGTGGAAGCGGACATCGCGGCGCAGCCGGAAGCGATAGACGAGACCGTCGTCGGAAATCTGCCAGGATTGCGCCAGTGCCGGCATCGGCTCCAGCGTCCCCGGCCGGTAGCGGACCAGGCCCTCGTAGAGATTGACCAGGATACGGAAATCGTTCAGCGCCGTGGTCACGTGCGGGTCCAGCGAGCGCGGCTCGGCGACTTGGCCCACCACCAGCGTATCCGCCGGCGGCAGACTCCGACTGCAGCCGGTCGCGAGCATGACCGGCACCGTCAGCAGCAACATCGCGCAGAGGCTCGCGAGCGCCCGGTCTGCAATGGCCATGCGACTGCCCGCGCGCAGAACGGCAGCGAGACCATGACGAGACGCCCGGCCGGCGCCCGGCCGAGAAGCCGCGTGACCGCCCGCCGGCGGTAAGCCATCGCGGCTGTTGTTCCGATTGACGTGGATCGCTGCCCCCTTTGGATACGCGGCGCTGCTCGGGAATGTTGCCGTGCCTGCCCGGCGGCGCCGAACACGGATTGCCGCGCCTGATCTCGGGTGCCTGATCTCGGGCGCCGGGTGGGCGCCAAGTGGGCGCCAAGTGGGCGCCGCGCGGCAGTCAGGCGTCGGCGAACGACTGCGCCGCCGGACAGCGCTCGGCGAGACAACAGACCCCGCACAGCGGCTTGCGGCCGCGGCAGACGTCCTTGCCGTGCCTCACGATCAGCGCATGATACTCGTTGAATAACGCGACGTCGGCCTCGAGACCGTTCTCGAACAGCGCGCGAACGGTTTCGTAGGACTCCGAGCCGGCCAGCAGGCCGAGCCGGGTGAACAGACGCCGTGTATAGGCATCGACGACGAAGACGGGACGCTCGAAGGCGTATAGCAGGATGTCGTCCGCCGTCTCCGGGCCAATGCCGTGCAGTGCCAGCAGCGTCGCGCGCAAGGTCCGGGTATCGAGCGCGGCGAGGCCCGAAACGCCGCCATGGGCCAGGAATCCCTCGCAAAAAGCCTGCAGCCTGCAGGCCTTGACGTTGAAATAGCCGGCCGGGCGAATGGCGTCCGCCAGCGCCGCATGCTCCAGCGACAACAGCGCTTGCGCCTCCAGAGGCACGCGTTCGGCGAGGCGGGTCAACGCGCGCTCGACGTTGGTCCAGGCCGTGTTCTGCGTCAGCACGGCGCCGATCATGACCTCGAAGGCGGTTTCCGCCGGCCACCAATGTTGCGGGCCATGCCGGGCAAGCAGCAGCCGGAAGACCCGGCGCAGCGGCCCGCCGCCCTCGCTGGCCCCATCGATCAGAGACGCTGCCCCCGGGTGATGACCACGATGCCGCCGGCGGAGACGTGGAAGCGCTCCATGTCGGCGCGCCGATCGAAGCCGATCCGCTCGCCCGGCGGAATGATCACGTCCTTGTCGCAGATGCAGCGGCGGATTTGCGCACCCTCGCCCACCTTGCAGCCTTCGAACAATATCGCCTCGTCGACGATCGCCCCGTCGTCCACCTGCACTTGCGGGAACAGCACCGAGTGACTCACGCCGCCGCCGCGGATCACGGTTCCCGCGGCCAGCATGGAGTTGACGAAGATGCCCTCGGTGCCCGACACGGGTCCGGGCACGGTCCGTGCCGGCGGATACTGCCCTTGATAGGTGAGGATGTTCCAGTCCGGCTGGTACAAGTCCAGCGGCGGCCGGGACTCCAAGAGGGCCATATTGGCGCGAAAATAGGCGTCGGTGGAGTCCAGGTCGCTCCAATAGCGGTCGGGCGTCACACGCCCGCGCTCGCCGCCGAAGCGGTAACCGCAGACGCGATGCTTGTCGAGCAATGTCGGCAGCAGGTGCATGGCCAAGTCGGCCCCGGCGATGCCGGGCGGGCCCGCGTCCGGTTGCGCGGCCGCCCCGACTTCGCTCTCGACCAGCCGGTCGATCTCCTCGAGCAGCACCGTTTTGTCGATCAAGTAGGCGCCCATCGGCGCATCGAAATCCGTATCGTCGGCGGTGCAGTGGCGGATGTCGACGATCCGGTCCTGCGCGTCGCATTGCAGGCGCACCCGCGCAGCCGCCGATCCCTCGCAGCCGGCCGCGCGCAACGCACAGGTCACCGCCGCACCCTGCTCGCGGTGGGCGCGAATCAGCTCGGCATAATCCATTCGATAGACGACGCCGCCATCGAGCAGCAGCACATGATCGCAAGCGCGGCGCTCGATCAAATAGCGGTTCTGGCGCAGCGCATCGAGTACGCCGCGGTACCAGTCTTCGCCATCGCGCATTTGCGGCGGAAGCGGTGTGATGTACTCGCCGAGCTCGGGATTGAACACGGACCAAGCATCGCGCAGGTGCTTGTGCAGGGAGTGCGATTTGTACTGGGTCAGCACCAGGATCTGGCGCAGGCCGGAATGCAGGCAGTTCGCCAGCGCGAAGTCGATGACCCGATATTTGCCGGCGAACGGCACCGCGGCCTTGGTGCGGTGCTCGGTCAGCGGCTCGGGCGTGCCGCGCTCGATCGCGAAGACGAAGGTCAGGGTGTTGTTGGACATCTGTTGCACGCGCACTTCAGCGGCGATGAGCCGGACGAATCGCCGCGACGGCGTTGCCCCGAGCTCAGAACATTCGTTCCGTCAAGCGCTGCTGCTCCGCCTGCGTATGCAGCCGCGCCGCCGGTCCGCCATCGTCATTGACGATGCTGAGCGCATTGTAGACGAGGAACGCGGCACCGAGCGCGAGCACCGCAAACAGAAAGGCTTTGTGCAGGTTCATATCGCAGGTCCACCGGATGATGTGATCGCAAAAAGCTGCAGGAGGGCCGTCGGTCGCGGCATGCGCTCCGGCCGCCGGCGCATCGACGGCCGCTCAGCCGGCCTCGGCCATGCGAATCCGCTCCAGCGCCGCGACCGGCTGCGCCGGCAGCGGTGTCAAGGTCATCGGCGCGCCGCTCATTTCCGGCGGCCGGGAGAGGCCCATCAGCGCCAGCACCGTCGGCGTCACATCGGCCAGGCTGCCGTAGGGTCGCAACTGCCAGCGCTCGCCGTCCACCACCAACAGCGGCACCGGATTGGTGGTGTGCTGGGTGTGGGGCTCGTCGGTCTCGGGATCGACCATCAGGTCGCAGTTGCCGTGATCGGCGGTCACCAGTGCCGAATAGCCGTGGCCGATGGCTGCATCGAGGACCCGGCCCGCCTCGCGGTCGACGACTTCCACCGCGCGCACGGCGGCGGCCTTGTCTCCGGTGTGGCCGACCATGTCGCCGTTGGCGAAATTGACGACGATGAAGCCGTACTGCTCGCCCGCGATCGCCTCGATCACCGCATCCGCCACTTCCGGCGCGCTCATCTCGGGCTTGAGATCATAGGTGCGCACGTTCGGCGACGGGATCAGCCGATGGACCTCGCCGGCGGCGGGCTCCTGGCTGCCGCCGTTGAAGAAGAACGTGACATGGGCGTATTTTTCGGTCTCCGCGCAGTGGAACTGCGCGATCCCCAGACTGGAGAGATAGGTATTCAGGCAGACCCGCGGGGCCTCCGGCACGAACGCGAACGCCAACCCCATCTTCGCGTCGTACTCCATCATGCAGGTTAGATCGGCCAGCGGCGCCTGGCCGCGGTCGAAGCCGTCGAAGTCGGGGACGGCGAGCGCGGCGGCGATCTGCCGCGGGCGATCCTTACGGAAGTTGAACAGCAGCATCGGGTCATCGGCCAGCATGCCGGCATAACCGTCGATGATGCTCGGATGGACGAACTCGTCGGTCTCGCCGGCGGCATAGGCGGCATTGATCGCGGCCCGCGCGCTCGGCGCCGCACGGCCTTTGCCCAGCACGATGGCACGCCAGGCGCGCTCGGTCCGGTCCCAACGCCGATCACGGTCCATTGCGTAATAGCGCCCGCTGACGGTGGCGACGGCGCCGTTGGCGTCGTCCAGGGCCCCTTCCAGCTCATCGAGATCGTTGAGCGCGGATTTGGGGGCGGTGTCGCGGCCGTCGGTGATCATGTGCAGCAGCGGCTTGACGCCGTTGCGCCGGCACAAATCGATCACCGCCATCAGGTGGCGCACATGACTGTGCACGCCCCCGTCGGACACCAGGCCCAGCAGTTGCAGCGGCCGGCCGCGTTGCTTGGCGGACTTCAGCGCCGCGAGCATGGCCGGGTTGTCGTAGAAGCTGCCGTCGGCGATGGCATCGTCGATCAGCACCAGATCCTGGCGCAGCACGCTACCGCTGCCGAGCGTCATGTGGCCGACCTCGGAGTTGCCCATCTGCCCCTCGGGCAATCCCACGGCCGCCCCCGAGGCACTGAGCAGCGTGAACGGATAACGGAAAAAGTAGTCGTCGAGCCGGGGCGTGCTTGCTTCGGCAATGGCGTTGTTCAGCTTGCCGGGATTGACGCCGAACCCATCGAGGATCACCAGAACCACCGGCTTCCTCGGCAGATCGAATCGCTCTGTTTGGCTCATTGCTGCTATCCCTTTATGCATTAAGACGAGTGGTTAAGAGCAAAAAACGCGCCGTCGTGTGCGCTCGACCGCCTGTCCCTTATGATATCGGGCGACGGCTAGCCCCGGTGCGCCGGACGTACCCCCGTCACGCCGATAAAGGCGCGGGAGACATCGTTTCTGCTCAATGAGTTGTAAAGAAAGACGCTGGCTCCGGCCGACTTCCGAAGCACCATCCCCGGGACAGGCCGAGGGACGGCGAAGCGGGCCGCGACCACGTCGATTGCCACGAGCGGGGCGACGGATGCCGGCGGCTACCGGTTAGGGTGGGGGCATCGCCGCAAACCACCAGTCGCGCATGGTCAATTTTGGGGCCGCGATGCCGCGGCACGGTGCATGACCTCTTTCATGTCCCGGACCGCGTCCGCCAAGCCGGTGAACAAGGCGCGCGCAACGATGCTGTGGCCGATGTTGAGCTCGCGCACGCCCGGCAGCGCCGCGATCGGAGCGACGTTGTGGTAGTCGAGCCCGTGCCCGGCATTGACCTGCAGTCCGAGCGAGCACCCGTGCGCCACGGCAGCGGCGATGCGCGCCAGCTCCGCGGCACGCGCCTGCGGCGTCGGCGCATCCGCGTAGTGTCCGGTGTGAATCTCCACCACCGGAGCGCCGACCTCGGCGGCAGCATCGAGCTGTTGCCGATCCGCATCGATGAACAGCGAGACCCGCACCCCCGCTTCGGCCAGCATGGCGCAAAAATCGCTGAGGGGCTTGCTCTGTCCGGCAACGTCGAGGCCACCCTCGGTGGTCAGTTCCTCGCGGCTCTCGGGAACCAGGCAGCAGTCGGCCGGGCGGATCTCGCCTGCAATGCGCCCCATCTCCGGGGTCGCGGCCATTTCCAGGTTCATGCGGGTCTGCAGAATCGAGCGCAGCATCTCCACGTCTCGGTCCTGGATATGGCGGCGGTCTTCGCGCAGGTGCAGCGTGATCGCATCGGCACCGGCCTGCTCCGCCACCAGGGCGGCCTGGATGGGCTCCGGGTAGCGCGTGCCGCGCGCCTCGCGCAGCGTAGCCACATGATCGATATTGACGCCGAGCAGGATCGGCGACCCCATGTTGTCGCTCATTCGGGACTCCTTACGCTGGCTGCGGCGACGCCGCGGCCGCTCCGGCGGCGGTCGCCGCCGGGCAATGGATTGTTCGGGATGATGGTCGATGCCGGTCCTGATCGCCGGCGCCGGCGCCGCTACCGGCAACGATACCGGGAATCAGGGCGGGCGCGTGCGTCGGGCCGCAAAAAGCGCCCGGCTCTTGAGCGGGCGCTCGCCCAGATGCGGCGCCAGCAGCCGGCGCATGAACGTCCGGGCCTCGCGCGCATTCGCCGCCGGCAGCGGCGCGGCGCCGGCCAGCAGCCGCAACGTCTCGCCGCGAATCGCACCGGGCGTCGTCGCCGATAGGGCAACGGTCAGACCGCTCTCGGGGCTGTAGACGTAGTACGCATCGCGATCTATCAGAATATCGCTGTTGCCGGCGCGATCCAAGACCACTTCGTAGCCGAGCTCGCCGAGCAGCCGCAATTCGAACTGACGCAGCGGCGACTCCAGCTCGTCGCCGGCGGCCAGTGCCTCCAGCACGATCTGGTAGTACACGAACAATGCCTCGTGCGGATCTTGACGCCCGAGCAGGCGAATCAGCAGCTCGTTCACGTAGAACCCGCAATAGAGCGCATCGCCGCGCAGGGCCAAGGGCCGCCCCGCGGCCTCGGCACGTGCCAGCGTGAAGACCTCGCCGCGCCCGCGCCAGCTCATCAGCAACGGGATGAAGGGCTGCAGCACCGAGGCGGTCGGCGAGCGCCCGCGCTTGGCGCCCCTGGCAATGATCGGCAAGCGGCCGTGATCGGCGCTGAAAACCTCCAGCAGCAGGCTGGTATCGGAATAGTCACGCCGATGCAGCAGGAAACAGCGCTGCAGTCGGTCCGGATGCCCGCGCTCGGCGCCGGCGGCGGCGTGAGGGGCGGCGTGGCCGATGCTCGCCATCGATCATCTGCCTCCGTTTGTCTAGCCGGCGGACCGATCGCGCTCAGACATCGCCGTAACCGAGACTCGCCAGTGCGGCTTCGTCGCTGCTCCAGCTCTGCTTCACCTTGACCCAAACTTCCAGGTGCACCGGACACCCGAACAACTCCTGCATCCCGAGGCGCGCATTCGTCGCCGCTGCCTTCAGCGCGTCGCCGCCGTGGCCGATGATGATCGCCTTTTGGCTCTCGCGCTCGACCCAGATCAGTGCATGGATCAGATAGCGCCCGCCCTCGTCTTCGAAGCGCTCGATCTCCACGGTCGTGCGATAGGGAAGCTCTTGGGCGTAGCGGCGCATGAGCTGCTCGCGCAATAGCTCGGCAGCGAAAAAGCGCTCGGAGCGGTCGGTGAGCTGATCGGCCGGAAACATCGGCTCGGCCTCGGGCAGCCGAGCCAGCAGCACGTCCTCGAGCACGTCGAGCTGCGAGCCGCGCTTGGCCGAAACCGGCACGATCTCGGCGAAGTCGTGGCGCGCTCCCAGCGCCTGCAGGTACGGCAGCAGCGCCTGCTTGTCGGCAATGCGATCGACCTTGTTGACCGCCACCACGACGGCCGCGCCGCTGTCGGCCGCGGCCTTCAGCGCCAGTTCGTCCTCGCGGGTGAAGCGCAGCGCCTCGAGCACCAGCAGCACCACATCGACGTCCGCGAGGGCCGCCCTTGCCGCGCGGTTCAGGTAACGGTTCAGCGCACTGGCACCCCGCTCGTGAATCCCGGGGGTGTCGACGAACAGCAACTGTCCCTTGTCGGAGGTCTTGATGCCGAGAATCGCGTGCCGGGTCGTCTGAGCCTTGTGCGACGTGATCGCCAGTTTCTGCCCGAGGATACGGTTCAGCAGCGTCGATTTTCCGACGTTCGGACGCCCGATGATGGCCACATAGCCGCAGCGGCTAGTCATCGCATTGCGCCCCGGTCAACACCGAGAGCATCCGCTCGGCGGCGTCTTGCTCGGCCCGGCGGCGGCTCGTGCCCTCGCCGCGGACCACGCGCTGGTCGCCTTCGATCCGGCATTCCACCAAGAAACGCTGTGCATGCTGTTGTCCCGTTATCTCCACCACGTCGTATTCCGGCAGCGGCCGGCGCCTGGACTGCAGCAATTCCTGCAGCCGCGTCTTGGGATCCTTCTCCGCTTGCTCCCGGGCCGCGCGCCCCAGCATACCTTCGAAGATGCGCAGCACCGTCTCTTTCCCCGTCTCGAACCCCAGATCCAGGTAAACGGCGCCGATGACTGCTTCGAAGGCGTCGGCGAGGATGGAGTCGCGGGTATGCCCGCCCGTGCGAAGCTCCCCCGAGCCGAGACGCAAATAATCGCCGAGCCGAAGCTCGCGCGCGACCAGGGCCAGGCTTTCCTTGTTCACCAACGATGCCCGCCGGCGGCTCAGCTCGCCTTCGTCGGCGTCGGGAAAGCGCTGCCACAGGGCCTCGGCGATGACCAGCCCGAGCAGCGCATCGCCGAGGAACTCCAGGCGCTCGTTGTTGACGGGACCGGCGCTACGGTGCGTGAGCGCCTGGCTCAGCAGGTCGGAGCGCAGCGTGCGCTCGCCGAGCAATGCGGCCATCAGCCGCCGGGGATCTGCATTCACGGATTCTTCAGGATGACGCTGTCGTTGAAGTGCATGACGACATCGACGTTGAACAGCACGTGGGCCCTGGATTCATAGTCGACCACCAGGCGCAGCCCTTCCGGCAACCGCTCGAGCTTGAAATCCTTATGCGTGATCGAGCGCACGTCGTTCAGCAGCAGCTGATGGGAAACGGAATTGAGGATTGCGCGGGGACCCCGCTCGACAATGTCCGGCTTGTGATGCATCCCTTCCAAGACCGAGCGCACTTGCAGGAAGTTGATGTAAGACGGCGCCATCTTGAACGCCAGCGTCGCGAAGAAGGCCACGAGCGCGACGATGATCATCGCCGTCAGAAATCCGATACCGCGCTGCGGACCGAGACGTCTTACCATGTCCTGGCTACCCCGAAAACTGAAGTTGATCCAACGGCGGCCCACGGCCGGACCGCGTGCGCATGATCGCCCGGCGACTAACGAATGACGTCGCCGATGCGCCCGAAGGCGATCGGAATACCGTCGCGCCGACCGTCCCAGCTCATCCAGATCACAAACGCCTTGCCGACCAAGTTGCGCTCGGGCACGAAGCCCCAGCAACGACTGTCATTGCTGTTGTCGCGATTGTCCCCCATCACGAAATAACTGCCGTCGGGAACCGTGATCGGCCCGCCGGCGAGCACGTCGCAGCCGCCGGGAAAGTCGGCGCGGCGCGGATCGACCAAGATCTCGTGGCCGTCCTGCCCCAATTGCTCGACCGCGCGCCTATAGCCGGTATGACCGGCGCCGGACCCTTCGCCGACGTAGGGCGGCAGCGCAACCTGCTCGATCGGCTCGCCGTTCACGTAGAGGGTCTTGTTGCGGTAATAAATCCGATCGCCGGGCACGCCGACAACGCGCTTGATGTAGTCGATCGACTCGTTTTCCGGAAAACGGAAGACCACGACGTCGCCGCGCTGCGGATCGCCCAGCGGCAGGAACTTGCTGTTCAGCACCGGCCAGCGAAGCCCGTAAGAGAATTTGTTGACAAGGATGAAGTCTCCGACCAGAAGGGTCGGCATCATCGAGCCGGAAGGGATGCGAAACGGCTCGACGACGAACGAGCGCAGCAGCAGCACGATCAGGATCACCGGGAAGAACGAGCGCGAATACTCGACCAGCAACGGTTCCTTGTAGCCGCGTGCGGCGCTCGCCGTGCCGCCTTCCTCGACCTCGACCGCGCCGTCGCCGCGGGCGGCCAAGCGCCGGCGCTTAGGCGCAAAGAACAGCGCGTCGAGCAGCCAGATACCGCCGGTCAAGAACGTGGCGGCGACCAGAAACGTGGGGAAATCGAAGCTCATAAGAGAAGTAGATCCTGAATCGCGGCCATCCGAATTGGCTGCGGCTGCACCTGCGGCGACCGCAAATGTCGACGAGGCCGCGCGGCGGCGGGAGTTTGCGGGAAAGATCCCGAGGTAAACCCGTTAATTATCTTTTCCCGCCTGCAAAACCGCAAGGAAGGCCTCCTGCGGAATTTCCACCCGGCCCACCTGCTTCATGCGCTTCTTGCCCGCCTTTTGCTTCTCGAGGAGCTTGCGCTTGCGCGTGACGTCGCCGCCGTAGCACTTGGCCGTCACGTTTTTGCGCAGCGCCTTCACCGTCGTGCGTGCGATCACCTTGTTCCCGATCGCGGCCTGGATGGCGACCTCGAACATTTGCCGCGGGATCAGGTCCTTCATCCGATCGGCCAGCTCGCGGCCGCGGAACTGCGAATTGCTGCGGTGCACGATCAGCGAGAGCGCGTCCACACGCTCGCCGTTGATCAGAATATCCAACTTGACCAAGTCCGCGGCCTGGAAGCGTTTGAGCTCGTATTCGAAGGAAGCGTAGCCGCGGCTGACGGACTTCAGCCGGTCGAAGAAATCGAGCACGACCTCGTTCAGCGGCATCTCGTAGGCGACCTGCACCTGGCCGCCCAGGTACTGGATCTGCTTCTGCACGCCGCGTTTCTCGATGCACAGATTGATAACACCGCCGAGCAGATCCTGGGGCACCAGGATGTGCGCCTCGATAATCGGCTCGCGAATCTCCGCCACCTTGGAGACGTCCGGCAGGTTGGCCGGATTGTCCACCTTGATCACTTCGCCGTCCGCAAGCACCACCTCGTAGATGACGGTCGGCGCGGTGGTGATCAGATCCAGGTCGTATTCGCGCTCGAGCCGCTCCTGAATGATCTCCATGTGCAGCATGCCGAGAAAGCCGCAGCGGAAGCCGAAGCCGAGCGCCTGCGAGGTCTCCGGCTCGTAGAACAGCGCCGACTCGTTCAGCCGCAGTTTACGCAGCGCGTCGCGCAGGTCCTCGTAGTCGTCGCTCGAGATGGGGTAGAGACCGGCGAACACCCGCGGCTGCACCTCGCGGAAGCCGGGCAGGCGCGCATCGGCGGGCCGGTCGGCACCGGTCACGGTGTCGCCGACCGGCGCACCGTCGATCTCTTTGATGCCCGCCACAAGGAAGCCGACCTCGCCGGGCCAGAGCTCGGCGCGCTCGGTCTTTTTCGGCGTAAAGACGCCGATGTTGTCGGCCTGGTGCACGCGCTTGGTGGACATCACCTGGATTTTTTGCCGCTTGCGCAGCACGCCGTTCTTGACGCGCACCAGCGAGACGACGCCGACGTAGGGGTCGAACCAGGAATCGATGATCAACGCCTGCAGCGGCGCATCGGCGTCGCCGCGCGGCGGCGGCACCTTGGCAACCAGCATCTCCAGCAGCTCCGGGATGCCCTCGCCGGTCTTGGCACTGACCCGCAGCGCGTCCGAGGCCTCCAAGCCGATGATCTCTTCGATCTCGTTGATGACGCGCTCGGGCTCCGCCGACGGCAGGTCGATTTTGTTCAGCACCGGCAGCACCTCGAGGCCGAGGTCGATGGCGGTATAGCAGTTCGCCACGCTCTGGGCCTCGACACCTTGTGCGGCGTCCACCACCAGCAACGCCCCTTCGCAGGCTGCCAGCGAGCGGGATACCTCGTAGGAGAAGTCCACGTGGCCCGGCGTGTCGATGAAGTTCAGCTCGTACACCTGCCCATCCTTTGCGGGATAGTCCAGTGTCACGCTCTGGGCCTTGATGGTGATGCCGCGCTCGCGCTCGAGGTCCATGGAGTCGAGCACCTGCTCGGACATCTCGCGCTCGGTCAGCGAGCCGCAGTGCTGGATGAAGCGATCGGCGATGGTGGACTTGCCGTGATCGATGTGGGCGATGATGGAGAAATTGCGAATGTGCTTGAGATCCGGCATCGAGGGGTGCGGGTCCTGGTAAAACGAGATGAGATCGGGCTGCAAGAATACGCCGCGCGGGCGCTCAGGGTAAGGGCCCGCCGCGGCGAAAGCGACCGCGGACGTCCGCAGCCCGCCGGACAGGAACGCGCCTCCGGGCAAATCGGCCCAGCCGATGACCCGATAGACACCGGCCGCCGCCCGGTTATCCCCGGATGAAGCGCATAACGCATTTCGCGCTGCGGCTTCGGCCGCCGGATCGACACACCGATGCGCCGGCTCGCAAGACTTGCGGTTCTAGCGCTGCCCCGGCGGATCGGCCCGCTCTCCGGCCACCGCTACCCGATTGCGCCCGCCGCGCTTGGCGCGGTAGAGGGCTTCGTCAGAGGCCCGAACCAAGTCGCCGGGATAGAGCAGCACCGCATCGTCGGACGAGGCGACGCCGAAACTCACGGTCACGCAGCCGCCGACCCCCGGTGCCTCGTGCGGTATCGCCAGCCGCAGCACCGAACGGCGCGCCAGCTCGGCAACCGCCGTCGCACCTTCGATCGGCGTATCGGGCAGCAGAAAGGCGAATTCCTCCCCGCCGACACGGGCCACCACGTCACCGGGGCGGTGCAGTGTTCGTTGCATTGCGGTCGCCACGTTGATCAGGCACTGGTCGCCCACTTGGTGGCCGTAATAGTCGTTGTAGTTCTTGAAATGGTCGATATCGGCGGTGATCACCGACAGCACCGTATTTTCGCGCCGCGCCCGCCGCCACTCCTTCTGCAGCATCTCGTCGAACAGCCGGCGGTTGGCGATGCCGGTCAGCTCGTCGAGGCGCAGCATCTGCTGTAGCGCCCGCCCGGTCTCGATGGAAGACGTCAACTGCAGACGCAGTTCGATCGAATGCGTCGACAGCCTCAGCACTTGTCGCGACGAGGCCAGCATGGCCAGACCGAAGACGAGGATCATGGCCCCGAGCAACAGGTGCTCGGTATCGCCGACCGAGACCATTCGCAACGAGACCGGCACCACCACCGGCACCGCAAAGCAGACATACGCGTGGCGGAGCACCGACAGCAACGGCACCGCCCCGGCCACCATGCCGCCGAGCACGAAAACCAGGAAAAGTTGATGCGGGAACGAGGACACGGGAAAAAGGAAATAGCCCGCCGCGCCCCAAACGACACCGACGGCGCACACGCTGCCCGTAAAGCGGCGCTGCCAATAGCGGGCATGCTCGCCGTCGTGCACATCTCGGCGGTAGCCGCGCAGGAACAGATAGCGCAGTCCGGTCAGCAGCAATAGGGCGACAAGCCAGCCGGTCAGGATGATATCGTCCACCGCCGGCCAGAGAATAATCGATAACAGCAAGGCGTTGACGACATTGACCGCCAACGAGATCGGAAGCTGCGCGTAGGCCGCATCGACCTGGGCGGCCAGGGTCTCCGATTGGAAGTCCATTGCGATGACGTCGGCATTGTTCAATTGGCGTGCCTACCCTGGTATTGCTGCCCGCGGCCACGGGCAGGCGATGTCCGCGATCGCTGCGACGCACATGGAACGACCGGACACCCCGCCGAGCACCGCCGGCACGCTTGCGCATACTTCTTGCGGAGTTTTGCAGCAGACAGGCGGGTGATCCGTGAACCGCGTCGCCAATCCGGGACGTCCCGCCCATCTAGAGCCGGGAAACACGCAACATGAAAGTCGCCGAGCCGGGTTGTTGCAAGCACTCGGTCCGCCGGGCATCGCGCCGACGGCGGTCGAGCGGCATCGCATCGAGCCGCGAAGCGCCGAGTATAGCGCAGTCGGACCTAGGGAAAACCCTTATTCAAAAATCCGAAGATCGCCGCTTTTCGGCAGCATTCGCCGTTCGCTTTCGCCACCAGGCCAGGCCGAGCCCCGCGGCAGCCAGAATGGCGAGCCCCAACAATGCCTCGGCCAGGTTGTGGGCCAGCATCGACTCCCCGATCAGGACAAATCCGGTTGCGTACACGCCCGTCAACACCATCGAGACACCGAAATGGGCGCGAAACGGGATACCGGAGAGACCGATCAAGTAGTTTTTCACCACCAACGGAACACCCGGCGTGATCCTTACCAACAAGGCAAAACGCAGCGCGGAGCGCCGGTCGTCGTCGAGCTCGGGCAGCCGGTATCGGGTGTGCGCAAGCCAGCGCCGCAAGTAGGGGCGTAGCCCACTCTGCGAAATCCAATGGCACAGCAGCAGATTCAGCGCCACCGCCGCGAGCGAGCCGATCACGCCGAGCACCGCGCCGAACGTCGCGCCCGCGATCACGAACAGGGGCGTGATCGGAAAACCCAGCACCGGCAGCAACGCCATGAGCACGAAGAACGGCAGCGCATCGACCTGCCGTTTCCATTCCAGGATCAGGTCGTGGTTCCACACCACCCACAGCCCGGCCAGCAGCAGCGCCAGCAGCACCGCAGCCGGCATGGACCAGCGCAGCACCGCCGCGGGCGAGCGTATGAGATCGTCCCGAAGACGCCGGCGCGCAGGGGGATCATGCATGGCGAACAGCCTGTTGAAAGGACGCCGTCGCCGGCGCCTCAGCGCGTATCGGCGACAATGTCGACCCGTCCCGACGCGGTCCTCGCCCGCTGCCGCGGCCGGTACATGTCCGCGACCGTTGCGGCGGGGTGCGCGAAACTGCCGGGGGAGACCGCTCTGACCACATAGGCAAGCTGCAACAGGGCCGGATCGCGAGGCCCTCGCTCCACGGCGGCGGCAAATCGCTCGGCGCGAAACGCCGCATGCGCGGGCTGCTCGACGACATTGAGCCACGGCAGGCCGTTCACCGAGCCCGAGCCGAGCAGATTCGGGTTGTCGATCTCCAAGCCCGCGGGCAGCGGATCATCGACGATGAGCCGGGCCGCGGCCGGCGCGTCGGCGCGGACCGTCAACAGCACGACCAGCCGTTCTCCCTGCCTGATTCGGGCCGGATCGACGCGGCGACCGTCGAGGTCGTAGTAGGCGCGCTCGATGGCGTAGCCGCTGCCGCCGGCCGCGGGCGGCAGGCGCGGGACGCCTGTCGCGGTCACGACCACGGCGACGGGCCGATCGCCGACGTTGGCGATGTCCAGCGGCGCGGCGGCCAGCTCGGACTCGCTCAACGCCCGGTAGAAGGCGCCTTCGTGGACGTCCCCGTCGATGCGCAGTCGCGGGCGCGCGCCCCCCTGCATCAGCGCATGGGCCGCAAGCAGCATCCAGGCCTGGTCCTGGGTGCTGGCGTGGTCGGCACCGGACCAGGCCTGTTGCAGCCGCGTCGCCAGCGCGCCCGGGTCGATGCCGTCGATATCCGCCTCCGCCGTCATCACCAGCAGCGCCGCACCGTCGCGAATATGGGAGCCGTAGTCCTCCCGCCAGCCACCCTTCTCCGACTGCGCAAGCCACAGCGTCAACGCCGATTGCAAGGCGGTACCGGCGCGCCGGCGCTCGCCGTAGAGGGCCAGCGCCGCGCCGAGCTGGGCGCGGGCCATGGGCGTGGCGAGCGCATCGAGCTTGGTCTCGAGGTAATAGCGCAGATCGCCGATGGGCACGCGGGCATTGCGCGCCAGCACATAGAGCGCATAGGCGATGCCCTCGCCGCCGTGCTTGAAGTCCGCGGCATAACCGAGCTGGTTGCGCAGGTTATCGAGCGCCATGGAGAACGCGGTCTCCGGCACGTCGTGCCCCTGCTCGCGCGCGCGCGTGAGGAAATCGGTCACATAGGCGTCCAGCCAAAGATCGCCGCTGCCGGGGGCCCAGAGCCCGAAGCCGCCGCCGGAGGACTGATTGGCGAGCACGCGGCGAACGGCGTCATCGATACGCGCGGGAATGTCCGCGTCCGCGGGCAAGCCGGCCGCGACGGCTACCCGGTCGAGGTATAGCAGCGGCAATGCGCGGCTGGTCACCTGCTCGGCGCAGCCGTAGGGAAAACCGTCCAGCGCTCGAACGATGCCGGGCACGTCGATCGCGCCGGCGCCGTCGGCGGACACCAGCGCCGATGCGGTGCCCGGGACGAAGCCGCCGTCGCGGGCGCGGGCCAGCCAGTCGCCGGCGAGCCTGAGGGCGGCGCCGCCCGGCTCCAGCGACAGGGTCGTCGTTTCGAACAGCGGCGGCTCCAGGTCGCGGACGGCAAGCAGCAGATCCTTGGTGATGACCTTGCCGTCCGGCGTCTCCAGCCTGATGCTCAGCGAATGATCGCCGATGGAGACGGCCTCGACGGCGACACTGGTTTGCCGGCGGCCGCCTTCGGCCAGGTCCACGCTCCACTCGCCGTCGCCGTCGCCGTCGCCGTCGCCGAGCAACAGCCCGTCACCGTCCGCGGCAAGCGAGAGCCGCATCGCGCCGGCGGGCCCTTCCACGTGTGCGAGCTCCACCAGGATGCGCGAGCGGTCGCCCGGCGCCATGAAGCGCGGCATCGCGGCTTCGACGACCACCGGATCGCGGACAACGATGTCTTGCCCGGCGTGACCGACACCCTGCTCGGACCAGGCCATGGCCATAACCCGGACGCCGCCGTTGAAATCCGGCAGCTCGAAGCTCGCGGACGCTTTGCCCCGTGCGTCCACGCGCAGCAGTCCCGAATGGAAAGCCACCAGCGCCTCGCTCGGCGGCGGGCCGTCGAACTGCAGCAGGCCCGGCGTGCCGGCACCGGAGCGCAACCGGCCCGGCTCGCCCTGCATTCGATCGATGAGCCGGCCGTAAAGGTCGCGCATCTCGAGGCCGAGCCGGCGCTGGCCGAAGTACCACTCGTCCGGCGCCCAGGCCGGGAAGTCGGTCAAGTTGAGGATACCGATGTCGACCGCGGCAACGGCCACGTAGGCCTCCGCCCCGGCGGGCAGATCGTCGATGCCGACACCGATCGTCAGCGGACCGCGGGGGGCGGTCTTCTCGGCGACGTCCAGGGTCAGGGCAAGCCGCTTGTGCTGCGGGTCGAGCGCCGCCCAGTGCAGCCCGATGGCGCGCTTCGGCATCCGCTTGGCGGCGATGTCCATGCCGCGATAGAGCACCGCCGTCACATAAGCCCCGGTCCCCCAGTCCGCGGTGACCGGCAGCTCGAGGACGGTACCTTCCGCGGGCACCCGCACCGGCTGCATGGCCTTCAGGCCGTCGTCCACTACCATAACCAGCGCCAGCCCGGGAAAACGGGGCTCCAGGCGCACGCGCGCCGTTTCGCCGATGCGGTATTCGGGCTTATCCAGCGACACCTTCAGCACGTCCGGCGTATCGAAAGCCTTGGGCGCGACGTACCAGCCGGCCTCGAACCGCACACTGGCCGGCACCGCAATGCCGCCGGCGTCGGTGACCCGCAATTCGTAGCCGCCCCACTGCACGGCGGTCTCGAGGCGCCCGACGGCGGCGGCATCGGCGGGCGCGTCGAGCGCGCCGCTGGCGACCCGGCTGCGGCTCACCACCGGCTCGAACTTCCAGTCGTTGTCGGTCCGGTACCATTGATAGGACGTCTGCACGCGCGATAGCGTCCACTGCAATCCGGGCAGCGCCACGGCCTCCCCGTCCGCCCCGAGCGCAATGACCTCGAAGGCCGCGTTGCCGCCCTCGTCGACGGCACCGTCGAACAGCGGACGAATGCCGATGCGCACGCGGCGGTCCAACACCGGCAGCGTCATCTCCCGCTCCACGGGCCGACCCGCGCCGTCGAGCACGCGCACGCTGATCTCGGCCTGCAACGGCTGGCTCGGCGGCGCGAAGTCGGGCAGCCTCAGCGCGAGGCGTGCCTTGCCGTCGGCCCCGGTCTCGGCGCCGGGAATCCCCGCCGCGCGGGCCTGGAACGGCTCGTCGGCAAGGCCGAAGCGGTAGCCCGGCCAGGGCGCAAGCCCCTCCGCCGCCGAGATCCGCGTCGTCCCCTCGACGGCAAGATTCGCCGCCGCCGCGCCGTACAGAAAGCGTGCATCCACATCGATCGCCGGCGGATCATCGGGATCGACGGCATCGGCGCCGGTGGCGAGCTCGAAGTCCAGCCGCTCGGGCGCGAAGTCTTCGACCAAGAACGGCACCTGCGCCAGCACGTCGCCTTTCGGGTCGGCATAGATCCGTACCTGCCAGGTCCCGCGCATCGCATCGTCGAGCAGAGGCAGCGAAAGCCCGCGGCCGCCGAGGCCCTGGTCCGGCACCTGCTCGCGCAGCTGCTCGACGCCGTCCGGACGCGAGACGGCAAAGGTCAGCGGCACACCGACCACCGCCGCCGCCGCCGGATCGCGCAGCAGGGCGGTCAACTCGACGGTCTCGCCGGGACGATAGATGCCCCGGTCCGCAACCAGATAGACATCCAGCGGCTTCGCCGGCGCGCGGCCCTGGACGCCGCGGTCGCCGAGATCGAAGGGGGCCGCTTCGAGGTCCAGGAAGCCGTAGTCGCCGCCCGCGGTCCGCGCCGACAGCAAGACCGGCGCGTTACCGCCGCTGCCGCGCAGCAGGCCGGGCTCGAAGCGGGCATAGCCCCGCGCATCGGTGGTCGCCTCCCCGAGCACCTGCTCGTTCAGCGCCGACAGTCCGAGCGTGACGCCCGCGACCGGCTCGGCCGTCGTCAGCGAGCGGACCAGCACGTGCAGACCGTCGTTGCCCGAGAGCGCGGTCAGTCCCAGGTCGGAGACGACGAACCACTGGCTCGCCAGCGCATCCTCGGCGCCGTCCCTCGGCCGCGCCGTCAGCACGTAGACGCCGGGCGAGATGTCGGACGACTTGACTGCGCCGCCGCCGGAGACGGAACCGGATCCCGACTCGGCGAGCAGTTCCGAGATCGGCACCGCCGTCGTCACCTCCTCGTTCAGCGCCGAGCGGACCGCGATCCGCCCCTGCCACAGGCGCTCGCCGCGCCGCTCCGCCAAGGCCTCGGCGTCATAGCGCGAGAGTTGCCGGAACAGGCCGTCGGCGGCCGCAAAGCCGCCCAGCGCGCGCTCGCCGATGCGGTACAAGGCCGCGTCGAGCAGGTCCGTATTGACGGTGACCACCGGCAGCGACGGATCGCCGCCGCTCGGCAGGACATAAGCTCGCCCGGGGAAGCGGGCGGATGGCGCGCGGTCGCGCACGTAGACGTCGAGCTCGACCGCCTTGGCCAGCCGCTCGCCGTCGTTGGCGGGCAGGCCGGCGCGCACGACGATCCCGTAACGCTCGCCGTGGCGGACGCCGTCGATGCAGATCTGCTGCGCCTCGGACTCCACCGCGAGGCCGGGATCGTCGAGCCGAACGAAGTCCGCCATCACCGCGGCGTCGACGTCGAGCGGGTCGGAGAACTTGATGCAGATACGCGGATCGCGGGCGTCCGACGAGACGCTGTGATCAACGATGCGAAAGCCGTGCTCGGCGACGACCTCGTCCAAGTGGACTCGCAGCGGCGCGCTATCCACCAGCGCCAGCGAAGCCCGCATGGCGCGGATTGCCGGGCGCCAGGCGTCGCGGCGCTCCAACGAGCGGCCGACAGCCGCCAGCGCGCCCGCGCGACGCGCGGGCGTCGACGCCGTGAGATAGGCGTTGATGGCAGCCCCGGTGGCGTCGGATTGCAGCCGCCGACGCAACTGCCAATCGCCGCGCTCCACGGCCATCGCCACCTCGGCCAGCCCCAGCCAGAGCGCATGGTCGTCCGGTGCCAGGCGCAGCGCGATGGCGAAACGCTCGGCTGCGCGTGAATAATCGCCCGACTGCGCGGCCGCGCGCGCATCGCCCGTGATCTCATCGAAGCTTCCGTCACCGGCGCCGCTGCCGGCGATCCGCCGACGAAGATCCTCGGCTTCGTCAAGATAGCCGCTGGGCAGGAAAACAAGCTCCGAGCGGCGCATGGCGGCCTGATCCGCGGCATCCGCCGCGCCGGCGGCGATGCGCCCGGAGACGGCGCCGTCGAAGGCGCGAAGATCACCGTAGTCGGCCTTCAGAAAACACCGATCCGCATTGCGGTTGAACGTGAATGCCCGGCAGCGGCTGTCCGCCAGGCAGGCGGCCTTGCAGTCAGCCAGGCTCGCGTCCTCAAGCGTCTCGTAGTCGCCACCGAAATAGTCGGCACCCTCGATCACCACCAAACGCCGTGCGTCGGCACCGAAGGCGGCGCCCGAGAGCAGCATCAGCAAGACTGCCACCGGCAGCAAGACGGCAACAGGGCATCTCGATCCGAGCCAACAACCGATCCGGGACATCGGCAACCTCCGTTTCAGAACTTCGCCCGAGCATTCGGGCAGTCTAACCCGCCACCGCTTAGCGCACGGCCCAATCGGTTCTCGGTGCGCGAATGATGCGCCGCGACCGCGAGCCGGCAGTGCCTTTGCGCGCCGACGAGCGCGCGCCTCTTAGTCGACGGCACCAGCGCATCGCACGGCGACGCTCAAGGCACATCGTCGGCAATCGCCCTCAGGGCCTCCCGATCCAACAGCCGGATGCGATGCCCGTCCACGACGATGATGCCCTGCTCCGCCAGCCGCCGCGTGATCCGCGACCAAGTCTCGGGCTTGATCGACAACCGCGATGCCAGGGTCGCCTTGCGCACGTCCAGCGCCAGCTCGGTGCGCTCCGGCGGGATCTGCGCCAATAGCCAGCGGGCCACGCGTCCACCCGCACTGTGCAGCGTCAGGTTGTCGATTTCGGCGATCAGCGCATGCAGACGCTTGCTCAGATCGCCGAGCAGGGCGAAGCAGCTCTCGGGAGACTCCTTGAGCATCGCCGCGAAATCCCCGGCGTCGATGCTGACCAGTTGCGCCGGGCCGAGTGCGGCGGCGCAGACCGGGTAGGTTCCCGTGCCCATGAACATCAGCGCCTCGGCGAAGGTCTGGCCGGGGCCGACCAGCTCGATGATCTTCTCGCCGCCTTCCGCGGACAAGCGGAACAGCCGCATCTGTCCGCTGCGCACGAAATAGAACCGGGCTGCCGGCTCGTCCTGGCCGAACAGCCACTGTCCCTCGTCCAGGCGCACCGTGACGGCGCGCTGCATCACCCGGCGCAGTTGCGCGTCGCTGAGCCCGCTGAACAGCGGTGCTTGTCTCAGATCATGTTCCACGCGGTCTACTCCGGGTCTTGAGTGAGATCAAGGTGCATGCCGACCGGCATCCCTTAGCGTTGCGTGCACACGACAAGCCAGCGCCCGCGCGGGATCGACGTCCGCAGAGCCGATCGAGCGCCGGCAGCATGCACCGGGAGGAAGAACATGCCCCGCCCCTTGAGGACTGCCTCGACATCCAGCCCCACCGGGCGGTTTTGGCTTGCCGCCGGTATCGCCGCCGCGCTGGCTCTCGGCGCGGCCGGCGCGCCCGCGTCGGACGTCCGCTCCGCGCCCATGCTCGCAAATACCTGCGCCGGCTGTCACGGAACCGATGGTGCCAGTGCCGGCGACTACATGCCCACCATCGGCGGCCTCGCCAAGGGTTACCTGTTCGAGGTCATGAGCGACTACAAGACCGGCCTGCGCCCGTCGACGATCATGGGCCGGATTATGCGCGGCTATTCGGATCAGGAGATTTGGGCAATCGCGGATTTTTACGCCTCCCGGCCCTGGGTATCCACCGACAGGATCGGCGAGGCCGCGGCGGTGCACGTCGGCGAGCAGATCCACGAGCAGCAATGCGCCACCTGCCACGAAGACGGCGGGCGCGCCCAAGACGACGACTCGCCGCGACTCGCCGGCCAGTGGTCCGAGTACACGCTGTACGCGCTGGAGAACTGCCGCGAGCAGGGCAAGCGCTGCAGTCCGCGCAAGATGGGCCTGCGGGTCATGGACCTGAGCGACGAAGAGCTGACCTCCCTCGCCGACTATTACGAGAGCCAGAAATGACCGATCTCACGCGCAGACGCTTCCTCTCCGCATCAGCGGCCCTCGCGGCGGCAGGCCTCGGTCTGCCGATGATCGGCCGCGCTGCACCGAAGGCCCGGGTGGTCGTCGTCGGCGGCGGCTATGCCGGCGCCATCGCGGCCAAGTACCTGCAGCGCACCGCCCCCGAGATTCGCGTGACCCTGATCGAGAAGTCGCCCTACTACGTCTCCTGCCCGCTCAGCAACGAGGTGCTGAGTGGAGAGCGCGACTTGGATAGCCTGACTTTCGACTACCGCGGGCTCACCCGCCGCGGTATCAACGTCATGCAGGACGAAATCGTCGAAGTCGACCCGGCGCAGCACTTCGTGCGCGGTGCCGGCGGCAACCGCTACAACTATGACCGGCTCGTGATCGCCCCCGGCGTCGACTACCGCTGGGACGCCATCGACGGCATGACCGAGGCCGCCGCCGAGGTGGTCCCGCACGCCTGGAAAGCCGGCCCCCAAACCGAGTTGCTGCGGCGCCAGTTGGAGGCCATGGACGACGGCGGTGTGTTCATCATCGTCGCGCCGCCGAATCCGTTTCGCTGCCCGCCCGGCCCCTATGAGCGCGCCGCCCAAGTCGCGCACTACTTCAAGGTGCACAAGCCCAAGTCGAAGATCCTGCTGCTGGACGCGAAGGACGCGTTCTCGAAACAGGCCCTGTTCCAAGCCGGCTGGAAGGCACACTACGGAGATATGATCGAGTGGGTGCCCGGCGCCGCGGGCGGTATCGTCGAAGGCATCGACCCGGACAGCCGCACGCTGATCGGACAGGTCGACGATTACCCCGGCGATGTCGTGAATCTGATCCCGCACCAGCGCGCCGGCAAGCTGGCGCAGGTCGCCGGACTCGCAGACGATTCCGGCTGGTGCCCGGTGGATCCGCGCAGCTTCGAATCGACCATCCATCCCGACATTCATGTGATCGGCGACGCCTGCATCGCCGGCGCCATGCCGAAGTCCGGCTATGCCGCCAACTCCCAGGGCAAGGTCTGTGCGGCGGCGATTGCCGCGGCCCTGAACGGCGATCCGCTGCCGGCGCCCTCTTACGTCAATACCTGCTACAGCCTGATCGCACCCGACCACGGCATCTCCGTCGCCGGCGTGTACGAGCTCAACGACGGCGCCATCGTCGGTGTCCCGGACTCGGGCGGCGTATCGCCCGCCGACGCCGACGCCCGCACGCGTGCCATCGAGGCCAAGTTTGCCCGCAGCTGGTTCAGCAACATCACGGCGGACATGTTCACCTGAGGTCTTTGCTGCCGCCGACGCGAGCCCGGATCATCGGGTGCACGCGCCGACGGGGGCTGCCGACGATTCCCCGATGCGGCCGACGCCGGCAGCCGTTGCCGATGCCCGCCCGGCGTCTCGGCACGGCGCCGTGGCCCTTGTGCGGGCATCACCGGTGCGAGCGCCGCGGCCCGGTGCGTTGGCGGTCCCCTGCGTTCCAACCTATGCTGACAGGCTTTGTGCCCGATGCACGGCCGCTCCACGCAGGTAATACGCCACGATGTCCGCTTTCCCATCGCGCCTGCGCATAACGTCGATCTTCCCGTTTGCTGCCTGGCTGCCCGGCGTGCGCGCCGACGATGCGCGGGCCGACTTCATCGCCGCGCTGATCGGTGTCATCGTGGTGCTGCCCCAGGGTGTCGCGTTCGCGACCATCGCCGGCATGCCGCCGCAATACGGACTTTACGCGGGCATGGTGCCGGCGATCATCGCGGCCCTGTTCGGCTCGTCCCGGCATCTGGTCTCGGGGCCGACGACCGCCGCCTCCGTCGTACTGTTCTCGTCGCTGTCGCTGCTCGCGGAGCCGGGCTCGGCCCATTACGTTGCGCTGGCGTTGACGCTGACCTTCATGGTCGGCGTGCTGCAGCTCGCGCTGGGCTTGGCCCGCCTGGGGGTCCTGGTCAACTTCATCTCCCATTCGGTGATCGTCGGCTTCACCGCCGGCGCCGCGGTGCTGATCGCGGCGAAACAGCTCAAGCACTTCTTCGGTGTCGAGATGGACAGCGGCGGGCATCTGCACGACATCTTGATCCACTTCGGCGGCCACATCACCGAGATCAACCCCTACGCGACCGCCGTCGCCGCGGCGACGCTAGCGATCGGCATCGTCTTCAAGCGCTGGGTACCGCGGGTGCCCTACATGATCGCGGCGATGGTGGGCGGCAGTATGCTGTCGGTGCTGCTGACCTGGGTGATCGGTGCCGAGCACGCGCACATCGAGACTGTCGGCGCACTCCCCGCGGGCCTGCCGCCTCTGTCGGCGCCGAGCCTGACGCTGGACAACATTCGCCACCTCGCGCCGGCGGCACTGGCAGTGACGCTGTTCGCGCTGACCGAGGCCGTCTCCATCGGCCGAGCGCTGGCCGCGCGCGGCGGCTACCGCATCGACGGTAATCAGGAGTTCATCGGCCAAGGCCTGTCGAACGTGGCCGGATCCTTCTTCTCCGGCTACGTGGCGACCGGATCCTTCAACCGCAGCGGTGTCAATTACGAGGCCGGGGCGCGCACGCCGCTGGCCGCGGTGCTGGCCGGCGTCATGCTGATGGCCGTCGTGCCGTTTATCGCACCCTTGGCCGTGTATCTGCCGAAGGCCGCGATGGCGGGCCTGCTGTTCCTGGTCGCCTGGGGTCTGATCGACTTCAAGGACATGCGCCACATCGTTCGCGCGTCCAAGCGCGAGGCTTCCATCCTGGCGGTCACCTTCCTGTCCGCGCTGTTTCTGGATCTGGAGCTCGCGATCTTCGCGGGCGTGCTGCTGTCGCTGGTGCTCTACCTGGAGCGCACATCGAAGCCGCGGATGGTAACGCTGGCGCCGGACCCGCGCTTGCCGGGGCGTGCCTTTTCCAGCGACGACAGCTTGCCGCAGTGCCCGCAGCTGCGCTTCCTGCGCATCGACGGCTCGCTGTTCTTCGGCAACGTCGCCCATGTGGAGCAGCTGCTGGAGCGAATGCGCGCGACGGAGCCCGAGCGCAAGCATCTGGTACTGCTCGCCGACGGCATCAACTTCGTGGACCTGCAGGGCGCCGAGCTACTCGTCAAAGAAGCCGAGAAGCGCAAGGCAAGCGGCGGCGGACTCTACCTGGTGAACGTCAAGCAGGGATTCCGGGAGGCGCTGGAGCGCTGCGGATGCCTGGATGCAATCGGCGCGCGCAATGTTTTCCAATCCAAGGAGGCGGCCATTCGGGCCATCTTCCAAAAGCTCGATCGGGAAATGTGCGCACATTGCCGGGCCAGAATCTTCCGCGAATGCGCGTCCGTACCCGTCGCGGAGCCGCCGCTGAAGACCCACGCCGGCTGAGGCCGCACGTGCCGCGCGTCTACGCAGCTTCGGCGAACGACGCCGTCGGTCCGGAGCCGCTGCCGCCTTCCGCATAGCCGGACGCAGCCCGAACGCGGACATCCGGCGTCCAACAGCGCTATGATCGCGGCGGAATCTTCGACACGCGGCGGCCGCCGTCGGTCCGCCTACCGGGACGCCTCACTGTCCCGCACTGCTCGGTAATCCGCTGCGATCCCCTATGACAACACCGTCGCAATTGCTCTGGGCAATCGGCCTGTCGGTCTACGTGCTCACGGTCCTGTTTCTGACCTTGATTCCCTACCGAGCCATGGTCGCGCGCGGGATGGAGCCCATCCGCGCGGTCTACTACAACCGCAAGATCGTGCACATGGCCGCCGGCGGCGTCGGCTCGCTGATGGTGCCGTTGGTGTTCGCCGACCCCTGGTATCCGCTGGTGTGCGGCCTGCTGCTGACGCTGCTGACCTGGGCCACCCACGCAACCGGCCTGCGCTTTTACTGGTTCCAGACGCCGGACAACCGAAACGACGTGCATTTCGCGCTGATGTGGGCGCTGTCGGTGTCCGGGCTTTGGTGGATATTGGGTAACCCGTGGCTCGCGATCCTGCCGGCGCTGTACATGGCCTTCGGCGACGGTGTCACCGGCGTGGCCCGCAACCTGTTCGTGCAACGCCGCTCCAAGAGCCCGATCGGCAACGTCTTCATGCTGCTGGTCTGCGCGCCGATGGGCTGGATCATCGGCGGCCTGGCGACGCCGGCGATTCCGGTTTGGGGCCTGCTCTCCGCCGTCGTCGCCACGTGGATCGAGCGCTACGAATTCGGCCCCATCGACGACAACGTGCTGATCACGGTCTCGGCGTCCGCCGTGCTGCTGCTGGGGACTTTCTTGGCGCCCGTGGCGTAGCGGGCTTCCCGTCCCGCGTCGCCCTGTCGGAGCTTTGGCCGGGCTCGGCCCGGTGCGGATGGCCTCGCGCTTACGATGGCTTGCGTGCGATCGCTCGCGATAGGCGGTGCCTTGCGGCAGCGGGATCGGCCGCTGGTAACCCGGCCGGAATCGGATGACCCGAACGGGCGCTTGAATCGGCGCCCGCGTCGAGGGGCCCATTGCCCGGTGCGCTGCCGATCAGTCGTGCCGCGGCACGGCTCGGCCCCCTGCGCGCGTCACTCGAATGCGGCCGCCTCGCGCTCCAGGTAGGTCTGGTGGGCATTGCGCCCGGAGAGCAAATCGAAATCGGCCAAGTCCTGCCAGGGCGACTGATCGAACGCGCCGATGGCCTCTTGCAGGCCGGTGCCCTCGTCGACGGCCGCGTCCATGTGCGTCTTCAGTGCCAGCAGGTAGTCGTGGGTCGGATGCTCGAAGTCCGCCAGCGGGCCGACGGCACCGTGCCCGGGTACGAACAGGGCCCCGTCGAAGGCACGCAGTTCCCCGAACGCCTCCAGCCAGCCGTCGCTGCGGCTTACCGGCAACACCGCCAGCAGTCGCCCGCCGTAGAGCACATCACCGGCGAAGACGATTTTATCCTCCACCACCTCGACCACCAGACTGCCGGCCGTATGAGCGGTGCCGACCGGGATCACGCGCAGCGTGACGCCGCCGAGATCGAGCGTCTCGATCGATTCGACGAGGCGTTCCGGCGCACCCGGCGCGCGGATGCTGCCCGCGGGCACACCCAGCACGGACTCGGCGGACAGGGCCAAGTCCGCACCCTGATCGGTGATGCGCGGAGCCGCCTCGGCGCCGGCGATGATCTCGGCGCCGGCCTCCCGGAAGGCGGCGTTACCGAGCACCCGATGCGGCTGGCTGTTGGTGTTGATGACATAGCGGATCGGGCGGTCGGTGACCGCGGCGATATGCTCGCGCATGGCCCCGGCCATCGCGTCGCTGTAGCCGCTGTCGATCACGGCAACCGCCTCGTCGCCGACGACGAAGCCGAGGTTCATCCGAAATCCCCGGTTCTCGGCAGTCGGCGGACCATAGGGTCCGACCCAGGCCCAGCTATGGGCGGCAACCTTCTCCGGCTCGGGCAACAGCGGCTCGGCCGCCGAGAGTTGCGGAATCAACAGGGCCAGCAGCAAGGGGGCAAGAATGCCCGCGGAGCGGCCACTCGGGCGTCCGGAGCGGCAAGCAAAATGGATTGTCTTCATTCGTCTCCTCCTCGTTTCGGCGATTCGCTGTCGGCCGCGCCCGGTGCGACGCCGCGCCGCTGCGGCGTTACGACCGTTAATCCGATCCTATCGATCGTCATTTATCTTTTGCGGACAAGCAGCGGCAGCGCGGAATCCGCCGAAAAAGCGAAATCTCTTCGCACGCTTCGCGGGGCTCAGCGCGGCTGCTGTCGGACAGTGCCGTTGTCAATGAACGCGGTAGGCACCGTGGCAGGCGACACACTGCGCCATGACCTCGGCAAGCCCCGCGAAAGCGGCGCCGAGATCGTCATCGACCTCGGCATCGCGGGCCGCGACCGCGAAGCGGCTCGCGGCCCGATGCATCGCACTGCCGATGGCGCGCATCCCCTCGGGCATGTGCGGTGCCATGTGGCGTCCGCCGTGGGCCTGCATGGCGCTCATGCCCAGGCGCGACTCGGCGACGTCCGCGGCGGCGCCATAATCGCCGGTGGCCAGCAGGCGCGATACCGTCTCGATGGCGGCAAGGTGATCGCGCATATTGGCCAGCATGTGCGCACGCATGGGTGCCGGCAGCTCGACCAGCTCGCGCTCGTCGGCGGGCGGCGCGCCCAGGGCGTTCGGCAATGCCAGTGCCAGTATCAATGTCAGTGCCAGCGCGAGGCAGGCGCGCGCGCGGCGCGCCGGCGACGGCCGTCGGGGATGGCGCGGCGTCATTAGCGGCGCCATCAGCAGCAACCGCTCGGCGCGACGGCCAGCGACAACGCAAACGGACTCGGATCGGCGCCACCGGGGAAGCGCCCGCGGTGGCGGTCGTCGCCGGCATCGAAGTCGAAGTGGGCCGAAAACCGCGACGCGCGGATCATCGCGCCGGTATTGCGCGATACGGCCACCGCTTGCCCGGCCGGGAACCGGTGACCGCGATCCAGCGACCAGCGCTCGGCCGCATCGGGCAGGCTGCCGCGGTAGCTCAGGGTCTGGCCGTAGTCCTCGGCGCCGGTATCGAGGCCGTCGACCTTGAACAGCCGATAGGTGGCCGAGCAGAAGCGCGCCGGTGCCACCCGTTCCTTGACCCGCGGGTCTTGGATGGCAAGCGGGCGTGCATCGACCAGGCGCGGATCGGTGAAGCCGGCGGCGCGCGCGAGGTCCAGAAAATCCCCCCAATACAGGGCACCGGCCAGGCATTCTCCGTAAAGCACCGAATCCTCGGCCAATTCCGCGGGCAGGCGCCGGTCCGCATAGACGTCGGAGAAGTAGAGCTCGCCGCCCGGCGCGAGCAGATCGAAGGCCCCGGCGAGCACCGCGGCCTTGTCCGGGGACAGGTTGATGACACAGTTGGAGACGATCAGATCGACGCCGCCGGCAGGCAGCCCGAGCGCTCCCAGTTGCTCGATGCGGCCCTTGACGAAGCGGACGTTCGATTGTCGGTAGCCGTAGCGCTCGGCGTGATAGTCGCGATGCTGCTCGGCGACGGCCAGTTGTGCATCGGTCATGTCGACGCCGATGACCTCGCCCTGCTCGCCCACCAGCCGCGACAACAGATAGACGTCTCGGCCGGCACCGCAGCCGAGATCCAGCACCCGCAGCCCGTCGAGCAAGTCCGGCGCCACCAGGCCGCAGCCGTAGTAGCGCGACGCCACGTCGGGATGGATATCGGCCAGCAGCGGCTTCAGCGCGTCCGGCACCGCGGCGCCGTCGCAGCAGGCGTCGGTTTTCAGGTCGGCGCTGCCCTGCAGGGTCTCTCCGTAGTAGCGCTCGACGCGGTCGTAGGTCTTTTCGTCGGTGTTCATGCGTTGTTCCCCGAAAACTTGGCGGATCTGCTCTCGTGTTCCCGCACGAGAGCGTGCAGGAACAGGCTAAATAATTGGGTCAACCAAACCCGATGCTTGGGCTAAGCTGTCGCGGTGCCGAAAATCCTTATCTCACCAGTGAACGTCGGGCTTCCCGCGGACGCTTATCGGACAACTCCTTCGGTGCCTGCCGACGCCAGCGCCTGCTCCAGATCGGCGATCAGTTCCGCACTGTCTTCCAAGCCCACCGAGAGGCGAATCATCCCGTCGCCGATTCCCCGTCGCTTGCGCTCCTGCGGGCTCAGCCCGTGATGGGTCGTGGTACAGGGCTGCGTGACCAGGCTCTCGACCCCGCCCAGGCTCGGCGCAAGCGTGAACAGCCGAAGCCGGTCGACGACAGCGGCGGCCGCGGCCGCGGGATCGGCGGCGCCGGCGTCGATCTCGATCGTCAGCATACCGCCGAAGCCGCTCATCTGGCGCGCCGCCAGCTCGTGTCCCGGAAACGAGGACAGACCCGGATGCAGCACCCGGGCCACCCGCGGGTGCGCTTGCATGGCGCGGGCGAGCGCCAATGCCGAGGCATTCTGCGCCTCTACCCGCACGGTCAGGGTGCGCAGGCTGCGCGCCAGCAGGGCCGCTGTCTCCGGCGCCGGCGCCGAGCCCAGATTCTTGCGCCAGGGAGCCACCGCGGCGACCAGTGCCGCGGGCCCCATCAGCGCGCCGGCGGTGATGTCGCTATGGCCGCCCAAGTACTTGGTTGCGCTATGCATCACCAGGTCCGCGCCGAGCGCGAGCGGCTGCTGATTGACCGGCGAGGCGAAGGTATTGTCGACCACCAACAGCGCGCCCTGCGCATGGGTGCGCTCGGCAAACGCGGCGATGTCGAAGATCTCGAGCGCGGGGTTGGTCGGTGTCTCGAGAAATACCAGCCGCGCCCCGTCGGCGAGCAGGCCGTCGAGCCGGTCCAACTCTGCGCCCAGCAGAAGATGGGTGCGGATGCCGAGCAGCGGCAACTGCTCGCCGAGCAGTTCGAGCGTGCCGCCGTAGGCATCGCCGACACAGACGATGCCTTCTCGCCCGTGGGCCAGGAAGACGGCGGCCGCGGCGGCCATGCCGGAGCCAAACGACAGGGCCGCCTCGGCGCCCTCGATGGCGGCAAGCTTGGCCTCGAGGGCCTGAATCGTCGGATTCAGCCCGTAGCGCGTATACAGACTCCCGGTCGCACGCCCCTCGACGACGTCGAGGATCGCCGCGGTCGAGGGAAAGGCGAAGGTGGTGGTGCTGTAGAGCGGCGTATGCGGACTGCCGTGGGCATCCTCGGCCTCGCCGGCGTGCACGCAGCGGGTGGCGAGTCGGTTCTGCGGAGCATCGGACATCGCGGTTCCTCGGTTTTCTTCGGTGGTGTTCCGGGCCGTCGGCGCGCGTCCGTCGCGCAGATCCGCGACCGGGCGTTGGACCCTACCGGCAGGGCCGGCCGTGCACGCGCAGCCCGACCCGGCAGCACCGACCTTGCCGGGGCGGCGGACCCCGCACACCCTTCGTGCATCAGCATCGGCCAGCCCCGCCAGCCCCGCCAGACCGGGGGCAGCCGGACACGGTCGAGGGGAGCCAGGAGCGACCGGGCAGGCTAAGGCATCGACAGCGCGCCGAGTCGGGCGACAGCCGTGTCGATGTCCTTCGCCGTGGTCTCGCGCCCGAGACTGAAGCGAAGGCCGCCGAGCGCGACGGTGTCCTCGACTCCCATCGCGCGCAGCACCGCCGACGGCGTTTCCTCGCCGGCATGGCAGGCCGATCCGGCGGACGCGGCGATGCCGTCGAGCCGCGCCAGGATCTGCCCGCCGCGCTGGCCGACAAAGGCGCAGCCCAGGGTATTCGGCAGGCACGCGGCCGGGTCGCCGAGCCGAACGACCCGATCGCCGAAGCGCTGCCGGAGTCCCGCCCATAAACGCTCGCGCAGGTCTCCTACGCGCCCCATCGGCGACAGGTCAGCGGCAAGCCGGCTGGCGGCGCCGAGCCCGGCGGCGAGCAGCGCACTTTCGGTGCCGGCGCGCCGCCCGCCCTCGTGCCCGGCACCGTGCAGCAGCGGCTCCAGGCTGGTTCCTTGTCGCACATAGAGCGCGCCCACGCCCTTCGGCGCCTGAAACTTATGCCCGGCGAGACTCAGCAGATCCACGCCGAGCTCATCGACCCGCGCCGGGATCTTGCCGATGGACTGTGCAGCATCGGTATGAAACAGCACGCCGTGCGCGCGGGCGACGGCGGCACAGGCCGCGATCGGCTGGATCGCACCGACCTCGTTATTCGCGTGCATGATGCTGATCAGCAGCGTATCAGGGCGCAGGGCACGCTCCAGATCACCCGGGTCGACGCGGCCGGCGCCGTCCACCGGCAGCCGGGTCACGCGCGCGCCGAGCCGTTCGAGGAAGCGCAGCGGGGCGGCGACGGCCGCATGCTCGACCGCACTGGTGATGAAATGCGCATGCGCGAGGTCGCCGGCGTGCGCATAAAAGACACCTTTCAGCGCCAGATTGTTGGATTCGGTGCCGCCGCTGGTGAAAACGATTTCGTCGGCGGCGCAGCCGAGCAACGCCGCCACCTCGGCGCGGGCCTGCTCGACGATCGCCCGCGCCGGCGCGCCGGCCCAGTGCAGGCTCGACGGGTTGCCGAAAGCGCTGTCGAGCGCGGCCCGCATCGCCTCGGCCACCGCGGGCGCGATCGGCGTGCTGGCGTTGTGGTCCAGGTAGATCACCCGCCGGCACGTCCGCCCGTCGCCATGTCGGCGCGGTCCATCGCCCCGTCGTCTCCGACACCGCCGCCGTCAGCACCGTCATCCGCCCAACTGCGGCGGTTGATGGCATAGTCAGTCACTGCCCCGATAAAGGGCAGCACCAGCATGCCGTCCAGGCGGTCGACGCGGTTCGGCTCACGGTGGCCACGAATGCCGATGGTCATGCCCTCGTGGCCGGCGCGGGGCTGATCCCGATAGGTGCCGAGCAGCCGGTCCCACAAGGATAGGTTGAAGCCGAAGTTGGAGTTGGTCTCGTCGTCCTCGACGGAGTGGTGCACCCGGTGCATGTCGGGCGTGACGACGAACCGGCGCAAGACTCGGTCGACGCCGATCGGCAGGCGCACATTGGCGTGGTTGAACATGGCCATCGCGTTCAGGATGACCTCGAACAGGATCACCGCGACCACCGGCGGACCGAGTGCGGCAATCACCGCGAACTTGATCAGCATCGATAGGATGATCTCGATGGGGTGAAAACGTGCCCCGGTGGTCAGGTCGTAATCGAGATCCGCGTGATGCACGCGATGCAGCCGCCACAGCGCCGGCACCGCATGGAACAGCACATGCTGCACCCAGATCGCGAAGTCGAGCACGACCACGGCCAGCGGCACCGCAATCCAGCCGGGGATCGCGATCGCGTTCAGCAACCCCCAGCCCTCCGCGCTCGCGAACAACGCCATGCCCACCGCCGCGGCCGGAAACAGCAGCCGCAGCAGGACGGTGTTCAGGACCACCAGTCCGATGTTGCTGCTCCAGCGGCGCAGCCGGGTCAGGGTTCGGGCGCGACGCGGGACGAGCGCCTCCCACGTGGCCATCAGCGCAAAGACGCCGACAAAGAAACCGAGACGGATTGCCGCCTCATGGGTCTGAATAAAGCTGTCCATCGGGATAGGCCTGTTGATGTCGCGGCGGAGAACCTGACGGAAATAGTGGCAGAAGCCGACTATACATTCAACATAATGGTTGAATATTATCCACACCGAGGCCGCGGAGCATTCTGCAGCCGAAAGGCGCCTCGCCGGCTCGGTCTCCGATGCTGCTCCGTCGGCGGGCGATCAGGCGCGATGTTGCCGCGTAGCGACGACCATACGCCCGAGCTTGGCAAACAACAGCAGCCAAGGAATGCCGTGCATCAGCAGATCGAAGATATCGATGGGGCGCACCAGATCGCCCGCCGCGAGCATCTTCAGCTTCTCCCAGATATGCGGCTCGGGCATGAACGGGGCGAGTCCGAGCGTCAGCGCAAGGACCAGGAACAAGGAAAGCGGCAGCCGATCGAGCCAGACGAACATGAGAGGGGTCTCCTGAAGGGTTCAAGATAGGTTGCGATCCGGTGGACGCCGCGCATCGTAGCCCGCGCCGGTCGTGTCGTCGCGTTTGCGCGAACGGCGCGCCCCGGCCTGCCGGTAGCGCCGCGCCAGATCGGCCGGGTCCGCGCCGAGCGCGTAGCCCAGACGCAGCCGCCACATCAAGACAATGGTCCGCATGACGCCGCCGTCCTCCCATCTGCGGCTCGACGTCGTCAGCCGGGTGCGCAGGCAGGCCGGCCGGGCCATCCGACGCAACGCTGCCGACAACGCGATATCTTCCATCAGCGCGATGGAAGGAAATGCTCCCGCCTGCTCGAACGTCCCGCGTTCGACAAACATGCCCTGATCGCCGGTGGCGATACCGGTCAGGCGCGAGCGCAGGTTCATGCCCCGCTCCACCAGCCGCAGCAGCGGATGCGGTCCGGACAGGCGCACATCGAAACGTCCCCAGCGGGCACCGCCGGCGCAGGCATGGAGCAAGGCGGCGGCCGCCTCGGCGGGCACACGGGTGTCCGCATGCAGGAACCAAAGCACCTCGCCTTGCGCCGCGCGCGCGCCCGCATTCATTTGCGTTGCGCGCCCGCGCGGGGCCGTCAATAGCAGGTCGATACGGTCGGCGGCCAGCGCCGGCGTTGCGTCGCTGCTGCCGCCGTCGACCAGGATCACCTCGGCGCCGGCCCGACGCAACGGCGCCAAGTCATCCAACAGCGCGGCGACGGACCGCGCTTCGTTCAGCGCCGGAATGATGATGGAGAGTCGCACTGCTGCGCACCGATGTGGCTACGGGACTATCGAAGAACGCCGTGGCGACGGCAAAACATCGGCGAGTCTCGCATGCAACGCGGGACCGCTCAAACGCTCGCCCCTCGGCTGGCCATCGCGGAAGCCCATGCTCCGCAGACACAACGGGAGCCTGATACGCTGCGCACGCATCACAGCAGATGGCGTGCGGCCATGTCTCGCATGCATCGATGCCGACCAATCCGTGACCCGGCACGAAGGCCGGCGGGGTTACCCGGCGAGAACAGGCTCAAGAACCGTTCGGCACTCGATCACCCGCCCGCGAACGGCTATCCTGCCGCGACCAACCACAGGAGAAAAACCATGAAGCAATCACTGCCGATGCTCGCCCTATTGCCCGTTCTGCTGTTCTTGTCCGGTACCGCGCTTGCCGAGAAACCAAGTGACGCCCACGCCCTGGCGGAGGTCGAGTCGGGCAAGATCGCCTGGGATATCAATATGGCAAACGCCGAGAAGCTGCTGCTCTACCTGCAGGTCATGGACGAAACCTACGAGGACCTGAAGCGTCAAGGCGTCGAGCCCGACATGGTCTTTACGTTCCGCGGCCCGTCGGTGCGCCTGATCAGCACGGATCGAGCCGGCGTCTCCATCGATGAAGAAGTGCAACGCGACGGCGTCGCCAAGCAGATCCAGGCGCTGTTGGCGAAGCCCAACGTGCGCATGGAGGCCTGCTCGGTGGCGACACGGCTGACCGGCGTCGACGCCGAGACGTTGCTTCCGGGTATCGAGCATGTCGGCAACACCTTTGTCTCCCAGATCGGCTATCAGGCCAAAGGCTACGCCATCATTCCTATCATGTAGCGAAGCGGTCGGGGGGGCGTCACGGCGCACGGCCGCGGACGGCGCGTCGAGAGATGGCAGACGCGTTCAACGGGGCCGAAAGAGTTGGATATCGACCCCGGGCCGCCCGATGCGCATCCCCGACGCTTCCCCGAGAGCACCCGGCGGTGCCCGCCAAGGCATCGCCGACGAACCCGGGGGTCGAGCGTTGACCGAGCCAAAAGCAACCTCATCCGGTCCGGCGGACAAGGCCGCAGTCGGGCAATCCGAGGCGCTGCGCCGGCGCTGGGACGAGCGCTACCGCGGCGCCACGGCGGCGCCCGAGCCCGCCGCGGTGCTGCGCCACTGGGCTCATCTGTTGCCCTCGACCGGCAGCGCGCTCGACCTCGCCTGCGGGCTCGGCGGCAATGCCCTCTGGCTCGCGAAACGAGGTCTGGAGGTCTGCGCCTGGGACCTGTCTTCGGTCGCCATCGGACAACTGCGCACGACGGCGAATCGACTCGAGCTTCCGGTCGCCGCAGAGGTGCGGGACGTCACAATCCGGCCGCCCGAGCCGCAGAGCTTCGACCTGATCTGTGTCGCGCACTTCCTCGACCGGGATCTGGTGCCGAACATCGCCGCGGCCCTGAAACCCGGCGGGCTGCTGTTTTACCAGACGTTCACACGGGAGGCGGCCAGTGATCGCGGGCCGAGCAACCCCGCCTTTCGGCTGGCACCGAACGAGCTCCTGACGCTTTTCGGGGACTTGATCGTTCGCAGCTACCGCGAGGAGGGTCGGCTCGCCGATCCCGCCTCCGGACTCGGCGATCTGGCGATGATGCTGGCCGAAAAGCCGACCTGAAAACGGTTCGGCAAGCCCTTACCGCCACCGAGCGGGTCCGTACCGCCGGCCCTGCGGTCCTAGCTCCGCCTCCGAGCCCTGCCACCCTCTTGTGCATCGATGGCCGCCTGCGCCGACAGCGGGATCGGGCTTCAGCCCGGACGTATTCCGGCGCCCGCGCCGATAATCCGTCCGCGGCGAGCCGCAGACTCCCGGCGTCCGGGAGTCTGGGCTTCAGCCCGGACGTATTCCCCCGCACCCGCACCGGCAATCCGTCCGCGGCGTGCCGCAGACTCCCGGCGTCCGGGAGTCTGGGCTTCAGCCCGGACGTAATCCTGCGCCGGCACCGGCAATCCGTCCGCGGCGAGCCGCAGACTCCTGGCGTCCGGGAGTCTGGGCTTCAGCCCGGACGTAATCCTGCGCCGGCACCGGCAATCCGTCCGCGGCGAGCCGCAGACTCCCGGCG
>JAIPFF010000038.1 GCA_021736785.1 Thiohalocapsa sp. | reverse complement strand
CCGCCGACCGCCGCGAGCTGTGCGCGGCGCGCGACGCCTTCGCCGCCGACATGCTGCCCTACCTGATTCTGCTGGCCGTGCTGTTGGGGGCCGCCGGACTGGTGCAGATCGGCGCCGGCCTGGCGCCGCTGGAAAAGGTACGCCGGGGCGTCGGCGCCATCAGGTCCGGCCGGCAGCGCCGGCTGGCCGACGATTTCCCGGACGAGGTCATGCCGCTGGTGAGCGAGGTCAACGCCCTGCTCGCGGCCCGCGAGCAGGCCGTCGAGAGCGCGCGGGCCTGGACCGCAGACTTGGCCCACGGCCTGAAGACTCCGCTGGCGGCGCTTGCCGCCGATGCCCAGAGGCTACGTGCGCGAGGGGAGTCGGTGCTGGCCGCGGACCTGGAGCAATTGGCGGAGTCCATGCGCCGGCGCGTCGATCGCGAGCTGATCCGCGCCCGGGTGCGCTCCGGCGCCGAGACATGTCGCGCGCGCGCGGATGTCGCCGAGGGCATCGCCGCGGTCTTGCGCACATTGCAACGCACGCCGGACGGTGCCCGCCTGGACTGGCAAGTGGATACACCGGCGAGACCGATCGCGGCGATGGTGCCCGAAGATCTGCTCGAGTTGCTCGGCAACTTGCTCGAGAACGCGGCGAAGTGGGCGCGCGCCCGGGTGGCCATCGAGGCCGAAACGGAATCACCCGAAGCGCCCGGCGCCGCCCTTGACCCGTCGTCCGACCCAAAGCCGAGCGCCGAGGGCACGGCGGCGACGGCATCGGCCCCGCGGTCGCGATCCGTGCCGGGTGGCGCTCGGGTACCGGGAGCAGAAAAGGCGACGCTGCCGCCGTCGACGCGGAGTGCGCGCGGTCGCCGCATATCGATCTTGATCCGGGACGACGGACCCGGCGTCGCCGCGGACGACCTGCCGAAGCTCGGCCAGCGCGGCTTGCGCCTGGACGAGCGCCGGGGAGGCAGCGGCCTGGGGCTCGCCATCGCCCGCGACGTCGTGGATGCCTACGGCGGCAGCTTGACGTTTTCCACCGCCCCCGGCGGCGGGCTACAAGTGCGCGTGTCGCTGCCCGCGGCCCCGGCCTGAGAGTCCTATGGCGGTATTGCATCGCGAGGTAAGGGGTGCTTTGATTCGGCCGCGGCCCGTGGCGGCAAGATCAAACGAACGGATGGCACATGATGGAGCACGACCTCCCCGACGATCACGACAAGTCCGTACCGACTCACGGATGCGCTCGGCCGCGTACTGCCGCCGCGTGGATAGCGCACATCAGCCACGCTGCGCGGGCCCGGAGCCCGAAAACGCGGGATCGCGACGCTTCACGGCGGACCTCGACCGGCGCACGCGTCGGTATCGAGCCCTCCCGCCGCGCGGGCCCGCCGCGCCCGCTGGCGGCTTTGCTGCTCGGGCTGTCGGTCGCCACGGCGGCCGTCGCGCAGGCCGATGAAGAGCCGCTGCCGAGTCCGCTCACCCTGGAGCATGCGCTGACGCTGGCGGATGACCACCCGCGCATACGCGCAGCGGCGCAAGCCGCTACCGGGAAGACTGAATCGATCGCGGCGCTGCTGCCGCGCCCCCAGCCGCTGTTTCTGGGCTGCCACGCACTCGCCTTCACCGGCACGCGCGGCGACGACGCGGCGCGCGATGTGGCCTGGTCCGCACTGCTGACGTCCGAAGCGTCCCAGCGTCTCGAGATCATGCAGCGCTTCTACGACGTACTGTTGGCGGATCTGAGCTATTCACGCGACAACGAAGCCATGGCGGTGGCCTTTATTCAGTTCGACCGCGCCGAGGCGCGCGCGGAGCTGGGTCAGTTCTCGCCGCTGAAGGTGGCGGAGCTGGAGGCCGAGTACCAGCTGATCCGCCGGCAGCGCGCCGCCAGCGAGGCCGCCCAGCGGATCACCCGCTCGCTGCTGGCCCAGGCCTTGGGCCGCCCCGAAGAGCTGCCACGCGATCTCGTCACACCGGACCTCGCCGCGGACAAGACGAAGCTGCCCGAGCTCGACGCCGTCGTCGGCGCGGCGCTGGAGAACAATCCGCGGGTCAAGGCGCTGGTCGGCAGCAGCGACGCTGCCGGCCGCGCGCTGGTGGAGATGAGCGTCCGCCAGCAGGCGCTGGAGCTGTTGACGCGCATGGAGTTACTCGATGTCATCGCCGAGCAGGCCGAGACGGAATCCTACTGGCGCGATCTGAAGCTGGATGAGAGCCGAACGATGTACGAGTTGGAAGTGACCGCGGATTTGGGCTTCTCGATGAGCCAGCAGACCAAAGCCAAGCGCGACGAGGAGCAGGTTGCGCTTTGCCTGGCCTTGACACGCGCCGAGCTCGCGGCGCTGCAGGGCAAATCAGTACCTTGAGCGCAAGCCCCGTCGGCCGCGGGAGTGCCCGCATTCGCTCCTCCGTGCCGCGGTTGCGCCGAGGCGGCGGTGCGCGCGGAGCCCACGCAGAGCTGGCGCCCGCGCGGCCTATTCGGCCGAGGCCGGGGCCGGCGCCCTAGCCGATCAACCATAACGACAAGATCCATGAATATGCCAAAGGTCCAGCACCCCATCCTGCGCGCCGCGGTCGCTTGTGCACTGCTGCTGACGGCGTCGACGCAAGCCCTGGCGCTGCAGATGAGCGGGCGTCTCGAGTGGCAACACAAGGTCGAGATGCGCGCGGTCGAGAACGGCATCGTCGACGAGGTGCTGGTCAAGCCGGGCCAGCATGTCGAGAAAGGCGAGCTGTTGTTGCGCATGGACCAGCGCGAGGCCACCGCCGCGGCCCTGGAGGCCAAGGCGCGCACCGCGCGCAGCGCCGTGGCGCTGGAGGACGCCCAGCGGGAGCTGGACCGCGCCCAAGAGCTCTTCGACCGCGGTCTGATCGCGATCGAAGAGCTGAAGGACACGGAACTGGCCCACGCCGCGGCCGTCGCCGGCCAAGAGTCAGCCAAGGCCGCGCAGGCGGCCGCGGACGTCCTGCTCGAGCGCACCGAGCTGCGCGCGCCCTACGACGGCATCGTCGTCGAGCGCAACGCCTACGGCGGCGCGGTCATCTACAAGACGCTGCAGCAGGCGCCGTTGGTGGCCGTCGCACCCACGGACAAGATGCTGGCCCGCATTCTGGTGACCGCGGACGTGCTGCGCCGCTACCGCCCGGGCCAGCCGGCCAAGGTCAACGTGCGCGGGCAGATGCGCGATGCGTCGGTCTACAGCCTCGGCGTCGAGGCCGTGCGCATCGACCCCGACGGCGCCGTCTACGAGTTGGATGTCATCTTCGACAGCCGCCCCGACGAGACGCTGCGCCCGTCGGAGTTCGTGCAGGTGACGCTGCCCTGAATTTCGGGCATACGCGGTCTTGGGTATACGGAGTCTCGGGCAACCCCGGGAAACCGGGAAACCGGGAAACCGGGAAACCGGGAAACTGGGGAAACCGGGCAAACCGGCACCGTAAATATTCCCGCACTGATAACCGTTTACACTGCAAGCTGCGGAACTTTCCGGTTTTGTCTATAATCCAACCTACAGGTGCCTGAAACGGCACGGGCCCGGGGGGCTCCCCCTCCCGCCGGGCCTTTCCCGTCAGCTCTCCCCCGAGCTGCGGGAACGTTACCCCGGTGCCCTCCCCCGAGCACCGGGGTTTTTCTATGTGCATCAGCCTATCGTTCTCATCCGCCGCCGGACCATCCTTGCAAGGCTTGCCGCCGGCACACCGCCCTCGCCGCGTCCTGCGCAGGCTTATCCGCCACCCTATCTACCAAAGGTCCAGCGGCGTTTTTGAGTTAAACTGACCCGATGAAGCGTGAAGTCGGCGTTGTCATGGATCCGATCGGATCCATCAGCATCAAGAAGGACAGCACCTTCGCGATGATGTTGGCCGCTCAGCGTCGCGGTTGGACGCTGTGGTATATGGAACAGGGCGACCTGTTCCTGAGCGATTCCGTGGTGAGCGCAACCATGCGCCCCGTCGCCGTTCGCGATGATCCGCTCGACTGGTTCACGCTCGGCGACAGCGAGACCCGCCCGCTGTCCGCCATCGACGCGGTCCTGATGCGCAAGGACCCCCCATTCGACATGGAGTACGTCTACGCGACCTACCTTTTGGAGCTCGCGCGCGATGCCGGCTGCCTGGTGGTCAACGACCCTCAAACCCTGCGCGACGCCAACGAAAAGATCTTCGCCGCCCATTTCCCGCAATGCTGTCCGCCGCTCACCGTGACCCGCAGCGCTGCCTTGCTGCGTGGCTTCCTCGAGTCCCATGGGGACATCATCCTGAAGCCCCTCGACGGCATGGGCGGGCGCTCGATCTTCCGCATCGGGCGAGGCGATCCGAACACCGGCGTCATTATCGAGACACTGACCGCCAATGGCACACGCTTCTGCATGGCGCAGCGCTACTTGCCCGAGATCGTCGACGGCGACAAACGCGTACTGCTGGTAAATGGCGAGCCGGTGGAACATGTGCTGGCCCGCGTTCCGTCCGGCGGCGATTCGCGCGGCAACCTGGCCGCCGGTGCCCGCGCCGAGGTGCGGCCGATCAGCGAGCGCGAACGCTGGATCGCGGCGCAGGTCGGCCCGGAGCTGCGCCGCCGCGGCGTCTTGTTTGCCGGGCTCGATGTCATCGGCGACTGGCTCACCGAAATCAACATCACCAGCCCCACCTGTATCCGCGAGATCGACCGCGATTGCGGCACGGATATCGCCGGCGACCTGATGAACGCCGTCGCGGAGCAGCTCGATGGCCGCTAGAAAACGCGCTGAAGGATGCGGCGGTTGCCGTGCCGGGCCGGACGCCCCGCCAAATCCGAGCGCATAAGCAATTGAAAATCGAACAACGCGACAATCGCCCGACCGACCGAGACGGGAGCGCCCGGCGTGAGGAGTGTCGGCGCGGATCGCCGATGAGTCGACATCGCACCAGGCACCGCCGCGGAAAATGCCTGCCGCCGTTCCGCGGGTCGGCGCAGGCACTGCTCGCCGCGCTTGCACTCTTGCTGTTGCTGGCCGGCTGTCGCGGCGGCGAAACGCCGGTGCTGACCACCCAATTCATTGCCTTCGACGGCGCCGTGGACGTGAGCATCGTCGGCATGCTGAAGCAGGAGGCGCTCGACGCCGCCGCCGAGGTGGAGCACGACATGCTGTTCCTGAGCCGCACCCTGCACGCCTGGGAACCGGGTCCGATGGTGCGGGTCAACGAGCTGCTGGCGACCGGAGAGCCGTTCGCGGCGCCACCTTCGATTTTGCCGCTGATCCGCCGCAGCCAAGCGCTCGCGGTGCAGAGCGATCACCTGTTCAATCCGACCATCGGACGCTTGGTGCGGCTGTGGGGCTTCCACACCGACGAGCCCGAGTGCCGCCCGCCGCCGAGACAGCAGGAGATCAAGCGGCTGGTCGGCGCGGCGCCGACCCTGGACGACCTGTATATCGACGGCATCATGCTGCAGAGCGACAACCCGGCCGTCAGCCTCGACTTCAGCGCAATCGCGCTGGGCTATGCCATGGACTTGGCGATCGACGACCTGCGCGAGCGCGGCGTGCGCAGCGCGATGATCGCCGCCGGGGGGAACGTGCGCGTGATCGGCGACCGCGCCGGACGCCCCTGGCGGATCCCGATCCGCCGGGCCAGCGGCGGCAGCGTGCTGGCGATTCTGAACGTGAGCGGAGATGCCAGCATCTTCACCAGCAGCGACTACGCCCGCAATTTCATCTACGAGGACAAGACCTATCACGCCGTCATCGATCCGCGCAGCGGCTACCCGGCGGAGAGCATCCGCGCGGCAACGGTGCTGCATAACGGCTCGGCGGCGTTGGCGGACGCGGCCTCTACGGCGCTGATGGTGGCCGGCGTCTCGGGCTGGCGCGAGATCGCCGATCGCATGGATATCGACTATGCAATGCTCATCGACGACGCCGGGACGCTGCATATGACGCCGGCAATGGCCGAGCGCATTCAGATCCTCGACCAAGATGCCGACGTTGCCATAGCGGCCCCGGCCGCGGAAGCGGCCGTCGAGCGCTGAGCGCTGAGAAGCACCGCATAAGACAAGGCCCCGATGAGCGCATCCGCTTCGAGCGCAGCGATAGCCGGTTCCGCCGACGGCCGCCGCCTGCTCGTCGCACTGGCCATCGCGGCCATGCTGCACGCGGCCCTGCTGCTCGTGATCGGATTCGAAATGCCGCGACCCCGGCCTTCGGATGCGGGCATGCTGGAAGTCATCATCGTCAAATCGCCGGGTCAGGATCGAAGCCCCGACGAAGCCGCCGTGGCCGCGCAAGTCGATCGGGCGGCCGACACCCGGACACCGCTGCCGGAGCTCGAGCCGCTGCCGCCCGACATCGAGGTCGAACCGACCGAGCCCGAGCCCGAGCCTGAATCGGTACCGGAATCGGAACCGGAAGCGCACGCCCCGCAGCCCTCAGAGCAGAGCGCGCCGCCGGCTCCCGCGCCCGCCATCGAGCCGCTTCTCCCGATCGAGCCACTGCTCGAGCCCGTTTCGGAACCTGCTACCGAGCAGCCCCCCGAGCCCATCCCGGAAACTATCCCGGAGCCCGTTCGGGAGCCCGTTCGGGAGCCGGCCCCCGAGATGACCGACCCGCTCGACATTCTGGAAGCGACACCCGAACCGCGCGATGCACCCGCCGTCTCGGCGGCGGACATACTTGCCAGCCGCAGCGCCGAGATTCAGGCGCTTGCGGCGCGCATCGATGCACAGAGCAGCGCCTACGCCCAGCGCACCCGCCGCAAGGCCATCAGCACAAGCACGCGGGAATACCGTTACGCCGCGTACATGGAGGCCTGGCGACGCAAGGTCGAGCGCATCGGCAACTTGAACTACCCGCAAGAGGCCAAGCAGCAAGGTCTTTACGGCAACCTGATCCTGCACGTCGCCCTGCGCGCGGACGGCAGTCTCGAAGGCGTTCGCGTCGTACGCTCGTCCGGTCACCCGCTGCTCGATCGCGCCGCGGTGCGCATCGTCGAACTGGCGGCCCCGTTCGCGCCTTTCCCCGCGGATATCCGGGCCGAGACGGATGTCCTCGACATTACCCGGACTTGGCAATTCCAGCGCAACAACAGGCTTGGCTGGGACAATTGATCGGGCGCAGCTCCGACGCATTTTCAGGCACGCCTTTCGTCGGCACCCCGCTTGCTTCACGCCTGAGCGGTCTGGATACTATGGACATGAGCTTCGCAACCTCGCTCACCAACCATTTCCTGATCGCGATGCCGGGCCTGAAAGACCCGAACTTCTCGCGAACGGTCACCTATATCTGCGAGCACACCGAAGCGGGCGCCATGGGCATCGTCATCAACCGGCCGATGGACATCCGCTTGGGCGAGGTGCTGGAACAGCTCGACATCAAGCCAACGGCTCCGGGCGTTGCCGACGCCCAAGTGTATCTCGGCGGTCCAGTACAAACAGACCGCGGCTTCGTGATCCACGACGGCGCCGCCGATTACGACTCGACGCTTTCGGTGACACCGGATATCCGCGTCACCACATCCCGCGACGTGCTCGAGGCCATTGCCGACGGCGACGGTCCCGAGCAGCGGCTGATCGCGTTGGGCTATGCCGGTTGGGGCGGCGGACAATTGGAGGACGAGCTCAGCGCCAACGCCTGGCTCAGCGGACCGGCGGATGCGGACATCATGTTCAGCCTGTCGCCGGCGGAGCGTTGGTTGGCCGCCGCTCAGCTACTGGGCGTCGACCTGAACCTGCTGAGCGGCGAAGCGGGCCACGCCTGACTTGGCGCCGTCTTCCGTGCAATCGCCTTCCGTGCGACCGCCATCCGTTCAATGGGAAGCGCCGCCGGAGGGCCCCGCTAGGCCGGCCAGCGACGACCCGGACACCTCGCGCTGATCCCCCGAACGACCCGCGCCGAATAGCCCGCCTCCCGTAACCCGCCCCGCATCACCTACTCCGGTAACGCCATTGGCAACGCTCCTCGGCTTCGACTACGGCACCAGCAAAATCGGTATCGCGGTCGGACAGACCGTTTCCGGCACAGCCACGCCACTGACGACCTTGCGCAACCGCGGGCAAAAACCCGACTGGACGCGGATCGAGGCCATCATCGGCGACTGGCAGCCCGACGCGGCCGTGCTGGGTCTGCCGTACAATATGGATGACACCGAGGAGACTTGGACCGAGCGCGTGCGCCGATTCGCCCGTCAGCTCGAGGGGCGCTTCGGCCTCACCGTGCATCTGGTCGACGAGCGGCTGACCACGCTCGAAGCGGAGCGCCGGCTCGGCGTCGACGCCGCGGGCAGCAGACAGCAGCGCGACTTGGTCGATGCCTATGCTGCCAAGCTGATACTGGAAACCTGGCTCACCGACCAAGGGCGGGCCGCAGGGACGGATCCGTGACGGCGCGATCCAATGCAGCAACGTCTCGCCGCGTCGCGGCGGGCGAGCAGGGGCCTGTAAAATGACCGATCCCGAGCAAACCGGTACCACCGGCGTCTTCAAGAGCGCGGCGGAAGTCGATGCGGCCATCACCGACATGGCGGCGAAGATGCGCTCACTGCTCGCACGGCGGCGCATCGAGCGACCGCTGATGATCGGCATTCACACCGGCGGCGTTTGGGTCGCCGAGCGTTTGCATGCACTACTCGGACTGACGGATCCGCTGGGACACTTGGACATTTCTTTTTACCGCGACGATTTCACCCGCATCGGCATGCATCCGCAGGTGCGCCCCTCGCACCTGCCGCTGCCGGTGGAAGACCGCCATATCTGTCTGGTGGACGACGTGCTGCAATCCGGGCGCACCATCCGCGCGGCGCTGAACGTGTTGTTCGACTATGGTCGGCCCGCGTCCGTGCTGCTCGCCATCCTGGCCGAGCGCGACGGCCGCGAGCTCCCGATCGAGCCCGATGTCGTCGGGCTGCAGGCGCGGCTCGAGCCCGGGGAGCAGATCAAGCTCACCGGCCCGGAGCCGCTGCAGCTCGAGCACGGCCGCATCCCGCGAGAGCGCCGCCGCGGTGGCGGCGCAGACGGCGAGCCGGAGTCCGGGCGCTGATGGACGATCTCGATGCTCGCCCCGGCCCCGCGCCGATCGGCCCACGCCGCCGGCACGATCCGCAACTCGACAGCCAAGGCAACTTGAAGCACTTTCTGACCATCGACGGGCTCGAGCGCCCATTGCTGACGGAGATCCTCGATCGCGCCGAGGGCTTCCTCGGCGTCGCCAGGCAAGCCGTGAAAAAGGTGCCGCTGTGCCGCGGCAAGATCGTCGCCAACCTGTTCTTCGAGAACAGCACGCGCACCCGCACCACCTTCGAGCTGGCCGCCAAGCGCCTGTCCGCGGACGTGCTGAACCTCAACATCAGCACCTCGGCGACAGCCAAAGGCGAGACGCTGCTCGATACGCTGCGCAACCTGGAGGCGATGCACGTGGATATGTTCGTCGTGCGTCATGCCGAAAGCGGCGCGGCACACTTCATCGCCGCCCATGCCGCGCCCCATGTCAGCGTCATCAACGCCGGCGACGGACGCCATTCGCATCCGACCCAGGGCATGCTCGACATGTTCACCATCCGCCGGCACAAGGGCAGCATCGACGGCCTTGTCGTGGCCATTGTCGGCGACGTGCTGCACTCTCGGGTGGCGCGCTCGCAGATCTCGGCGTTGCGTACCCTCGGCGCCGGCGAGGTGCGCATCATCGCGCCCCGCACGCTGGTGCCCGCCGGCGCCGAAGACGCACTCGGCGTGCGCGTGTATCACGACCTGCGCGAGGGCGTGCGCGACGCCGATGTCATTATCATGCTGCGGCTGCAGCGCGAGCGCATGGACGGCGCGTTTCTGCCCAGCGAGCACGAGTATTTCCATCTCTTCGGACTCACCGAGAAGCGCTTGGCCACGGCCAAGCCCGATGCCATCGTCATGCACCCGGGGCCCATCAACCGCGGCGTCGAGATGGACTCGCAGGTCGCCGACGGCGAGCGCTCGGTGATCCTGGAGCAGGTCAGCAACGGCCTCGCGGTGCGCATGGCGGTCATGTCCATGTGCATCGGAACGCAGCATCTGGGCGCGCAGCAGGAGGCGGGCCATGACTGAGCCGGTGGCGATGACATTGCGCGGAGGGCGTGTCGTCGACCCGTCCAGCGGACTGGATCGGATCACCGATGTACATATCGAGGCCGGCGTCATCGTCGGCATCGGTCCGGCACCGGACGGCTTCGCGCCCGAGCGCAGCATCAATGCGGAAGGCCTGATCGTCTGTCCCGGCTTGGTCGACCTATGCGCGCGGCTGCGCCAGCCCGGCCAAGAGCACAAGGCGACCATCGCGAGCGAGACGCGGGCCGCGGCCGCCTCCGGCGTCACCACCCTCTGCTGCCCGCCGGACACGCTGCCGCCGGTGGATACGCCGGCCGTGGCGCAGCTGATCATGCAGACCGCCGAGGAGCGCCGGCTCGCACGCGTGCTCCCCGCGGGCGCGCTGACACAGGGCTTGGACGGCACCCAGATCACCGAGATGGCAGCCCTGCAGCGCGCCGGGTGCCCGGTCATGAGCAACGCGGACCGCCCGATCCGCAATACGCGCGTGCAGCGCCGCGCCTTGGAATACGCCGCCACCTACGGACTGACCATCTTTCTGCACCCCGCCGACAGCTATCTCGGCGAGGGCGGCCTGGTGCACGAGGGGCTGGTCAGCACCCGCATGGGCCTGCCCGGTATCCCGCAGGCCGCCGAGACCGTCGCCGTGGCCCGCGATCTGGCGCTGGCGGAGCAAACCGGCGCACGGATTCACTTCCGCGGACTCTCCACCGCACGCGCCACGGAGATGCTGGCCGAAGCGCGCGGCCGCGGCGTGCCGGTGACGGCCGATGTCGCGGCCCATCAGCTCTTCCTGACCGAGGACGACTTGATCGGCTTCGACGCCAATGCTCACGTGGTTCCGCCGCTGCGCACGGCGGTCGACCGGGCGGGGCTGCGCGCGGCCGTCGCTCAAGGCGTGATTTCCGCCATCTGCTCCGATCATCAGCCCCACGAGGCGGACGCCAAGCTCGATCCGCTGCCGCAGACCGAGCCCGGCATCTCGGCGCTGGAGACGCTGCTGCCGCTCGCGCTGCAGCTGGTGCGTGAGGGTGTGCTCGACCTGCCGGCCGCGCTCGCCTGCATGACCTGCCATCCGGCGGATATTCTCGGTCGGGCCGTCGGCCGTCTCGGCGTCGGCGCAACCGCCGATATCACCGTCTTCGACCCGAACGAGACGTGGGTACCGAGCGCGCAGACGCTCGTCAGCCGCGGACTCAACACCCCGTTTATCGGCACCGAGATGCAGGGCCGCGTCCGCTACACCTTGCTCGCCGGCCGAGTCGTGTTCCGCCGCGGCGGCTAGCCGCCCTGCGCGGTCGCCTGTGCGGCCCGGCCGAAGCCCCGCCGCCACCGCCCGGTTCGCACACCGCCCGGTCCGCGCCGAGCGGTTGCCGTCGCCGGCTACCGGCCCGAGTGCTTTCGACGCCGGCCAAGCCGGGGGCCGCCGACGTCGATGCCGGTCGGCCGCCCGATTCTCGGCGATTCCGAGCCGCCGGCCGCCGTTCGAGCGCGAACGGGATTGGTGTCGATTTGCCGGGAAGCCTTACCAAGGCCGTCCGGATTGCTTATCCTTCGGCGTTTGGCCAAAGCTTATGCGCTGTACCCGATGTCCGACCAACCCAGGCTGACCCGCAACGACATCCGCGCCTACGTCGGATCAACTTACTACACGCGGGGCATCAACTACTTCGAGCAGGGGCGCGTGCTCGAGGTGGAGGTCGCGCATTCGGATGCCAGCGGCGTGCGCTTGCGCGCCAAGGTCCGCGGCAGCGGCGCCAGCGTGTACCGGCAGACCATCGCGATCCGCTGGGAGAGCTACGGCGCGTCCCTCGACGGTGACTGCAGTTGCCCGGTCGGCTACAACTGCAAGCATGTGGCCGCCGCCTGCCTGCGCTTTCAGCAGGCGCAGCATGAATTGCTCGACGGCGTCGCCACCGGCGCCGACTTCGCGCAGACGTGGCTGCAGCGCGTCTCCGGCGCCGGGGAAGTGGCGGCGGAGCCCGAAGAAGAGCGCCTGGTGTACATCCTGAAGCCGCGCGAGTCGGGCGTCGAGGTCGAACTGCGCATCGCTCGCCCGTTGAAGACGGGCGGCGGTCTGTCGAAGGGGCGCCCGCTGGTGCTCGCCAACCTTGCCCACGGCTACAGCAAACCGTCCTATATGCAGGACAAGGACACCGAGATCCTGAAGCTGCTGCGCGGCATCAGCAGCGGCAGCTGGCCGATGGTGCCCATGATCGGCGGTGCACTCGGCCACTTGGCGCTGGAGCACATGCTGGCCACGGGGCGTTGCTACTGGGCCGCACACGACGGTCATCCGCTGCAGCCGGGCGGCGAGCGTACCCTGCAGATCGCTTGGCGGGAGCACGAGGACGGCACCCTCGGCGTCGATCTATTCACGGACACACCCTCGCACCTGCTGCTGACCGACCCTCCGCTCTATGCGGACCCGGAACAGGCGCTGATCGGCCCGCTCGATACACGCGGTTTGACCAGCTTGCAGTTGGTGGAGCTGACCAAGGCCCCGCGCCTGCAGAGCGACCAGGCCGACTCCATCTCGCGGCTGCTGCTCAGGGAGTATCCGCACCTGCCGCTGCCGCCGCCGACAGCGGTGGAGGTCGAGGAAATCGCCGGCGTCGAGCCCATCCCCTGCCTGACGTTGACCGGCGAGATCAACCGCGGTGTCAGCGTTCACCTGCTGAACCTCGACTTCGACTATGCCGGGCACCGGGTTCCCGGACATCCGTCCGAGGTCCGCACCGTCGTCGACAGCGGCGCCGGAATCGCCGGCGTCACCCGCGACCGGCGCGCCGAGCAGGCAAGCATCGACATGCTGACCGAGCAGGGCTTCCGCCTCGCCGCGCAGCAGCCGCCGCGAGGCGCGCTGCGCTTGCTCTCTCCCGGGGAGACGCTGATCGAGCGCGCGTCGCGTTGGTCGGATTTCATGCGCGAAGTCCTGCCGCGGCTGCAGCAGGCCGGATGGCGTGTCGAGGTCGACGACAGCTTTCGGCTGCGTTTCGAGAGCGGAGATTGGGACGCGAGTGTCGACGAAGAGATTTCCGGCGGCCACGACTGGTTCGGCTTGCGCTTCGATCTGGAGGTGGACGGCCGCCGGCTGCCGCTGTTGCCGATCATCGCACCGCTGCTGGAGCTGGGTCTCGATTCGGCGCTGCCGCCGATGGTGAGCGTACCGCTGCCGGCGGACCCCGGCCATGGCGACGGGATCGAGCGTTTCGTGGATCTGCCGAGCGACCGGCTGACGCCGGTGCTGGAGACGCTGCGCGAGTTGTTCGCCGACGTCCCCGGCGGGCGCGACGGCATGGTGCGGCTGTCGCGCTTCGATGCGCCCGCGCTCGGCGACCTGGCGGCCCGCGGCATCGAGCTGCGCGGCGGCCAGCGGCTGCGCGACCTGGCGCAACGGCTGCGCGACCTGGACGAAATCGAGCAGGTCGCGCCGCCGGACGGCCTCACCATCGAGTTGCGCCAGTATCAGCGCCGCGGTCTGGACTGGCTGCAGTTTCTGCGCAGCTTCGATCTCGGCGGCATTCTGGCCGACGATATGGGGCTCGGAAAAACCGTCCAGACGCTGTCCCATATCCTGCAGGAAAAGGAGCAGGGTCGGCTCGATCTGCCCGCGCTGGTGGTCGCGCCGACGAGCCTGATCGGCAACTGGCGGCGCGAGGCGGCGCGCTTCACGCCCGACCTGCGAGTGCTGATCCTGCACGGCAACGAGCGCCACGACCGCTTCGACGCCGTCCCCGATCATGACTTGGTCCTGACCACCTATCCCCTGCTGCCCCGCGATCGCGAGCGGCTGCTGACCATGGAGTATCACCTGCTCATCCTCGACGAGGCACAGACGATCAAGAACCCGCGCGCCCAGGCCGCGCAGGTGGTGCGGCAGCTCAACGCCCGCCACCGCCTGTGCCTGACGGGCACGCCGATGGAAAACCATCTCGGTGAGCTGTGGGCCCTGTTCGATTTCCTGCTGCCGGGCTTCCTCGGCGATTCCAAGCGCTTCAAGCGCCACTGGCGCACCCCGATCGAGCAGCAGGGAGACGCGGAGCGTCAGCAGCGCCTGGCGCGCCGCGTGGCGCCCTTCCTGCTGCGCCGGCGCAAAGAGGACGTGCTCACGGAGTTGCCGCCCAAGACCGAGATCGTGCGCACGGTCGCCCTCGGCGAGGCACAGGCCGCGCTTTACGAGGGCATTCGGCTGTCCATGGAAAAACGGGTGCGCGAGACCATCGCCACCCAGGGCATCGCCCGCAGCCAGATCACCATCCTCGACGCGCTGCTGAAGCTGCGCCAGACCTGCTGCGATCCGCGCCTGTTGTCGCTGCCCGCGGCCCGCCGCGTGAAGCATTCGGCCAAACTGGAACTGTTGATGGACCTGCTGCCGGAGCAGATCGAGGAAGGCCGGCGCATCCTGCTGTTTTCGCAGTTCACGAGCATGCTCGCCCTGATCGAGCCCGAGTTGGAGAAGCTCGGTATCCGCTACGCGAAACTGACCGGTCGCACGCGCAAGCGTGACGAGGTCATCGACAACTTCCGCTCCGGCGCCGTCGATCTGTTCCTGATCAGCCTGAAGGCGGGAGGCTTGGGCCTGAACCTGACCGAGGCCGACACGGTGATCCTGTACGACCCCTGGTGGAACCCGGCCGTCGAGGCCCAGGCCGCCGACCGCGCCCACCGCATCGGCCAGGAGAAACCCGTCTTCGTCTACAAGCTGCTGACCGAGCAGACGGTCGAAGAGCGCATCCTGAATATGCAGCAAAAGAAGCAGGCGCTGGCGGACGGTATTTTCCGGGAAGGCGCGACGGACGGCGCAGCGGCGTTCCGGCCGGAGGACATCGAGGAGCTGTTCGCGCCGATCACCGACTGAGGGCGAGCGGCCCTCCTAAACGGCGGCGGAATCGTCCGGCAAGGGACGGAGTCGGCCGCGGCGCCGGCGCATTCGCGCGGCGGCCGCGGGGCAACGCATCGGCCGGTGTCGGAGGGCAACGGTCGGGCCGTCCCGATCACCGATCCGACAGCGCCGCACTGCCGCGGCCGGTAGTCCGGCCATCAGCCCGGACACCATCGGCTCACCGCCTAGGAGGGTGTCCGACTTAGGTCCTGGACGCACTCGTGCGCGAAATTTGCCGGATTCACCGGATACCAGATCGCGGAATTTCGAGTAGCGCGCCGACTTTGATTGATGATTGGCCAGTTTCCGAGCGATATCGGGTCTTAGCACGCCAAGTCGGACAGACTCCTAGACGAAGGGCCGACCCGGCGCGATCCGCCGGGCCCGGCTGCCGGCCCACGACATCAGCGCGATCAGCAGCAGCAAGCCCCACTGGGACAGCGTCGGAATGCCGCGCGGCGCTTCGCGGTCCCAGCGGGTGCGATCGTCGGGCCCGTCGACACCGGGGTCATCGGTCAACACCGGATCGCCGTCCACTTCGCCGTCGCCGTCGCTGTCCCAGGCAGCTTCGGCTTGGTTGCTCACCGTGCGCGTGCGGGCATCGACCAGCGACCGGAAAACGATAATGATCTCGTTCGCGGCCTCGTCCGCGGTGCTCGCCCCGGCATCCGGGCCGATCAGTCCCTCGAAGACAATGCGGTTGGCGGCGGCATCGTAGTCGCACCGCGTCTGGACCGAGATACCCTCGACGCTGCACGACAGGCTGCCGTCCACATAACTGGTGCCCTCCGGAATCGTATCTTCGACCCGCAGCGGCATGGCCGTCAGCGGATTGGAACTGATCCACACCAGCGACCACTCCAGCTCGGGCAAGCTACCGATATCGACGGCCTTGAGTCCGGTCGGCGGCCCGTAGGGCACCGGCTCCACGAGGTCTTGGAAGCCGAAGTCGACAGTGAGGTTGTCCGCCGGGTCGCCGTTGGGGCCGTTGGCGCCTTGATCGGTGTCGGGATCGGTGCCGGCCGTCTCTTCGCCCTCCGGCAGCGGGAGCACGAGCACGAACGGCGTGCCGGTAATACCGGTCGCCGCCGGGTCCGGCGCGTCGATGCCGTGATCGGTGTTGTCGCCGGCAATGCTCACATCGGTCCCGACGCCGGTACTGCTGAAATAGCCCGCGAGCGGCGCACCGCTCCGGAAGGCGTCCGCCGGAATGCGGGCACGGTAGGTGCCGGCCGCGAGGCCGTCCACGCGCCAGTTGCCGGCGGCGTCGGAGACGCTCGTGCCGACGACGTTGTCGGCGCCGTCGAGCACCTCGACCGTGACGTCCACCACCGGCAGCTCGCCGGCGTCGCGCAGGCCGTTGTCGTCGGCGTCGAGCCAGAGCTGGTTGCCGACGCTCAGCGCATAGAAGCCGAAGTCCACGGTCAGGTTCGCGCGGTTGTCCGGCGTCGTGTCGTAATAGCCGGGTGTCTGCCGCGGGCCGAGCTCGCCGAGCTCGTCGATGGGCTCGTCGGCATCCGGGCCCAGCGTCACCGGGCCGCTGACGACGCTGCCGGCGGCGATCGCGCCGATTGCATCCGCGCTGACGGCGCCGTGGTCCGCCGCGTCGCTGTCGCTGTTGCCCTCCACCGGCGCGTCTTCCACCAGCGCGCCCCCGGCATCGAGGCTCGTCGCGCTCGACCACAGACCCGCCAGCGCCTGGCCGGCGCCGAACTGCGCCGCCGGGATCACCACCCGGTAGTCGCCCGCCGCCAGCTCGCCGAACAGGTAGTGGCCGGTGTCGTTGGTGGTCTCGGTCGCCAGCGGCGCCGCGCCGCTCGGATTGCCGCTGCCGTCCACCGGCCACAGCTCGACGGTCACGCCGGCGATGCCGGTGGAGCTGCCGGGCTCGGCGCCCGGACCGTCGTTGTCCAGGCTGTCGTTGTCGGCATCGAGCCAGACCCGGTTGCCCAGGCTGAAGGTCGGCGTCTCGGCGTAGAAGCCCTGGTCGATGTCGAGACGGTCCTCGCCCTCCGCCAGCGCCACGCCCGGGGTCTGGAAGACGATCTCCCCGTCCACCGTCGTCTCGGTGCCGTCGGAATCGACGTCGTCCGCGCCGGTGTCGTTCGGCGAGCCGGTCAGGCCCTCCGGCGGATGGAAGCGCACGAAGTAGCGCTCGTCACCGTCGGTCGGCGCCAGCGAGCCGAAGTGGTAGTAGCCCGGCGCATCGCTATCCGGGCTCGGCCCCGTGGTGGTGCGGGCGACGAGGGTTTCGTCGCCGTTGCCGGGTACGCCGTCGGGGTCACGCCAGAGCTCGACCGGCACACCGTTGATGCCGTTGTTGACCTCGTCCGGATCCTGGATGCCGTTCTCGTCGGTATCGAACCAGACGTAATCGCCCAAACCGGCGCTGCCGGGCGGGCTGTCTTGCACGATCACGCCCACCTCTCCGGGCACCGTGGTGCCGGGGGTGTCGGAGGCGGTATTGCGATAGGTCACGCCGAAGCTGTTCCAGGCGATCTCCGAGCAGCTGTCGGCGGCGGTGGCGGTGCAATCCGACAGCGGTGCGTCCGGGTCGACGAACAGGCTGTACTTGAGCTCGATGGTTTCGCCGGGTGGGAGCTCGTAATCCGGCGGGTAGACGATACGCACGGCGCGCACCCGCTCGGGCTCGTCCGGCAGCACCGTCGACCACTCGCCCGGCTCGCCGGGGCCCGGCATCGCCGTCTCGTCGCCGAGCGGCACGCCTTCGGGCAGATCGGTCATCGGATTGCTGCCGGGCACGGTCGCGATCGCATCGCGGGCCGGGTTCGGCGCCTGGGTGTAGTAGATCAGCGTGCCCGGCGGCAGGTCGTTGGCGTCGATGCCGCCGACGAAGCGCGGTGTCCAGGTGCTGCCGAGGTCGTCGCCGGTGCCCACGTCGGTGTTGCCGCCGGTCCCGGGCGGGTTGTCGTCCGGGCCCGCGGGCAGCATGTTGATGACTTCGATAGTGTCGATGGGCGCCGCCGCGGTGTTCTCGACGCGCAGCCGGTAGTCGACGCTGCCTTCGGGTGCGGTGCGCGCGACATTGTTCGGCGTGTCGCTGTCGGCGATCCAGGTGCCCGGCGGCTCCAGCGAGCCGGTCACGGCGCTCTCGGAGGGGATCTCGAGCAACGGGCCGCCGACCTCGTAGAAGCCGAAGTCCACGGTCAGGTTATCCGCCGCGTCGCCGAGCGGACCGTTGTCGCCTTGCCCGCTGCCGGAGGTCTCCTCGCCCTCGGGCACTCCGGCGCCGAGGGTGAACGACGCGCTTTCGACGCCGTCCGCGCTCGGATCGCCGCCGTCGATGCCGTGGTCCAGATCGTCGCCGCCGATGGCGAAGTCGGACGACGCGCCGGTGCTGCTCTGGTAGCCCTCGAGCGGTGCGCCGGACTGGAACTCGCTCGGCGGAATCCGGGCGCTGTAGGTGCCGCCGGAGAGGCCGTCAACGCGCCAGTAGCCGTCGGTATCGGAGATGGCGGTGCCGACGACTTCGTCGGCATCGTTGAGGATCTCGACGACGGCACCGGATACCGGCGGCTCGCCCGCATCGCGCACGCCGTCGTTGTTCTCGTCGAGCCAGAGGCGGTTGCCGACGCTGTAGGCATGGAAGCCGAAGTCGACGGTGAGGTTGTCGGCGGCGTCGCCGTTGGGGCCGTTGGCGCCGAGGTCGGCGTCGGGATCCGTGCCGGCGGTCTCCTCGCCCTGCGGCAGCGGCGCGCCGAGGGTAAAGGACGTGCTTGCGACACCGTCGACGGTCGGGTCGCCGCCGTCGACGCCGTGGTCGGCGTTGTCGCCGGCCAGGGTGTAGTCCGACGACTCGCCGGTGCTGCTGTTGTAGCCCTCCAGCGGCGCACCGCTCCGGAAGGCGTCCGCCGGAATGCGGGCACGGTAGGTGCCGGCCGCCAGGCCGTCCACGCGCCAGTTGCCGGCGGCGTCGGAGACGCTGCTGCCGACGACGTTGTCGGCGCCGTCGAGTACCTCGACCGTGACGCCCGCCACCGGCAGCTCGCCGGCATCGCGCAGGCCGTTGTCGTCGGCGTCGAACCAGAGCTGGTTGCCGACGCTCAGTGCATAGAAGCCGAAGTCCACGGTCAGGTTTGCGCGGTTGTCCGGCGTGGTGTCGTAGTAGCCGGGTGTCTGCCGCGGGCCGAGCTCGCCGAGCTCGTCGATGGGCTCGTCGGCGTCCGGGCCCAGCGTCACCGGGCCGCTGACGACGCTGCCGGCCGCGATCGCTCCGAGCGCGGATGGGGTCACCGCGCCGTGATCGGCCGCGTCGCTGTCGCTGTTGCCGTCCACCGGCGGGGTTTCGACCAGAGCGCCGGTAGCGTCCAGCGACGTCGCGCTCGACCACAGCCCCTCCAGCGCCTGCCCGGCGCCGAACTGCGCCGCCGGGATCACCACCCGGTACTCCCCCGCCGCCAGCTCGCCGAACAGGTAGTGGCCGCTGTCGTTGGTGGTCTCGGTCGCCAGCGGCGCCGTGCCGGTCGGGGTGCCGCTGCCGTCCACCGGCCACAGCTCGACGGTCACGCCGGCGATGCCGGTGGAGCTGCCGGGCTCGGCGCTTGGGCCGTCGTTGTCCAGGCTGTCGTTGTCGGCATCGAGCCAGACCCGGTTGCCCAGGCTGAAGGTCGGCGTCTCGGCGTAGAAGCCCTGGTCGATGTCGAGGCGGTCCTCGCCCTCCGTCAGCGCCACGCCCGGGGTCTGGAAGAGGATCTCCCCGTCCAACGTTGTCTCGGTACCGTCGGAGTCGACGTCGTTCGCGCCGGTGTCGTTCGGCGAGCCGGTCAGCCCCTCCGGCGGATAGAAGCGCACGAAGTAGCGCTCGTCACCCGGCGTCGGCGGCAAAAGGCCGAAGTGATAGTAGCCGGGAAGGCCGGTGTCGGGATGATTGGTGGTGCGCTGCTCGCCGAGCAGCAGCTCGTCGCCGTTGTCGGGGACGCCGTCCGGGTCGCGCCAGAGCTCGACCAAGACGTTGTTGATGCCGTTGTTGACCTCGCCCGGATCCTGGATGCCGTCTTCATCGGTGTCGAACCAGACGTAGTCGCCGAGGCCGGCGCTGCCGGGCGGGCTGTCCTGGACGATGACGCCGACGCGCGTCGGCGCCGACTGATTCTCGAGACCGGAGTCTGCCTCGCGATAACTGAAGCCGAAAGTATTCCAGGCGATCTCGGAACAGGCGGAATCGGCGATGTCGACACAGTCCGACACCGGCGCATCCGCCTTGATGAACATCGGGAATTCGAACAGCAGTGTCTCGCCCGGCGGAATCTGATAATCCTCCGGGTAAACGATGCGGAATGCGCGCACGCGGTCCGGGTCGTTGGGCAGCTCCGTCGTCCACTCGCCGGGCTCGCCCGGTGCCGGCACGGCGGTCTCGTCGGTGAGCGCGGTGCCGTCGGCGAGCGTCGTCATCGGATTGCAGTCCGGCACCGCGACGATGTTATCGCGGCAGGGGTTCGGCGCCTGCGTGTAGAAGACATTGGTGCCGGCCGGTGTACCGCTCAGGTCGATCTCGCGCACGAACACCGGCGTCCATCTGCTGCCGAGCCCGCGTCCGGTGCCGACACCGGTGTTGCCGCCGGTACCGGGCGGATTCGCGTCCGGACTTGCCGGCACGATATCGATCAACTCGATGGCGTCGACGGGGATGTTGGCCGTGTTGCTCACGCGCAGCTGCCAGCGGACGTTGCCCTCGCGGATGGAGCGGGCCACATTGTTCGGCTCGTCGCTGCCGAGCAGCCAGGTGTCCGGCGGCTCGCGCGTGGCGGTGACTGCCTTCTCGGAGCTAATGTCGGTAATGCGCTGAACCCGAAACGGCGCGCTGGCGGCCTGGCAGACGCGTGCTTCGTCGCCGACGCCATTGGCGGCGTCGAGTGTCGCACCGGTCACCAGATCATCGAGGAAGCCGGCGCCGGCGGCGTCGTCGCAGACCTCGGTTGCACGCGCCACCTCGGGCGGGTTATCGGAGCCGAGGAATGCGACCTCGTTGCTCTGCCGGCCGGCCAGCGTAACGTCGCCGATGGTGGCGACCAAGTCGTAACTGACCACGTCGCCGCGCTGCAGCGTGCAACCGGTGCCCGACCAGTCCCAAACCACCAGCGTGCGCTCGGTGGCGTTGTAGTCTTCGATCACGCGCACGGCCGGCATGTCCGTGCAGTCGGCCGGCGGGCTGCCGACGGGGTCGGAGCTGACGAAGTGCATTCCCGGCAGCAGCAAGTCCGCGAACACCGGCCCAGCCAGCGGCACCTGCTCCGGTGGCGAGGAGTATGCATCGGAGTTCGTCATATCGATGCGGAATGCGATGTCGTTGCCGGGGCGTACCACACCGCCGGCGGTCTGACTCTTCTCGGCGCCCGGCTGTACGGTGGGATTGGCGACGGCATCGCGCAGCGTCACGTCGGCACTCGCGTCGTCTTCGATCGCGACCGGGCCGTTGGCGCCTTCGACAGTGGCCGTGTTGGTGACGGTGGCCGGCATCGAATACTCCGTCCCGTCCCAGCCCGGGCTCATCACCCGGCACCGGATGTTCAGGGTGCGGGAGTCGTCCACGCCGACAATGGCATTGTCGGCGTCGCCATAGTCGACGCGGATGGTTTTGATGAATAAGTCGCTGCCGTTCGCCCCGACGTCGCTCTCGCCGACGGTATCGCCGGCACCGAAGCAGTCCACAATCGAATCGTCCGACAGCGTGACCTCGCAGGCGGTGGCATCCGACTGCTTGACGAAACGTGTAACGCGGCACAATCCGGGGACGCTGTCGGTGAGGCGCACGCCGAGCGGCACGTTGCCGTTGTTCGTCGCACGCATGAAATAGTTGAATTCCTGGCCCACGTTGACGACGTCGTCGTTGGCACTCTTGAAAAAGCGCAGGCCCGGCCCTGGATCGCTCAGCACATGTGTCACGCCGACGGTGCGCGGCAGCGGGGGCGAGCCTTGCAGGGGCGTATAGTCGAGGTCGACGCGATTGCGGCGCGAATCGCCGGCGTTGTTTCTGTCCGCGTCGTAGCGGACCGTGATGTCGATATCGCGGCATTCCGTCAGCTGGCCGGCGAAGACCCAACCGAGCTCCGTTCCGTCCTGGCTATCCGGCGCGGGGTCGGCGGAGACGAAGGTTGCTTCGGCCGGCAGCCGATCGGTGACGACGAGGTCACCGGGGTTTTCGTAGCCGTTGCCTTCGCCGGGACAGATGCGGATGCGATACACCAAATCGAAGCCGATCGCGGCATCCGATAGAACACGCTTGGTCACAGAGACCTTGTCCTCGGCGCTTGCGGTCACCGGCGGGCTCGTCGCCGTCACCGGTGCCGGGTCGGTGCAGCCCGGACGCGCGTCGGCATTACAGCTGGCGGTGATGGTGGCCTGATTGACCGCCTCGGTACCGTCCGGTGTCACGCCGACCGGAAAGCGCGTTTCCACCCGCAAGCTGCCGGCATCGCCGGCGCGGATGCGCGGCACAGCGAAGAAATGGACGGTGGCGCCAGGCTGCGTCGGCGCATCGAGGCTCACGGACGCCGGCGCACAGGTTTCGGGGTCGGGCACGGGATCGCCGGGATTCTGGACACAGACCTTACGCAGCTTACCGCCGGGCTCGGGCAGCTCGGTGGCCTGCAGCTCGGGCGGCAGCGCCTCGACGATACGCATGTCGATGCAGTCATCGACCGGCGTCACCGCGCCGGGGCAGCTCCAAGCGAGGTTATAGCGAAAGGTCTGGCCGGACGGGACGGGGCCTGTCGTCGATGGATTCTTGCGCAGATTGACGCTGGTGTCGGCGAAGCTGTCGGTCGGGATGGCAGAACCGAGCAAGCACAGCGTCGCCGTGAGGGAAGCAGACAGAAATCTACGCACTGAATTTACCCGAGGTCACCGAGACAGTGCGCGATTCTGCGCTACGAGTACATTACGACTCGTCCGCGAAAGACGTACACGCTAAAAAAACCCGTGCAGGTGTACGCCTCTTACGTATCCCCCATCACCGAGGGCGTCTGCGATGTGCACGAAAGATCAATATGGGACGCCTACTGCCCAGGCAGGTCGGCGGGCGGAGCGGGAGCCCCGAGATGGCGCACGGACCACGGAGAAGGGAATTTCAGACGGCCGGGCCGCGGCGAAGCGTACTGCTCAGACGCCGCGAACGGCTCGATCCATCCTCGCCTTGGCATCGGTCCAGGCCGCATCGCCGACGCCGCGCTCGGCCATCAGCTCCATCAAGCCGTAGGCCAGCCGACGCTGCTCGGGCGACAACTCGCGCAGCTTGGTGAGCTTGAACAGGCAGCCGGCGCGCTCGTACTCCAGGGTATTGACCAAGGCGTAGAGCGTCAGCCCGACGGCCGATTCGGGCGCCTGCTCGACGATACGCAGGATCTCGTTCAGCGATTGCGCGGGTGTCACGTCCGGGTCTCCTATCGGCGGGCGGGTCGACGGCGCGGCGGCAGGGCTCGGCGAGCGGCTCCGCTCACTCGCCGGCGACAGTCATGCGCTCGAGCAGCCAGGAGCCGGTGGTCGTGCTGCCGGGGAAATCGCAGTCGTTGCCGATGGCGACTAGCCCCCGGTACATTTCCAGCAGGTTGCCGGCGATCGTGATTTCTTCCACCGGGAACTGAATCTCGCCGTTCTCGACCCAAAAGCCGCTGGCGCCGCGGGAATAGTCGCCGGTGACGCTGTTGACGCCCTGACCCATCAGCTCGGTCACGAACAGTCCTGTTCCGAGCTCGCCCAGCATGGCGGCGCGGTCGCGCTCGCCCATGCTGACGCTCAGATTGCGGGCACCGCCCGCGTTGCCGGTGGTCTGCATACCCAGCCGGCACGCGGAGTAGTGATCGAGCAGGTAGCTGGCCAGCACGCCGTCGGCGATGAAGTCTTTCGCGCGTGTGGCGACGCCGTCGCCATCGAAGGGTGCGCTCGCAAGACCCCGAGGTCGGTGAGGGTTTTCGTGTACGCGCACGAACGACGGCAGAATCTGCTCGCCGAGCTTGTCGAGCAGGAAGCTGGTTTTCCGATACAGGCTGGCGCCGTTGATCGCGCCCATCAGATGCCGCAGCAGTCCGGCGGCGAGCTCGGCGCGAAACAGCACAGGCACCGCGCGTGTCCCGAGGCGCCTGGCACCCAGGCGCGCGACGGTCTGCTCCGCGGCGCGCCGGCCGACGTAGTCCGCCGCGTCCATATCTTCCGGGGCGCGCGCGGATGTCCACCAGTGGTCGCGCTGCATGCTGTCGCCTTCCTTGCCGACCACCGCGCAGCTCAAGCTGTGGCGGGTGCTCGGATAGCCGCCGACGAAACCATGGCTGTTGCCGTAGATCTGCAGGCCGGCGTGGGTGCCGAGACTCGCCCCTTCGGAGTTGACGATGCGCGGGTCGGCGCCGCGCGCCGCGTCCTCGCAGCGTTTCGCGAGCGCGACGGCTTGCTCGACATCGATACTCCAGGGGTGGTTCAGATCCAGCTCCGGCAGCTCGCGCGCCATCAATTCCGCCGGAGCGAGGCCGGCGCAGCGGTCTTCCTGAGTGTGGGTGGCGATGCTGCAGGCCTGGCCGACGGCATCGCGTAATGCATCCGGGCTCAGATCCGACGTGCTGGCGGAACCCTTGCGGTTGCCGAAATAGACGCTGACCCATAAGCCGTGGTCGCGCGTATGCTCTACCGTTTCCACCTCGCCCAGGCGCACCGCCACTTCCAGACCGGTGCTGTTGCTGACCGCGGCCTCGGCGGCGCTGGCACCGCGGCGCCTGGCTTCCGCGAGAAGGTCTTCGATATTCTGCTGCAGCCGGGCGAGCTGCTCGCCACGGTCCGCCAAGGCCGGATTTTCCATTACGTTACCTGTCATAGGAATCTGGTCGATCTAACTGCGGGTAAGCGAAGCGCTCCGGCGAAGGTCGCCGCGGCCCCGAGGGCGCCGGGACGTGCGCGCGCCGCTGCATGCGAGCCGGCAAGGGCACGGGCGCAATCCGCCGACATTTGCGGCCGAGGCGGATCACCCGGTGGTTGCGGCCGGCGCCGTCGATACGCCGGAGCGTCGCTCGGGCCGGGGTCCGCGCCGGGTCGGCGTCAGGCCGTCGTGCCCCCGACGGTGAGGCCGTCGACCCGCAGCGTCGGCTGTCCGACGCCCACGGGCACGCTTTGGCCTTCCTTGCCGCAGGTGCCGACGCCTTCGTCGAGCTTGAGGTCGTTGCCGATCATACTCACCCGCATCAGCACATCCGGGCCATTGCCGATCAGCGTCGCGCCTTTGACCGGGCGGCCGACTTTGCCGTTTTCGATCATATAGGCCTCGCTGGTCGAGAACGTGAACTTGCCCGACGTGATATCGACCTGCCCGCCGCCGAAGTTCACCGCATACAGGCCCTTTTCCACGGAGGCGATGATCTCCGCCGGATCGCGGTCCCCGGCCAGCATATAGGTGTTGGTCATGCGCGGCATCGGCAGGTGGGCGTAGGACTCTCGACGCCCGTTGCCGGTGGGTGCCGCCCCCATCAACCGCGCGTTCAAGCGATCTTGCATATAGCCGACCAGAATACCGTCCTCGATCAGCGTGGTGTTGTGCGTGGGTGTTCCCTCGTCATCCACATTCAGCGAGCCGCGGCGTCCGGCCAGTGTGCCGTCGTCCACCACGGTGACACCCTTTGCCGCAACGCGCTCGCCCATGCGACCGGCAAAGGCGGAGGTGCCTTTGCGATTGAAGTCGCCCTCGAGCCCATGGCCAACGGCCTCGTGCAGCAGCACGCCGGGCCAGCCGGCGCCGAGCACCACGGTCATGGTCCCGGCCGGTGCCGGCTCCGCCTCGAGGCTGACCAGCGCCGTGCGCACCGCCTCGCGCGCGAAGGCCATCGCGCGGTCGTTCTCGAGAAAATAGCCGAGCTCGCGCCGGGCACCGCCGCCGCTGTGACCCTGTTCGCGGCGGCCGTCCTGCTCGACCACGACATTCACGTTGAGCCGAACCAGCGGGCGTACGTCCGCACTCATGCGCCCGTCGTCGGAAATGACCAGGATCGTGTCCTGCACGGCGACGATACTGGTGACGACCTGGGTGACGCGCGGGTCGGCCCGCCGCGCCTCCGCATCGACGCGGTGCAGCAGTTCGACCTTCGCCGCATCATCCATGCTGTCGATGGGATTCAACGGCTCGTACAGGCGCCGCTCCAACGGCAGGCCGCCGATCTTGACGACCCCCTGCCGGCCTCCGCCGGCGATGGCCCGCGCCGCCACGGCGGCCTGCTCGAGCGCCGGGAATTTCAGCTCGTCCGAGTAGGCGAATCCGGTCTTCTCGCCGGCGACCGCGCGCAGGCCGGCTCCCTGCTCGATATTGAAGCTGCCGTCTTTGATGATGCCGTCTTCGAGTACCCAGGACTGCAGGCGGCTGCTTTGAAAATAAATGTCGGCCGCGTCGATGGCCGGGCTCTGCAACGCGCCCACCAGGCGGTCGAGGTCGGCGTCGCCGAGGCCGACCGGCGCCAGAATGCTGTTGCGTGCGATTTCGAGGGAGTCGTTCATTTACACCTGCTTGTCTGTTTGGCGCGGTACATTGTCGACGTCGATGACCGCTGCCGATACCAAGACGTGACGCCGATCACCGGCATTTCAAACGCCGATGCTGCAGGGTCGGAAACGTTCGGCGCACCGAGCTCTGGAAGGTGCGGTCTATGGGGGTGCAGATGCAGCCGGCGCCGCGTGGCACTTGCGCCAGCACCGCCCCCCAGGGATCGACGATCATGCTGTGGCCGTGGGTCTCGCGCCCGCTCAGGTGATAACCGCCCTGCGCCGCCGCGATGACATAGGCGAGATTCTCGATCGCGCGTGCGCGCACCAGCGTCTCCCAATGCGCCTTGCCGGTGATGGCGGTAAAGGCCGACGGCACCGCCAGTATCTCGAGCCCGCTGTCCTGCATCTGCCGGGCCATCTCGGGAAAGCGCAGATCGTAGCAGACCATGACGCCGAGCCGCCCGACGGGGCTGTCGACCACGACGATGTCATCGCCCGGCTCGATGACGGCAGACTCCTCGTAGCGCTCGTTGTCTGCCGGCAGGCTGACGTCGAACAGATGCATCTTGTCGTAGCGGGCGACCCGGTCGCCGCGCTCGTTGATCACCAGGGACACGGCGCGCACCCGGCTCGGCGTCGACGCCTTCAGAGGGATCGTGCCGCCGACCAGCCAGGTACCGTAGCGGGCCGCCATCACCGACAGGAACGACTGCAGCTGTCCATCGCCGTCTTCCTCGGCGATGGCCAGCTGGTCCTGGTCGCGCTTGCCCATGAAGGCAAAATTCTCCGGCAGCACCACGAGGCGCGCCGATGCTTCGGCGGCGTCGCGGATCAGCCGTTCCACTTCGATCAGGTTGGCGGTGATGTTGGGGCCCGTCGCCATCTGCACGGCCGCGACTCTGGGGTTCTCGCTCATGCCTTATATCCCCTCGGTCAGGCCCCGGCGCTTAAGGCGATGACATGCTGGTTTTCGATGGTTCACGAATCCGAAAGATAGCACCCGCGAGCCTTCGCTGCCGAGCGCGGCGCATGCGCTCGGCATGCTCAAAATCCCTCCATGAACGGATTGTCGGCGGGACTCGGTGCCGTCTCGGACGCTGCCGGACGGGCCGATGCGCCGGCATCGGCGCCCCGGTCGGCGCCGCCGTCGGCCGCGGCATTGCCGGCGCGCGGCTCTCCCGCGCCGTCCGCGGCGTCGCCGGCGAACAGGTCGCCCACCGACCAGGCGCCGTCGGCGGAGGCGGTACGGCGGATCTCGGGCTCGTTCCAGGGACCGTTGATGCTGTACTCGTATCGACCGATGCGATCCACGGCATCACCGGCCACCTTGTCGGCGATGAAAACGGCGGCACCCACCAGCGGCCCCCCGGCCACGGCGCTGGCCAGCGCGACGCCGGTGCCGATCTTCGGCGTGACACGCACCGTTTGGTCGAAGGTCTCGTCGACCAGATTGGTGACCCCTGTCACGCGGATATCGGCAGCCGACGCCAAGATATCCAGCGAGCCGATGCGCGCCGTGCCGCCGCCGATCGCAAGACGTCCCTCGATACGATCGAAGCCGAACCCCTCTTCGAAAACATCGCTGAAGTCGAGGCTCAGGCGTCGCTGCAGCGCGCCGATGTTCAGCACGCCGAGCAGGCGCCCGACGCCGGCGTCGAGCTCCAGTAGTCGCCCCGCGCCGACGTCGACTTGCAGCGAGCCGCGTGCGCGCCGCGCCGAAAAATCACCGGGCGCGCCCGGCCAGGTCAACGCCAGCCGGGCGTCGGACGGGGCTCCGCTGAGCTGGCTGTAGTGCCCCAGTTTGCGCAGCAGCTCGCCGACGTCGCTGCTGCTCACGCGCAGATCGAGGCCGGTCTGCATGTAGTCGGTCGCATCGACGGTCCAGTCGAGGCTGCCGTCGGCGTCCACCAGCGCACCGTCCAGCGTCAAGTCCTCGATGCGCATCCCGCCGGCAATCGGGCGCGCCGTCAGTTGCAGACGGCCGAGGTCGTCGTTGCCGTAACGCAGCGCATCGACCGCAAGCCTCAGACGCCCGAACCGACGCGGATCTCCCTGCGCCGGCTCTCTCGCGACAGCTGGCCGCGTCGGGATCAGCGGCTGAATATCGAGGCTGTCGAGCCGCACCGCGACCGGCTGGTCGGCCCCCGGCGCGGGCAGATCGACGCTGCCGCTCATGGCCTCCGAGGAGAAGCGCACCGCCCAGCCGCCATCGTCGGCGCGGGACACATCCGCGACCGCATCGCGCAGTGTCAGCGCGCCCAGGCGCAGGTCCGCGACCTCGAGCCGCGAAGGCAGTAGCGCCGGGGCGGACGATCCCGGCGCCGAGCCCGTGTCGCCGTCGGCGCCGGAGGTGTCCGCCGGTGCCTCGGCAGGGCTGGCGAAGCGACCGGAAAACCAGTCCAGCCACGGCGTCAGGTCCAGGCTCGCGAGCGTGCCGCCGACGACGACACCGCGGCGCTCCGGCAACTTCTCGGGCAGCCCGCCCGGGTCCAGGGCGACCCGGCTCGCGGCCGGACCAACGCCGTTGCCGCTGTCCAGCTCGACCAGCGCGCCCGCGTCCCCGTAGCGCCCGCGCAGCAGCAGCGGCCACGCGTTCTGCCAGCGGGTGGACAGCGTCAGCGCCCGCGTCTCGCCCGCCGTCTTGCCGAGCGGAGCGGGCAGATCGACGGCGAGTCCCTCGAGGTCGGACGTGAATGTCAGATCCAGCGGCGGCGCGGCTCGATCCACATCGGCATTGTTCAGCGACAGCAGCACCCGCCAGTCGATGCGGCCTTCGGCCGACGCCCACAGCGGACTCGGGAAGCGCCGGCGCAACTCGTCCACCGCCGTGACGCCATCGATGCCGACTTCCGTGCGCGCACGCTCGGTGCCGCCATCGCGGGTCGCGACATCCACCAGGATGCGCTGGCCGTCCAGATCGGCAGCCAGCCCCCGGGCACGCAGTCCCGCGTTGTCGAACGCGAGCATGCCTTCGATGGCATCGAATTGCAGGCCGACGCCGGCGAGCTCGGCGCTCGGCTCGCCGTCCAGGCGCAGCTCACCCGCATAGGTAAAGTCGAGACCACGGCGCAAAGGAACACCCAGCTCGAGCTTGATATCGCCGCGCCCGTCGACGCGAAACGCCCGCGCGATGCCGCCGAGCTTCGTCGCCAGGGGCGTCTCCGCCAGCACGCGCAGGCCGTCGGAAAGCGGCCCCTCGCCGCGGGCGTCAATGGCCAGGCGCAGGGGATTCCAAAGATCGGGCAGCAGGACGCTGCCGCCGAGCAGTTCGGTATCGAGCAGCTTGCCCCGCTCGACGTCGATGGTCATGCGCCGGTTCTCCAGGCGCAGCGTCAAATCGAGCTCCTCGAGCCGGGGCCAGCCCAGCGCCCGTGCCTGTGCCTGCGCGGGCGACGCGCTGCGCAGGCCGTCGCCGCTCGGCGCGGGCCTCGGCGGGCGATAGTCGAGGATGCCGTCGAGCACGCGCAGCACCAACAGGAAGCGCCCTTCGTTGCCGTCGAACGGAAAGGCATCGAGACGGCCCCGCAGCAGGACGTCGCCGGAGTCGACTCGGCCACCGACGACGGCGCGATTCAGCCAGTCCTCCAGCGCGTCGTGCATGATCGACACCGGCAGGTAACGGCCCATCGCCTCGGCATCGCCGTTGCGGAAGAACGTGTGCAGATCGAGAAACGGGCTGGCGCCCGATGGATGGGCGCAGAGACTGAAGCGGGTCACGCTCTGCAGATCGCCGGTATCGACTTGCAGCGCATCACTCCAGAGGTGAAGCGATCCCGCCGGCATCCAGCGCCAGCCGAGCGCACCATCCAGCGCGGTCAGCGGCAGCGGCTCGACCAGATGCGGGCGTAAATCGAGGCGTGCATCGCTGCCGCGCAAGTGCGCGCTGCCGCCGCGCGGTGACGCGGAAAAGTCGACCGAGAGTCCACGCAGTTCCGGAATCGGACCCGACGCGGCGATGCCGAAGCCGCGCAGGCCGGCGGACAGCGACCAATCCATGCCGAAGGCACCGTCTGCCGACGGCGCAATACGGAAAGCGATATCGCGGGCATGACCGTCGACGCCGGCCCGCAATAGCGCCGCCAGCGGCCCCGGCAGCCGGTCCTCGGCGGCGAATCCGGCGATCAGCGCCAAGGGTTGCAGGGTCAAGCGATCGATGCGCCCGACCAAGGCACTCGCGGCCGCGCCCTGCGCCGAGCCATCGGCTTCGACGTCAGCGTCGGCTTCGACGTCAGCGTCGGCTTCGGCTTCGGCGCCGGCGTCGGCCGCCGTGTAGGCGAGGCTGATCTCCGTCGCCGGCCGCGGGCGGCTCGGCCGGCCGAAGCGCAAATCGGCCACTTCGAGCTGCCAGCCGTCTTCGCTCGCGCGCCAGCGTGCCAGGGCGGACAGGTCGCCAGCCTCCAGTGATTCCGCCGCCTCCGTGCGGCCGAGGACCAAGCCGTTGATCCGAACCCGGGCGAGAGACTCGCTGAGCCGCCCTTGCTCGATGCGGCTCCAGGTCGCCAGCTGCAGGGACCGGTTATCCACGCGCAGGCCGCGCGGCAGCCATGCCGAGGACAGATCGCCCAATCCGCCGCCGACCCAGTCGGCATACAGGCTGCCGGACCAGGTATCCGGTCGGCGGGCGGGGCCGCGCAGGTCGGCACGCAGGCGCAGCAGCGGGTCGCCGCCGCCGGGTGTGCGCAGGTGTGCGCTCAGGCGGTGGCGGCCGCTGCGGTTGACCACGTCGAGCCGCAGCACGTCGAAGACGGGTCGTGCGACGCCACCGCCGACGATAGCACCGCCGCCGGCAACGCTGTCGGCGGCCTCTTCGCCGGCGGCCGGCCCGTTGCTGCCGGCAGCCCGCGGCCCGGCCGGTCTGCCGGTGCGGGCATCGCCGCGGCTGCCGGCGGCCGGGTTACCGTCGCGCCAGCGCACGCGGCTGTCGGTGAGGCTGAAGCGCCCTTCGCGCAGGAAAAAGGTCAGCGCGGCGCCGTCGCCGCCACGGACGCCGTCAAGCCCGTGCACGCCGATTCGACCGTCGGCCTCGCGGATCAGGGTCAGATCGGCGCCGACCAGCGTGACGCCGTCGATGCGCGGCTCCAGTGAGCGTAGCGTTGCCGCCAAGTCCAGATCGACGCGCAGCGCGCGCACCGCCAGCAGCCGCTCGCCGGTGCCGGGGTCGCGCAGCACCGCATCGTCGAAGGACAGCACCGGAGAAAGCCCGTGCAAGCGCGCATCGAGCCGGCCGACTTCGACAGCGACGCCGAGAAACTGCCCGAGCCGATCGGCCACCGCGCCGCGATAGGCGTCCGCCTGGGTCAATGCCGCTCGGGCGGCGAGCGTCAGTAGCGCGAAGACGATGATCGACGCCGCCGCGACCGGCGGCAATGTGCGAAGTAATTTCTTCACCGATGCTGACATCCGCCGCGCGAGCCGTGGTCAGATCAAGACCACGTCGTACTGCTCCTGCGTGTACAGCGCTTCCGCCTGGAGCTTGATGGGCTTGCGAATGAACTCTTCCAGCTCCGCCAGGTGGCCGGATTCCTCGTCCAACAGCCGGTCGATGACCTCCTGCGAGGCCAGTACCAGCAGCGTCTCCACCTCGAACTGGCGCGCCTCGCGCAGGATCTCGCGGAAGATCTCGTAGCAGGTGGTCTCGGCGGTCTTCATTGAGCCGCGCCCGCCGCAGCAGGGACAGGGCTCGCAGAGCACGTGCTCGAGCGACTCGCGGGTGCGCTTGCGGGTCATCTCCACCAGCCCCAGCGCCGAGACCTCGGTGATGTGCGTCTTGGCGTGATCCTTGGCCAGGCACTTTTCGAGCGCGCGCAGAACCTGGCGCTTGTGCTCGTCGTCGGTCATATCGATGAAATCGATGATGATGATGCCGCCGAGGTTGCGCAGGCGCAGTTGCCGGCAAATAGCCTGGGCCGCCTCCAGATTGGTCTTGAAGATGGTCTCTTCGAGGTTGCGGTGGCCGACAAAGGCGCCGGTGTTGACGTCGATGGTGGTCATGGCCTCGGTTTGATCGATGACCAGGTGACCGCCGGATTTGAGCTGCACCTTGCGCTGCAGCGCCTTCTGGATCTCGTCCTCGACGCCGTAGAGGTCGAACAAGGGGCGCTCGCCGCCGTAGTACTCGATGCGCTGGACAATTTCCGGGATATATTTCACGGCGAACGGCCGCGCCTTCTCGACGGTGGCGCGCGAGTCGATGCGCACGCGCTCCACCTCCGGGGTGACCAAATCGCGCAGCGCGCGCAGTGCCAGCGCCAAGTCGTCGTGGATCAGGCCAATGGTCGAGCCGCTCTCGCAGCGCTCCTTGATGCCGCTCCAGAGCTTGGCCAGAAAGGCCATATCGCGAAACAGGGACTCGTCGTCGACGGTCTCGGCGGCGGTGCGCGCGATGTAGCCGCCGGCCCCTTCGTGCTCGTCGACGTAGCGCTGCAGGATCTCGCGCAGGCGCTTGCGCTCCTCGTCGTCCTCGATCTTCTGGGAGACGCCGGTGTTGCCGAGCCTCGGCATAAAGACAAGGTAGCGCGAGGCGATGGAAACATTGGTGGTGAGCCGTGCCCCCTTGGTGCCGAGGGGGTCTTTGACCACTTGGACCACGATGCCGTCGCCTTCGCGCACCAGCTCGGTGATCTGCTCGCTGCGCGACGCCCCGTCGCTGCCGACGATGTCGGAGGCATGCAGGAAGGCCGCCCGCTCCAGGCCGATGTCGACGAAGGCCGCCTGCATGCCGGGCAGCACGCGGCAGATGCGCCCGCGGTAGATATTGCCCACCAGACCGCAGCGCTCGGCGCGCTCGATGATGATCTCCTGGACGACGCCGTTCTCGACCACGGCGACGCGGGTCTCCGGCGGGGTCACATTGATCAGGATTTCTTCGCTCACGCTCGGCCCCGAGCCGGTACGCACCGAGACCGTGGCGTTCGAATGGTATTGATCTGTATTTCTTCGCTCACGTTGGCCCGGTGTGTCTCCGCTGGTGGTTTCATTGCGGCGCAGGTGCCAAACGGGGCGCCGGGCGCGTAGGTTTAAGGATGCGCCCGCGGCGCATCATGACTGGCCTGCGGCTTTAAAGGACCGCGATTCCCTCGTGCCGCAACAGCCGGGCCGTCTCGTAGAGGGGCAGCCCGACGACACCGCTGTAGCTGCCGCAAAGCCGCTCGACGAACAACGCGCCCACGCCCTGGATCGCGTAGGCGCCTGCCTTGTCGCGGGGCTCGCCGCTGCGCCAGTAGGCGGCGGCTTCCGCGGCCGAGATGGCGCGAAAGCGCACCAGCGTCTCGCTCGCCGCCGTTTGCTCGCGCGCACCGAGCAGGACAACCCCGGTCAGCACCCGATGCTCCCGGCCCGAGAGCAGTGCCAACATGGCCAGTGCCTCGCGCTCGTCCGCGGGCTTGCCCAGGATGCGGTCGTCGCAGACCACAGCCGTGTCGGCCGCCAGCACCGGCAGGCTTGCGTCCGGGGTCACCGCGCGGCCGGCGCGCGCCTTCGCCAGCGCCACGCGCAGCACATAGTCGTTTGGGCACTCGCCGGGCCGGGGAGTTTCGTCGGCCTGCGCCGCGACCACCCCGTGCCGCAGTCCGAGCTGCGTAAGCAAGTCGCGCCGGCGCGGCGAGCGCGATGCCAGATACAGGGCGATGTCTTCCACCGTCGTCTCCCGTGCGTCGTTGCCGGCGCCGCGCCGCGAGCCTGCCTATAAACGCCCGCCGCGATGGTAGGGGTGGCCGCGCGTGATGCTCCAGGCCCGATACAACTGTTCCGCGAGGATGACACGCACCAGCGGATGAGGAAAGGTCAGCGGCGACAACGACCAGCGCCGCTCCGCGCGCTCCAGACAGGCCGGGGACAGCCCGTCCGGCCCGCCCACCAGCAGCGCGACGTCGCGTCCGCCGCCCAGCCAGCGCGTCAACTCGCCCGCGAGCTGTTCGGTGGACCAGGCCTTGCCGCCGACATCGAGCGCAACCGCCAAGTCTCCGGACGGCAGCGCCTTCAGCAGCCGCTCGCCCTCCTCGCGCCGATAGCGCTCGGCCTGCGCGGCCTCGCCCGCGGCCCCGCCCGCGGCCTTGGCCCGCTGCGCGGGCTCGATCTCCACGATCTCGAGGGCGCACTCCGGCGGCATGCGCCGGGCGTACTCGCCGACGCCGTCTTCCACCCAGCGCGGCATCCGCCGGCCGACGCTCAGCAGCCGAATACGCATACTGGAGCCAGCTGCGCTTGTGCCGGCGCCAGCGGCGCCGGCGATTCGGGAATCACGTTCATGGGCATCATCATACGCCGCGCGGCGGCCGTCGTCGGATTCAGACTCCCGTGGGCCCGGCCCCGGCTGGCTCCGGCGCCGCCGCGGGGAAAGGCGGGCGGACCGCTTAAAGCAGATCCAACAGTCGGCTGGCCTCTTTGCCGATGTCCGTCTCCGGGTCCAGGTCACGGGCGTGGATCAGCGCTGCGCGCGCCTGCTCGGTGGCATCCGCCTGCACGGCGACGAAGCCTAGGCTGAGCCAGATACGCTGGAAATCCGGGTCCATATCGGCGCCTTCACGCAACATGCTCAACGCCTCCGGGGTCCGGCCGGCGTAGTGCAGCGCGAGCCCGAGATCGTTGCGCGCGCCGACGTCGGCGGGGTCGAGCTCGATCAGACGCCGATACAGCGTCGCCGCTTGCGCAAAGCGCCGCTCCGCGAACAGGCGGTCCGCCTCCTGCGAGATCAGTGTCGGATTCGCGTTCAGCAGATCCTCCGGCAGACTGCTCTCGGTATCGCTCAGCGCCTCGCGCATCCGCCCGCCGAGCGCCGATGCGTCGCCCGCCGACACCCCGGCAGCCGTCTGCGCGGCGGCTCGCGGCGGGTTGCGCTGATAGTAGTCGCGCGTCACCGCGAAGACGGTGAAGCCGTAGAAGAAAACAAACAGCAGGAAGACAACCCACTGCAGCGGCGTAAGTCTCGGGAACATCGTCGTGACCGGATATGTTGCGAACAAACCGCACGATCGTCCGGGCGCAGCCGCCGACTGTCAAGCCAACGCCGGCACCCGCGGCAACCGGCGCCGTAACGCGAAAAGCGCAAGCCATTCACGCGTCGGCCATTGCCTGACAGCGACACCCCGCCGGTTGTGCGACAAAAAAAATCGATTATCCTTCAATGCCGTATTCGACCGCAGATCGCACAACCCGATTCCGCGCAGAGTCCCGCACCCACTCGCAGAGAACCGTAGAGGACACGAAATGGCAACACCGATCCGAGAGCTACAAGGCGCCGAAGAAGGCATTGTCGCCGCACTGAAGGCCAAGAACATCAACACCAACGATCAGTTCGTCGAAGCAGCGGCACGCCCGGACCAGCGCAAGGCGCTGGCGGCGGAATGCGGCTGCAGTGCGACGGACATTCTGCAATTGGCGAATCGCGCCGACTTGGCGCGCGTGAAGGGCGTCTCCGGCGTCTACTCCGATTTGCTCGAGCATGCCGGCGTCGACACGGTGAAGGAGCTGGCCACGCGCCGCCCCGATAATCTGCACGCGAAGCTCGTGGAGACCAACGATTCGCTGAAGCTGACCCAGCGCCCGCCGACGGCGGCGCAGGTGGAGGACTGGGTCGCGCAGGCGAAGGATCTGCCGAAGCTGCTGAGCTACTGAGGCAGGCCGTAGCCGGCGGATCCAAGGCCGCCGGCCGCGACGCGCCCCGCCCTAGGGCGCGACGGCGAGGGCGACCGTGTAGTGGGCTCCCTGCTTGAGCTTGTCGTAGTTGCCGAACACCTCGGTGAGGTTGCGCTTCATGAATTGACGCAGCCCGTTGATGGTGACCAGGTAGAGCCGCCCGCCGGGCTTCAGTCGTGCGCGGGCGTCGTGCAGCAGCAGCGACAGCAGTTCCTTGCCGACCTTCGCCGGAATGTTGCTGGCAATCAGATCGAACCGCAGCGCCGGGTCGATTTGATCGAACCCGTTGCTGAGCTGCGCGCGGGCATTGCCGATGCGGTTCAGTGCCGCGTTGCGATCGGCAAAGTCGACGGCGACGAAATCCTTGTCGACCATCAGCGTGCGGCCGCCGGGTGCGAGGGACGCCAGCGTCAGCCCGATGGGGCCGTAGCCACAGCCGAGATCGAGGCAATCGGCATCGGCCCCGACCTCGACATACTGCAGCAGCAGGCGCGTGCCCTCATCGATTTCCCGCGGCGAGAACAGGCCCCAGGTGGATTCAAAGTGCAGGTCTTGTCCAGCCAGTGTCGCATCGAAGCGGATCGGCCGGCGCAGTTCATCGAGCGGATCGGGTGGACTCATTGCAGGGGGAAGCGGGGTCAATCGGTTGGCTCAAAGTCGCATAGTTTACAGGGCCAACGGATCGCGTCTCGTCGGCTACACTGCGGGCTGAAGATGCGCTCCCGAACATCGCCACCAGACATCGCCGGCGCCGCCCCTATCAACATGCCTCCATGTCCGATCTCTCCGGCCGGTTAGCGATTTCCGCGCAGCGTGCCGCATCGGGCGCGCGGGTCTCGATCCGCTCGACCCGCCCGGTGACCGCGGCCCGTATCTTCGCCGGGAAACCGGTGCGAGAGGCGGCCGCCCGGCTGCCGCTGCTTTTCAGCGTCTGCGCCACCGCCCAGGCACAGGCCAGCGTCTCGGCCTGCGAGCAGGCGCTCGGGATCTCGCCGGCCGCGGAAGCACTCCGACGGCGCGCGCTGCTGCTGCGCGCCGAAACCGCCAAGGAGCACGCCTGGCGACTACTGCTGGACTGGCCGAAGGCGTTGGGCAGCACGCCGGCCACCGCGCCCATGGCCTCCGTGATGCGCGCCTACTCGAACCTGCGCGCGGCCGAGCAGGAAGCCGGCGACCCGTTTTTGCTCGGGGCCGCCGGCCGCACGACGCAAGCCGCCCTGTCGGCATCGACACCGGCGACGCTGCTGGCCGCCGTAATCGCCGACGCCGTGCTCGGCATGCCCGCGCAACGGTGGCTCGACGAGATCATGGATGCGCACTCCCTCGCCGCTTGGGCCGATCGCTCGTCGACCACCGCCGCCGATGTCACCGCCCGGGTGTTGCAGTCCGGTCTCGCCGGCCTGGGCAGAAACGCGGTGCACGCGCTGCCGCAGGCACCCGAACCGCGCCTGATCGCGGGCTTGGCCGAGGCACTCGCCGGCACCGACGCCGACGCCTTCGCCGCCGCTCCGATCTGGCAAGCACGGCCCTGCGAGACGACGCCGTTCTCACGCGCCAGCCGAACATCCCTCGTCGCCGTGCTGGCCGCGGAGCACGGCAACGGCCTGTTGCCGCGACTGGCCGCGTTGCTGAGCGAGCTGGCCCGCTGCGCCGCGGGGTTATCCTCGCCACAGGCCCCGCCATCGGATGCGGCGGAAGCGCCGAGCGGTGCATCAAGCCCGGCCGATGTCGACTTCGGTGCCGGGACGGGCGCCGGTGCCGGCGTCGGCCTGGGATGGGCCGCGGCGGCACGGGGCCTTTTGGTGCATCGTATCGAGGTCGCCGACGGCTTGGTCCGAAGCTACCGGATCCTGGCCCCGACGGAATGGAACTTCCATCCGCGCGGCGTCGTCGCGGCCGGACTGTCGGCTCTGGCCGCGACGGAAACAACGGACCTGCCGAATGCGTCCGCCGGCCTCGCGGGCAGCGGCCTTATCGGCACCGCGGCCGACGGCATCGCCGGCCGCGGTTCGGGCGCAATGCGCGCTGACGACGCCGATGCAGATCTTCGCCGCCGCGCGGCGCTTTGGACCACCGCCGTCGACCCCTGCGTCGACTACGACCTTTCTGTATCCTGACAGCCGCAGCGTTCGATTGCGCCAGCCCCGGAGCCAGCCGCCATGTGCCTTGCGATACCCGCCCAGATTCTCGACATCGATACCGCCACGGACATGGCCACCGTCTCCCTCGGCGGTGTGCGCAAGCCCATCTCGCTGGCGTTGGTGCAGGACGCCGCCGTCGGCGACTATGTCCTGGTGCACGTCGGCTACGCACTGAACAAAATCAGCCCCGAAGAAGCCGAGCGCACGCTGGCCCTGATCCAGGCAGCCGGCGAGCTCGATCCCATCGAACTGCAGCCCGAGCAGTCGAACGGGCCGGAGCACCTGCAATGACCGATCAGGCAATGACCGATCCGGCAATGAGCCAACCGGCGATGAAATACATCGACGAGTTCCGCGACGGCGAGCTGGCCCGCGGCCTCGCGCGCGCCATCGCGGCCGAGGCCGACCCGGCCCGCGACTATCGGCTGATGGAGTTCTGCGGCGGGCACACCCACGCCATCTTCCGCTACGGTGTGCAGGATCTGATGCCGGCGAACGTGCGCTTCGTGCACGGCCCCGGCTGCCCGGTCTGCGTGCTGCCGATGGCGCGCATCGACCAGGCCATCGCCATGGCCGCGGAGCACGGCGTGACGCTCTGCACCTACGGCGACCTGATGCGCGTGCCCGCGAGCGAGCGCAAGAGCCTGCTCAAGGCCAAGGCCGGCGGCGCCGATATCCGCATGATCTACTCGACGCAGGACGCCCTCTCCATTGCGCGTGCGCACCCGGAGCGCCAGGTGGTGCTGTTCGCAATCGGTTTCGAGACGACCACGCCGCCGACGGCCGTGGCGCTGAAGACCGCCCGCGCCGAAAGGCTCGAGAATTTCTCGGTGTTCTGCAACCACGTGCTGACGCCCGCTGCCCTCGGCACCATTCTGTCCAGTGCCGGCCCGGACGGCGTGCAGCTCGACGGCATCCTCGGGCCGTCCCATGTCAGCACCGTCATCGGCAGTCAGCCCTACGAATTCGTGCCCGAGGCATTCGGCAAGCCCGTGGTCATCGCCGGCTTCGAGCCGCTCGACGTCATGCAGAGCGCGCTGATGCTGATCCGCCAGATCAACGCCGGCACCGCCGTCGTCGAGAATCAGTACACCCGCGCCGTGACGCCGGAAGGCAACCCCAAGGCCAAGGCCCTGATGGCCGAGACCTTCTCCCTCAGAGACAGTTTCGAATGGCGCGGCCTCGGCCACCTGCCGAACAGCGCCCTTCGCATCGCCGATGCCTATGCAGACCTCGACGCCGAGCTGCGCTTCCCGGTGACTGCCGCGCCCGGCAAGGAGATCAAGGGCTGCGAATGCCCGAGCGTGCTTCGCGGCGTCATGCAGCCCACCGACTGCAAGCTGTTCGGCGTGGTCTGCACCCCGGAAAACCCGATGGGCGCCTGCATGGTCTCCTCCGAAGGCGCCTGCGCCGCCTACTGGAGCTACGGCCGCTTCCGCACGGGCAAGGCAGCGGGAAAGGGGTCAGAGCCCTTTCCCGCAGAAAAAGGGCTCTGACCCGTTCTTTAACAGTCACTCGGAGCAGGGAGCCCGAAAAAGGGCTCTGACCCCTTTTTATGATCGATCTCAAGCATGGCGCCGTGGACATGAGCCACGGCAGCGGGGGACGGGCGATGGCGCAGCTGATCGCGGAGCTGTTCCATCGACACTTGGACAATCCGCTGCTGGCGCAGGGCAACGATCAGGCGCAGTTCATGCCGCCGCCCGGGCGGCTTGCGGTCAGCACCGATGCCCACGTGATCGCGCCGCTGTTTTTCCCGGGCGGCGACATCGGCTCGCTGGCCGTGCACGGCACCGTCAACGATGTCGCCATGTCCGGCGCGCGCCCGCTGTATCTGACCGCCGGCTTTATTCTGGAGGAAGGCCTGCCGCTCGCGGATCTTGCGCGGATCGTCGAGAGCATGGCCCGCGCGGCGAAAGAGGCCGGGGTGGCCGTCATTGCCGGCGATACCAAGGTGGTCGAGCGCGGCAAGGGCGATGGCTGCTTCATTACCACCGCCGGCATCGGCGTACTACCCGACGGCATCGAGATCTCCGGCGACCGCGCCGCGCCCGGCGACGCAATCCTGATCAGCGGCAGCATCGGCGATCACGGCGTGGCGATCATGTCCAAGCGCGAGCACCTGGACTTCGAAACCGAGATCGCCTCCGACAGCCAATCGCTGCACGACCTGGTGGCGGCGATGATCGCGGCAGTGCCCGGCATCCACTGCCTGCGCGACCCCACCCGCGGCGGCCTCGCCACGACGCTGAACGAGTTGGCGGCGCAATCCGGCGTCGGCATGCAGATTCGCGAGACCGCGATCCCGGTCCGCGCCGAGGTCTCGGCCGCCTGCGAATTGCTCGGACTCGACCCGCTCTATGTGGCCAACGAGGGCAAACTGATCGCGATCTGCCCGTGCGAGCGCGCCGATGCCCTGCTCGCGGCCATGCGGGCGCATCCGAAGGGCCGCGAGGCGGCCGTGATCGGCCGCGTCATCGAAGATCCGCATCACTTCGTGCAGATGGAAACCGGCTTCGGCGGCAGCCGCATCGTCGACTGGATGGCCGGCGAGCAGTTGCCCCGCATCTGCTGAAGTCTCGCCGGGCGGCGGACCCCGACGCGCCCCTCTCGAACGGGATCGCGTTGCCGCGAATCCCCTCGAGTCCCGCCCGTCGGCAAACCCGGCAGGATGCGCGCCCCACCCGGCCTGTCGGAGTTTGCCGGCCGATTCGCCTCACGAATTGCGAAAACTGCGACGGAGCACACTTTCCGTCACCATAGCGCCGGATATCCTCCCGTAGCCAGTGGGTGACGCCGCCCGAACCCGCCAGACCCATACGGAGCCAGTCTTGGATATCGCCGAGTTGCTTGCATTCAGCGTCAAGAACGACGCATCGGATCTCCATTTGTCGGCCGGGCTGCCGCCGATGATCCGTGTCGACGGCGACATGCGGCGCATCAACGTGCCGCCGCTCGAGCACCGCCAGGTGCACGCGCTGACCTACGACATCATGAACGACAAGCAGCGCAAGGATTACGAGGAGTTCCTGGAGACGGACTTCTCGTTCGAGATCCCCGGCGTCGCCCGTTTCCGCGTCAACGCGTACAACCAGAAGCGCGGCGCCGCGGCCGTTTTCCGGACGATTCCGTCGAAGGTGCTGAGCCTGGAAGACCTGAACGCACCGGCCATCTTCAAGCAGATCGTCGACGTCCCGCGCGGGCTCATCCTGGTCACCGGCCCCACCGGCTCGGGCAAGTCGACGACGCTGGCCGCCATGATCGACTACGTCAACGACACCGAATACGCCCACATCCTCACCATCGAGGACCCGATCGAGTTCGTCCATACCAGCAAGAAGTGCCTGATCAACCAGCGCGAGGTCCACAAGGACACGCTCGGCTTCAGCGAGGCCCTGCGCTCCGCACTGCGTCAGGATCCGGACATCATCCTGGTGGGCGAAATGCGCGACCTGGAGACCATCCGCCTCGCGCTGACCGCCGCGGAGACCGGCCACTTGGTGTTCGGCACATTGCACACCAGTTCCGCGGCCAAGACCATCGACCGTATCGTCGACGTGTTTCCGGCGGCGGAGAAGACCATGGTCCGGTCCATGCTCTCGGAGTCGCTGCGCTCGGTCATCTCGCAGTCGCTGCTGAAAAAGGTCGGCGGCGGGCGTGTCGCGGCGCACGAGATCATGATCGGCACCCCGGCCATCCGCAACCTGATCCGCGAGGACAAGGTGGCGCAGATGTACTCCTCGATCCAGACCGGACAGGCCCACGGCATGCAGACCCTGGATCAGTGTCTGGCGGACCTGGTCAAGCGGGGAGTAATCTCGAAGCAGGATGCGCGCGCCAAGGCGCAGAACAAAGACCCGTTCAACTAGCCAACGCCGGCGCCCCGAGCTGCCGAGCTGCCGAGCTGCCGAGCTGCCGAGCTGCCGAGCTGCCGAGCTGCCGAGCATAGGATCGCCGGGCAGCGCCGACGCAGCCGCGGACATCTCGGAGGTCGCCGCGGGCAACCGAAGCGGCTGCCGAGACATCGCAGGGCCCGCAGCGACTCAGCCGCGGAAATCTCCCCAAAGCGCCTGAGCGGCGGCGATCGCCGCCAGCGGCGCCGTTTCGGTGCGCATTACCCGCGGCCCCAGCCGCACGCCGCGAAAGCCGCACGCGGCGGCGGCTTCGCGCTCGCCGGCCGACAGGCCACCCTCGGGCCCCACCAAGAACGTCACGGCGCTACCCGCCGGCGCAGGCAATGCCGGCATCGCCACGGTGCTGCGATGATCCAGCATCAGCCCGCAGGCTGCTTGGCCCGATGCCGCGCCCGGACGCTGCGATGCCCACTGCGCCAACCAGTGATCCAATCGTATTGCCGGCCCGAGCGTCGGCAGAAGCCGGCGGTGGCTCTGCTCGCAGGCCGCGATGACGATGCCCTGCCAATGCTGCATGCGCTTATCGAGCCGCGCGGCATCGAGGCGCACGACGCTGCGCTCGGTAAATAGCGGAACCAGCGACGAGACGCCGAGCTCCACCGCCTTTTGCAGCGCGAGGTCCATTCGCTCGCCCTTCGAGATGCCGAGGGCAAGCGTGATGTCGATCGACGGCGGCGGCTCGGGCTCGCCGCTGCCGAGCACCCGCACCACGGCGGCACCGCGCGCGCTCGATTCGATGCGGGCTGGGTAATCCCGGCCATCGCCGTTGAACAACACCACCTCGTCGCCGGCGCCGAGGCGCAAGACTTGAACGAGATGCTTCGAGGCCCGGGGCTCGAGCTGAAGATCGGAGCCGACCGCAAGTGCTTGGGGGGTGTAGATACGATTGATGCGCATGTGAGCTCGAGCGAGACCGCGTGAATGGGCCGAGACACCGATGACGCCAGGCGCGACCCGACGCGCCCCGGCGATCAGGCCTCCGCGCCGCGCTTTGCCGGCACGGAACCGTCCCCGCCGCCCTCGGGGCCCGCGCCGGGCCTTTGCCCGGCGCCGGACTCCCCGTCGGCCGCGGCTTGGCCGCGCAGGGCGGCAGCCGCGAGCAGCGCCCAGCCGAGGGCCAGCAGCAGGCCGCCGATGGGCGTGACCGCCCCCCAGGCACCCTGCCCGCTCAGCACCAGCACGAACAGGCTGCCGCTGAAGATCAGCGCCCCGCCCGACATGCACCAGCCCGCGAAGCCCGTCAAACGCCGCGCCGACAAGCGCCCGCCGAGCAGTCCGATGACGAGCAGCGTGGTCGCATGCCAGCCGAGATAGTCGGCCGCCGTCTCCCAGATCGCGAGGCGATCGGCCGTGACGCGATCCTCTAGACCGTGCGCACCGAAGGCGCCGAGCAGCACGGCGAACAGGCCGAAGACGGCACCGACAATCACCAACGCGCGGTTCATTCTCGCTCCCCTTCGGCTTGCGCCGGCTTGGCTTGCGCCGGCTTGGCTTTCCCCGGCTTGGCTGGCTCCGGATCGACATGCGCCGGCCTGGACAGCGTCGGCGAGGCATCGAGCAGCGCCAAGGTCTCGGCGGCGATCTCGCGCACATCGGCATATTCGTCGTCGAGCAGCCGGCGCACGCTGGCTGCGGCGGCCGGATCGCCCGCGAGGCCGAGAAAATGGCAGGCACCGGCGCGCAGATCCGGGCGCTCGGAGAGCGTCAACTGCTCCAGCATCGCCACCGCGCGCCGCAGCTCCGGGCTGCCGGCCAGTTCCTCGACCACGGCGCTGATGCCGATGCGCGCGCTCATCGGCGTATCGTCGTCGGCAAGGGTGTCGAGCAGCGCCGCCAGCCGCTCGGGGCGCTCGCGGACCAGCGAGGCGACCCGCTCGAGCCGGCGCTCGTCGAGCAGGCGCAGCGCGTAGTCGGCAAAGCCGGAGCCGGCCGCCGCATGTCGCGCCCATTGCTTCAGCGCACCGTAGCCGATAGCACCTTCCAGCTCGAACTGGCCGATGCGCTGCCAGGGCACGCCGCGCACGCCGTAGGCCGCGGCCTGCTCCGGCCGGCGATCGAGGTTGATCACTTCGAGATGGCCGATCTCGCCCTCCTTCACCAGCCGCATCAATGCATCCGCGGAGGCCGCACAATGCGGACAGGCCGACGACAGCAACAGCAGCGCATCCGCCCCGCGGCCATCGCCGCGGTCGTCGTCCGGGGTATCGGGGTCAGTCGTCGGGCGGGCTGTCATCGGCTCCGGAATCGGTGGCGGGAATGGATCGCCCGCCTTGCCCTTATTGCCGGCGGCAGCGGCATGGGCCGGGGCGGACTCGCGTCCCGCACGATCTTCGCCCGGAACGGGCGCTTCGGCAACGTCTCATCCGTCGGGCGGATAACAAAAGGGATCACAATGACGCAATAAGCCACACTGATGCTGCGGCAGGGAAATATTGCTTTGACACCCGCAACGACCCCCGCCTATTCTCGCCGCCCCTTATAATGGGCAGACAAGTATCTAAGGCGTTTGGAGTTTTAGGCAGCAGACCAAGACTGCAAACCCCGCTTCGCCGGGTGCAACAGGCCGAAGGACCGACACGAGCAATCGAGCAGAGACTGTCGCCGGGACCGCGCGTCCCGCCGAACCGCCCGACCCCGGCCGAATCGACGATGCGGTAAACCTTCAGCGATAAATTCGTCTGCAACGACAGGTGAGGAGATCCAGCAAAATGCCGACCTTCGTGCGTACCGATCAGTGTGACGGCTGCAAGGGCCAGGACGTGGCCGCTTGCATGTATATCTGCCCGCACGACCTGATGAAGCTGGACAAAGACGGCTCGGAGACGGGCTGGGCCATGAAGGCCTACAACCAAGAACCGGAGCAGTGCTGGGAGTGCTACGCCTGCGTGAAGATCTGCCCGCCGCAGGCGATCGAAGTCCGCCACTATGCCGATTTCGTACCCATGGGCGCCTCCGTGCAGCCCCAGCGCGGCAGCGACTCCATCACCTGGAACATCACGTTCCGCAATGGCAAAACGAAGCGCTTCAAGTACCCGATCCGCACCACCCCCGAGGGCTCCATCGACCCGTACGGCACCAAGCCCGCCGCCGACATCTCCAAGATCGGCGAGCCCGGCTTCTTCACGCTGGGCGGCGTTGCCAGCCCCGGGAGCCCGAGCGAGCTGATCCGCAAGTAACCGGGCCGTTCAACGCACGTTCACGCTGTTTCAGGAGAGTCGGAGGCATTACCAAATGGCAGGAGAGCTCGGTCATCCGGAGATCGTCGAAGAAGCGCTCGACATCCTCATCATCGGCGGCGGCATGGGCGCCTGCGGTGCAGCTTACGAGATCGGCCCCTGGCTCGAGGCGGCCAAGGCCCGGGGCGTCGATCTCAAGGTCAAACTGGTGGACAAGGCCGCGATGGACCGTTCCGGCGCTGTTGCCCAGGGCTTGTCGGCCATCAACACCTACCTGGGCGAGAACGATCCCGCCGACTACGCGCGCATGGTCTCCAACGACCTCATGGGCATCACCCGCGACGACCTGACCTACGATCTGGGCCGTCATGTGGACGACTCCGTGCACCTGTTCGAGGAGTGGGGCCTGCCGATCTGGAAGCAGCCCGGCGACGAGGGCAAGCCCCTGATCAAGGGCGGCAAGCCGGTACGCTCCGGCAAGTGGCAGATCATGATCAATGGCGAGTCCTACAAGTGGATCGTCGCCGAGGCCGCGAAGAAGGGCTTGGGCACCGAGCGTATCCGCGAGCACGTCTTCATCGTCAAGCTGGTCAACGACAAGCACGACAAGAACCGCATCGCCGGTGCCGTCGGCTTCTCGGTGCGCGAGCACAAGGTCTACGTCTACACCTGCAAGGCCTGTCTGCTGGTGGCCGGCGGCTGCGTGAATATCTTCCGCCCGCGCTCCGTCGGCGAAGGCATCGGCCGCGCCTGGTATCCGGTCTGGAACGCGGGCTCCACCTATGCGATGGCCGCAGAGGCCGGGGCCGAGCTGACAATGATGGAAAACCGCTTCGTGCCCGTGCGCTTCAAAGACGGTTACGGTCCGGTCGGCGCCTGGTTCCTGCTCTTCAAGGCCAAGGCCACCAACGCCTACGGCGAGGTCTACATGGAGACCAACAGGAAACTCCTGGACGACTTCCCGCCCTACGGCCAGGCCAAGGTGCCGGCAGCCTGCCTGCGCAACCACCTGATGATGCAGGAGATCCGCGAGGGCCGCGGTCCGATCTACATGGACACCGTCACCGCCCTCGGCAGGCTCTCCGAGACCATGACGCCGAGGGAGATCAAGCACCTGGAGGCGGAGGCCTGGGAAGACTTCCTCGACATGTGCGTCGCTCAAGCCGGCGTCTGGGCCGGCGAGAACATCGAGCCGCAGAAGAAGAACTCGGAGCTGATGCCGACCGAGCCCTACCTGCTCGGCTCCCACTCCGGCTGCTGCGGCATCTGGGTCTCGGGCCCGGAGGACCTGGGCGCGCCGACCGACGAGGAGCATCCCGACCACGACAAGATCCCGGACCACCTGCCCTCCGGCTGGAGCTGGGGCTACCGCGGCATGACCACCGTGACCGGCCTGTTCACGGCCGCCGACGGTGTCGGGGCGTCGGGCCACAAATTCTCGTCGGGCTCCCACGCGGAGGGCCGCATCGCGGCGAAGGCGATGGTCAAGTTCTGCATGGACCATAAGGACCACCGGCCCGAGCTGGACACCCCGGTCGCGCAGCTTGTCGAAGAGATCTACAAGCCGGTCCGCAACTACTTGGCGCACAAGGACGATACCACCGCCATCGACGTGAACCCCCACTACATCACGCCGAAAATGCTGCAATTGCGGCTGCAAAAGATCATGGACGAGTACGTGGCCGGTGTTTCCACGATGTATCAGACCAACGCCAAGATGATGCAAGTAGCGGAGACGAAGCTGGAGATGCTGAAGGAAGACGCCGAAAAGATGCGCGCAAAGGATCTGCACGAGCTGTTGCGGGCCTGGGAGAACCATCACCGCATCCTGGCGGCCGAGGCCCACATGAAGCACATCCAGTTCCGCGAAGAGACCCGCTATCCCGGCTACTACTACCGGATGGACTTCAACTTTATCGACGAAGAGAACTGGAAGTGCTTCGTGAACTCCATCTACGACAAGGAGACCGGGATCTGGACCTGCTTCAAGCGCGCCCATGTCGACCTGGTCGATAAATCGAAGCTATTCAAGTAAGCGTGATCGCCGTCAGCCCCCAAGTGCTCGACGCCGACAGCCGAATCAGGTTTCGCTGCCACAAAGGCATCTCCTGCTTCAACGCCTGCTGCGAGCAGGCCGATGTCACGCTCGCGCCCTACGACGTCATCCGCCTGAAGCGCCGCCTGGGCATGACCTCGACGGACTTCCTGGCCAAATATACCGTGCCGTTTCAAATGGATATGGACGGCACGCCCGGCATCAAGCTGCGAACCGACGACAGCGGCACCTGCCTGCAGTTGAACGGCGACGCAGGCTGCGGCGTCTACGAGGACCGCCCGACGGTCTGTCGCTATTACCCGCTGGGCCTGCTGTCGCTCCGCGAGAAGGGCTCGCCGGAGGCGACAGAGCAGTTCTCTCTGGTCAAGGAGGAGCACTGCCGGGGTCATCTCGAAGACCGCACACTCGCCATCGGCGAGTACCGCGGCGAGCAGGAAATCGCCGGGTACGACGCCATGAATCGCGACTGGTACCGCCTGATCCTGAAAAAGAAATCGGCGGGACCGACGGTAGGGCGCCCGCCCGAGCAGAGTCTGCAGCTGTTTTTCATGGCGTCCTACGATCTGGACCGCTTCCGCCGCTTCGTGCTCAGCGAGTCCTTCAAGACCACCTATCCGCTCGGCCCGGACTATGTCGCGGCACTGGAGCGGTCCGACGAAGATCTTCTGCTGTTCGCATACCGCTTTCTGCGCCAGGTGCTGTTCGGCGAGCACAGCATCCGCGAGGCCGCCGACGCCTGGGAGAAGCGCGTCGCGGGGCGCAAAGCGGTCTGGGACGCCCGGCGCGAAATCGAGATCGCGCGGCGTGCCGCCGCCGAGGATGAGAAATACCGCGACGAGCCCGATCCCGGCGACACGCCCTGCCGCGAGCGCTGAGGCTCGATCGCGGCAGCGCCGCGAGCGCCGCGGCCCCCGTTCCGGCCCGGCGCTCGACCCTGCGCTCGACCTGCCGGCGAGACCGACGGGTTGCCCATCCATGCAATCGGCACTACCCTTCCCCGGTTGACCTGACCCGGACCACGGTTTTCTCGGTGCTCGCACCGACGAACCCGACCCGGATAACGGCCGGCCCATCCGGCGCCCGGTGCTTTCGACAGAGCACGGCGAAGATCGGCCCGCCCGCGCCCTGTCGGCTCCCGAGACGGTCGCCGGCCCCGCTCGGCGGCCCGCGTGTCCGCCCGCTCGACAGCCGGCCTCGACCCGCTCCGTCGATCGCGACGCACAGACGCCCGAAACAAGCTTCAGAGGGAAGGGCAAGCATTCATGCTGATGGAGTCTCATTCGCGCACGGTGTCGGCGCGCAGACAGCGAACCGAAGCATCCGCCGCGCACACGGCGCGACCGGCCCGCCTCCCGGCGCCCGCGGCCGGCCGCCGCACACCGGCGCCGGAGTGCCGGCGCCCATGACCATGCTCGAGACAAAATTGCGCGCGCACCTGCCGGCCGGCCCCTGGCTGATCGTCGCGCCGCGGCTGCAGGACGTGGTCGCCGGCATGGGCGGCGCTTTCATGCTCGCGCGCCGCCGCGGCATGCGGGTCAATGTGGTGCTGCTCGACGCGAGCGAGGCCGAGATCGAGGCCGCCGGCCAATTGCTTCGCGACGGCATCGCCACGGCGCCGGCAGATACGTGCAAGGTGCACGCGCTAGACGTACTCTCTGCGCAAGCAGGCGCCCCCGCGGCAAGTCCGGACAGCGTCCGGCGGCTGACCGAGGCCGTGGCTTCCATCGAGTTCCGCAGCGTCTTCTTTCCTTCTCCCTGGTCCGGCGACGATGCGTCGCGGACCGTCTTCGCGCTGGTCCGTGAATGCTTGCACGACACCGGCAGCGAAATCGCGGGCTATGGCTTCGAGACAACGCGCCAGATACCGATCAACGCGCTGGTCGACATCAGCGACAGTGTCGACGACAAGCGCAGACTCCTGGAGCTGCTGCAGGCGCGTGCGCTGTTCGAAGGACACATCGAAGTGCCGCTGGCGCTGAGTCGCACGCGCACACTCGATCTGCCCGCACGGATCAGCGCCGCCGAGGGCTTCCTCGCCATGGACCGGACGCTCGATCCCACGTTGGCGGGCCGGCTGCAACAGCTGCCGGCATTGTCGACGCCGCCCCCCGACGGCGGATTGCCGCTGGTCAGCGTAATTATCCGCACCAAAGACCGCCCCGAGCTATTACGCGAGGCGCTGGCGTCGGTTGCCGGCCAGCGCTACCCGAACGTTGAAGCCGTTGTCGTCAACGACGGCGGCCGCGACATTGCCGCGGCCGTCGCGCCGTTCGAATCGTCGCTGGCCCGACTCGCGCCGATCCAGCTGGAGGAAAACCGGGGGCGGGTGCACGCCGCCAATCTGGGCTTGAAAGAGTCCCGCGGCGACTATCTATGCTTCCTCGACGACGACGACTGGTTTCTTCCGGAGCATATCGGCGCATTGGTGGACGCGCTGCGCGGCGCCCCGGATTACAGGGCCGCCTATGCGGGTGTTCGCTGCGTGCGCCGTAAGGGCGACGACTGGGAGCGGTTGCATGACTTCAATGCACCGTTCGACGGCGTTCGGCTGGCCTACGAGAACTATCTGCCGATGCACGCGGTGCTGTTCCATCGCAGCCTCGTCGAGGACGGCTGCGCGCTCGACGAGCACCTCGAAATCTACGAGGACTGGGATTTCTGGATTCAACTCGCCCAGCACACCGGGTTCGTCCACGTGGACCGCGTCAGCGCCTATTACCGAATCGGCGCCGACAGCGGTTTCGGCATCAACGGCGACCCGGCCGCTATCCGCCAGGGCCTCGACAAGCTGTTCGACAAGTGGCGCCGCCTCTGGACCCCGGAAACCCTGCGCGCGATGCTGGAGCGGGCGCGCGAGTCATCGCGCATCCCGGGGCTCGAGGACAATCTGGCGGCCCATGCACGCCATCTCGAGCGCGCGCGCGCCGAGCTGAGCGAGGCCGAAAAGCGGATCGGCGATCTGGAGCACGGGGCGGAGAAGCTGCTTGCCGAAAACCAGGCGCTGCAATCGGCCGTGGAGCAGCGCGATGCGCGCATCGCCGCCCAGCAGAAAACCATCGTGCTGCAGGAAGAGCAACGCGAGTCGGCGAAGCTGGCGGGCGCCAGTCTCCGCCAGGAGAAGCGCTTGTTGGAGCATCGGGTGCGCGACCTGAGCGAGGTCCTGAACGAGTCCCGCACGCACATCGGCACGCTGGAAAACCGCGTCTCGGCACTGCAGGCGCAGGCGACCGAGCGCGAGCAGGCATTGGAGCAGGCGCAGCGCGAAACGGGCGAGACCCGCGCCGCCCTGCGCATCGCGCGCGAGTCACTGGCGCAGGTCTATATGTCCACATCCTGGCGGCTCACGCGCCCGGTGCGCGCCCTGCGCTCGGGGCTGCGGCCGGCCCACGGCCCTGCGCCGGCGTCCGCGGGCATCGGCATGAAGCAGCGGCTCTCGGTCTCCTGGAGCGAATCACGCCGCGTCATGGAGCAGCAGGGGCTGACCAGCCTGACTCGCCGCGCGCTGGCGAAGGCCACCGGCCGGCCGATATTGTCTGTCGTGGTCGCGGCCGAGCCGGACGCGGATCTGCGCGCCACGGTGCAATCGGTGGTGGAGCATAGCGGCGGCTACCGCTACGAGCTCTTGCTGGTCGAGGCCGCCGCCGGCAGCGTTGCGCCCGAGCTCGCGCGTATCGGCCCCTGCCGGATCATCCGCGCCGACCGCACCGACGCTTCCGGCGCTTGGATCAAGGCCGTGCAGCGCGCGCGGGCGGACGTGGTGGTGCTGCTGCGCGCGGGCGTGCGCGTAGAAGCCAGCTGCCTCCATCACCTGCTGCAGACCTGTCTGGCGCGCCCCGAGGCCGGACTCGTGGGTGCCAGACTGCTGTATCCGGACGGCGGCGTCTGCGCCGCCGGCGGCATCCTGCAGCAGGACGGCGGCACGGCCATGTACGGCCATCGCGACAATGCCGCGAAGCCGGAATACAATTATGTCCGCGATGCGGCGTTCCTGCCCGCCGGGGCGCTGGCGCTGAACAAGCCCGCCCGGGCCGCCGCCCGCGCCGGGCTCCGCGACTACCGCTCGTGGCCCTACCGGGCCGTCGATCTATCCATCGCCGTGCGCGATGCGGGCTACCGGGTGCTCTATCAGCCGACCGCGCTCGCCTTCAGCGAGCACCATGCCATGCACGGCGCCGACGCCGAGGATGAGCAAGCGTTCCGCAACCGCTGGCAGGGATCGGAGCCGGCGCGCGCGCTGCCGAGCGGCTTCGTTCCGTTTTTGTCCCGGGACCACGGCGTGCGCGGGCGCATCCTGGTGGTCGACTACGTGATGATCACGCCGGACCAGGACTCGGGCTCGCTGCGCATGGCGAACATGCTCGGCGTGCTGCAGGAGCTCGGCTACAAAATCACCTTCGTCGCGTTCAACCTCGACTATCGCCCGCCCTACGGCGCGCAGTTGCAACAGCAAGGCATCGAGGTTCTCCATGCACCCTTCACCCACTCCATCCCGCAGTATCTGCAGGAGCACGGCGCCGACTTCGACATCATCGTGCTGAGCCGCGCCGACATCGCCGATGCCTTGATCGACGACGCCCGGGCCGCGGCTCCGTCCGCGCGGATCTGGTTCGACACCGTCGACCTGCACTTCCTGCGAGAGCTGCGCATGGCCGAGCACGAGGGCTGCGCGCTGCGCGCCAAGGATGCGCAGGTGCGCATGCGCCAAGAGCTCTCGCTGGTGGACCGGGCAGACGTCACGCTGGTGGTCTCGCCGGTGGAAAAGGCATTGATCGAGGAGCAACGGCCCGGCGCCCGCGTGGAGATCGTCTCCAACATCCATCGCATTCACGGCTCGGCCCGGCCGTTCGAGAAGCGCAGCGGCCTGCTGTTCATCGGCGGGTTCAACCACACGCCGAACACCGACGCCATGCTCTACTTCGTCGGCGAGATCCTGCCGCTGGTGCGGGCGAAGCTCGGCGAGGTGGCGCTGACCATCGTCGGCAGCTGCCCGCCGGAGGAGGTGCTGGCGCTCGGCGAGCAGCCCGGCATCACCGTCACCGGTTACGTGCCGGATGTCTCGGATCTGTTCGCCCGGGCGCGCGTCTCCGTCGCACCGCTGCGCTACGGCGCCGGCGTCAAGGGCAAGGTCAACCAGAGCATGGCCTACGGCGTGCCGGTGGTGGCCACGGGCATCGCCGTCGAAGGCATGTATCTGGAAGACGGCCGCGACGTGCTGGTGGCGGACGAGGCCGCGGCCTTCGCCGATGCCGTGGCGCGGCTCTACAACGAGCGCGCGCTGTGGGAAGCGTTGTCACGCAACGGGCTCGACAACCTGGAGCGCTACTTCTCCCGTCAAGCCGCGCGCAGTGTCCTCGAGCGACTGATCGACGAAGCGGAGCCGTCGCGTTGAAAGTACTGATCGTCACCCACGGCAGCTACCTGAACCCGAGCGCCGTGGTCTCGGGCAACAGTGTGCGCGGACATTTCCTCGCCCGCGGACTACGCGCCCACGGCATCGACGTGGTCTACGCTTGCCCGGCGGACTTGGAGCAACTGCAGCCGTCGGGAACACCCGACGATCCCGGTATCCGGGTGCTGAACTATGCGGATACGGCCGCCCTGCACGCGCTGATACGCGATGAGGCGCCCACCGTGCTCTACGTGGGCTACTGGGAGCTGCTGGCGGAGATCCCCGAGCCGCCGGGTATGCCGGTGGTGGTCGATGTGGTCGCCCCGCGCATTCTCGAGGCGCTGTATCAGGAAGAGCGCATCGCCGAGGACGAGATCCGCCGCACCCTGGCGCTCTACCGGCGCGCCGACCGCTTCGTCTGCGGCACCGAGCGCCAGAAGCACCTGCTGCTGCCCTGGCTGCTGCTGGCCGGCTTCGACTGCCGTTACGACGTCCCGGTCGACGTTATCCCCCTGTCAACCGAGCCGGGCCGCGCGCACGCCGCGAACGAGCGCACCGACGGACTGCGCTTCGTCTCCGGCGGCGTCGTCTGGCCTTGGCGGCGCACCGAGGCCTGGTTCGATGCGCTGGTGCAATCCCTGGGCGCCGCGCCCGACGGCGGCGACCGCTTCACCCTGTTCGAAGGCAAGTACGTCTACAACCCGGCGCAGCAACTGCCCGAGCGCTCCGCCGTGGAGCAGGCTTGGCCCGACACCATCGTCGAGCGCAGGCCGCTGCTGCCCTACGGCGAAATGGCGGAGTTCCTGCGCACGCGGTGCGACATCGGCGTCGAGCTGGCCGACCGCAATACCGAGCGGACCTACAGCCATTCATTCCGCTCGACGGAGTTCCTGCGCTGCGGGCTGCCGGTGATCGCCAACGATTATCTGGAGTTGGCCGGTCCCATCCGGGACTTCGACGCCGGCTGGGCGATCGCGAGCCCCGGGGAGATCCCCGCCATCGTCGCCCGGCTGCGCACGGAACCGGACCTACTGGCGCGCAAGTCGGAGAACGCGATCCGATTGGTAGAGAACTGCTTCGCGCACGATAAGACCATCCGCCCGCTGGTGGACTTCGTGCGGATGCCGTCCATTCCGGTGCGACGCCCGCCCTTGTTGACGCTCGAGGCCGGCCCGGCGGCGGGCGCGGGCGCAGCGGATGCCGCCGGGGTCGGTCAGGCCGCCGGCGGCGCGGCACCGGGCGCTTCGCCACCGGCGTCGGCCGGGGCCGGCTCGCTCGCCGAGACCGACAGGCCGGCCCCGCCATCCGCAACACGGCGCGCGATGCACCGG
>JAIPFF010000037.1 GCA_021736785.1 Thiohalocapsa sp. | reverse complement strand
CCGCCTGGAGCGCAAGACGCCGGGGGTGCATCAGGTCGTCCGCGTCCATGCGCGCCACGAGCGGCGCGCGGGCCGCGTCCAGCCCGAAGTTCAATGCGTCGACCAGGCCCTTGCCCGGTGATGCGAGTAGTCGGATGCGTGCATCCGACGCCGCCAGCCTCGCCACTGCGGCGCTGCCGCCATCCGTCGATCCGTCATCGATGCACAGCAGCTCGAAATCGGTGAGCGTCTGCGCCTGTATCGATCCGATACAGCCCGGCAGGGTGTCCGCCGCGTCGCGAAAAGGCAGCACGATGCTGACGCGCGGCGACGCCGGATGCGCGGGCGCGACGGCCGCGCTCGGCGGCTTGGTCAATCCTCGCCGATCACGCGCTCGTCCCGGGGAGTCGAGAGCAGCTTCTCGGCCTCGCCCTGCTGCTTTGCGAAAATCAGCCGGTAGTCCGAGTCGTCGCCTTCGGCGCGCTGCTCGCGCAGGCTGCGAACGATGGCGCGGGCGTCTTGGTAGCGATCCTTGCTGTCGATGTAGGTCAATTGCAGCTTCGGCGACACTTTATAAACGTAGTACGGCATGGCTTCTGACTCCGGAATCGTTGTCTTGTCTCGTGCGGTTGTGGCCGGCGCCGCTCCCGTGCTTGCGGGCGCCTAGATGATCAAAAGGATTCGCCCCGGCCATAAACAGAACCTTGGAATTCCACCTGCGAGGCTATGGTATCGTCTTCAGCCGTCGCGGCCCGGCTCTCCGGGTGGCGATAAGGTGCGGCCGGCAAGCCGCCGAATCCAGATTTCGAGTATGCGGTTCGCGGCGGCGTCCGGTGCGCCATGGCCCGGCGATTGTTCCGGGAGGTCGGGGCGCCCGCGAGCACACTGAAGAGGCACGCCATGATCAGACCCGTTGGCTCCGACGATCTCAAGCCCCTGTTCGTCTACGACCCCGATCGGCACCACGAACTGATGCGCGAGGCGCAGACGCTGCCGTCGCTGACCATCAGCTCGCAGGCCGCGGGTAATGCCGTCATGATGGGCGGCGGCTACTTCACGCCCCTCACCGGCTTCATGACCGTCGCCGATGCGCTCAGCGTGGCGGGCAGCATGCGCACCACCGACGGGCTCTTCTTCCCGGTGCCGATCCTTTGCCTCATCGAGGACGCCGCCGCGCTCGGCGACGCCAAGCGGGTGGCCCTGCGCGACCCCAATATGGAAGGCAACCCGGTGCTGGCCATTATGGATGTCGAGGCCGTCGAGCGTGTCTCCGACGAGCAGATGGCGCAAATGACCGAGCGCGTCTACGGCACGCTCGACATGGAGCATCCCGGCGTCGCCGCTTTCAATTCCCAAGGTCGGGTCGCCATCTCCGGGCCGATCCAGGTCCTGCATTTCTCCTATTTCCAAGACGACTTTCCGGATACTTTCCGCACGGCCGTCGAGATCCGCAACGAGATCGCCGAGCGGGGCTGGAAGCGCGTCGTCGCCTTCCAGACGCGCAACCCGATGCATTTGGCCCACGAAGAACTGTGCCACATGGCAATGGAACGCCTGGAGTGCGATGGCCTGGTGATCCACATGCTGCTCGGCAAGCTCAAGCCAGGCGACATCCCCGCGCCGGTGCGCGATGCGGCCATCCGCAAGATGGTGGAGCTGTACTTCCCGCCCAACAGCGCCATGGTCACGGGCTATGGCTTCGATATGCTCTACGCGGGCCCGCGCGAGGCCGTCTTGCATGCGTATTTTCGCCAGAACATGGGTGCGACCCATTTCATCATCGGCCGCGATCATGCCGGTGTCGGCGACTACTATGGCGCCTTCGACGCGCAGACCATCTTCGACGAGCAGGTGCCCGAGGGTGCGCTGGACATCGAGATCTTCAAGGCCGACCACACGGCCTACTCGAAGAAGCTGAACAAGGTCGTGATGATGCGCGAGGCGCCGGATCACTCGAAAGAAGACTTCGTGCTGCTGTCCGGCACCAAGGTGCGGGAGATGCTCTCCGAGGGCACCGCGCCGCCGCCCGAATTCTCGCGGCCCGAGGTGGCGCAGATTCTGATGGATTACTACCGGTCCCTGAAGTAGCCGCCCCGCCGGAGGAGCGTGCCGGTCGGTGGACCGACGCGCTCCGCCTCGGCTCCGCGAGTATTCGCCGCCCCCCTGCGTGGGGGATGGCGGGCTGTCCGGTCGGACAGCCCGCTGCCGACGCCGCTTCTCAAGCGGCCGGCAGCGCCCGCAGGAAAAAGGTTTTCAGGTAGTCGGTCTCGGCGATCGCCGGATGCACCGGGTGGTCGGGTCCCTGTCCGCCGTCGACGAGCAGTTGCAGCGCGCACCCGCTCTTGCGTGCCGCGCGCTGCACGGTGTGCAGGAACGCATCCCTTCCCATATGGAAGGAGCACGACGAGGTGACCAGCACGCCGCCGGGCTCGAGCAGCGACAAACCAAGCTCGTTGAGGCGCTGATAGGCGCCGGTGCCTTCTTTTTCGTCCTTACGGCGCTTGATGAAGGCGGGCGGGTCGAGCACGACCAAATCGAACCGTGCCTCCTGCTCGCGCAGGGCGCGCAGTGTATCGAAGGCATCCCCCTGCATGCAGTCGACGACGTCGCCGAAGCCGTTGCGCGCGGCGTTGGCGTCCGCTTGCGCCAGCGCCGCGGCAGAACTGTCGACACAGGTCACGGAACGTGCACCGGCTCGAGCCGCCTGCAATCCCCAGGCGCCGAGATAACAGCAGACATCCAGCGCGCGCCGGAAGCCGCCGAAGCGCTGTAGCTGCAGCCGGTTGTCGGCCTGGTCGAAGAACCAGCCGGTCTTCTGGCCGGCCTCGGCGGCGATGCGGTAGGACACGCCGCCCTCGACGAGGTCGATCTCCTCGGAAGGTTCGCCGAGCACCCATTCGATGCCTTGCGTCAGCCCTTCCTGCTCGCGCACGGCGGTGTCGTTGCGCAGCACGATCCGGCGCGGCCGTAGAATCTGTTCCAGCGCCGCGATGATATCGCCGCGCTCGCGCTCCATGCCCGCGGTCGTGATCTGAACCGCCAACAGGTCGCCGTAGCGGTCGACGATCAGACCGGGTAGGGCGTCGCCTTCACCGTGCAGCAGCCGGTAGTAGGGCGTCGCATAGAGCCGTTCGCGCAGCACCAGCGCTGCGCGGATGCGCTCGAGCAGCAAGGCCGCACTGAGCGGATGTCCGCGCCTGCGGCTGACCAAGCGGGCGCAGATCAGCGAATGCGGATTGGCGTAACCGTGACCGATCCAGCGTCCGCTGCGCGAAACGATTTCCACCGGCTGGCCAGGCTCCAGGCCTTTCAGCGGCGTTTCGTCCGTGTCGATCTCGTTGCTGTAGACCCAGCAATGACCGGCCAACAGGCGCCGTTCCTGATCTTTTTTCAGACGCAGTAATGTGGATTTCATGGCGTGGGCAGCAGCTCGCCGAGGTCGCTCGGCAGACAGTAAGGCGCACAGCTCAGGTTTCGCCACTGGCTGCGGTAAGGGTGCTCCGCGCTCAACATATCCGCGAGCCATGCCGAGAACCGCACGCCGCGTGCCGAGCGTTCCCGGTAGAGCTCGTCGAGCCCGAGGATCGTGTGCTCGGTGCCGCGGCCGAGGTAGAAGCGGTAATTCCAAGTCATCCAGGCAGTTTGCCACATCGCGCCCCGCGCCTGCAGACTCCATTCCAGGGCAGCGATGAACAGCTGCGTCGGGTCGGTCCACAACGCCGGGTGGTCGATATGCTTGGAGACGTTATAGAAGAAGATCTGCGCGGCATCGTAGGCGCGGGTGTACTGGCCGAGCCGGGCGGAAGGATAACTCCAACCCAGATCCCGGAAGCTGTTGGCGACGATGTCGTTCGGCTCCGACAGGAAGGCTTCCTCGAGCTCCGGCGCGAGATTCAGCCAGGCGCCCCAGACGCCGCCCGGCGTCAGGGCCTGGTCGTAGAGGTCGCGGCCGACGATGCCGTTTGCCGAATCGGATACAAGGCGTAGATCCGGGGTCAGGGGAAAGCTGCGTGCGACGGCCGGCATGCTGTAGAGCGCGCCATAGCCGCCGGCGCTGGAGCCGAGCAAGACGATCTGCTCCGGCGGTTGGCCGATATCCGCATAAAGCTCGGTAAGTCGATCGAGTACGGCCAAGACATTGTCGTGGCCTCGGTGGTGGATCGTCCAAGCAGAGCCGTCGGGTAGCGTATAGGTCGTCTCCTTTGCGCCGAAGAATAGGTCGGCCGTGCAATAGGGGATGAAGACGCGGGTGAAGCCGGCGAGCGGGTTGTCGCCGTTCTCCGCGTCGATACCCCCGATTGCGCTCAGGGCCGCCGGCGTTTCGTCGACCGTGGCCTCATAGAGAGGGTCGTCGGCGAGGACGGAATCGATACAGGTCGTCGAATCCCAGCAGGCGCCGCCGCCGTCCCAGGTGATCGCAAGGCGCTTCGGGTCGCCGGGCCGCAGGAAAAAGGCGTAGGCGCGGTCGGCGGCCTCGAAGGCCGGCCCGGCATCGCCGGCGGCCGGCACGGGTGCGCCCGAGCAACCCGGGCTGCGCGTTTCGCCGAGTGCATCCTCGAAGGATGGCGGCACTCGAATCTCCGTCCATTCGGCGGCGTCGGACTGTTCGCCGAACAGGTCGGCCATGCGCAATGTCACGTCGAAGCCGCCATCGGCGGCAGCGCCGGCGCCAGACAATGCCGTTGCCGCGCCTAGCAGGAAGCAAATCAGCGTCGTTCGGCTAGTCATCGGGCTCCTCTCCGAATCGATGGCGTCCCGGGCGCTCCAATGATGCGCGATCGCCGGCCGGTATCAATGGTAATTTTTACTCTGTTCGCGCCGGGCGGCGCCGGCGCGCGGAGAAGGTGGTCAGCTACTCGTATCGAGCAGCCGGCGGACGGCCCGGCGCAATGCGTCCGTGGCCGCCCTCCGTCCGGCGAGCCCGAGTGCCGGCGCCGCGGCTGCCGCCTCATGCTGTTGCAGCACCAAGACGATGAGCACGATCGATTCACCGTCGCCGAGTGCGCCGGCCGCGAGCGCGGGTCCCAGCCTGCTGCACAGAAAGCGGTGCAGCGCCGGCAGCGCGGCTTCCAGCGTGCGCGCGGCAGCGGCGAAGGCATGCAACTCGCGTCGATCCGTTTCCTGCGCCGCATGCACCGGCGCGGGCATGTCGCGCAGTACTTCAGCCACGATCTCCGGTGCCAGCATGCGCAGCGGTCCGGTGAGCAGCACCGGCAATTGCATCGATAGGCGTCGGCCGGCAGTCTCGCAGAGTGCGCGCCCGGACTCGCCCAACGGGCCGAGCACCACGGCCGCGTGTGCGCCGCTGGCGGCATTGCGGTGCGTGCCCAACTGCACGGCGTGCAGCCCGCATCGGCGCCAGAAGCGCAGCAGTGGCGGCGTGGCGCCGAAGCTCGCGCCGATCAGGTCGAGGCCTTGCGTCCGAGCCGCGTCCGCCAGCGATTGCACCAATACCGTGCCCAGGCCGCGCCGCCGCGCCGCGGGGTGCACGGCGATACGCACCACGCGGGCGTAGGTCAGCGCAGGTGCCTCGTGCAGGCCGCCGTGGGCGGACAAGGTTTGCGGCAGCAAATGCCCGCGCGGGCGTCGGCGTCCTTCGAAGATCGGCGCAAGCAGTGCCTGTTCCAGTGCACCCTCGCGCGCCGTCAGTGCGGTCGCAAGCACCGTCTCGCCGGCGCGCAGCACGGCGACCGAGAGGTTCGGCCCGTCCAGGAGGTGCCGCAGGTCTGCCGGGCGCGTCTGATAGTGGCCCAGGACCAGTAGACCGAAGACTTGGCGCAACAGAGGCTCGTCCCCGGCGAGCGCGTCCCTGTTCAGCAGCGCGAATTCGGGCTCCGACGCGCAAGCGCTCGCCGCCCGGGTATCGCCCGCCGGCTCGGCGTCCAGGAGCAGGGCCTCGTTGATCAGGCGCTCGAGCGGGTCGTCCGGCGCCCAGCGAACCGGCGTCTTCAGTTGCAGCTCCCGCCAACCGGGTGCCCGGCTGTCGAGCACCCCGCGAAAGCGCACCTCGAAGCCGCGCCCGGCGCCCTCGTAGCCGTGCACCGTGGTCGAGAAAGCGATCCGCCCGTAGTGCGTCAGCATTCGTTCGAGCAGCGGCGCGGGAATGCCCGCTGCCTCGTCCACCAGCAGCAGCACGGCGGGCGGGCGCTCGGCCAGCAGCGCGTCCGGGGCGATGAAACGCAGTCCGTGCCGCGATCCCGCCACGGCACCGGCGTGGCGGAACACCGCGTCGGCGGCCTCCCGGCGCGGCGCCGTTACCAGGATCTGCGCGACGCCTTGCGCAAGCAGTTGTCCGGCGGCGATGCCGAGCGCCGCCGACTTGCCGCGGCCGCGGTCGGCCGTCAGTACCAAGGCGCGGCGCGCGCGCCCGCCCGCCAGCTCGAGCACTGCCGAGACGGCGAGGGCCTGATCCGGCGTTGCCGCGGCTGCCTCGTCGGCGCCGCACGGGGGAGCATTCGCCGGGCCGGCCGCCGGGGCTGCGTGGCGCGTCGCATCCGTCGGCGGGGTTGGATACTCGGAACAACGCCCGACCGCGCCGCAGTGCCGCAGCAATCGGGCCAGCCGGGCGATGAAGCGCGAACCGACATCGGCGCCGCGGTAGGGGTGGACTGCGATGCGCTCCGCGGCGGGGTCGTCCGCGCTCGACCAAGTCGCCAGCGGCGGCGTCAGCAGGATCATCAGGCCACCGCCGCGCAGCGTCCCGGCGGCGGCCGCGAGCCCATCCGCGTCGAGCCCGCTGTGGGCGTCGTAAATCAGCAGCGACGACTCGCCGCCGAGCAGCTCGCAGGCGCGGTGCGGCGGCAGCCTCGGGTCGCCGATGCGGGCGCTGACCCAGGTCGGCTGCCGAGTGGCGTCGGGGTTGTTCAGCGCCGTCAACGCCTCGCGCAGCGCCTGCAGTGTCCATTCGGGGCCGCCGTCGAGCAGCAGCAGCCGGCGCTGCCCGGTCGCCGCGGCGGCGGCCGCGAGCGCGCTTGCCATTGTCCGTACCGCCGTCGTCAAGCCTGCCGCCGCGGGCGCCGGGAGCCGGCGCCGTTCGTTTGATCGGTGGCGACGATGGTTGCGATCCGAACAATCACTTTTGACTTTAATTGGGAAGGGTTATCATTTGCATCAGCGCGGCGGCATGCTCCGTCGGACACCGGACCCGGGAGGCAGGAACATGAGCAAGACCATTACTTTCGCTGTCATGCATTTCACGGTCGCTTTCGGCGTAGCTTACGCGCTGACCGGGGATCTCGTGATCGGCGGTGCCGTGGCGCTGGTCGAGCCCGCGGTGAATACCGTGGCCTACTTCTTTCACGAGAAGGTTTGGGAGCGGATTCGGCGCAACCGCGAGGCAGGGCAGGACACCGATCGCAACGCCGGGGCGGACATGATGCTCACGGCATGATCGGCGGTGCAATCAACGCCGGGTCGACGCGGAGGACTCCGCGCATATCGTCGCGGCGCCGCCCGACTGACTGGCGGGCGCCGCCCGCCGGCAACTCTCCTTATCGCGGGCGCACCGGCGGCGGCCGCGGCCCCGCACTCGGCGCCTGGACGGGGGCAAGCCGCCCGCGCGCGGCCGGTGCTCAGCGGTGCAGGAAACTCATGAATTCCGAGCGGGTGCGTGCGTCGGCCTCGAAGGAGCCGCGCATGGCGCTCGATACCGTCGTGCTGTTCTGCTTCTGAACGCCGCGCATCATCATGCAGGTGTGGCTCGCCTCCATGACGACGGCGACGCCGTGGGCGCCCAGATGCTCCATCAGCGCGTCGGCCACTTGATTGGTGAGGCGCTCCTGCACCTGCAGCCTGCGGGCGAAGACGTCGACGACCCGGGCGACCTTGCTCAGGCCCACCACACGGCCATTCGGCAGGTAGCCGACATGGGCATGACCGAAAAACGGCAGCATGTGATGCTCGCACATCGAGTAGAACTCGATATCGCGGACGATCACCATTTCTTTCACGTCTTCCTCGAAGACGGCCTTCTTGATGATCTCCTCGGCCGACATTTGATAGCCGCTGGTGAGGAAATCCATCGCCTTGGCGACACGCAGCGGCGTGCGCCGCAGTCCCTCGCGCTGTGGGTCCTCGCCGATTTCGCCGAGCATCTGTCGCACCAACTGCTCCTTGGCGGCGTCGTAGACCTCGCTCTCGGAGGTCGCCTCGAAGCTGTCTGCATAATGCCCGTCGCTGCCGACGCGGGTAAGATTCGATTTGGGGACCATGTCATTAACCTGTTCTGTCGCGGCGCGTAAGGGCGCCGTCCATGCTTTGTCTAAGCTTCCAGAAGCCAAGGTAGGGGCGCCCGGCGGAATTCCTAATGCCCGGGCCGCACAAGTGCACTTGGCGGCCGCCTGGAAGCAATGACGGCTATTCGGTAGACTAATGCATCGCCGAGCGGCGCGGCCAGAAAGCGTCGACCGTTCGCGGGGCGGAAACCGCAGCCAGTGCGGGCCGCCCATGCCGCGACCGCCCGTATCCGAGCCATTCGCCGCCGGATCAGCGCGCTCGCGAGACCGATCTGACCGGAGGGCGCCATCCAAAACCGCGCATGCCCAGACAGCGCCGAGCGCCGAGGCGCGCCGGGCTGCTGCCAGCGATCCGGCAACCCGCAGGGGCACTGGACCCCCGGCGGCGTGACCCGATGCGACGCCGCAATCCGCCCGGCGTGCACCGCGGCCGATCCCTGCGAGCGGCCGTCGCTTGCCTTCGGCCCCGACGGCTACCTGTTGTTGCGAATCCAACCGGGCGTCGAAGCGCGCTCCCGTGCCGCGGTTTCCGCCGGCCGCCGCGGTCAATGCCGGTTCCGTTCCGCCTGCCCGATGCAGCGTGATGCGGGCGGCGGCTTGCCCGAGTCGGTTGCCGCATTCTCCGCGCCGCCTGCCGTTGCCGGTATCGGCGCGCATTCCGCACGCCGCGTGCCGCCGCCGATGCGCCGCGCCGCGTGCCCGCCACCCCTTCCTCGGAGGACCTGCTGATGTGTGGATTCTGCGGTGAAATCCGCTTCGACGACCGTCCCATCGATCTCGGCGCATTGGGTGCCGTCAACGAGTCGATGCAGCCGCGCGGTCCGGATGGGCGCGGCATGGCCATGCAGGGGCGGATCGCGCTCGGTCACCGCCGACTCAGCATCATCGATCTGAGCACCCACGCCGCGCAGCCCATGGTCGACAGCGATCTGGGTCTTACGGTTGCGTTCAACGGCTGCATTTACAACTACAAGCAGCTTCGCGAAGAGCTCGCCGCCATGGGCTATCGCTTCTTCTCCCACGGCGATACGGAGGTCGTACTGAAGGCCTTTCACGCCTGGGGGACGGACTGCGTCCAGCATTTCCACGGCATGTTCGCGTTCGCCGTCGCCGAACGCGACACCGGTCGGCTGACGCTGGCCCGCGATCGCCTCGGAATCAAACCCTTCTACTATGCCGAGCTGTCCGGCGGCCTGCGCTTCGCGTCGACGCTGCCGGCACTGTTGGCGGGCGGCGGCATCGACACCGATTTGGATCCGATCGCGCTGCATCATTACATGCATTTTCATGCCGTCGTTCCGGCTCCGTTTACCATTCTACGCGGGGTCCGCAAGCTGCCGCCGGCAACGATCCGGGTTATCGAGCGCGATGGCCAGAGCCGCGATCACGTCTATTGGGCGCCGGTCTTCGAGACGCCGCCCGAAGAGCGCGGTCTCGGTTTCGACGATTGGCAGGATCGGGTTCTCGATGCGCTGCGCACTGCCGTCGACCGGCGCCTGGTGGCCGACGTCGATGTCGGCGTGCTGCTCTCGGGCGGGCTCGACTCCAGTCTGATCGTCGGCTTGCTGGCCGAGCAGGGCCAGCGCGGGCTGAACACCTTCTCGGTTGGCTTCGAGAGTGTCGGCGACGAGGCCGGCGACGAATTCCAGTACTCCGACATCATCGCCAAGCACTACGGTACGACGCATCACAAGATCCACGTCGACTCGCGCGCCAAGCTACTACCGAGCCTGCCCGGCTGCATCGGCGCGATGGCGGAGCCCATGGTCAGTCACGACGTGATCGGCTTCTACCTCCTCTCCCAGGAGGTCTCCAAGCACGTCAAGGTGGTGCAGAGCGGCCAGGGCGCCGACGAGGTATTCGGCGGTTATCACTGGTATCCGCCGATGGCGAACAGCCGGGACCCCGCCGCCGACTATGCGCGCGTGTTCTGCGACCGGGACCACCCGGAATACCTGCGCGCCGTGCATCCGCGCCTGCACGGCGACGATTACAGCCGTGACTTCATTCGCTCGCATTTCGCGCTGCCGGGGGCCGAGGCGGCCGTCGACAAGGCGCTGCGCATCGATCAGTTGATCATGCTGGTGGACGACCCGGTCAAGCGCGTCGACAACATGACCATGGCCTGGGGGCTGGAGGCCCGCGTGCCCTTCCTCGATCACGAGCTGGTCGAGCTCGCCGCCCGCATTCCTGATCAGCACAAGCTCTGCGACGAGGGCAAATGCGTGCTGAAGGCCGTAGGCCGGCGTGTCATTCCGAAGGAGGTCATCGATCGGCCCAAGGGCTACTTCCCGGTGCCGGCGCTGAAGTACCTGCGCGGCGACGTGCTCGACATGGTGCGCGAGACGGTGGGCTCGCGGAAAGCGCGCGAGCGCGAACTATTCCAGCGTGGTTACCTGGACGAGCTCCTCGCGGCGCCGGACGAGCACATTACGCCGCTGCGCGGCTCGAAGCTGTGGCAGGTGGCGCTGCTGGAGCTGTGGCTGCAGAACCATGGCGTCTGAGTCAGCAGCGAGTTGACGGCCGGATTGTCGAAATCGGAGCTGAAATCGGAGCAGGAATCGGAGCAGGAGACCGAGGCATGTCGATAAAAGACCGCATCCAGCACAGGCTCAAGCGCCGGCGCGGAGCGTCGCTGACGAACTGGGATCCGGCGGTCCGTCACCGCGATGACGGCCAGCCGGAGACCGTGGTCGACTGCGGCTGGGGACGCCTGATCTTCGGTCAGACCTTCCATGACCTGGAGAAGCTTGCGCGCTGTCTCCAAGACGAGCGGCCCGGCAAGCGCGATGTGGCGCTTTATCTGCGCGACCCGCACGTGGTGCTGTCGTACGCACCGCAGGATCTGTTTCTCGATCCGTCCCACACCTTTCGCCTGTGGCTCGAGCGTTACCAGTACTCTCACCGCCGGCCCAAGGGGTTCCTGGTCCGCATGCTGAACAGCCAAGCCGATGCCGACGCGGTGCACCGGCTCTATGCCTCGCGGCGCATGGTGCCGCCGAGCGCGGAATTTATCTGGGAGCACCGCGCCTCGCGCGTGGTGCAGTGCTGGGTCGCCGAGGACGAGCAGGACGGCGCCATCCTGGGTGCCGTCAACGGTGTCGATCACGTCGAAGCCTTCGGCGACAGCGAGGGAGGCGCCAGCCTATGGGCGCTCGCGGTCGACGCCCAGGCGCCCTATCCCGGTATCGGCGAGGCGCTGGTGCGGCAAGTTTGCGAGTTCTACCAGGCGCGCGGGCGCGCTTTCCTCGACCTCTCGGTCATGCACGACAACCGGAACGCGATCCGTCTGTACGAGAAGCTCGGCTTCGAGCGCGTTCCCGTGTTTGCGCTGAAGAACAAAAACGCGTTCAACGAGCCCTTGTTTATCGGCAAGACGCCGGAGGCCAATCTCAATCCGTACGCGACCATCATCGTCAACGAGGCGCGTCGGCGCGGCATCGGTGTCGAGGTCATCGACGCCGAGGGTGGCTATTTCGCGCTCAGCCTCGGCGGGCGCCGCATTGTCTGCCGCGAATCGCTGAGCGAGCTCACGACGGCTGTCGCAATGAGCCGCTGCGACGACAAGGTCGTCACCCAGCGCTTGATCCGCCGAGCCGGGCTGTGCGTGCCGGACCAAGCCCAATACCAGGCGCTCGACCAGGCCGAGGCCTTCCTGACCAATCACAAGCGTATCGTCGTCAAGCCGGCGCGCGGCGAGCAAGGCGCGGGCATCAGCGTCGACATCCGCGACCCGAAAGACTTGGAGAAGGCGGTCAAGAACGCGCAGCGCATCTGCGAGACCGTGATCCTGGAGCAGTTCTGCACCGGCGATGACCTGCGCGTGATCGTCATCGACTTCAACGTTGTCGCGGCGGCCATTCGCAAGCCCGCCCATGTCGTCGGCACGGGCCGTCATACAATCAACGAGCTCATCCAAATCCAGAGCCGTCGCCGGCGAGCGGCGACCGGCGGCGAGTCGTCCATCCCGATGGACGACGAGACCGAGCGCTGCGTGCGCCTGGCCGGCTACGGCATGGAGGACATGCTGCCCGAGGGCGACACGCTGATCGTGCGCAAGACGGCGAATCTGCATACCGGCGGCACCATCCACGACGTCACCGCGGATCTGAGTCCCGAATTGGCCGAGGCCGCCAGGCAGGCCGCGCGGGCACTTGATATCCCCGTGACCGGGCTTGATTTTCTGGTGCCGGATGTCAAAGGCTCCGAGTATGTGATCATCGAAGCGAACGAGCGTCCGGGCTTGGCAAACCACGAGCCGCAGCCGACCGCCGAGCGCTTCGTCGACCTGTTGTTTCCGCAGACTGCCACCCGGGAGAACCGTGCTTGAAGTCGATCCCCATCGATACCGAATACTTGCTCGACGTCCTGCTGAAGCTGCTCTTCACGCCGAGTCCGTCCGGGTATACCGACCGCGTCGTTCATCTGGTGTGCGAGGAGCTCGAGCGCCTCGACGTGCCCTTCGAGCTGACCCGCCGCGGTGCAATCCGCGCGACGCTGAAGGGTGAGGCCGAGCGGCCGAACAAGGCGATCGTCGCCCACATCGATACCCTCGGCGCCATGGTCAAGGCGCTGAAGCCGAACGGGCGTCTGCAACTCGTCCCGGTCGGCCACTGGAACTCCCGCTTCGCCGAAGGTGCACGCTGCACGCTGTTCACGGATATCGGCCAGCACCGCGGCACCATCCTGCCGATGAAGGCCTCGGGCCATACCTTCGGGCCCGAGATCGACAATCAGCCGGGCGGCTGGGATCACGTGGAATTCCGTATCGACGAGCGTGTGTCCGACTTGGACGGCCTGCTGAAGCTCGGTGTGCACGTCGGTGACTTCATTGCGATAGACACCAACCCCGAAATTACGCCCACCGGCTTCATCAATTCCCGCCATCTCGACGACAAGGCGGGCGCAGCGCTGCTGCTGGCCGCAACGAAGGCCATCAAGCAGGGCGGGGTCAAGCTGCCGGTGGACTGCCATCCGCTGTTCACGATTTCGGAGGAAGTCGGCTCCGGCGCGTCCGCGGCGCTGCATCAGGATGTCTCGGAGATGCTGACCATCGACAACGGCACCACCGCCCCTGGGCAGAACTCAAGCGAGTTCGGCGCCACCATCTGCATGGCCGATATGGGGGGGCCGTTCGACTACCACCTGACCCACCGGATCATCCACATCTGTCAGGAATTCCGGATTCGCCACCAGCGCGACATCTTCAAGTACTACCGTTCCGACAGCGCCGCGGCTCTGGAGGCCGGCAACGATGTCCGCACCGCGCTGGTCACCTTCGGCATCGATGCCTCCCACGGCTACGAGCGCATCCACTTGGAAGCCCTCGAGTCCATCGCCGAGTTGGTCGCGATCTACATGCAGAGCCCGCCCATCTACGCCCGCGACCGCTACGAAATGGGTCCGCGCGCCGGCTTCCCGACAATGCCCGGCTAGGATCGGTTGGTCGACAGCGATGCGGCGCCCCGCGGGGGGCTCAGGCAGCGCTTAGGCAGCGGTCGAGAGCTTGAGCCCGATGATGCCGACGATGATCAGTCCGACGAAGAAGAACCGGGCAAAGGTCGCCGGCTCATGGAAGAAGAAGACGCCGATCAGGAAGGTGCCGGCGGCGCCGATGCCGGTCCAGACCGCGTAGGCCGTGCCCATTGGGATGGTCTTCTGCGCGATCAGCAGCAGCGTGCCGCTGGCGCCGATGCACAGGACCGCGAAGAAGATCCAGCCCCAGCGCAGGCCGGCCTCGCTCATGCCGAGCTTCAGTCCGACGGGCCAGCCCCACTCGAACAGGCCGGCGAAAATCAGATAGATCCAGGCCATTGGATGAGTTGCTCCGCCGATGAGTCGGCTCTGACGGCTCCGCTGCCGTTGGACCGCGGCGCGCCTACGCCGGGAACATAACGGTCGATTTGCAATGCCGATGAACAATCGGCCCGTTCGGCGACTCGGTCGGAATTGTCGGTTGCGCTGCGCGGCGCCGACTCTTCAGGTCGCTCGGGCGCTCGGCAACAGGAGTGCATCCTGTCGGAACCTTCACCAACGCGCTTCGGGCGCGCCCGTGCCGGATTCCGAGGGGCTGCCGTTGTCGCGGCCGTCGAGGATTTCGTCCGGCGGCAGACCGCTCTGCCCGCGCACCCGCAAGTGAAGCGCGGCCTTGGCCATCAAATGGGCGCCGACGGGTGCGGTGATGAACAGGAAGATCGCGACCAGGATCTCGTGCAGAGACAGCCCCGGCTCCTGCCAGCTGAAGAATATCGCCGATGCGATCAGCAGGCTTCCGACGCCGAGGGTTGTCGCTTTGGTGGGCGTGTGCAGGCGGCTGTAGAAGTCGCGCAGGCGCAGTAACCCGAAGGAGCCCAGGCAAGTAAAGGCCGCGCCGATCACGATCAGTGCGGACAGCAGGATTTCGATGATCAGGTCGGGCACGGCGGGGCTCATTCGATAATGTCTCCGCGGGTCAGGAACTTCGCCAGCGCGACCGTGCCGACGAAGCCGAACAGGGCGATCAGCAGCGCCGCTTCGAAGTACAGGTTGCTGCCCAACTGCATGCCGAGCAGCACCAGCAACGCCACCGTATTGACGTACAGGGTATCCAAGGCCAGGATGCGGTCCGGCTCGTCCGGGCCCAGCACCAGACGGGCCAGGGACATGAGCAAGGCGGCGCTGACCAACAAGAAGGCGATGGCCAGAGCGGCGGGCAGCAGGAAACCGGAGACGGTCATATCGTTCACTGTGGCTCCAGTGCCTCGAGCAGAGGCTGTTCGTAGCGTTGGCGGATCTCGGCGATGATGGCGTCCGGATCATCGGTCTGCAGACCGTGGATGATCAGCGCCGTGCGGTCCGCGCTCAGGAATGCCGAGAGCGTGCCCGGCGTCAGCGAGATGATGTTGGCCAGCAGGCTGATGGCCACATCGCCTTGAAGCCGCAACGGCATGCGGATGAAGCCGGGGCGGATCTCCGCCATCGGCCCGATCAGCAACCGCGCGACGGCGATATTCGCCACCACGATGTCGAACAGCACGATCGCGAAGAAGCGCATCAGCAGCAACGGCTTGCGGATGTGCATCTGCGCTTCCCAGAAGCGGGCGGTGTAGAGCGGGATCAGCCAGGCCAGCAGTGTCCCCAGCAACAGGTGGCCCGGGCTCACCGAGTTGACCAGCAACAGCCAAAGGCCGAGCAGCATCAACGACAGGATCGGGTGGGGCAGTACCTTTTTCATGGCATCGATACCTGCGGCTCCGTCCCGAGCACCGCGCCGATATAGGCTGTGGAATCAGACAGCTGCGTTGCCATGGCATCGGTGAACGCGTAAATCGGCCCTGCATAGACCACCAGCACGAGACTTGCCCCGGCCAGCGCAATAGCCGGCACCAGATTGGCCATATTCGGCATTGTCGCGCTTCCCGAGCGCAGGTCGGTCTTGAAGAACAGTGTACTGCCGGCGCGCGCCAGCGCGATGACGGTCAGCAGGCTGGTGGTCAGGATGACGGCAAAGATCCAGGGCATCCAGGCGCTCTCGACGCTGGATTGCAGGATCATCAGCTTGCCCATGAAGCCCGATAGCGGCGGCAGGCCGGCCACGGAAACCGCGAGCAGAAGAAACAGGCCGCCCAGCAGATTGGCCGCCGGCAGCAGCGGCCCGGCGACGAGCCGATCGCCATAGATGCCGCGCGTGTTGGACAAATTGTCGCTGAGCAGGAAGAGCGCCGCCGCGATGAACGTGGAGTGCAGCATGTAGTAGAGCCCCGCTGTCACCGCCGCGGTGCCGCCGATGCCGAATGCGGTCAGCAGGGTTCCGGAGGACACCACCACCAAGTGGGAGACCAGCAGCGCCAAGTGCTGGCTGGCGAGCACGCCGATGGTGCCGACAACGACCGTGAGCAGTCCCAGCGTCAGCAGCCACGGTTCGACCAGTCCCGAAAGCTCACCCGCCGAGGCCCCGAAGATGAGGCCGTAGACGCGCACGATGGCGTAGGCGCCCACTTTCGTCATGATCGCGAAAATCGCCGCCGCTGCCGGTCCGGCCGCCGAGTAGGCGCCCGGCAGCCATAAGTGCAGCGGCGCCAGCGCCGCCTTCAGCGCGAATACCACGCACAGCAGCAGCGCGGCCGCGCGAACGAGCTCCCGATCTTCGGCCGGCAACTCGGCGACGCGCACCGCCATGTCGGCCATGTTCAACGTGCCCAGCACTCCGTACAGCGTGCCGACCGCGAACAAAAACAGACTCGAGCCCGCCAGATTGATGATCACGTAGTGCAGGCCGGCGCGGCTGCGGGCCGCGCCGCAGCCATGCAGCAGCAGACCGTAGGAGGCGATCAGCAGCACCTCGAAGAAGACGAACAGATTGAACAGGTCACCGGTCAGGAAGGCGCCGTTTAGACCCAGCAACTGGAACTGGAACAAAACATGGAACTGCCGTCCGCTGCGGTCGCTGCCCTGAATGGCGTGCATCATTGCGAACAGCGCAAGCAACGATGTCAGGAACACCATCGCCGCCGACAGCCGGTCCGCCACCAGGACGATGCCGAACGGCGCCGGCCAATTTCCCACCTGGTAGACCTGGATGTCGCCGTCCCAGCTCGTCAGCAGAAGCAACAGCGAGGCGGCGAACAGGGCCTGGATCGCGACCATGCTGACAGTGCGCCGCAGCGGCGTGGCGCTGCCGCCGAGCAGCACCAGGAAAATGCCGCCGAGCAGCGGCACCAGTAGCGGCAAGATGACCGCATGTTGCAGAAGCAGGCTCATCGCTTTTTGCCGTCTACGTGATCATTGCCCAGATCGGCCTTGGCGCGCAGCGCCAGCACGACGGCAAAAGCGGTCATGCCGAAGCCGATGACGATCGCCGTCAGCACCAGGGCTTGCGGCAGCGGGTCGGTATAGATGTCTCGCTCCGGATCGATAATCGCGGGGGCGCCGATGGTCAGCCGCCCCATTGCGAACAAGAACAGGTTGACGGCATAAGACAGCAGCGTTAGCCCGAGCACGACGGGAAACGTCCGTGCGCGCAAAAGCAAGTAGACGCCGCAGGCGGTCATGACGCCGACCGCGATCGATATCAGGCCTTCCATCAGCGTTACTCCTCCCCTTGCCGGGATCTCGAGCGGCCCAACGCATCGAGCTCGCCGAGGCGGATCAGGATCACCAACGTAATGCCGACCACCACCATCAGCACGCCGACGTCGAATAGCATCGCCGAGGCCAGCTCCAGATCGCCGATCAGCGGCAGATGAAAATGGTCGTGGGCCGAGGTCAGGAACGGATAACCGAAGTACCAGCTCGCCAACCCGGTCGATGTGGCGACGAGCAGCCCCATGCCGATCAGCGGATTCAACTTTCCGGAGATGCGCGGGCGCGTCCAGGCGATGCCGTTGGCCAGGTATTGCATCGTCAGCGCCACCGCGGCGATCAGTCCCGCGATGAAGCCGCCGCCGGGCAAGTTGTGCCCGCGCAGCAGGATGAACACCGCCACCAGCAGCGCGAGCGGCAACAGCAGCCGCGAGAAGGTCGACAGGATCAGCGGATACTCGTCCCAACTCCACGGGCGTCCGCGGCTATCCGTGCGCGGTGCATCCAGGCGCAGGCCGTCGAGCAGCATGTAGATGCCGATGGCGGCGATGGCCAGTACGGTGATCTCGCCGAGGGTATCGAATCCGCGGAAGTCCACCAGGATCACGTTGACGACATTGGTGCCGCCGCCGCCGGGCACGCTGTTTTCGAGGAACCAGCCGGAGATGCTCTCGTAGGGGCGAATCAGCACCGCCCAGGTCAGCCCCGCCGTGAGCGTTCCCGCGGCTATGGCCAGCGCCGCGTCTCTGGCGCGCCGCCACAAGGATGACTCCGCGGGCGTGGTCCCGGACAAGAAGAACAGGGCGAGCAGCAACAGCACGATGGTGACGATCTCCACCGACAGTTGTGTCAAGGCCAAATCCGGTGCCGATAGCTTGATGAATGCCAAGGCGACAATGAGTCCGACCACGCTGAGCATGACCAGCGCCGTAAAGCGTCGGCGGTGCAGGACGACGGTGCCCAAGGCGCCGACGATCAGGCACAGTGCCGCCGCCAGGCCGACCGGGTCGAGCGGGGTCATTGCCACGCGCGGGGCGAGGTCGATGCCCCATGCGCCCACCGCAATGACCACGACGGCGGCGCCGATCGTGATGGCCAGCATCCGCTGCAGCGAGGGGCGATGCAGCAGATGGTCGAGCCAGGCGGCCGCGCGCATCAGCCCGGCCTCCAGCCAGAGGAAGACAGTGCGCGCGTCGAGACGGCCTACCGAGCGTTCATGCAGGCGGAACAGTGGTTTGCGTATGGCGTAGATGAAGGTGCCGCCGAGCAGCGCGATGGCGCTCATCCCGAGTGCCGGCGTAAAGCCGTGCCAGACCTTGAGACTGTAGTACGGCAGCGGCCCCTGCAGTGTCGCGCCGGCCGCAACCGCCAGCAGCGGCCCGAAGGTCAGGCCCGGAAACAGGCCGACGGCAATACAGATGATCACCAGCACTTCCACCGGCACCTTCATCCAGCGCGTCGGCTCGTGCGGGGTGCGCGGCAGGTCTGCGGCCTCCCCGTTGAAGAATACGTCGTGGATAAAGCGCAGCGAGTAGGCCACCGCGAATGCCCCGGCGAGCGTGGCGAAGGCCGGCAGCACCCAGGTTCCGGGGTTGATGGTGGCGATGGAGAAGGTCTTTTCGAAGAACATCTCCTTCGACAGGAACCCATTGAGCAGCGGTACGCCCGCCATCGCCGCCGCGGCAACCATCGCCAGCAGACCGGTGTAGGGCATGAACTTCCACAAGCCGGCCAGCCGGCGCATGTCGCGCGTGCCCGCCTCGTGGTCGATGATGCCGGCGGCCATGAACAGCGACGCTTTGAAGGTGGCGTGGTTCATGATGTGAAATACCGCGGCGACCGCGGCCAGCGGTGTGCCGATGCCGAACAGTAGCGTGATCAGCCCGAGATGGCTGATCGTCGAATACGCGAGCAGCCCTTTCAGATCATGTTTGAACAGTGCGGTATAGGCGCCGATGACCATGGTCGCGAGCCCGATCGGCGCGACGATGGATGTCCACCACACGGAGTCCGACATCGCGGGGAACAAGCGTGCGAGCAGGAAGACGCCGGCCTTGACCATGGTCGCCGAGTGCAGATAGGCGCTGACCGGAGTCGGGGCCGCCATCGCGTGCGGCAGCCAGAAGTGGAAAGGAAACTGCGCCGACTTGGTGAAGACGCCCAGCAGGATGAGCAGCAAGGCCGGCACATAGAGCGGGCTGGCCTGGATGATGTCGGCTGAGCTCAGGATAACGCTCAGCTCGTAGCTGCCGGTGATTTCCCCGAGCAGCAGGATGCCGCCCAGCAGCGCCAGCCCGCCGCCGCCGGTGATCGCCAGCGCCATGCGGGCACCTTGGCGCGCTTCGCCCAAATGGCGCCAGTAACTGATCAGCAGGAACGAGCTGATACTGGTGAGCTCCCAGAACATCAGCAGTTGGATCAGGTTCTCGGACATGACCAGTCCGAGCATCGAGCCCATGAACAGCAGCATGTAGGCGAAGAAACGCCCCATCGGATCCTGATCGGCCAGGTAGTAGCGGGCGTAAAGGATCACCAGCAGGCCGATGCCCAGGATCATCAGCGCGAACAGCAGCGCCAGACCGTCCAGCCGGAATGCCAGCGATAGACCCAACTGCGGCACCCACTGCATGTGCCAAAGGTAGGTTTCCCCTTGAAGGACGCCGATGGCGGGCGCCGTGAGCAAGGCCAGCGAGGCCAATGTAACGGCGCCGGCGGCCCAGGCGGACCAGAGCCGGCCCTGCGTGCCGGCCCAGGATGCGACCAGTGCACCGACGAAAGGAATCAGGACGATAAACGGCAAGCTCGTCATGGGAGGGCTCGTGGGATGGAACCAAACGGGCGCGGGGCTCGGGGCCGCCGCGGCGCATCGGGCGGCCGGCTATTGTCACGGCGCGTGGCCACACCCCTGCGTCGACAATTTCAAAAACATGCGGACGTTACCCGTTTTTCCGCCGCTTTGGTACCTCTTCGGCAGATTCGCTAGAGCGGGACACGTGGATTCGGCAATGCACGGACGGCGGCAGCGAATGCTTGCACATTGCGCTTTCGGAGGAGTTTTCGGGTGAGTCCGTCTCATTGAAACGCCCGGCGCAGGCGGCTCGAAGTCCTTTCGACCAAGTGACTCGGCGCAGGGGACGTCGCCGGGAAGCCCTTTTCGTCAATCCGATATCGGCCTGGCTCGGACGCAAGCACCGCGCCGCTCTCAGCCTTGCGCGTCGTCGACGGCCTCCACGTCCTTGCCCTCGGCGAGCCCGAGAAAGCCGCGGGTGATGACCTGCTCGCCGGCCTCCAGACCGTCGAGGATTTCGATCGCGTCGGCGACGCGCAGCCCGCTTCGGACCGGCCGCCTGGCCGCCTGGCCCTGCTCGTCGACGACCCAGACGAACTGTCCCCCGCGATCGTTGCGCAGCGCCCGGAACGGCACCAGCAGCCGCGGCACGGCCGCGGTCGCGAGCTCCGCGCGCACGAATTGGCCTGCCCGGGCACCGGGAGGGATGTTCTCGAAGCGCACCTCCACCTTGGCCTGTCGGCTGGTTGCCGACAGCGTCGGATGAATGCGCAGGATCTCGCCAACGAAGCGCTGCGCGCCGAGCGCATCGATGCGGACGACGACAGGGTCGCCGACGGCGATATGCGGCAGAACCAGTTCCGAGACGAAGAGCTCGGCGACCAGCGATTGCGGGTCCGCCAGCGTCAGCAAATGGGTGTTCTTGGTGACGAAGTCGCCTGGCTCGACCAATCGCTCGGTGATCACGCCGTCGAACGGGGCTTCGATACGGGTGTAGTCGAGCCGCGTCTGCAGCAGCCGCAGCTCGGCCTCGGCGACCGCGAGCGCGGTGCGCGCCTGGGCCACCTCGTCCTCCGACGCGGCGCGGCGCTTGACCAAGTCCTCGAGTCGCTCCACGTCGATCTGCTCTTGGGCCCGCGTCGCTCGCGCCTTGTCGAGCTCGGCCCGCAGCAGGTCGTCCTCGAGCCGGACCAGGATGCGGCCGCGGCGCACCGGGTCGCCCTCGAATACCTCGAGCTCGGTGATTCGACCCTCTTCCTGGCTATAGAGGCGAACCAGGCGCCGAAGAATCAGCGATCCCGGCCGCTCGTGCTGCAGCGAGACCGGGGCGCGCTCGGTGGCAACCACGGTGACCAGGTGGGCCGCGGGCCGGCGCGCGGGCTGCTCCTTCGCGGCGCCGTCGTCCTGCGCAACGCCGCAGCCGGTCAGCGACAACAGACCCGCCAGCAGGAGGGCCGCGCGCGGCAGCGCCGCGGGCGCCCGCGCGGCCCGCGGCAATCGTCGCGGCGGCGTCACGCGCTGCCGGTGATGTCGACGGCGTCGATGCTGCCCCCGCGCGCACCTGCCGGCTCGCCGGCGTCGGCGTAGTCGTAGTGTTTGATCCGACGCCGGATATTGCGCTGGATGATGACGCCGAGCACCTTCCATTCGAGTCCGGTCAACTCGATGTCCGGGAACTCTTCATGAAGCGCCAACAGCCATTCGCGTCCGCGCTCGTCACGCTTGTACTGCCGGAACCAGCGAACGCCCTCGACCTCGGCGAAAACATACATGCCGCTGCGGCAGAATTCCGTCGGCTCGATGATCACGATGCACCGATCCGGGAACTCGGGCTCCATGTCCGGACCGAGCACCTGCAGCGCGAACGGCTCCTGCATCGCGCAGCCTGTGCCTTCGAGCATGGGTTCTGTCATGATTCGGCCTCATCTCTATGCGAGTCCGGTCGGCGCCGCCGGCCGACCGGGACCGTCGCCGCGGCCCGCACCGCGTGTTTACTTACCGGCCTCAGGTTGGGACCGGTCCTCGAGCAGTCAATATCAAACCATGATTCGAATCAACGCCACCGAGCGGATTCACGCCGACCGGCGCGATTGGCACAATCTGCGCGGCATGCTGCCGTTCCTGTGGGAGTTCCGCGGCCGCGCCGCCTTCGCGCTGGCGTGCCTGGTGCTGGCGAAGTTCGGCAATGTAGGCGTGCCGCTGGTGCTGAAGGAGATCATCGATGCCTTCGAGGGCAATCAGGCGCGGATGCTGGTGCTTCCCGTCGGCTTGCTGGTGGCCTACGGGGCCTTGAAGCTGTCCGGCGCGCTGTTCAACGAGCTGCGCGACGTGGTCTTCGCCCGCGTGCGCTTTCGGGCCATGCGCCGGCTGTCGACGCGGGTGCTGGAGCACCTCCACCGGCTCGCACTGCGTTATCACCTGGAGCGCCAGAGCGGCGCCATCAGCCGTGATCTCGAGCGCGGCACGCGCTCGGTCTCGACGATTCTGAACTATATGGTGTTCAGCGTGATTCCGGTGTTCGTGGAGTTCACGCTGGTGGCGGCGGTGCTGCTGACCAAGTACGACATCATCTTCACGCTGGTCACGTTCGGCACGGTGTTGATCTACGTCGGCTTCACCTTCGCCATCACCGAGTGGCGCATGGACTATCGCCGGCAAATGAACGTGCTCGATTCCAGCGCCAACAGCCAGGCCTTCGACAGCCTGCTCAACTACGAGACGGTCAAGTACTTCGGCAACGAGCGCATGGAACTGGAGCGCTACGACCAGACACTGACCCAGTGGGAAGATGTCGCCGTGAAGAGCCAAAGCTCGATGTCGCTGCTGAACTTCGGGCAAGGCAGCATTATCGCCCTCGGCGTCACCGTGATCATGTTCTTCGCGGCGCAGGGCGTGGTCTCCGGCAGCATGAGCATCGGCGACCTGGTGCTGGTCAACGCCTTCATGCTGCAGCTGTTCATCCCGCTCGGCTTTCTCGGCATCGTCTACCGGCAGATCAAATATGCGCTGGCGGACATGGACTTGGTGTTCAAATTGCTGGAGCGCGAGCCGGAGATCGTCGACGCGCCGGCCGCGCCGGCGCTGCGTATCGAGCGCGGTGCGCTCGCCTTCGAGCAAGTGGATTTCCATTACCAGCCCGAGCGCGCCATCCTGCGCGATGTGAGCTTCCGCGTCGAGCCCGGCGAAAAGCTCGCCGTGGTCGGCCACAGCGGTGCCGGCAAGTCGACGCTCGCGCGACTGTTGTTCCGCTTCTACGACGTCAATGGCGGACGCATCCTGATCGACGGTCAGGACATCCGCGACGTCACGCAGGACAGCTTGCGCTCCGCCATCGGCGTCGTTCCCCAGGACACGGTGCTGTTCAACGATACGATCTACTACAACCTCGTCTACGGCCGCCCGGAGGCGACGCGCGAAGAGGTCGAGCACGCCGCCGAGCTCGCCCATATCCGCCGCTTCATCGAAGCGCTTCCGAATGGCTGGGATACCGTCGTCGGCGAGCGCGGGCTGAAGCTCTCGGGCGGCGAAAAACAGCGTGTCGCCATCGCCCGTGCGATCCTCAAGCGTCCGCGCATCCTGCTCTTCGACGAAGCGACGTCGTCGCTCGACAGCAAGACCGAGCAGGCGATTCAGCAGACATTGGCCGAGGTCTCGGAAGACCACACCACATTGGTCATCGCGCACCGGCTCTCGACCGTCGTCGACGCCGACCGCATTCTCGTCATGGAGAACGGGCGCATCATCGAGCAGGGCGAGCATCGGCGGCTGCTGGCGCAGGACGGTGTTTACGCGGCCATGTGGGAACTGCAGCAGCGTGAGCGCGAGGAGATCGGCGCGCTGGAGCCCGCGGATCCTGCTGATCCGGTTTGACGGCGCCGCGGCGCGCTGCCCACTGCGGGCCCGGCCGGCGCCCGGCCGGGTGCATGGCCACCGAGCAATGCGGGCAGGCGCGAAGGTGCCGAAAAGCGCGGGGCCCGGCCCCGCATCCGGCCCTATAATCGGCCGACGACTGATGCGGGCGCGGCCCGCTGGTAGGGACAATGACGGCGATCGATCTTCAACAGCAGGGCGGCGGCTCCCGGCGCATTATCGAGATCCTGCGTGCGGCGCGTTTGTTGGGACCGCTGGTCATGGTTGCCGTGACGCTGGTGGCCGCCCTCGCGCTGCTGTGTGTCAATCTCGTCCTGCCGGGCCACGCCTGGCCGAAGCTGGTCTGTCTCGCTCTGCTGATCTCGGGCATCGCCGCGGCGGGCGTCGTGACACTGCGGCTGAAGAGTCAACTGCTGCAGCCGCTGGTGAATCTGGAGGACTCGGTCGCGCGCGTCTGCCAGGGCGAGCCCGGCGCGAGCCGCTCGCTCAGCAACGTCGGCGTGCTGGAGACCATGGCGCGCGGTATCGGATCGCTGAATGCCGAGCTGACCGATCTGTACGAGGACATGGACAGCCGCGTCGCGCGCCAGACCATGCGCCTCGCCCAAAAGACCGCGTCGCTGAAGATCCTCTATGACGTGGCCGCCGAGATTACCCGCGCCGACACGCTGGACGAATTGCTGCTGCACTTCCTGCGCATCCTCAAGGAAATGGTCAACGGGCGGGCCGCGACCGTGCGCCTGGTCGCCGTCGACGGCACGCCGCGGCTGATCGGTTCCATCGGGCTCGACGACGATGTCGTGCACGAGCAGGACATGGCGCCGGTGGATCTCTGTCTGTGCGGTACGGTGCTGTGTCCGGGGGAGATCGTCTGCGACAACGACCTGCGCTATTGCTCGCGCATTTATGGCCGGCGGATGTTCGACAGCGATGCGCTGGAGGTTGTCACGGTGCCGCTGAAGCATCACGACGAGCTGCTCGGGGCGTTCTCTATCTTCGTCGAGCGCCCCGGCATCGGCAGTCGCGAGGACATCCTGGACCTGCTCTCGACCATCGGCCAGCATATCGGCGTCGCCGTGGCCAAGTATCGTTCCGACAACGAGGCGCGACGTCTGTCCATCATCGAAGAGCGCGCATCCCTCGCCCACGAGCTGCACGACTCTCTGGCGCAGACGCTGGCGAGCCTGCGCCTGCAGGTCCGCATGCTGGCCGACGCGTTGCGCGACAGCGCCGTGCCGGCCGAGGCGCGGGCGGACCTGAGCCGTATCCGCAACGGTATCGACGAGGCACACGGAGAACTGCGCGAGCTGATGTCGAGCTTTCGTGCGCCCATGGACGGCCGCGGTCTGGTGCCGACACTCGAGGAACTGACCCGGCGTTTCGGCCAGCAGACCGGCGTGCACTGTGTCTTTCAGATGAACTGCCGCCCGTTCGAGGTCTCCGCGGTGGAGGAGATGCAGCTCGTGCGCATCGTGCAGGAGACACTGACCAACGTGCGCAAGCATGCCAAAGCCCAGACGGTCCGCGTGCTGCTCACCCGAGAGCGCACGGGTGAGTACGTGCTGCTGATCGAGGACGACGGCATCGGCTTCGGCACGCCGCCGAGCGGCGGCCGGCCCGGGGAGCACATCGGCCTGTCGATTCTGGAAGAGCGCGCCCGGCGCATCGGCGCGCGCATCGACATCGATAGCGAGCCCGGCGAGGGTACGCGGGTGGAACTGGTGTTCGAGCCCAGCCGCTCCGGACCGCGCGGGCTCGGTACGGAGCAGGCAGCCTGATGCGCGTGCTGCTGATCGACGACCACGCGCTGTTTCGTGTCGGTCTGCTGGAGCTGTTGGAGCGCCGCGGTATCGAGGTGGTCGACGCCGTCGGCGACTGCGACGTGGGCCTGCAGCTTGCCCGCGACTGCGGTCCCGATGTGGTGTTGCTCGATCTGCGGATGCCGGTCAACAGCGGTATCGAAGTCTTGAAGCGGATGCGAGCCGAGGGTATCGATCGGCGCATCGCGATGCTGACCACCAGTACCGAAGAGCAGGACGTGATCGCATCGCTGCAGGCCGGCGCCAACGGTTACCTGCTCAAGGATATGGAGCCCGACGACTTGGTGGCGGCACTCGACGACATCGTCGCCGGTAAGACGGTTGTCGCAACGGAGCTGACCGGCGTGCTGGCACGCGCCGTGCAGCAGGATCGGGCAACGCCCGAGCGCGATCCGGCCTTCTCCGACCTGACGCCCCGCGAGATGGAGATTCTCTGCCATCTCGCGGCCGGGCAGAGCAACAAGGCCATTGCCCGTGAGCTCGGCATCTCGGATGGCACCGTCAAGCTGCATGTGAAGGCCATTCTGCGCAAACTGGAGGTCCACTCGCGGGTCGAGGCCGCGGTGATGGCCGTCGAGCGGGGACTCTGCGCGCGGGAGTGATCGGGTATCCGGCCGTTGCCCCGATGATGGCGAGGACCGCACTGTCGCGCATCATCGCATTCCCGGCCTTTCCTTCGCGAGTGGCCGCCTGTGAATGTCGGTCCCGACTCGACGGCGGCAAGCGTCCGCTCGATTGCGGATACTCTTGGCGGTACATCGGCATTCGCTGATATAACAACCCACTTTGCGCAGTCCCGCGCGTCGCCCCGCCCGGCGGCCGGCCAAGATCGATTTTCGATTCGGCTTGTGCTTGCGCCTCTGCGGTTCCCGCTTTCGAGGCTCGAGGCACGCCGCCGGCGCACATCCACTGCCATTGATCATCACCCGGGGGCGGACCATTTCGGGTCCAGGCGGCGGCGCCCGGGGCGCAACCCCGGATCAAACCCGAAGAGGCTGAATCATGAAGAATTTCTTGGAGCTGATCCGTAGCTGTCTGACCGATGTACGCGAGATCATGCCCTGGGATCTGGAAGAGCGTCTCGACGAGAACAAGGATCTGCTGATCGTCGACGTGCGCGAGCCCGATGAGTTTGCCGCGATGCATATCCGGGGCTCGCTCAACATCCCGCGCGGCATTCTGGAGTCCGCCTGCGAATGGGATTACGAAGAAACCGTGCCGGAACTGGTGCAGGCGCGCGAGCGCGAGGTCGTGGTCGTCTGCCGCTCCGGCTATCGCAGCGTGCTGGCCGCGCATTCGATGCAAGTGCTGGGCTATACCAACGTGGCCTCGCTGCAAACCGGGCTGCGCGGATGGAAGGACTACGAACAGCCCCTCGAAGACGGGCAGGGCAACGATGTCGATCTCGACGACGCCGATGTCTACTTCACGCCGAAGCTGCGGCCCGATCAGCAGCGCCCGACCTCGGTCTGATACGGCCGCTGCGCCGCGCGGTGGAGAGCCCGATGCAAAACCGCTGCCGGCGGGGCCGCCGCCCCGCGGCGTCGCGCCGGCAAGCGACCGGCCTCCTCGGTGCAGCCCCGTGTTTGCGCTAGCCGTTGCCGGACAGGTAGCCGAGCGCGCTCGGGGTGAAAGCGCGCGGCGTCAGCCCCAGTCGCGCGAAGCCGTCATCGCTGCAGGTGTTGCCCGACAGCAGCATCACTAACTGGTCGCGGGTCACCGGAAACCAGCTGAATCCGTCCAGCAGTCCGGCCACCGGCGCAATCAGGTCTGCCGGTGCCGGCAGCATCAGCTTGCGCTTTCCCGTGGCGCCGGCAATGGTCTGCAGGATCTGCTTCCAGGTCAATGCGTCGGGTCCGCAGAGCTCGTAGGTCTGGCCGACCGCCTGTGGATTCACCAGTGCCGCGGCGAAGGCGGCCGCTACATCGTCCACGTGCACCGGGGCCAGTGCGAAGCCGCCCGCATCGGTTGGAAGCAGCCCCTTATAGAACAACGGCGCGGGCATCGGGCTCTCGATCAGGTCCGACTTCAGCTGGGTGCAGAATTCCATACGCCCCTGCGGGTCGCCGAAGATGACGGACGGCCGAAAGATGGTCCACTCCAGGCTCGTCGCCTTCAATGCGCTCTCCGCGTCGAGCTTGGTGGTCTGGTACGGGGTCTTGGCCTCGTCCACTCCGTTCGCGCTCATCAATAGGAAACGCCGTACGCCGGCTTCCTGCGCCACCGTGATCGCACGCTCCGCGCCCCGGCGCTGCAGCGCGTCGAAGGTGATGCCGGCTTTCGGGTCTTCGCGCAGAATACCGATCAGATAAATCGCGGCCTCGCAGCCTTCGAAGCAAGCTTGTATGGATGTCTCGTCGGCAACGTTGCCGGACACCATGGTCACCGCGGTGTGGGTGGGCGCCTTGTGCTCGCTGCCGGGCCGGGTGAGCAAACGCACTTCATGGCCATCTGAACAGAGTTTGTCCACTATATGGCTGCCGACAAAGCCGGTGCCTCCGATGATGCCGATCTTCATGGTTCTGACCTCTGCTTGCGTTGATTGCCCTGCTCGGCGCCGAGTGTGCGCGACGCCGGTGACTGGTTGCCCCGGCGCGGCGGCCGGTGACATTCGCCACCGAAACCGGCCGGGCCGGCTGGTGGCCGCGGGCGTCGGGGCCGGCACTCGATGGCCGCCGGACCGGGCGCGCCGGCACGCCCCTTGCGCCGCCTCCTGCAGCAGGAATTGAGGTTTTCGCGCTGGATTTCCAGGTGGTTTGTCTACTTTTTGCGCTGCTTTGGCGGCCCCAAGCGGTGATCGTGCTGCCCGGCCCTGCGCCGCGAACGTGCCACCGGAGGGCATTCGCTCGGCGCCGGGACGGTGCCGGCCCCGGTGCCGCTCTGACGACAGTATCGGCGGTCCTCGGGCATCGCGAGATTGTCGTGGCGAGACGTCGGTTGCTCGGTGCCGTGCTGTCGCGAAAACGCTTGCGGCAAACTGTCGATGCCCTGTGCCGTGCGGGCGCGCTTCTGTTTCGTCCAGTCTTTGATCTCTTAAAAGTCCTCCTTGTTTAAGTTTTGTCTGGCTCAACCTTTGCGCCAAAGAAGCAACGCATCAGTGGAGATTGGCTATGGCAAAACAGTTTCTGATCATCGGTGCCGGCTCAGGTATCGGTGCCGAATTGTTGAGCGCTCTCGCGGAGCGCGGCGACGAAGTCCTGCACATGTCGCGCAATCCGGACGCGGCCGCGGATCGTCCCGGTGTGCGCGGTGTGCGCTGGGATGCGGTGGCGGAGCCGTTTCCCGCCGATGCGTTGCCGGAGCGCATCGACGGGCTTGCCTATTGTCCGGGCAGCATCAGGCTGAAGCCGTTTCACCGCCTCGGCGACGATGAATTTCTCGAAGACCTGCAGCTGAATTTACTGGGGGCTGTCAGGGCGATTCGCGGCGCATTGAGCCCGCTGAAGCGAAGCGAGAACGGTGCCATCGTGTTGTTCAGCACCGTCGCCGTCCAGCTCGGGATGCCTTACCACGCCAGCGTTGCGGCGGCCAAAGGCGCGGTGGAAGGCTTGACCCGCGCCCTCGCGGCCGAATTGGCGCCGGCAGTGCGGGTGAACGCCATCGCGCCGACGCTGACGGATACGCCACTGGCGCGGCGGTTGCTGAGCTCCGAGGAAAAGCGCGCCGCGGCAGCCGCGCGCCACCCGCTGGGGCGCATCGCGGACGCCTCCGAGATGGCGCAGACTGCGGCCTGGTTATTACGCGATGCCCGCTCGGTGACCGGGCAAGTGATTACCGCCGACGCCGGCTTGGCGCGCCTGCGGCTGATGTAAGCCAGCGCTGAGCCGGCGGTCGATGTGAAGGTCAAAGCGGTCGCCATGGACCGGTCTCACCGGCGCGCGCTGCTGCGCCCGGGCACCGCGCTGCCGGCATCAGGCAGTGCCGTGCCCGTGGCTCGTCGTGCGATCGGAGACGATAGGGCGACATCGGCAGGCCGGCCGTCGTCACCCGATGCACCGAAGGCGTGTGCCTTGTCGGGAGATCCGTACGCTTGATGGCGAGCCGGCGCCGGCGCGCAGACCGGTTTGGAAGAGGGATGGGCGGTGATCAGGTGCCCGTCGGGCGAAAGGCCGTTTCCTTAGCTTGCTTCGTCAGGCCGCGTGTGCGCAGTCGCCGGAGCTTCGTTTTGAGTCCGGAGAAAGCCGCGTCGATCGCCTCTTCCGGTGTCTTGCTTGCCTCACGTACGACCACCTGCTGGCGATCGGCGGAGTTGGTGACCAGTTCGCAGCGGACCCGGTGTCCCCGTAGCTCGTCGAACTCTTCGGCGATGCGGGCTTGAATGTCGAGCTCCTGGCTGGGGAATCCCTGTGCCAGCGTCTCGGCCTGGCGTTTGATTCTGCCGACAATCTTCCGATCCAATGCAAGCGTATCTCCAGTCACGCGTACGCTCATTCGCTACCTCATCATTGTGGTTATTGCCGGTCCGAAGCGACCGGTGTTATTAGCGCTGCCCTCGTTGGCCGTCTTCCGGCGCTCGGGCTGCGTTTGCCGTGAAACCGATGCGGCCCGACGGGCCGCGGCGGGTAAATCTCGATACACGCGCCATCGCCGCGCCGGCGCTCGGGCGCCGCCGGCAGGCTCGCTGCTGGACATCAAGTCGTCGCGCTCGGGTGCCGAGGTCCGGCCGGCGGCATGGAAGGGGGCCGCGCGAATGCACGCTGGGCTCGAAATCGTTGCGCCGCGGCGCTTTGTCAATGTCGTGAAGCCCCGCCGAGGGAAGTGGCGCAACTCGCGGGCGCGCGAACACTGCGCGGTCCGCTCGACGACATTCGCGCACGCCTTCCGAGACGCTTCGACATGACACCTCCAAACAGCAAACGAGGCGGATTCGTTGATGTGTCCGGTGCGGGTACCCACACACGAAACGGCACCTGGGCGAAGGCAACGAGGGCGCTGACCGGACGGGAAATCGGAACGAAACTACTGTGGATGCAGGTCTTTGAAGACGAGATCCAGTCCCCGCATTGTTCTCGCGCTTGGCAGCGCGCGGGACTTTCTATGTCCAAACTCTAACACAGAATTTGCCGAGTCGTGGAAAATCATAATTGACTAATGTGAAACCGGTTGCAGTACAACGCTTTCCATCCGTGGCGTCCGTTGCGTTGTGTGTTCGGGCTACTTGGTTTTCTTGCCGCCGCCGATGTTTTTTCGTCGGCACCTGCCCGGGTGCCGCGGCGGACTTTGAACACGCTTTTTTCGAGCGGTTATTGGCGGCGTTTCGGAGCGAACTTTCCCCGATGCGGCTTTTCAAAGACTTCGAGCTTCAGTGAAGCTCTCTGACTCCTTGTCGTGTTCCCCGCCTCTGGCGGGGTTTTTTTTGGCGGGTTTTTTTGGCCTTTTTTACTGAGAACGGCCGCTTTTCGGCGAAGATATGGCCGGAGCTCTGATTCTGACCGGCCGGGGGTGCTCGGGCGCGCTGCGGCGCCGGACATAGGCGTGGGAGGCCATTGGCACGATGCCCGAGGGCGATACCGTTTATAAGGTCGCGGCGTACCTCGATGCCGCATTGCGTGGCGCGCGGGTGCGCGGCGTCGACCTGATGCCGCGCTTCGGCGACTCATGCGGGCCGCGCCGGGTGCTGGGCGTTGCGGGCGAAGGTAAGCACCTGTTCATCACCTTCGATGGCGGGTTGCGGCTGCGCAGCCATCTGGGGCTTTACGGGTCTTGGCATCGCTATCGTCCCGGCGTGGCCTGGCGCAAACCAGCCCGGCAAGCATCGATCGTCATCGCCACGGACGACTCCGACTATGTCTGCTTCAATGCCAAGGAGGTGCAGTGGCTGCGCTTGCAGGGACCTGGGGGCGTCGGTCACCGGGCCCGTGTCGGTCCGGACCTGATTCGCGACGGCGTCGACGAGGAGATGGTCGCCGCCGGCGTGCACCGGCACGCGGGGCCGGCGACGCTGCTGATCGACTTGCTGCTTGATCAGCGCATTGCAGCCGGCATCGGCAATGTCTACAAGTCCGAGGTTCTGTTCCTGGAAGGGCTGTCGCCTTTTCTCGGTGTCGGGGATATCGCCGGTACGCGGCTGCCGGCGCTATACCGCCGCGCGGCCGCGCTACTGGCGGACAATCTCGGCGGCGGGCCGCGGGCAACCCGGAACAATCTCGATCGCCGGGGCAATCTCTGGGTCTACGGCCGCGGTGGGCTGCCCTGTCTGCGCTGCGGCGACAGCGTGCAGCGCGCGCTGTTGGGCGCCCGCCCGCGCTCCACCTACTGGTGTCCGCGGTGCCAGCCGCGGTCCTGATGGTTGCCCCGGGCGGCGGATCCGGGTTCCCGTTGCGACGCGCAGGGCGGCAAGTCCGAGCCGACATTGCGCTCGCCGTCGTCCTCGAGTGCTTCGCAAAGCCGGCACCTTTGCGAGAACCGCCCGCCGTGAAACAATTCGAGCGCCGTCTTCATACGCGGGTCGGCATCGGTCATGGCGAGGCGCGGAGCAAATGGAAGTGAAAAGGTGCGCTGAATATGAACCGATCGTCCGAGATGCCGCCCATTCGGGCTCGGCGCGCCCAAATGGCCGGTTCCTGATGTCCGGTTCGGGTATCGGCGGCGCAACTGCCGTGCACGGAGGCAAGCAGACATGAGCATGGCGAGCGCGGCGCAGTGCAGTCCCGGCCCCCGTAGATGTGCGCCGGCGCTCGGCTCGGGCGCGGTCACTTGCCGCTCTGCGCGCGCGGCGGCGCCGGTGACCGCGTCGTGATTGCCGGGCGCAGCGCGATGGATCGCCGCGAGTGGGCCGACTGGCTGAGCCTGTTCGCGCTGACGCTGATGTGGGGATCGTCGTTCTTGTTCACGAAGATCGCGGTCGGCGCGTTGCCCCCCACCGTGATCGTCACCGCGCGCCTCGCCATCGCCGCGTTGGTGCTGTTGCCGCTGGCGTTCGCGTTGACCTCCTCGGCGCCTCGGGGTGCTCGGCTGTGGCTGTTCTTCGGCCTGATCGCCTTCGTCGGCAACCTGCTGCCATTCTCTTTGATCACTTGGGGGCAGCGCGGCATCGACAGCGGGCTCGCCGCGATCTTGATGGCGGTCATGCCGCTTGCGACATTGGCCTTGGCGCACGTCTTTATCCCGGGCGAGCGGCTGACACGCCACCGCGTCGGCGGCTTTATGCTCGGTTTCGTCGGCGTCGTTACGCTGATCGGACCCGAAGCCCTGCTCGCGATCGGCGGCGAGCAGGGGCCCCTGGTACCGATGCTGGCGGTGCTCGCCGGAGCCTTGTGCTATGGCGTCTCGGCCGTGCTCGCGCGGCTGCGCCCGAAGAGCGATGCGGTCACCACCGCCGCTTCGGTGACGCTGTTGGCGGCCTTGATGTCGGTGCCGATGATGGGCGAAGTGGGCGGTATCGATACGGCTCGGCTCGACGGCGCCGTGATCGGTGCCGTGGCGTTTCTGGGGCTGCTGTCCACGGCCGTGGCCCTGATCGTCTATTTCCGTCTGATCCAGACTGCGGGGCCGGCGTTTACGTCACAGCTCAATTACCTGATTCCGCTTTGGGCGGTATTCATCGGCGTCCTTTTCCTCGGCGAGCAGCCGACACTCGGCCACCTCGGCGGGCTGGGGCTCATTCTGAGCGGAATCCTTTTGGCGCGGCGCGAGCCGGGAAGAAGGCGGCCGTCGCCCGCGGATGATGCCCGTGCGCCCGCCCCCGCCGGAGAGCGCGCGCGCGGTGCGGACCCGGCAGCCGTCACTCGAACAGATCCCGAAACGCCTTAGCGAAACGCTTGTAGGCGTCCCAGCCGTCCTTGTCCATGACCTGATCGATGACCCAGCGGTTTTCCTCCTCCAGCCCCATCAACGTCTGGATCTCGTAGCCCAGATGGCGCAGGAACGGGTAGGTGGGGCCGTCGTCGTCGAGCCGGAATTCCGCATATTCCTCCGAGCGCTCGTTCAGCCGCGCCAGGAACGGGCTGCCGTAGTCGCCGGCGCCGAGTAGGTCTTGGCTGTTGTCCTGCAGGTGGCCGACGCAGTGCTTCGCGAAGCTGGTGACCAGCTCGCGGCGCTGCTCCTCTTCGAGCATCTCGTGAGACAGCCGGTCGGCGATCTGGATCAGAAAGATCAAGTACTCCTGGATCACCAGCAGCCGCTGCTCGTCGTCGCGGTAGACAAAACGCTCGCAGTGCAGCGTGATGGCCTTATCGACCGAGATACGCCAGGCAATAAAGGCCAGCGCGCTGCCGACTTCGCTCAGCGAGCGCTCGTTTTCGTCGTTCCACCAATGACTTTTGATGCGTAAGGCCATAGTTCTCTACACTCCGGTGCCTGTCGTGATCTTGCGTTGGCGACCCGCCCCGCGGGGCCGTCGCCCGATGTGCGCGAGTTGCCGCCGCAGCCCCTGAGCTGCTAGCGTTATGCCCGACTAAACTACTCGGGAAATTGGCGGGTACGGCGGCGAATCCGCACCGCACCCGATCTTGTCCAGGCCCGTCAGCCATCGAGGATGTAGCGATGAGCCCGCAGCAACTGAATATTCTGGCCAGCACCGTGCAGCACAACTGCCACATTTCCGACGCTCGCCATGGCGGCGACTACTCGCTGTGCATCTACCTGATGAAAATGCGCGAGTACTACCGATGGGAGCAGCGCCTGCCTTACGGTGCCGTCTTGGAGAAAGACGCGGTCGGCGACTGGCTGCAGGCGCGCGAGCAACTGTGGGAAGAGCTCGAGCAGGCCGACCTGCGCCCGCTGACCATCGCCGGGCGCGAATTCGATCCGTTCGACGCCGAGGCCATCAACGCGTCGCTGGAGCCGCACGGTCTCGTCTATTCCGGCGGGCTCGGCAACCACGCCAAGCCCCACTTCTTTCTCGGCGAGCTCGAGCAGCATGCCCGCAACGGAGGCTACTCCGTCTATGTCGCCGCGAGCGAGTATGCCCGCGATTTGACCGCGCCGCCGGCGATGACGCGCGGCAACACCATCTTCCTGCGCCGCGAGTCGCTGCGGCGCATGCTGTGGGAGAAACTGGAGAGCTGGCGCTGGAACCGCCCCGACAATGCGCTGGGTCGCGCCTTCGCCTGCTACGACTTCGACGGTGATCTGGAGAGCTCTCTGGATGCGATGACGGACCGCGAGATCGACAACGCGCTGCTGCACGAGCAAGGCGAATATCAGGCCGGGCGCCGTCTCGGTGACGACGAGTGGAATGCCATGCTGCTCGATGTCGCCCAGACCCCGGCCGAGCTCATGGCCCGGGCCGTGCGCGATCACTTTGCCGACTGCCTTGTGACCTTGCCGCGGATCGCCGAAGCCGACGATGCACCCGCATTGCACTTCTATCTCGGCAACCTGACCAATATGCGCAAGTCCCTGTTTCCATCCCTGGCCAACGCCTACGACAGTTGGCGGGCAAGCGGCGACACGCTCGAGCTGCGCGACATTGCCGACACGGGCAGGCGCCATTGGCAGCAGCTCGGCGAGCAGATGCTTACCCTGCACAGGGCCGATCCCGCCGCAGCCGCGGCGGCGATCCGCGAGTTGGTAGAGCACAGCCACCTCTAGAATTCGCTCGGCCGAGCCTCCGGTCGCCGGCGCTTGCCACGCCCTCTGCGCACGCGTCACTTGCCCGACGCAACCTCCTGCCTGTAAACCGGCGGCGATTTTCTCCTCTGCGCGCGGTGCTTGCCGCAGTGAAGAAGGCGCCGTGCTTCGCACACGCATCGACGTGCTGCGAGCGCCTTGATCCGTCCTCGCGGATTCACCCGATCCAGCTGACGGGAACTCCCTGATGGTGTACGCGCCGGCCCTATTCGATAGTGAATGCGTTCGCTGACGATCGAGGTTTCGACCGTCTCGCCGGCTTGGCGAGGACGCTCGAGAATCAATGTCTTCGACGTTTTTCGATGACGCCGGGCATGGTCGATGGCGCCGAGCGAGCCGACGTGCGCCAAGCAGCCTTGTGCATGCGGCCGCGCCAAGACTGACTCGCCGGTTTCGAGAGCGACAACTAGGCGCACGGCACATTGAAGAAAAGCCGCATCGCCCCGGTGACGCCGCGCAGAGTGGATGGCCGACCGCGATCCGTTCGTCGTGCGCCGCCGGTCGTATGCGGGCACAAACGATAGCTCGACGACGCATGGCAGGAGCAACTCATGGCAAATCAGCGTATCGCGGTTGTCATCAACACGCGGGCCGAGGCCATCAAACTAGCACCGGTATATCTGCGTTTCGGCGAAGCCGCCTCCGGCTTCGACACGGCACTGATCGCGATGGGGCGGACGCCCGAGCAACTCGATTCGGTGCTGTCGCTATTCGGCATCAAACCCGACATGACATTGGACCCGGAGCAAGGCGCGAACGCCTCCGTGTGCTCCACCGGCGCCGTCATGGAGGTCATAGACGGAGCGTTGCAGCGTTTTTCGCCCGATATGTTGTTGTACTCGGGCGAGACGCCGGCGGTCTCGAGTGCCGCGCTGAGCGCGTTTCGCGCGGGGATACCGGTCGGCCGCCTCCATGCGGACGTGGAGGCGGAGGCCACCGGTGGCCGTTATCCGGAAAGGATCAACCACTGCCTGTCATCGGCCGTTGCGCACGCGCACTTCGCGCCGACCGAGCGTGCACGCCGCGCGCTGATGTCCGAAGGCGTACCCGCAGAGCGCATCGCGGTGACGGGAGACACCATCGTCGATGCGCTGGCGTTTTTGGCGCGCAAGCCGCCGCCGCCGAGTCAAGCAATCCACGATGCCGACTCGGAGGCCGCGACGCTGGCGGACCGGGAACTGATCTCGGTGCTGGCGATGTCCGCGGATCCACTCGACCGCGGAGGCGCTTCGGCGCGGATCGTCGAGGCCGTCCGGCGATGGCTGGCGGGCGAATGGCCGGCACTCGACGAGCCCGCCGCCGGTGCGGATGCCGAGCCCGGGCACGATGTCCGCGCGGCGGCCTCGGACGGCGCGTCGAGCGTGGCGGAGCGGCGTGGGATGGTTTGGAAATAGGGCTCCTTGTCGTCGGTATTGCGCCCGAGACATCGAGGCCGAGCGCCCGACGGCGACCGGCTCGACCCACGAGACGCGGCGGCAAGACATCGACCGCCCATCGCTGCTTGGTGCGGGTGCGCGCATCGCTGCAGCCGGCGACCCGAGTCTGCCTGCGGAGCGTTTAATCCATCCGGAGGCCGACGAGCCCAGCGCCGACGATCCGTGGACCGGGAGCGCAGCGACATCGCCGTGATTGTGCTCGTCGGCGCGCCCCGAAAGGAAGGACCAATCCAATGCGTATCCTCTTTGCTATTGCAGTCTTTCTTGCAGCACTCGTTTCGATTCTCGCTTGGAAAGTCAGCGACGACCGCGTGGCTACCGGCGGCTCCCTTGCGGAGTCGCGGTTCGCGGAGGCCGGCTCGGGTGAGACTTGGTGGAGCGAGCTCAAGCAGACATTGAAGATCCTGCCCTTCGAAGAGCGCAGGTTCGGGGGCCAGGACGGCGACGGCGCCGGCCGGCGTGTGCTGGCGGAAATCGCGGACTTATCGCCGACGCGCCGCTCGGTAGCGAAGGCGTCCGGCGGCGATTGTGCCCCGGGGGAGCCCGCGAGTGCGGCGTCGGTCGTGGCCGGGGACAAGCTTCGCCTGCGCTTCTTCGAGCAGCCGGCCGACGGCGCCAAAGGCACGGACCGGGGCCTGGATCTCAGTGCCCTGGTGTTCGAGCGCCTGGACCTGTCGGGAACCTACGAGGTGGATGATGCGGGTGAAGTATCCATCCCGCTGTTGGCCCGGGTGCCGGTGCGCGGGCAGTCGCTCGCCTGCGTCGAGAGACAGGTAGCAAACCGCTACCGCGAGGCGCTCGGCACGCCGGCGTCGGTCACGGCCGGTTTCGAGACGCGCCATCCCGTGCTGGTCAGCGGAGCGGTGCGCTCGCCGGGGGCTTACGCCACGCTGCCCGACATGACTGTCCGCCATGCCCTGGCGCTGGCCGGTGCCGAGGCCGCCGGTGCCGCGGCCAGCGCCCAGACACTGACCAACCTGGCGGCGCGCCGCGCCGAGCTCGACCGGCTCGTGCTCAGCCTGGAGTTGGAGATTCGGCGTATCGAGGCGGTGATGGCCGGCAAAACCGAGATCGGCATCGACCGCGAACGGCTGCGGACAATGATATCGGTACTCGGCCAGCGGCGAGTCGACAGCGAGCTGGCCGCGCTGCGGGCCGCGGTCGACGCGCGCGGGTTGGCACGCGCCAACGCAAGCTCCCACCTCGAGGAGCTGTCGTCGCGGGTGGAACTGCTGAAGAACCAGCAAGCGGTTACGCAAGACCAGATCAAGCAGAAGCGCCGGCGCCTCGACGAGCTTCAGGCCCTGAATGCGCAGGGGCTGGCGCCGCTCTATCGCCTGCACGCTGAAGAGCTGAGCCAGATGAATCTCGAGCGCGCCCAGTTCCAGGTCAGCCTCGACCTGGCTACCGCCGAAGACGCCCTCGACGCTGCCCGGCGCGACCTGCCCGCGCAGGCATCGGCGGATCGCAGCACCCTGGCCGGAGAGCTTCGGGACCGCGTCACGGAGCTGAACGCAATCGAAGGCCAGCTTGGCGCCGTCGCCATGCAGATCGACGCGCTGACGAAACGCCCGACTGCCGACGCCGAGGTGCCGCTGGAATTGGTCGTGGTGCGCAAGTCCGCCGAAGGCTTGATCGATATCGACGCGAGCCTGGATACGACGCTACTGCCGGGAGACATTCTCGAAGTGGGCGCCCGCGCACGAACGCGGGATCAGCTCGCCGATGCGTCCATCGACTCCCGCGGGGGGCGCTAGACGATGCATCGATCATTGGCGAACCCCACCCGGGAGGCGGCGCTGCCGGCCGGGGGCGGGACGGATACGGGCAGCGACTCCTCGTTTCTTTCCTTTATTCGCGCGGTGACCGAGGGCATGGCGTTGCTGGTCGGCCTGATGGCGATCGAAACGCTGTTTCTGGGGCGCGGAACCTATGCCGCGCTCGACCTGCATCCATTCTGGCTGCCGGTGATGCTGGTGTCGCTGCAGTACGGAGTCTACGGGGGCGTCGTCACCGCGATCCTGGCCTCGCTGTTCATGGATTGGCCACTGCGCCCGCCGGGCCTGGACATTTCGGCCTATTACCTGGAGATGGTGCGCTTGCCGATCCAGTGGCTGTTGGCGGCCGTACTGATCGGCCTATTCCGCCAGAACCAGCGCCGGACCGAGATCGAGCGCGCGCGGGAGATCGAGCGACTGCGCCGGATGAATACCGCTTTCGCCGACGAAATCCGCCGGCTCGACGAGGAGCTATGGCAATTGGAGGTGGCGATCGCGACCGAAGCTCCCGCGCCGGCACGGCAGGCCGACAGGCCGCCGCCAAGCGATCTCGGTGGCGCACCGGAGATGCCGACCACCGCGCTACGCGAAGCGACAGCCGCAAGGCTGGCGGAGGAACTGCAGCGCTGCGCTCGAGATCTGCTCGGACCGGTCACCGTGCGCCTCTTCCTGCGCTGCCCACGCGGCGATTATCGCGAGGTCGGCGATATCCGCGCCGCCGGTGCGTCCGGCGAAGTGCTGCCCGGGGATCACCCCATCGTGCGTCGGGCCGCGGCCGAGGTAGGCCCGGTCACGGTCAAGCGTGCGCCGGAGTTCGCCGATGGCGTGGCCGCGATTGCCGTGCGCGGGCCCGACGAAGAGGCGCCGATCGGCATCCTTGCCATTCCCTTCGGGCGCCGCGAGCAAATCGGCGACGGTGCCGTCGGCGTGCTGACGGATGCGCTCGCGGCGGCACTCGCCGGCATGAAGCAAGACGATGTGGCTACGCTGGCGCGATGCAGCGGGGACGGCGGGCGATGATCGCCTCGTCACTGGCGCGAAGCTTCGACAGGCGGGCAACGGCCCTGCCGGTCCTGGTGCCGGGCCTGCTTCGCCAGGGGCTGACGCGCTCGGTCGAAGCGCTGGCTCTGTTCAGCGAATTGCTGCTTGGCTATGGGTGGGTGACGCAGGCGGCCGCACCGGGGCTTTTGCTCATCGCGCATTTCGCGATCGTGGCGTTCTACCTGTTCGCTTTGCGGGGTATCGGTGCCGGCCTCAGCGGCGCGGTCGTGTTTCGTGCGGCGATGATGTGCCTGCTGGGTCCATTCGCCTTTATCCGTCTGCTGATGCCTGCCACCGCGGCGGCGGCACGGGCCGTCGCCGGTGCGGGCGCTGGCCCGAGCGGCGCCGGAGATGCGCCGATTGCCGATACCAGCGCCGCCGATGCCCTCTATGCACAGATCCTCGCCGATCGACGGCCCAGACGCGATACCTCCAACCGCCGTACGCTTCGGGATGCGATCGACAGCGACGAGCTTGCGGATCAACAGTTTGCCATTGCGATGATCTCGCAGCGCTACGAGCCGGAAATGCTATCGGCCCTGGCCGCGGCACTGCGCTCGCCCACGCCCGCGGTGCGTGTTCAGGCCGCGGCCGTGTTCGCGAAGCTGCGCGAGCGCTCGGCGGCAGACGCGCAGCGGATCCTCGCGGCGGCGCGGCGCGGCGAATCGACGACAGTCGGTTCCCGCGACCTCTCCGAGCGCTGCCGTCGACTTGCGGCGTCCGGCTTCCTCGACGACGACACGGCGAGCGAGCTGCGGCGGGTCGCGGACAGCCTCGATACGCACCGCGCTAGTGCGGCGGCGGCTTCTGCGGTGCCGTCGGCCGGCGCGCCGGCGCTTGCAACGCGCGACAGAGGCTCGGCCGTCCCATTGATGCCGAGCCGGTCGTGGCGCAAGGGGGCGGCCGGGCGCGCGCTGCCGCCGAGGTCGTCGACCCGAGGAGAATGCCATGTCGGTTGATGTGCACGATGACGAGCAGGCCGTGGATGTGTGTCTGATCGTCGAAGGCTGCTATCCCTATGTCGCCGGGGGAGTGTCCTCCTGGCTCGATTGGCTGATCAAGCAGCAACCCGAGCGCCGCTTCGGTGTTGTCGCCATCGTCGCCAACGACAACCCGCCGGCGCCGGTCTACACGCTGCCGCCGGCGGTGGTGCTGTTTCGCAACCTCGTGCTGAGTCCGAGCCTGCGCCGCCCCCGCCGCCTGCTCGAGCCGGATCTCTCCTCGAGCGAAGTCAGTGATCTCATCTGCCGTATTTTGACGGAAGGAGATCCGCAAGCCCTCGGGGCGCTCGGCGTGTTGCTGCATGGTGACCCGGGTGCGTCGGCAACGGCCTTTTCGGAGCCGGACCGGACAGCGGCCGCGCCCGTCTCCCTCGATCAGTTGCTCAGCAGCCGCTTCGCCTGGAATGTGATGGTGGCCTGCTACCACAGGCTGACGCCGCAGGCCTCGTTCCCGGATTTTTTCTGGGCATGGCGAACGCTGGTCGGCGGGCTTTTCAGCATTTTGACTGCACCCTTGCCCGTGGCCGGCGCCTATCACACGATCTCGACCGGCTATGCCGGCCTGCTTGCCGCGCGCGCATCCATCGAAACCGGAAGGCCCGCCGCGGTGACCGAGCACGGGATCTATACCAACGAGCGCCGTATCGACTTGCTCATGGCCGAATGGATCACCGATACCATCGGCGCCAGTCTCTCCCGGCGCGACGAGCGGCTGGATATCCGCGACTTCTGGATCACTGCGTTCGAGTCCTACGCGAAGGTCTGTTATCGCAGTTGCAGTCGAATCACGACGCTTTACGGCCGCAATCAGGCCTTTCAGACCGCGCTCGGTGCCCCCCGAGAGCGACTTGAGGTCATCCCCAACGGCATTCATTTCGACCGCTACGCGGCAATCGAGCCCGACCCGGATCACCCGCCCACCGTGGCGTTGATCGGGCGCATCGTGCCGATCAAGGACATCAAGACCTTTATCGCGGCGGCGGGACATCTGCGCCGCTCGATCCCGGATTTGCGTGCGCTGCTGCTGGGACCCACCGACGAGGATCCCGGCTATTACGCCGAGTGCGTGCAGCTCGTCGATCAGCTCGGGCTGGGCGGTACCGTGGAATTCGCCGGCAAGGTCAACGTGATCGAGTATCTGCCGCGGGTCGACGTGATGCTGCTCACGAGCATCAGCGAGGCGCAGCCGCTGGTGCTGCTGGAGGCCGGCGCGGCCGGTATCCCCTGTGTCGCGACCGACGTCGGCTCCTGCCGGGAGATCATCGAGGGGCTGCCCGATGAGTCGCCGACTCTGGGCCCGGGCGGGCGCATCGTCCCGCTGATGGCGCCGGAGGCGACGGCCGAGGCCGTCGCCGCGTTGCTCACGGACGAGGTGCTGCGCCGAAGCTGCGGCGAGACGCTGCGCCGCAGGGTGCAGGTCTACTTCACTTCCGAGGCGTCGGCGGCGCGCTATTCGGCCCTCTACGATATGTTGACGGCGGCATGAGCGCGAGCGGCGAGCTGAAATGGCCCGACGCCGAGGCCGCGCTGCGCGGCTCCGCGCGTGCCTTGCGCTGGTTGACGGCCGGCCCCGTACTGTCGCCGGTGATCTCGTTCCTGGCCGGAGCCATCGTCGCTGTCGGTCCCTGGGTCGTGTCGGTCATCGCGCTGGCGGTGATCTCGGCCGCGCTGACACCCGTGCTCGGGCATCGCGCCATCGAAGACCTGCGCCTGGCGGTGATCTATGCCTTTGGACTGTCGCTGCTGACAACCGCGCCGATCGGCACGCTGACGGCCCGGTTGATCCGCAATTCCGTCAACGAGCACGGCGGCCGGCGCGTGGCCGAGCTCTATGCGGTGTCGTTGATGCTGGGCGCCGGTGCGACCCAGTTGTTGACGGCCACGGTCGCGGTGCTGCTCGGCGGGCTTTCGCTCCAGTTGGGGGTAGCGTTCGTCGTTTTGTCGGTCTCCGCATCGCTGCTGTGGACCGATTTTGCGGTGATGTCGGCGTTGCGCGATTTCTGGCGCCTGATCCGCTCCTTCGTGCTCGGCATGTTGATCGCGATCGGCGGCGCCGTTTTCGTCGCCCGCGGCAACAGCGGTGTCGAGCCGGTGCTCTGGTCTTTCTCGGTTGGCCTGCTGTTCGCCCATTTCTTGATGAGCTCGCACCTGATCCGCAGCTCCGAGCTCGATCTCGCCCGCCTGCTCGAGGCCGCGGGGATGATCGTCGCCGAGATTCGCGAGCAGGTGCTGTTGTTCGCCGGCATCGTCTTGGCGGTGTGCGCGGTGTGGGTGGATAAACTGGTGTTCTGGTTCGGCCCCGTGGGTATGCGCTCGGCGTCCGGGTTTCCCCATTTTGCGCCCTACGACAGCGCCATGTTCATCGCCCACCTATCGATCATACCGACCTTTGCGGCCATCTTCCTGCTCAACGAGCGCCTGGCCGAGCCTCGTATCGATGCCTTCTGGCAGCTGCTTCGCGCCCGCCCGACTTATCGCGCGATGGCGACCGAAGCGGACAGGCTGTTCGACGACATCCTGACGGCGATCTTCCGGATCCTGTTCGTTCAGGCGGCGTTCTCGGCGCTATTCGTCGAGCTGTCCGCGCACATCGTGATGCTGCTGTCCATGGAGATGCGCCAGCTCGCATGGATGCGGATCGGATTGGTCGCCGCGCTGCTGCAGTCGTTCTTCTTCGCCAACTGCTTCGTCATCATGCTTTGCAACCGCGCGCGCAGGTTCTTTCAGCTGCAGGTGATCTTCGGCGCCAGCAACTTGGTCGCCGGCATCTTGGCCTATTGGTGGACCGGTGTATCCGCCTACGGGGTCTTCGTCGCGTCGCTGGTCTCGTGCCTGGTGTCCTTCGTCTTCGCCTACGGTTCGCTGCGCAGTTTTCTGTTCATCGTGTTTATCAGGGAGAACGCCGCACTCTATGAGCAGCGACCCGCCTACACGCTTAAGAACCTCGGCTGACGTCCACCCAAAGCGGCATGACGGCACGCGCCGGCGCGGCCGCGGATGTGCGCCCGCCCGGCGTCGGTCCGCCGGGCGCTCCGTCGTGCAAGCGCTGATGCTCTTGCTCATGCTGGCGGTGGCCGGAACGGCGGAGGCCTCGGGGCCCTCCGCCGATGGCTCGCCCTCCGCCGATGGCGTGCCCGAGCCGCGGCTGGTACTGGCGCTTTTCGATGGCTCCCGCGAGGCCAAGGTGCGCTGGACACGTCTGCACCGGTTTGCCGAAATGGTGCTGAATCACTTGGGTTTTCATGTCGTTTACCACGATCTGTCCGGCGGCCTGCCGCCGCAGTTGCTGGAACCGGACTATGCCGCGGTATTGACTTGGTTCGACGCCCCCGTGAGGGACTCCGGATCTTATGTGGAATGGGCGGCGACGGTAGAGAGGCAGTCGGCGACAGACCCGCCTCTGCGGTTCCTGGTGCTGGGCGAGTCGGGGCTTGCCCGCGTGGACTTCAAGCGGCCGGCCGCAAACGCGTTTCTCGCGCGCCTCGGAGTCACGATGCAGCCCCAGCCGCACCACTTCGGTGTCTGGGGACGTGTTGGCGCGAGCGATCCGGCGCTGCTTGGCTTCGAGCAAGACTTCGCGATCGCCGACGCCCGCTTTCCGTTGGTCCAAGCCAGGGCGGATGCGGTGACCCATTTGCGCCTGAGCGAGCCGGAGGGAGCGGGCGGCACCGGGACCGACTTGGTCGTGACGTCGTCGACCGGCGCCTTTGTGCACGAATCGGCACTGCTTCGCTACGATGCCGATGCCCGAACGTCGCTGTGGATACTGAATCCGTTCGCATTTTTCGAGCGCACGCTCGGCGGCGGCGCCAGACCGATCCCAGACACCACGACGCGCAACGGGCGAAGGCTCTTTTTTGCCGTTGTCAATGGCGAGGGGTGGACAACGCCGGTGCCGACGGACCGCCCGGGCGACGCGGTGCGTCTTGCCGGCAGCGTTGTGCTGGAACATCTGCTCGAGCCCTTCCCGGACCTGCCGTTGACACTCTCGCTCGTCACCGGGGATTTCGATCCGGTACTGGGCGGACTTTTCGCCCGCGAGGGGCGCGACATTGCGGCGGCCGCGTTGAGACTGCCGCACGTGAGTCCCGCGTCGCGCACCCGGACCATGCCCCTGCGCTGGAGCTTCTTCGAGCGCTACAGCCGCGCAGAGGAAATGGCTGCCATGGAGCGCTTCGTCAATCCGGCGCCCATCCGCGAGCGCGGCTTGGTGCCGGCCGCCTTCTCCAACCTCTCCGAGGTCTTCCTGAAGGACAAAGGGCGGCTGAACAAGGAGCGAGGGACGGCGCTGCGCCGCTATGTCGGCGAGCCCTTCGCTCTGGAATCCGAAATCGCCGGTTCGCTGCGGGAGGTGGCGGCGCTGGCCGGTAACGATGAGCCCGTGGAGCTCATCTCTTGGGGCGGCGATGCGCAGGTGTTCGAAGCGGCGCTGGCGCAAGCCCGGGCGTCGGGCGCGACCGCGTTGGGCGGGCAGGGCGGGGTGTACGACTCGGCCGCGCCGTCGGTGACGAATCTGAGCGCGCTGTCCGCGCAGGTGGGCGAGCAGCGACAAATCTACGATGCATTGCAGGGTGATGCGGCGTTCACCAACTACTGGACGGCGCCGATCCACGGCCTGCTGCGGCTCGGGCAAGTGGCCGAGGCCACTGAGCGTCCGCGCCGGCTCAAGCCTCTGCAAATCGGCTTCACCGCCTATTCCGCCCTGCGCTATGGCTCCTTGAACGCGGTGCGCACCCAGTTGGAGGAGGCCCGATCGGCGGAGTTGGCCCCCGTGCCCGCCGCGGATTACGCGCGAACCGTCGAAGGGTTCTTCAGCGTGCGCCTGTTTCGCATCGGTCCCCTGCAATGGCGTGTCGACAACCGCGGCGCGCTGCAGACATTGCGCTTCGACACGGCCGCGGGCCGACTCGACCTCGACCCGGGCCGCTGCAGCGGTGTCCTGGGCCGGCGCTCGGCGAACGGTTCGCTCTACGTGGCGCTGGATCCGGCGGCGGAAAGCCCGGTTGTCGCGCTGCGGGCGGCGAGTGACGCGGAAGGCGCCGAGCAGCACCTCGCGGGATTTCTGCTCGATCATGCACGCTGGCACATCAGCGGGCTCGAGGCGGACGCCTGCAGCGCGCGCTTCGAGGTCCATGGGCACGGAGTCGGCGAGATGCTGTGGCAGGTACCCGCGCCCGGTAGCTATCGCGTGGAAATGTTCGGTGATGCCGCCGAAGGCGCGGACAAGCGGTTCTACTGGGATGACGCGCTCGCCGGTGAGGATCATCGGCTGTCGCTGGCGCTACCGGCGCTCGACCGCCGCGCAGTCCGCGTTCAACTGTCCGCGTGCCGATAAAGGGAGAGGCTCATGTCGCGCTATCTGCTGCAGGTCATCATCCTCTGTTTGCTGTCGCTGGTCGCGGTGGTCATGCTGTCGCCGCCGCCAGCGGAAAAATTGGAGCTCGCGCTGAGCACCATGCCGGCGCAGGAGGCGCTGGCCGAGCTCGACCGTGTCTATGCCGCCGGTGATCGCAACCCCAACCTGCTGATGAAGCGTGCGGAGCTGTCTTTGGAAAACGCGGACATCGCCGCGGCGCGCGAAAGCCTTCTGAGCCTTGCCGAATTGCAACCGCATGCCGTTTTGGCACAGGAGCGCTTGGCGACGGTCGCCCGCGAGCTCGGGGATCTGCCGACCGCGGTCGGCCATTTGGCGCAGGCCTACGCCCTCGACCCGACACCGCGGCGCATGGGTGAGCTCGCCGCTGCCTATCGCCTGCTCGGGCGCGTCGAAGACGAGCGGCGGCTGCTCGACTCGGTCGAGCCCTTCGCGCTCCCGCCGCGGCTGGCGCAGCGGCTGTTGGAACTGCTGCGAACGCGCGGCGAGCCGGCCGCGATGGAGGTGCTGCTGCGCGCGCGCTCGGAGCTGCCCGCCGCGCGCCGGACGCATGAGCGCGGACAGTTGGCCGAGCTGCTGATCGGCAGCGGGCGCTCTGCCGAGGCTGCCGCTACGGCCGCTGCCTGGTTCATCGCCGAAGGCGATGCCGGCAGCCTGAGGACGGTGACCGAGGCACTCCTGCGCCGCGGCGAGGTGAACGCCGCCGAGGCGCTGTCCGTGGTCTGCCTCGAGGCCGATCGCGACAAGGCCCATGTCGTCATCGGTGCCTTCGCAGGTGCAGGCTACGGGGCGCGGGCGCGATCGCTGCTGGCCGAGTGGCTCGGAGAGCGTCACCGCATCGATGCGGACGCTCAAGCGGCGCTGCTGTCCTATGCCCGGCAGCTGAACGACTACGCTGTCCCCTTGGCGCTGATGCGGCTTAACGGGGACGAGACTTTCACACCGGACTTCATTCTCGGCGTCATCAAAGGGTCCTACCGGCGCTTCGGTCGGGCAGCCCTCGGCGGCGTTTTGGCGCATGCGACGCCCCGGGTGCTCGCGAGTGATCCCCTGTTCGCTGCCGAACTGGCCCTGGATCTGAGCCGGCACAGCATCGCCGCCCGCTACCTGCTCATCGCCAGCGCCCGCATCGGTTTGGAGCCGTGGCAGAGGGCCCGCATCGCCGAGCTTACGAGCCGCCTGCAGCCACCCGCACTGCGTCTGCAGATCGCAAAATCCTTACTTCGGGAATCGAACGCCTGACCTGAAAAAAAGTCTTTGCACTCGTCGCGAAGGGCGCCGGCGATTGCCGCAGACCCCGCGGCGCTCGCGCGGGGCGATCGGCTGGGCAGCAACCGTATTGCTGGCCTTGCCAGCCGCAAATCGGCGCGAAAGGCGAAAGGCGAAAGGCGAAAGGCGAAAACGCGCGTGCCGCTTTGCTTCGTTTTGACGTGCTTTCCTAGCGCGAGCTGTTGCTAGCGGACCCGGTGTCGGCGGCACCTTCGTCGTCGCGGTCGGCGCCGGTTTCGGTCGGCGATGGTTCCAGCGGAGGGTAGAGCCGGTCGAACAGACCGTCCGCGGCTACATAGGCGGCGAACCTGTTTTCCCTCGCCGCCGCGGCGATCCGCTCACGGAAACGGTCGAAATCCGCCGGCGCCTCGGCGGCGGACCAATAGTCGACGCTCAGCACCGGCTTGCCGCGCCGCAGGTATTCCTTGCGCAGCACTTCCGCGATGCTTGCAATGTTCTCTCGACTCAGCGCATTTTCGACGAGGATGGCGTCGATACTGTCGAGGTAGTCGCCGTAGAGCGCTTCGATTTCGGTGTCTCGCGACGCCTTGCCGGCCGATGCGTCCCAACCGATATAGGGTGCGCCGTTGACGATGACTTGGAAGTCCGGGTCGGCGCTCGGCGCCCCGCCACGCGCGTAGCCGGCGATATCGATGACAACACGCATCATGGCGCGTGCCATAGCGCCTATGTCCGCCGGTCCGTCGAGCTTGGCGGACGCTTCACGCAGACGCGCGTCCGTGCCCCAATGGTAATAGTGCAGGATGTCGTCGAGAAAGACGCCGTCGAAGCCGTTTCGCAGCAGGTCGTCGACACGCCCGCGCAGAATCTGTTGCCATTCGTCCGTCCAGAAGGCGGACAACAGCTCCTCCGCGCCGTATGGCGCGCCATACCAAGCGGCCGTCTCGGGGGCGCCCGGCTCGCCTTGCCCGCTCTTGTTCCAAGCGGGTAGCGCGCCTTTGCCGCACGCGCCGCCGGTTTCCGAGCGCCAATAATCGCGGTACCGCGCCAGCTCTCCGACGTTCAGATAGCCGACAACCGGCCGCGTGCCGTCGCGGCTTATCAGGCGGATCTCGTCGCGGGTGAACTGCTCCTCGCGGCATGTGCGCGAGATGTCGGCGCCGAGCCGCGAAGGCTCGATGATCAGCCGCGAATGGGGCGCTTTGGCCAGTTCCGCAGGTGTATAGGTATCACCCCAGTACTGCACGCCGAAGCCGCGCCAAGCCGCCGTCGCCGGCAGCTCGCCGTTCTCTTTCTCCGCGGGGGCTCCCACGGGATCGCCGGATCGCGGCGATGGGCTGTAGGAGCCCGACGCCTCGGTGTGCTGTACGTTCACGCTTGCCGGCGCATCCTCCGGCTTGCTCTGCGCCGATGAGTCTGCAACGCCTGCCAGCATGACCGCTACCCAAATCGCCCCGAGGGCGGTCCGTTCGGAAATTTTCACGCCTAACCAACCAAAACGCGAAACGATGCGCCGGCGGGGGCGCGCGGACAGTGCGCGCGGCACAGGGACCGCCGGCGAAGCTTCATCGACACGATAACGCCGCACCATAACACCGATGGATGCGATTGAGTGTCTCCCGATAACCGCGTTCGGGAGTGTGACGATCGGCACGTTTCGCTGGTCTCGGGGGCGCTACAACGGAAGCAAACAAGGGAGCCGGCTTCTCGCGGCCCGTCGGCGAGCGACTGACACGGGCTGCGGCGATGGTTCCGGCGTCCGGCGCCAGCGGGCTTCGAGCATCTGAAGCGATGATGCGATGCCGCGCGCGTGTCACGCCCGGATGCAGTGCTTCCGCGAAAGTAGCTGTACGGGTATTCCCTAATAAGGGATTTCCCGTATACTGCGTCGGCCGACTGCGCTCTTTCGCGCGCTCGGCGAGATGATCGGCGCCGGGCGCCGGCGCGGCAGATAAGCGGCCTGGCCACGAGCAGTGGGGCGCCGCATCCGCCGCAGTCCGGGGCGAGCGCCGGCCGACCTTCACCATGCGAGGAAGCATCGTACAAAGTACCGGGGGTACTCCATGTCTTATGTTCGACATGTCCGGCTGGCGGCTTATGCGCTGCCGGCACTTATTGCGCTGCCCGTGCAGGCGCTGGATCTCCATCCGGTAGCGCTCGCAGAGCGCGACGGAAGAAACGGCGGGCAATCGCTGTCTGTCTTGGCAACCAAGGATCAGTCCGGGTCCGATGACAACTGGTACAAATATCTCGAGCTTTATCCCGACGACGGCGGATATCGCGGCGATTTTTCGTTCCGGTTGCCCGATGGGCTGAATGCCGACGCGATCGACGCGCTGACTCTCGTCGTCAACTATCGCGGACCCGAGCGGGACCAGCAGCGCTGGCGTTGGCGCTTGCGCAACGTGGCCGACAACCGTTGGGTGACGCTCGGCGACAACCGTATCGCCGACAGTTGGGTCTGGGCGGCGCCGCGTTTCTTCGTTCCCGGCGATCCGCGCGACTACGTGGACGGCGCCCGCAAGCTGCACCTGCGTTATGTCACCGACAGCAGCTACGATGCCAGCCAAATGGACTACCTGAAGCTGGTTGCCTCCATGGACGGTGACGGTTCGCCGCGAGTGCCTCAGCCGCCGACCGATCCGCCGACCGATCCGCCGAATAACCAGCCGGACAATCCACCGACCGAACCGCCCGTCGTACCCGGGCAGGTCTGGCAGCCGGCACCCGGCACTTCCTGGCAATGGCAGTTGACCGGCCGCATCGACACCGGCTTCGACGTCGATATGTACAATATCGATCTGAACGACGTCTCCGCGGCCACCATCGCCGACTTGCATGCCGCGGGCCGCGTCGTCGTCTGCTATTTCAGCGCGGGAAGCTGGGAGAATTGGCGTCCCGACGCGGACCGCTTCCCGGCCGCCGTCAAGGGCCGCAGCAACGGTTGGCCCGGAGAGCAGTGGCTCGATATTCGCCGTATCGATCTACTCGGGCCGATCATGGAGGCGCGTCTCGACTTGGCCCGCTCGAAAGGCTGCGACGGTGTCGAGCCCGACAACGTCGATGGCTACAGCAACAACACGGGCTTTCCCCTGCGCGCCGAGCATCAGCTTGCCTACAATCGCTGGCTCGCCGAAGCGGCCCACGCCCGCGCGCTGTCGGTTGGCCTGAAGAACAACGTCGAGCAGGCCGCGGAGCTCGAACCCTGGTTCGACTGGGCGCTGAACGAGCAGTGCTTCCAGTACAACGAGTGCGGCCTGCTGGAGGTCTTCATTCGGGCCGGCAAAGCCGTATTCGGTGTCGAATACTCGGGTGATCCGGCGAAATTCTGCCCGAAAGCGAATGCAATGGACATGGATTGGCTGGTCAAGGATATGGACCTCGGGCCGAAACGGCTGAGCTGTCGGGACGCGTACTAAACCGGCGATTCGCGGCGGCTTCGGCCGCCGCTCCGACGCCGCATCCCTGTTTTGGCGACGGACCGCTCCGGTTCGGCACCTTACCAGCCCCTCGATCGAAATCTTCCCGCACCCGCACCTACCCGGTTAGATGTCCGCCCATCCGGCCATTCCCGATGGCCGGCATCGGGGCAGGTCTACCGCTTTTCCCGACTGTTCGGCCGGTAATGCACCCGATAGTCACTCCCTATCGCCAAGTCTAATTTGGCCCTTCCGCCATCCCGCTTGCCTTGATTCCGTTCCGAACGAAGTGCATGCCACCGCCGATCGGCACGCTCCACATCCGCCCGCATCCCCTTGGGTGGCCATTCGGAACCCAAACCGCCAATCCATACGACCTATGTGAATGAAGGGATCGATGGATTGCTTTTTCGCGCCCGTCGCTTTGTCATCGATGACGAGAGAAGGAGCCGCCGGGCGAAAATCGTTCTTTCCGGGAATACCTGATGACCAAATACTACTTGGACCGCAATGGACTAATACCGCTTGTCGGCAAGTTACAGCCGATGAGTCAGTCAGCCTCACCGCTTCATGCGCAGGCTACGACTCCGTGCATTCATGCTTGTCGGCGAATTGCTCGACTCTCTATCTTGGTATGCATGCTGCTTCTGGCACTGCCCGGATCACCGGTGTCTGCCGCCGAGCCGAATGCCTTCGGTGGTTGGGCGAAAACCGCCAAGTTGGGCGGTGCTGCGGTTTGGATCGGGATGTCTACCGCGGAAATGGATCAACTGCTGACGGATCTGGTGGGCCAGCGTGTCTCCGTCATCGAAGCCGATTCCGAATTGTCGAACTATCTCACCGACGCGCAGTTCGATCAGGAACTTGCGCTGATGCGACGGTTTGCGGATGCAGCCCATGCGCGAGGATTGCGCGTTGTCTGGTACTACCCCGGGCTCGAAGTCGTGACGCCGAACGGGGTCAATATCGACCAAACCATGGCCAAGGAGCATCCGGATTGGTTGCAATACGGCCTGGATGGCGCTGCGAATGTGTTCTACGGCGGCAGTGGTCAAGTCTTTTGGGTAGAGCCCAACGATGAAAGTGCATGGATGTCGCCCAGTTCTCCGGGATATCGCGCCTATTTTTTGGAGCGCGTTCGGAAAATCGCGGCCACAGGCATCGACGGCCTTTGGGTGGATGTTCCCATCTATGCAGATTTCGGGCCGACAAAGTGGAGCGACTTCAATCCGGACGCAATCGCAAGATTCGAAGGCGACACCGGATTTTCGATACCGACGGCAGAGGATTGGGACGATCCTTCTTGGCGCCGGTGGATTACTTGGCGACACGAGGAGCTCGCCCGGTTCATGCAGGATGTGACCGAAGCGGCCCGCTCCGTGGATTCCGAGTTCCCGGTCTTTGCGGAAACTCTGCCGACTGATTATAACGGCGCGACGCTATACGGTCTCGACGGTAGCTACCTAAAGCATGTCGAAGGCCTTACGCATATTTGGGAGGTGGATACGATGAGTAACAACGTGGGTATGCGTAATGCCCGCGAAGACGATTGGATCTCCTTTATCTCCGCACTGAAGTTCACACGCGCCGCATCCGGGAAGAAGCCTTCTTGGGTCTTTTCCTACGGCAAGGAAGAGGATGATGCGGAGCTGGTCATGGCGCAAGCAATGGCTACCGGAAACAATCCCTACGAACTGCAGGTGCCGGAAATGACGACGACGGTCGGTGCGGCCTACCGATCGCGCATGTTCAGTTGGGCAGAGGAGTATGCAGTCCCTTTGTTCGACGCGGAGTCCGATGCCGATGTCGGTTTGTTGTATTCATCGGCCAGCAGAGATTACGTCGACAAGTTCGAAGGCCTAGGCATGTTTGCTACTTGGGAGGCGGGCGGCGACGATCTCTGGTGGGCTGCCGATGCCGCCGATAGCGCCTATGCGAGGCGCTATCTTGCCGAGTTCCGCGGTATCCTCAAGGTGTTGGTGCATGCGCACGTACCGTTCGAGACTGTTGTCGCGCCTAACGCCATTGCGGAACTGGCGCGTTTCGACACGTTGTTCGTGCCGGACCTGCAGGCATTATCGAACGCCGAGGCGGCGATGCTCAGAGAGTACGTGGACCGCGGCGGCCATTTGATCTGGACCGGACCCAATCCGAGCGGCCTGGATGAGTACGGCAACAGCCGCGCCGACTATGCGCTGTCCGACGTGCTTGGCTTCAGCACGGCGTCGCCGCTGCCCGCCGAGCAAGTTAACCCCTATGGTGCGGGCAGCGTGCGGTTCTTTTCGACCCGTTTGGGCAAGGCGTACTTCTCCGACGGCGACGCAGGCGCCGCGCAGACCCTGCTCTCTGCGCTGAATGCAGTGCATACCGCGCGCGTGACGACCAACGCCGACCGCCGCGTGCATCTGGAGCTCTCGCGGCTCGAGGACCAATCCATTCTGCAGTTCGTCAATTTTATCGGTGCCGATGGCAGCGTATCCAGCGTGCCGACGAGCTTTTCCGTCTCGATGGACATTCCTGCCGGGCGCTCCGTGACAGGTGTGGCATTGACCGCTCCCGACGCCACGGCGGCGGCAGCACCGCAACCGCTCGATTACAGTGTCGACGACGGTCGAGTCTCCTTCGATGTGTCGATGAACCAGTACGCGATGGTGCTGGTGTCGTTCGATGGGGCTGCAATACCCATCGCCAATACCGAGCCCGTTGCCGGCAAAGATTTCATCGCGACCGACGTCGACACGCCGGTCGCTTTCTCGGAGGCGGATTTGCTGGCCAATGACGGGGATCTCGACGGCGATCTGCCGAGCATCGTGCAAGTGAGCGACGCCGACGCGGGCGGCTCAATCGTCGAGACGGGTGCCGGCGTCTATACCTATACGCCGCCGGCTGGCTTTGTCGGTACCGATTTTCTCGCCTACACCCTGTCCGACGGTCGCGGCGGGATCGACATCGGTCGCGTCGCGATCACGGTTGCTCCACCGACGTCGGTCTACTACCCGCTGACCGTGGACATTACAACCGGAGTCTACGACTTCGGATCACTGGCGAGCTTTGTCGCGCTGGACGACGATACCTACGACATCCGTTCGGCGGCTGTTTCCGGCGGGCGGGCGACCGACTGGTCTGCGTCGACAACCATCTCCGAATCGCCCGAAGAAATCGCGCGCATTCAAGTGACCCATAGCGGACACTACAGCCGCGTCGGGGTCACCCAGAACTTCTATCTTTACAATTTCGCGAGTGCTGCCTACGAGCTCGTCGACAGCAGTACGGTGGGCAATGAGAGCGATGTACCGGTCACCGCGGTTGTCGTCGACAACATCGAGGACTTCGTGTCCGCCGACGGCGAGTTACGCGCAAGAGTCTCGGGCTTCAAGTCGGCGAGCAGTTTGGTGAGTTGGTCGAACGCCTTCTATTGGGAGGTCACCAGTCAGTCGCCGGAGCCGCCCGGTAATCTGGCCCCGACGGCGGCATTCAGCGTCGCTTGCTCGGGATTGACCTGCAGCTTTACCGACAGCAGCACCGACCTCGACGGATCGGTCGTGTCGTGGGAATGGACGTTCGGAGACGAGGGCTCTTCGTCGCAGACAAACCCGACCCACACCTTTTCGAGCTCCGGTGATTTCGACGTCCTTCTGACGGTCACGGATGACGACGGTGCCGTCTCGAGTCTTTCGCAGACCCTGTCCGTCAGCGCTTCGCAGGACGGCTATGCGCTAGTCGCCGACTTCGGCGCCAACGGTCTCTGGCGGCGCGCCGACGGGGCCTGGACTCGGTTGACGACCTGGAATGCCGGCGCGGGCGGCGTTGCGGGCTGGTCCGGCGGTCTGGCGGCGGATTTCGATGCCGACGGCTTCTGGATCA
>JAIPFF010000036.1 GCA_021736785.1 Thiohalocapsa sp. | reverse complement strand
CGCGCTCGCCTGCTCGAGCGCGGGGAAAGATGCGTCCAAGATATCGAGATCGGCGCGCAGGTCATGGCGGCGGTGCTCGAGCTGTTCGCGGGCGCCGCGGGACTGGTCGGCGTCGCGCACGCTGCCCTGCGCGGCGGCGCGCAGGGTCAATAGGTCGTCATCGGCACACTCCGGCAACAGCGGGCGCAGCAGCGCCAGGGCCCGGTCGATGCCGGACCGCGCCCGGGCCAGGTTTGCGTCCGCCGACTGCCGAAGACCGAACGCGGCGCGCAACGCCATCCAGTGCTCGCGCCATTCGCGCATCGCTTCCGGCGTCCCGGGCCGCAGGCCACAGGGCTCCCAGGCGGCCAGCCAGCGTGCCTGCCAATCGGCGCGGGCGGACTCGGCGGCGGCGCGCGCCTGCCGCGCCCGAGCCGCATCCTCCGAGGCGCCGCGGATCTGGGCGCGCAGGTGCTCCGCCCGGGCGACCGAGTCGGCGTCGGCGCGCAGTCGGTCGGCGATCTCGTCGGCGTTGCGCACGCTCCGCGGATAGGCCTCGTCCAGCGGCGGGTCCTGCGGCCGATCGTTCGGCTCGCCGTCTCTCCACAGGGCAACGACCCGAGTCCAGAGCGCGTCCCGGCTTACCCGCGCGCGATCCAGGTCGGCTTCGGTGGGCAGTGCGCCGCGGCGCTCCAGCGCGTCGAGCTCGCCGGCGAGGCCGCGGTCACGCGCCTGCGCCTCGTCCGCCGCCCGTTCGGCGGAGGTCAGTTCCGTGGCGATGCGCCCGTCCTCATCGGCGAATTGCCGCAGTACCGCCACAGCCGGCACGGCCAGCGCACAGGCCTCGGCGTGGTCCGCCGGCGCGCCGGGCAGCAGTTCATGGCAGGCGGCGCAGTCGCGGGCCGCCTGCTCCGCCCGCACCTCGAGCTCGGCAAGATCGCGCGCGAACTGGGCCGCCGCTTCGGTCCGGGTCAGGGCATCGCGCAGTTGTGTCGGGTCGGAGACCGGCAGGGCCGCGAGCTTGACCTCGACGCCGTCCCGCTCTTGCTGCAGCGCGTCGACGCTATCGCGGTTCTGACCGGCCTTGGCCCGCGCCTCGTCCAGCGCCTTCGCGGCTTCCTTGAGGCCCAGTTCCTCGGCGACGCCGGTGCGCAGCGCCTCCACCGCCGCGGGGTCGCCGTCGACACCGAGCGCGCGCATGCCTGCCGCAAGCTCGGATGACAGCGAGGCCTGTTCCGCTTGCAGTGCCGCGAGGTCGTCGCGCCGCTGGCGCTGGACCGCCAGCGCCTGATGCAGCGCCTCGATCTCGCCGGCCCGGTCCAGCACCCGCTGATCCGGGCGGTTCTCATCGACCCGGGTCTCGAGGCGCGCGATCGTGCCCTCGAGCGCGGCCATACGGGTCCGCGCGGCGTCGCGCGCGCGCAGGGACTCCTCGGTCTGCGTCACGAACGGGGGTCCGAGGTCCGGCGACGGCGGCAGATCGGCGCGCAACCGCTCCTGTTCGCCGAGGGCACCGATCACCGGCAGCGCGTCGAGGCAGCGCTGCACCCAGTCGCGCCGGGCGATTTTTCGGCGCAGCGCCTCGTCCAGCCGGTCTCGATCGGCAGCGGCCTCGGCGACGGCCGCCACGGCCTGCTCCCAGTCCTCGGGTCGGACCGCGGCATCGCGGCTGGCATCGAGGCGTTCCTTGTAGGCAGCGATCAATGGCCGGATCGTGACCCCTTTGGTCTTGCGCCCGTCGAACAGGGTGGCGGCCTCGGCCTCCAACGCCGAGAGGATGCGGTGTACCGGGGTTCCGGCCAAGCTGGCGGAGAACAGGGCTTGCCCGATCTCGCCATGGCCGGACAACAGGGACTCGGCGCCCTCGCGCAGGCGATCGGAATCCAGCGCGAAGACGGTGGAGAAGAACGCCCGATCGGTCACGCCGAGCCAGCCCTGCAGGGCATCGTCGGGCCGGGGCGCGCCGTCGGCGTCGAGCAATGTGTTCTTGTTGCCCTTGCGCCGCTGCACCGCCAGACGCCGGCCGTCCGCCCCCACCAGCGTTGCGGCGATGCGCAGATCCTTGTTGTCGTGCAGAAAGCTGTCGGCGGTGCGCGGGTGGATGCCGTAGAGCAGGTCGCCGACGGCCCGCAGCAGCGAGCTCTTGCCGGCCTCGTTGGGGCCGAAGATCAGGTGCAGATCGGCATCGCCCCTCGGCAGATCGAGGGCGAAATCCGTGAATGGGCCGAACGCCGGGACCGCGAGCCGGGCGAACCTCATGCCTCGCCTCCGCCGTCCTCGCCACCGGTGCGCCGCAGGGACTCCAGGAGCAGGGCGCGGACGTCGGCGAGCAGAGCCGCGCGGCCCGTCCGTGCCTCGGCCTGTGCCATCGTATTTGCCCCGGCCTGCGCCTCGGTCTGTACCCCGGTCTGCACTCCGGTCTGCGCATCGGCCTGTACCCCGGTCTGCACTCCGGTCTGCACTCCGGTCTGCACTCCGGTCTGCACTCCGGCCTGCACTCCGGTCTGCGCATCGGCCGGCGCCCCGGTCTGCACTTCGGTCGGTACATGGTGCCCCGCCTCGGCGCCGCTTTCGCTCAGTGCGTCCTCCAACTCACGGCGGATGCCGGCAGGCAGGACGGCGAGCAGGTCGCGCACCTCCGGCGGCAGATCGAGCGCCTCGGCCGCCGCCTGATCGAGCCCCTCGAGCAGGATCCTGGTGAGCTCGTCGCGTTCCGCGAGCTTTTTCTCGTCATAGACGGGGCCGGTCTGCTGGACCAGTTCCTCGATCCAGATCCCGTCCCCTCCCTCGATCTGCGCCCGCGCTTGGCACTGAGCACGCCAATCCGGCAGGTTCCGCGCAAGGGTGCCATGCAGCGACGTGCTGCCCGACAACACGAGCCGGACCGCCAGCAAACGGCCGCCGGCCTCGTCCAGCGCCGCGGCCAAAACGTCGCCGAGACGCTGCAGTGCGTCGGTCTGTTGGTCGACGCCGGTCAGGTCCACCGACAAACGCTCCCAGCGCACCACGTCGAGGGAGCGATGGACCGCGTCCACCACCTGCAGCGAGTCGTTCACGGTCACCAAACGGCAGCCGCGCGCGCCGGTCTCGCGCACGTGCCGGCCCTGGAGATTGCCGGGGAAGACCACCCAGGGGTCGCGCGAGAGCACCTGCGGCTGATGCACATGGCCTAGGGCCCAGTATCCGTAGCCCTTGCCGGTGAGGTCGGCCAGCGTGCACGGGGCATAGGTATCGTGGCCCGGTGCGCCGCTGAGACTGGTGTGGAGCAGACCGATATTGAACCGGCCGGCGAGGGGCGGCGGATACTCCGGCGTCAGGTTCTCCGGCACTTTACGGTTCGGGAAGCCGCGGCCGTGGACGGCCACCGGCAGCCCGTCGACCTCGAGGGTTTCCGCGTGGCGGGTGGAGAAGAAATGCACGTTGTCCGGCAGTTGGAGCCGACGCGTCAGCACCGAGGCCGCATCGTGGTTACCGGCGATGACATAGACCGGGATGCCCGCCTCGCGCAGGCGCACCATCTGGCGGGTGAAAAACAGCCCGGTGCTGAAGTCCTTCCAGTCTCCGTCGTAGAGGTCGCCGGCGATCAGGACGAAGTCCACCGCCTCGTCGATGGCCAGCGCCACGAGGTTCTCGAAGGCCTGCCGGGTGGCGCCGCGCAGGGCCTCCGCCGGCGCGCCCTCGTAGGCGTCGAGCCCGAGCAAGGGGCTATCGATATGGGTGTCGGCGGCGTGGATGAAGCGAAACATGCGGCTGTTGCGGTCGAGCTTTCGGAATGCCCGCGATACTGAGACATCGACGCCCGGTTGTCCACCTATCGTGTCCAAATTCAATCGTGCGGCGCCCGAATCGGCGGCAAGCGGATTATTTTACGCGGCGACGGCCATGTTCGTCTGCGTCGGCCAGTCCTCGCGCAGCACGACGCCGATGCGCGGGCGAAGCGCGTGCTGTGCGGATCGAAGCTCAGCCGAGTATCGATGCCTCGATGCGCCGGGACGTCGGCGTCCCGGGGGCCCGTGATGCAACGCCGCTAGCGCCTCGATACCGCTTCGATAACGCCCCCATATCGCCTCGATAACGCCTCGATACCGCCTCGATAACGCTTCGATAACGGCCCCATACCGGGCGGACCTGGCCGACTCAATCCACCGGCAGCCAGCCGAGCCGCTCGGCCAGGGCCGAGCTGCGTTGGACACGGGCGCGGCAGGCGGAGGCGAAGACGGCCGGGGCGGCGTGCACGGTGACCCGGCGACGGGCGCGGGTCACGCCGGTGTAGATCAGTTCCCGGGTCAGCACGGGACTCGGCGCCGCCGGCAGTACCAGCAGAACCTCGTCGAACTCCGAGCCCTGGCTCTTGTGCACGGTCAACGCGAAGGCCGTGTCATGATCCGGCAGCTGGCGCACGGAGACCGCGCGCACCCCGCCCTCCGGCCCCGGAAACCAGGCGCGCAGCGGACCATCGCCTTCGCCTTCGCCGTCGCGCCATAGCAGGCCGATGTCGCCGTTGAACAAGCCCACCTCATAGTCGTTGGCGCGCACGATCACGGGCTTGCCGTGATAGTCGCCGCCGTCGCCCCGGGGCGGAAGCCGGATGGCGCCCCTGGCCTGCAGCCCGGCGGCGATGCGCCGGTTGAGCTCCTCGACGCCGAACGGGCCCCGATACAGCGCCGCCAGCACGCGGGTCTGCTCGAACAACCGCAGGGCTTCGGCAACGTCGCTTTGCGCCAGACAGGCGGCGTAGCGATCGACGGCGCGGGCGATGCAATCGGGATGCACCGCCTCTTCGCCCGCGTCGAGCCAGGCGATGTCCTCGAACCGCCCCTGCGCGAACAGGGCCAAGGCGTCGTCGCCGCGGCCGGCGTTGACGGCGCGCGCCAGGGCGCCGATACCGCTCGACGCGTCGAATCGGTAGCTGACCCGCAGCAGGCCGACCGCATCCGCGGCGGGCGGCGCCGACGCCGCGGTCGGCAGCGCGCCGGCCGGCACCGCACCGAGTTGTTCCAGCAACACCGCCTGGGCCGGCGAGCAGCGCAGCTCGCGCCCGTGACCGGTGATGTCGCCGAGCACGGCGCCGGCTTCCACCGAGGCAAGCTGGTCGCGGTCGCCGAGCAGAATGACGCGGGTGTCCGGGCTCAGCGCATCGAGTAGACGGGCCATCAACGGCAGGTCCACCATGGACGCCTCGTCCACCACCAGGCAGTCCGCGGGCAGCGGATTGTCCCGGTTGTAGCGAAAGCCATTGGGGCCATAGCCGAGCAGGCGATGGATAGTCACCGCCGTCTCCGGAATCCGCGCCAGCACATCCTCCGCCGCCGGCACCCGCCGCTTGCCGCCGCGGATCGCCTCGGTGAGCCGGGCGCCCGCCTTGCCGGTCGGCGCGGCAAGGGCGATACGAAGCGCCGGATACTGTTCCAGAAGCAGCGCCAGGACCTTGACCACCGTGGTTGTCTTGCCGGTGCCCGGCCCGCCGGAGACGACCGCGAAGCGGCGGCTGGCGGCGATGGCCGCGGCGGCCTTCTGCCAGTCCGGCTCGCCGGTCGTATCCGGGAACAGTTGAGCGAGCGCGCCGGCCAGGCCCTCGACATCGAGATCGGGCACCGGCGCCATCCGTGCCAACAGCGCGTCGGCCACCTGCTGCTCGAAGCGCCAGTACTTGCCCAGATAGAGCCGCTCGCCGTCGAGGACCAGCGGTGTGCCCTGCCCCGGCGCGCCGACCCAGGGGGCCGCGCGCAGTGCTTCGAGCCAGTCCGCCAGGGCCGGCGCCGTCGGTGCGAGGACGGGTGCCTCCGCATCGGCTTCCGCTTCGGCATCGGACTCGTCTCGGAACAAGGGGCAACCTGCGAAACGAGCGAGATCGATGCAGACATCCCCCTCCAGGTTGCGCGCGCTGACCAGCGCGGCGGCCAACGCCAGCGGGGAGTCCTCGCCGAGACCGCAGCGCTCGGCGACGAAACGGGCGAAGTGATAGCTCAAGGGCGACAGGCGCCCGGTCTCCATCAGTCGGTGCAGCCGATTGCTCATGATGCCGCCTCCATGTCCGCTGCGAAGACCTCGCGATCCAGCGCCGTCACCAGACCCCTGTCGGGCCGCCGGGCGTAGACCCCGCACGCGGGGCCCGTGCGCGGGCGCATTCCGCGCAGGAACAGGTAATAGACGCCGCCGAAGTGGCGCTCGTAGTCGTAGTCCGCGACGCGCCGCGCGAGAAACCGGTGCAGCGCCACGGTATAGAGCAGGTACTGCAGATCGTAGCGGCGCTCGTAGACCGCCCGGCGCAAGGCATCGGGGGCGTAGTGATCGAAGCGCCCGCCGAGCCAGTTGCTCTTGTAGTCGGCGATGTAGTAGCGCCCGCCGTGCTCGAAGATCAGGTCGATGACGCCGTTGACCATGCCGCGGAAGGTCTCCGCCTCCAGCGGCGGCAGGGTCGTCCCGGCGTGCTCCCCGAGCAGCCGATCCAGGGCCGCCAAGTCCACGGCGCCGGTGGCGAAGTCGAACTCCAGCTCGTTGAGGCGCCGCGCCGCGGGCAGATCGGCCAGGCGCAGCCCGTCGTCGGCGATCGGCGTCTCGATGGCGCGCGCGAGCAGCATCGCGGCGTCGCTGCCCCAGCGCTCGTGGTCGAGGTTGAAGCGGGGGCTGATGCGCTCGCTTTGCGCCAACACTTGAGCCGGGATGTCGCCTTGAAAGTCGACGCGCTCCAGCAGCAAGTGCAGGTAGGAGCCCACATGGCTCCCGGCCGGGAAGCGCAAGGCCGGGTCGTCCTCGGGCTCGTCCCGCGGCAGCGACACGCTCTGGTGCAGATTGCGGGTCAGGGACGAGAAACTGGCCACCCGCCAGTCGCGCCGGATGACACCGGTGAACACAGTCGGGCTCAGCACCGGCACCGCCTCGCCCGGGGCAAGGCGGTAGGGCTCCTGCGGCTGCGGGATCGGCGCCAGCGCCAAGGTATCGCCCGCGGCATCGGCCAAGCGCTCCAAGTCCGGCCCGAGATCATCGACCCCGGCGAAACAGTCCGGCAATTCGGTGGCCAGTTGCTCGCCGGTCTGCGTCGGGTGCAGCAAGTAGCCCAGCGCCGTCGAATCGGCCTTCCCGGGCCTCGAGCCCGCCCGACCCCAGACCAGGTAGATCGCCGACTCGGCCCGGGTCAGCGCCACGTAGGCCAGGCGCACGTCCTCCGCCAGGCGCTCCCGCTCGGCCAGGCACAGGTGCAGATCGATATCGTCCGACCCGCTGTCAAGGCACACCTCGTCATTGTCGTGGAAGCCGACCAGATGCTCGGCGCTGCGCGGAAAGCAACCCCAGAGGTAGGGCACGAACACCACCGGATACTGCAAGCCTTTGCTGGCATGGATGGTGACGATCTGCACCAGCTCGGCGTCGCTTTCCAGACGCAGCTCGCCCTCCTTGTCGGCCGCCTCCTGCATGCGGCGCCGGTACCAAGTGAGCAAGGCGTCTATCCCGGCCAGCGTCTTGGCGGACCGGGCCAGAATCTCGCCGAGATGCAGCAGATTGGTCAAGCTGCGCTCCGGCGTCTCGCCGCGTGCGATGGCCGCGGCCAGATCCAGGCTTCGCAGCATCTGTTGGAACATCGCCATGAAGCCGCGCCGCTGCCAGGTTTCGTTCAGGGACAGCAGCCGGTCGCTCCAGGCAGTCCAGGCATCCTCGTCGGCGCAGGTGTCGGCGATCGCCAGGTAGTCGAGCCCGAGCAGCGGCGATGCCAAGGCAACACGGGCCAAATCCCGGTCGCGGGGCTCCGATACGGCTTGCAGCAGGGTGCTCAGGCCGGCGGCCTCGGCGCTGGCAAAGACCCCGTCGCGCCCCACCGACACGGCGCTGACGCCGACGCTCGCCAAGGCCTCGCGCAGATTGGCCGCCTGCCAGGAAGTCCGCACCAGTACCGCGACGTCGCGCGGTTGCAGGGGACGGTCTCCGATCAGCGCCGTGCCGGCGCGCCCCTCGGCGATCAGCCGGGCGATCTCGTGGGCGACGGCGGCGTGGCAGAGGTCACTGATGTGCTCCTTTCCCAGTGCCCTTGGCTTGCCGTTCGCATAGTTCGTCTCCGGCAGGGTCCAGAGGGTCAGAGCCGCTTGCGGTGAACCGCTGCGGTGTAAACGAGCGTGGCTCTTGTCGGCCGGGCGGGCCGGATCGAAGGGGATCGCATCCGCGTACACGAAGGCGTCGCGCGGCCGATTCCCGAACAAGGCGTTGACGGCGGCGACCACTTCCGGGGTCGAGCGCCAGTTGGTGTCCAGGGTATGCATGGCATCGGCGCCCACGTCGCGCTTTGCCTGCATATAGGTGAAGATGTCGCCGCCACGGAAGCTGTAGATCGCCTGCTTGGGATCGCCGATCATGATCAAGGCGCATTCCGGCTGCGCCAGATAAAGCGCGCGGAAGATCGCGTACTGGATCGGATCGGTGTCCTGGAACTCGTCGATCATCGCCACCGGGAAGCGCTGGCGCAGGTTGGCGGCAAGCTCGGCGCCGCCGGGGCCCGCCAGGGCATCGCGCATCCGTGTCAGCAGGTCGTTGAACGCAAGGGCCTGGCTCGCGTCCTTCACCTCGCTGACCCGCGCACGGGCGAAGGCCGCCGCGTCCGCCAAGGCCGCGGTGCGCATATCGCGCCGAAGGCGGTCACGCGCGTCGGCGGCCTCGCCGCAGGCGAGGAAGAACGGGTCTTCGAGGGCCGGGTCCTGGGCCTTTTTCGCGCTCGCCGCCATGTTGGCCGGCGTCAGCGCCGCGAACTCCTCGGGCAACTGCAGCGGCTCCGGGCTCGCGGCCCAGGCGTCGAGCACCTCTAAGACACCCTCCAACCGACCTCCGTAATAGGTTTTCTGCGCGCGGCTGAGACGCTTCGAATCCCGCAGGATCTGCTTCAGGCGCTCGCCGTCCGCCAGCCACTGATCGGCCAAAGCGCGAAAGCGCCCGCGCAGCGGCTCGTAACCGTTCAGCACCTCGGCCAGCGGCGGTGTCGGCGGCAGCAGGCGCGGCGACTCCGCGCCCAGCAGCGGCTGCAATAACCCGATGAAGTCGTCCAGTCCGCCGAGGGCATGCCTGAACAACCGCGCGTGACCGGTGGACAGCGGATAGCCGGTGCGCCGCCACCAGTCCTGCACCGCCTCGCGCCACAGATCCCCGTCGTCGGTCAATATCTCGAGCTGAAACTGTTGACCGCTGTTGAACGCGAGCTCGGTCAGGGCGCGCTGGCAGAACCCGTGGATGGTGTAGATCGCGGCCTCGTCCATGGCGCGCACGGCCAGACGCAGCCGGCGCGCGACCAGCTCCGTCTCGCCCCGCGCGCGGACATCCGCAATCAACGCGGCAAGGAACGGGTCTTTCGGCGGCTCGCTGCGCACCAGCAGGTCCAGGGCCTCGAACAGGCGCGCGCGGATGCGCCCGCGCAGCTCGTCGGTAGCGTCGTTGGTGAAGGTGACCACCAGCAGTTGGCCGACCTCCCGGCCTGCCGTCACATGCCTCAGGTACAGATTGGCGATGGTGTAGGTCTTGCCGGTGCCCGCGCTGGCCTCGATCAGCGCGACGCCGGTCAAAGGAAAGTCCAGTACCGCCCGCGTATCCAGCGTGCTCGCGCTCATATCGCCTCCCCTGCACGCAGCAGATCACCGTAGACGGTTGTAGCCAGCTCGGCGAACGCCGGCGAATCCAACGGTGTCGCGGGGGCGCCGCGTGTCAGCAGTTGGACATAGGCGTCGTCCCTATCGCCCGGTATATCCATGAAGCCGTTGCCGGCCCAATCGCGCCATGCAGCAGTCATCGGATCCGCGGTCGAGCTCTTGTGGAGACTACTGGCGTAGGCATAGCTGGCGCCGGTCAGCAGCGGCAGAGGCCGGTGGATACCGGCCCAGTAGAGATCCAGATAACCCTTGAGCTTGGCCTGTGCCTCGTCCGGGGCAATGCCGTCTCGGAACACGAAGCCTCCGTCCGACGTAAACAGGCTGCTCGGTCCGCCGCCGCCGGCAGCACACCAAGCCAAGTGATCGATCCACAGGGCGAGTCTATCGACACCCTTGATTTTGCTCGGGCGGTAACGCAGCAGGCCAAGCTCCGGGTGGATGCCGGCGATCCGGCCCGACAGAAAAAGCGATCCGTCGGCGAGCTCCGCCCGGAGCTGTAAATCCCGATACCGCGTGTCCGCGCCGCGATAAGCGGCGAGCCGGTCGCGCAGCGGAGCCAGCGCGTCTTGTTGGTCGGTGTAGGCCAGCTCGGCGAAGGTGCCGTGGGGCAGCGCGCCCTCGGCACGCAGGATCTCGGGACTCGGTTCCCGATCGCGCAGCCAGCCGTCCGCGAGACGCTGCTTCAGGAAGAAGGCGCTCAGGTGGTCGAGGGCGAAGACCTCGTCGTCTTCGTCCGCCGCCTCCTCGCGCAGGTAAATCCGCAGCCGGCTATTGACCAGATAGCGCATCGGGTGGCGCAGGAAGCGATGAAGCTGCATCAGCGTCAGCTCGCGCATCGGTTCCGGCGCATCCGCAAGCCGGCCGCCGGAGAGATCGCGCTCCGCCTGCGCACTTCCGCTTTCGCGCATCGCCAAGGCCTCGGCGACGCCGCACCAATAGGCGTCGTAGCTGGCGTCGGGCCCGCTGAAATTGGCAGGACTGAACGGCTGCATCGGGTGCGCATGGGTGAGGCATTCGGACAGGGGCCGATCGCCTGCTTCACCATCGGGCAGATACTGCTGATCCAGATAATCCAGCAGCTCGCGCAGCAGCACCGAGGGCTGAAGCGCGCTGTTGCGGCGCATGTCCCGCCCGACGTAGCCGAGGTAGAGACGGCGGCGGGCACAGAGCAGGGTTTCCAGGAACAGATAGCGGTCCTCGTCGCCGCCGCGCGGGTCGCCGGGCTTCCAGTCGCTGCGCATGCGGTCGAATTCGCTCGGGCGCTCTCGGCGGGGGAAGGCCTTGTCGTCGAGGCCGAGCACGCAGATGACCTTGAACGGCAGGCTGCGCATGGGCCGCATGCCGCAGATGCTGACCCCGCCGCTGAAATAGCGCCCGTGGCGATCGTCGCTGCCGAGGCGCTCCTCCATCCAGCGGCGCACCAGGGCCGGCGACAGCAGCGTGTCGTCGCCGTCGGCCTGCTCGGCCAGCTCGGCCGCCGCGTCGCGGATCTTCTGAATGCGCCCGTCCTCGTCCTCGCGCTCGCCGAAGAAGTCGGCCAACAGCCCCTGCATCGTCAGCTGCCAGCCGCGCGCGTCGCGGGGCGCCGTCAGCCGGCCCGCGGCGTCGTCCAGCAGCGATAGCAGGCGCCAGAATTGTCCCAGTGACTCCGCGGCGCCGCCCTCCACGTCGGCGATCGGGCTGATGCCGTCGAAGGGGTCGGAGTCGCCGAGGGCATAGCCGCCGAACAGCCGTGCCCGGGCCTGGGCCCAGGTGTTCTCCTCTTCCGGCGGTAATCCCAGCCGGGCCTTGTGGGCGCCGTCGAGTCCCCAGCGCAGGTTGGCTGCGGCGAGCCAGGACTTGACCCGGACCACCGCGTCGGCGTCGAGCCCGAAGTGGGCGGCCAGTTCGGGCACGTCGAGGTAAGACAGGATCTCGGAGTGACTGAAGCGGCTGCGGGGCAGGTCCAGCAGAGACAGAAACACCGCCACCAACGGGTGCTCGTCCGCCACCGAGATGTCGGAGAGGTTCCATGGAATCGACGGTCGCGGATCGTCCCGATCCCGGTCGAACACGGCCTCGATGTAGGGCGCGTAGCCGCTGATATCCGGGATCATCACCAGGATGTCTTCGGGGCACAGGTCCGGGTCTGCCTCCAGCATCGCCAGCAGCCGATCGTGCAGCACCTGGCACTCCCGCAGCGGGCTGTGACAGACGTGCACCTGCAGCGAGTCGTCCGGCGCGAGCGTGCGGCGCTGCTCCCGCGGCAGCGGCGCACTGAGCCTGTAAATGTCACGTTGCAGGCACGAGAGGATGCTGTCGCCGGAGGGCTCGGCGAAGAGCTCCTCCTCGTCCATGGGCAGGTCCGCGGACAGCAGAAGATCCTGCAGCGCCTGTCCCTGGCGGCCCCAGGAAGCCAGCAACGGATTGCCGACCTCCCACAGGTCCGCCTCATCCGGCGTGGCCAGCCGCTTGCGGGCCAGCGTCTTCTGGGAGACCAGGTCCGACCAGAACTCGGGGGTGGGCGCGTGCAGATACAGGTCCACATCGACATGCGCCGCCAGCGCCTGCATCACTTCCACCAGCAGCGGCGGCAGCGTCGATACAGCGAACAGGCTGACGCGCCGGGGCAGATCCGCCCGCGGCGGCTCGGCCGCGGCCAGGGTCTCGAGTAGCCGGCCGATCACCGCCACCCGATGCCGGTCCGCGAGCCCGGCCGACAGATGCCGCCACAGCGGCGCCTGCCAGTCGTCGCCCTGCCCCGCATCCCAATCCCGGATGAACTCGGGGCGATAGAGCTGATAGCGGTCGAAGACGTCGGCGACGCGCCCGGCAAGCTGCCAGCGCTTCAGTCCCTCGGTATCGTCGGTCAGGTAACGGCGCAGCGGCTCGAAAGCCGGCTCGCCGAGGAGTGCGGGCAGCAGCGAGAAGGTCCGCCAAGTCATCCGCTCGCGGCCCAGGGGATCGGTCTCGGGCACATCTTCGAGCAGATCGGCGAGCAGATCGGCGCACAGCCCCCAGACAAACGAGGCCGGCAGCGGATACGCAAGGTTGGCCGCAACCCCGTGGGCCCGGGCCAGCTGAAGGTTGACCCAGCGCCCCATCGCGGGGCTCGGCACCAGCACCTGCTCGCGGATGAATGGCGAGGCTAATGGCTCGTCGGCGAGACGGGCGGCGAGCGCCGCAAGCAGTGACTCGACGCGGTTGGAGCGAACGATGCGCAACATTGAGAGGTTCCTTTTCGGCAAACGGCGGCCGGATTGCGCTTGTATGCGCGGGATGATCGATCATCCCGCAGCCGGGGCGCGCCGCCTCCATCGAGTCGAAGCATTATCTTGCGGCAGGGGCTCAAAACCCGAGTCCGCGCGGCGGTGGAGCAAGGCGCGCCGAAGGTGTCGTCGGCGGCTCGGGGGCGGCTCGGGGGCGGCGGCGCCTCACTCGAGGAGGATGGCCTTGAGCTCGGCGACCGCGACGGGCTTGATGAGGTGCCGATCGAAGCCCGCCTCGCGCGCCTTCTGACGGTGCTCGTCCTGACCCCAGCCACTGATGGCGACCAGCCGGAAGGCGCCGTCGGGGTGATCGGCGCGCAGCCGGCGCGCCGCTTCGTAACCATCCATGCCTGGCATCCCCAGGTCCATCAAGATATGGGTCGGCGTCCACTCCGCGCAGACGCTGATCGCATCCGCCCCGTCGTGGGCGACGCGTACCTCCGCGTCCAGCACCGTCAGGAGCAAGTGCAGACTCTCGGCGACGTCCGGGTTGTCGTCAACGACCAGGACGCGGCGACGCGGGACGGGGTCGGCTTGCGGCGCCTCCCGAGGCATGGGCTGTTGCGCAACGTCGGCGCAGAGCGGCAGGGAGACGGTGAAGGTGGCGCCGCGCCCGAGGCCCTCGCTGTCGGCGCAGACAGTCCCGCCGTGCATCGCAACCAGGCTCCGCACCAGAGTGAGACCGATGCCGAGTCCGCCGCCGCGGCCGGTATCGATCTGGGAGAAGATCTCGAACAGATCCGAGAGCCGCTCACGCGGGATGCCCTGACCATCGTCGCTCACCCGGATCTCGACCCGCTCTCCGCACGGCACCAGGCCAAGCTCGATGCGCCCGCCCTCGTCCGTAAACTTGGCGGCGTTGTTCAAGAGGTTCGAGATGATCTGCACCAGCCGCACCCGATCGCCCTCGACCGGCAGCGGCCGCGACGGCAGGCTGACACTCAGGCGGCGATCGTCGCGGCCGATCCCGCTCTCGCTGATCTCCAAGGCGGCTTCGACGATCTCGGCCAAGTCGAGACGTTCCTTGCGCAGATCGATCTTGCCCCGGCTGATGCGGGAGACGTCCAACAGGTCGTCGACCAGACGCACCAGATGGGTCAGCTGGCGGTCCATGATCTGCAGCGGCCGCTCGCAGGCGGCGGCGTCGCCGCGCAACGCCCGGATCAGGTCGAGGCCGGTGCGGATCGGCGCCAGCGGGTTGCGCAGCTCGTGGGCGAGGGTGGCCAGGAACTCGCTCTTGCGGCGATCCGCGAGACGCAATGTTTCCTCGGCCCATTCGCGATCGACGATCTCTTGTTGCAGCCGGACGTGGCGTTCACGCAGATGCTCGATCTGGTAGGCCGCGCTTTCCAGCTCCGTCAAGTCGGCGGCCACCAGGCACAGGCTGACGCTGTCCCCCTGGCTCAGCGCGTTACCGCTCAGCAGCACCGGCGTGCGCACGCCGCCCGGCCCGCAAAACACGATCCGCTGCTTGACCGGCTGAGTGCAGCATCGGCGCAGCAGCGCGCGGAACGCATCCCGGTCCTCGGGCGGCACGAAGCCGGCGATATCGCGGCCGAGCAGTCGCTCGGTGGACGTCGCGACGAAGGCGCTGAAGCGGGCGTTGCAGAACACGATGGTCCCGTCGGCGGCGACATTGATCGCCGCCTCGGCCATCGTCTCCACGGTAAGCCGGTAGACGGTCTCCGCACCCGACAGCGAGAAGATCTGGGCTCCCGCCGCGCCGTCCACGACAATGGCGTCCACCTGGCCCGCCTGGATGGCCAACAGCGCATCCTCGGCCTCGGCGAGGCGGTGGCGCAGTTCCTCGTTCTCGCGCCGCAGCGTCTCTTTCTTCATCTCGGCCGTCATTTCGGCCTGGTCACCAAATCCATGCCGAACAGCAGCTTGTCCTCGTCCTGCATATCGCCGATCAGGCGCCGCAGCGGCTCCGGCAGGTGCTTGACCAGGGTCGGGACGGCGACGATCTGCTCGCCCCTCATCAAGGCCGGCTTCTGGTAGATATCGATAATCTCCAGCTCGTACTGCTCGGTGAGGTGCTTCTCGCAGAAGTCCGTCACGCGGCGGATGGCCTCGGCGGAGCGCGGGGTCATCCCGGCGACGTAAAGGCGCAGGACGTAGCGCGCGTGCTGCATCTCGCGCGCAGCGGCAATCAGCTCTTTCGTTTGTCTATTCATGCGAACCGGCATGGGACTCTCCGCTGGTCACGGTGCGACCGCGTGGCCGGATGTCCAGCCCCACCAGCACGCGCTCGGTATTGGAGAGATCGCCGATGATCTTGCGTACGGGCTCGGGCAGGCGCCGCACCAGTGTCGGCACGGCCACGATCTGGTCGCCCTTCGCCAGTTTGGGTGTCTCCAGCAGATCGATGATCTCGATCTGGTAGCTCCCGGCCAAGTGCTCCTCGCAGATACGCTGGAGATTCTCGAACGCCGTCACCGCGCGCTGCGTTTTGCCGGCGATGTAGAGGCGCAGTTCCCATTCCTTGGCACGGGGGTGCCGGCTCACTGCGCTTCCTCCAGGCGGATGCCTTCTTCGGTGAGCCGGAACTGCCGGACCTCGCTCGAGTGCGCCATGCCGCGGCTCTTGAGCACATACAGCAAACGCTTGCGTTCTCCGGCCATGTCGTCCTGGCGCAGCAGCTGCCAGGTGTCCATCAACGACGAGATACCGACGTCGGTCTGCTCGATCACGAGACCGGCGCTGGTCAGGCTGGTAAACATCGCGGTGATGCCGGACTGCTTCAGATAGTCGATGACGCGCGTCAGCATGGCCGTGATCTCGGCATCGCCGCCGACGGCGTTAAGGTTCGTCACCGGATCCATGACGACGCAATCCGGCCGGAACTCCGCGGCCAGTTTGTGGATGGTGACCAGGTGCTGCTCGAGGCCGAACAGCGTCGAGCGCACCGCGTGAAACCGCAGCCGGCCCTCGTCCACCCAGCGCTGCAGGTCGAACCCGATGGAGCCCATGTTGCGGACGATCTGCGCAGCGGACTCCTCGTAGGCGAGATAAAGGCAGCGTTCGCCGCGTTGGCAGGCCGCGTCCGCAAATGCCGCGGCGAAGCTGCTCTTGCCGGTTCCGGCGGTACCGGAAATCAAGATGCTGCTGCCCCGGTAGTAGCCCTGCCCGCCGAACATCGCGTCCAGCGCGGCCACGCCGGTGGCGATCCGCTCGTTGCTCACGCCGTAATCCAGCCCGAGCGAGCTGATCGGCAGCACCGAGAGCCCCGTCTCGTCGATCATCGTCGGGTACTCGTTGGTGCCGTGAACCGAGCCCCGGTATTTGACGATGCGCAGGCGGCGCGTGGCGATCTGGTCCGCGACACGGTGGTCGAGGAAGATCACGCAATCGCTGATGTACTCTTCCATGCCGTAGCGGGTGAGCGTGCCTTGCCCCTGCTCGGCGGTGATGATGGCCGTCAGCCCCCGCTGCTTGAGCCAGCTGAAGAGCCGGCGCAGCTCCGCGCGCAGGATCGCCTCGTTGGGCAAGCCCGCGAACAGCGCCTCGAGGGAATCGAGTACGATGCGCTTCGCTCCGATCCCGTCGATGGCGACCGCAAGCCGAACGAACAGTCCCTCGAGGTCGTAGTCCCCCGCCTCCTGGATCTCGCTGCGCTCGATGCGCACGTAATCGAGCGCAAGCTTCTGCTGCTCCACCATGGCCGGCAGATCGAAACCGAGGGAGGAGACGTTGGCTGCGAGCTCGTCGGTGTTTTCCTCGAAGGCGACAAACACGCCCGGCTCGCCGAAGTCGCGGGCGCCGCGAACGATGAACTCCATCGCCAACAGCGTCTTGCCCGCTCCCGCACCGCCGCAGATGAGTGTCGGCCGTCCCCGGGGCAGCCCCCCGTAGGTGATTTCGTCGAGACCGCGGATGCCCGTCGGACATTTGGGGATTCCGGCCGGTATCGTCTCGGATGTGCTCATGGCAATGACTCCAGCTCACTGATCCCTCGGCGAGGGCAACGCCGCTCACCGCCACGCGCGACGACCCCGGGCCGGCTTGATGTAATCAGGCTCCCGATACCGCGTCAAGGATCTCCCTCATCCGGAATGCGAAAGGCCCCGATCGGCGCGGCAATCGAAGCCTTGCAAAATATCGGGCGCGGCCAGCGCCGGCCCGCCCGAGCGGATGCTGTTGTCCGATCATTAGGGAGTCCTGGCCAACGCGAGCAGCCGATCGGGCATCGGTCGCTTCAGGGTTCCGGCCGCCGGCGGCGATACCAATCGGCGAAATGGGTCCCGGTCATGGGTTTGCCCAGATGGAACCCCTGCCCCCGGTCGCAGCCGAGCTCTCGCAAGGCGATCGACTGGGCCTCGGTCTCGATACCGATGGCGGTGACGTCGATCTGCAAGGCGTGTCCGAGACGCACGATGGTCTCGACAATGGCCCGCGTTTGCGGCCCGCCGTCTAACCCCTGGACCAGGGTCCGGTTGATCTCCAAGCCGTCCAACGGCAGGTCTTTGATCTGGCCGATGCAGGAAGGGCCTAGGCCGAAGTGGTCCAGCACCACACGCACCCCGAGCGCATGCAGCTCCTCCAAGAGGCGGCGCGACGCGGGATGGTCCCGCGCCAGCGCGGTCTCGCCCAGTGCCAGCGACACCAGGGCCGGGTCGACACCGCCGCCGCGCAGCACGTCCGTGAATCGCCCGAGAAACGACGGATGCCGGAACTGAAGCGCCGAGACGTTGACCTTGACGGCGATCGGCGGCAGGCCCTCCGACAACCAAGCGCGATGCTGGCGCAAGACCCCCCGGAGCACCCGGGCGCCGAGCTCGTGGATGAGTCCGATCGATTCGGCGATGGGCAGGAACACCGACGGTGCGATCTCGCTGCCGTCGGGTTGCGGCCACCGCAGCAGTGCTTCGACCCCGATCACGGCGCCGCTGCGCATGTCGAGCACCGGCTGGTAAAGGAGCCGAAAACCGTTGCGCGACACCGCCTCCCGAACACCTGCCTGCAGGGCCATCACGTCCGCAGACCGGCGTTCGAGCGAAGGCGAGGCGAACCGAAACTGCCCCGGACCGGCCTGTTTGGCGTGGTACATGGCCAGATCCGCGCATTTGATCAGGTCGTCGATGGTCATGGCGTCGGCCGGGTACAGGCTGATCCCGATGCTGGGCAGACAGGTCACTTCCTGCGCGCCGAGCAGGTAAGGGAGCGCGAGCGCGGCGACGGCGGCAACGGCGGCGGTCGCCGCGTCGTCTTCGTCCCGGATATTGGCCAGGACGACCACGAACTCGTCTCCCCCGAGCCGGGCCACCAAATCGTCGGCGCGGAACACCGCGCGCAGGCGTTGCGCGGTGTGGCGCAGCAACTCGTCGCCGGCCGCGTGCCCGTGGTTGTCGTTGACGGCCTTGAAGCGGTCCAGGTCGACGAACAAGACCGCCAGGCCTCTACCCGCGCGCCGGGCCCCTGCAAGCATCTGCACCGCCATGGGCTCGAGCAAGCTCCGGCCCGGCAACAGCGTCAATGGGTCGTGCTGCGCCAAGCGCAGTGCACGCTCCTCGGACTGCTTGCGTCGGGTAACGTCCTGGTGAACGATCAGGACCCGATCGAGTCGGCCCCGGTCATCCCGGATCGGCTCCAGGTAGGCCGCGAACCAGAGGTAGTCGTCGTTCCGGCCCCGTTGACGATAGTGGATCTCAGGGGGCGCCTCGCGGTCGCCGGCGCAGCGACTCAAAGCCGCGCCGACAGGCTCGCGATCCTCCGGATGCAGCCGGGCCAACCACGCGTCCAGGTTGCGCGGCGGAGCCGCGTGCTGCGCATCGCTCGTCGGGGCGTGCGTCGCGGCCGGCATGACGATGGCCCCGGTGCGCGGATTCCACTCCAGGAAGCCGACATCGGCGATCCGCGCCACCCGTTCCAACCGCACCTGCGCATCCAGCAGCCGCTGCTCGTTCTCTTTGGTCGCCGTGATGTCGCTCAGGGTGGTCCGCCAGTGGCCAGGGTTGCCCGGCTGGTGCGGCTCGAGACAGTTGTCGAGACGGACCCAGCGCGGAGCAGCTTGCGCCGTGCGCAGCCGCAGCTCGCAGGTTTCCGGTTCGCGCGTCGACCGCAGCCGATGCCGGCATCGATACAAGATGTCTTGGTCTTCGGGGAGGATGAATCGGGTCAGAGGACAGCCGATCAGGCCGACACGCGGAGTTTCTAGCAAGGAGGCGGCGGCGAGGTTGGCCTCCCTGATCATGCCCTCTGCGGTCAGTGTCAGATAGCCGACGGGCGCCAAATCATAGAGATCGAAGTACCGAGACCGGGCGTTCTCCAGCGCCTCTTGGGTGCGCAGCAGCTCTTCGTTCTGCAGTTCGAGCTCGACCTGGTGCACGCGCAGTTCGTGAATGAGCCCTTCGGCCTGCTCGGGCGACAGCGTCCGGGGCGCCGGGGCACCGGATGTCCGCAGGCGTTCTTCCGCCTGGCGACGCAGCCGCGCCGCCGTCTCCTCTTGGGAAGGGGCGTGCGGCGCAGTGCCGGCATCCCCGGACCCCTTCCCTTCCGTTGAAGCCTGCGGGTCGCTCATGATCGATCCGCGCCCGGCTCGGGCGATCCGTTCGGCGGGCCGTCCGCGGCTGCGCGGACGGCGGGCGGCCCGACGTCCTCGATCGCGAGCAGGATCATTCCGGGCTGATCCTCGCCGGGGTCGATGCGCCGGGCGCTGAGCCGCAGCGCGCGCACGCCGATGTCGGGAAACTCCTGCTCTACCGCCAAGTCGTCGAAACTCTCGCCCTGCGCTTGGATCTGTTGCAGGCGATCGCGCAGTGCCGGGATGTCCCAGCGGTTGTGGCTCAGTGCGAATAGTTGCCGGTCCCGGGTTTCGGCTTCGGTCAGACGGAAGTGGCGGTAGAAGGCGCGGTTGGCCGAGACCACCCGCAGGTCCGCATCCAGCACGACCAGGGGCTCGCGGACCGCATCGACGATCGCTTCGGCGAAGGCACGGGCCGCACGGACCGCGTCCTCGCTGCGCTTGCGCTCGGAGATGTCGACGAAGGTGATGACGGCACCCTCGATGACGTTCTCCAGGGTGCGATAGGGTCCGATGCGCATCAGGTACCAGGCGCCGTCGCGACTCTGAACCTCCTGCTCACGGGGCAGCAAATCGCGCAGAACGGCCTGCACATCGTCCGTCAGCGCCCTGTAGTCGACCAGGTTGGAGACGATATCGCCGACCGGTCGACCGATGTCGGTCGGGATCAGCTTGATCAGGCGGGTCGCCGTCGGCGTAAAGCGGGTGATCCGCAGTGCGTGGTCGACGAACAGGGTCGCCACCCCGGTGCCGGCGAGCAGGTTGTTCATGTCGTTGTTGGCGCGCGAGAGATCGGCGACCTTGGTTTGGAGCTCGGCGTTGACCGTCGCCAGTTCCTCGTTCACCGACTGCAGTTCCTCTTTGGAGGTCTCCAGCTCCTCGTTGGTGGATTGGACCTCCTCGTTGACCGACTGCAGTTCCTCGTTGGTCGATTTCAACTCTTCGTTGGAGGTCTCCATCTCCTCGCGCGTGGCCTGCAGGTACTCCTCCTTGGCGCGCAGCTCGAGCTCCAACTCGGCGATGCGCGCGCTCTGCTCCCCGTTCCCGTCCCCGTCCGCGTCGCCGGCGGGCCGGGCGCCCGACGGGCCCGTTCCCGGCGCGGCCGGCTGCGGCGTGGCAGGCGCAGTCTCCTCCAGAACGACCAAATAGAAGTCCGTCAGCACCCTGCCGTCGAGATGCGTCTGCTCCGGGCGCACCGTCAGATCGATGCTGCTGAAGCCGCCGTTGGTCTTGACCCGCAGCCCCGTGCGCCGGACCGGCTCGCGGTGCGCCACCGCGCGGTGCAGCGCGGTCGTCAGATGGCGTCGCAAGCCCTCGCGCGCCATCGCGAAAATGTTCATGGAGGCATCGCCGGGGGCGGGCTCCAGGTACTGCCCGACGCGACCGAAGATGTAGAGGATCTCGCCGTGGCCGTTGACGAGGATGCCGGCGGGGGCGGAATGACGCAGCAGGGCTTGCTCGGTCAGCGCGCGCAGATCGAGCTTGCCCTTGTTCCGGCCCGCCGTGGCGGACGGCACGAGACGCCGGTCGTCGCTCGAAACCGGCAGGGGATCGCGCATGACGGAGGTCGGGACGAAGACGCCGCGCGGTTGCTCCCGTCGGCTGTAGAGCTTCCACTTGCGGTTGAGCGGCGCGAACAGGTCCGGGACCTCGCCGACGGTCTCGGAGGTGCCCAGAAACAGCACGCCGTTCGGATTCAGGGCATAGTGAAAGAGCGAGATCAGCCGCGCTTGCAGGTCGGCGTTGAGATAGATCAGCAAGTTGCGACAACTGATCAGATCCATCCGGGAGAAGGGCGGGTCCTGCACCAGATCCTGCTCGGAGAACACCAGAAGATCCCGCACCACCTTCTGCACGCGGTACCCGCCCTGCGCATCCTCCGAGAAGAACCGCGCCAGTCGCGCCGCGGAGACATCGGCCGAGATACTGGCCGGATAGAGCCCGGTGCGGGCCTGTTCGATGGCGCGCGGATCGATATCGGTCGCGAAGACCTGCACCCTGTAGGTCTGCTTCAGGGTCTCCAGGTGCTCGCGCAGCAGGATGGCGATGGAGTACGCCTCCTCGCCGGTTGAGCAACCGCACACCCAGACCCGCACGGTGGCGCCCGCGGGCTTGCCGGAAAACAAGCTTGGAATGACCTCCTCCTCGAGGGCGGCGAAGGCATCGGGATCCCGAAAGAAGTTGGTGACGCCGATCAGCAGGTCGCCGAACAGGGCCTCGATCTCCTGCGGATTCTGGCGCAGGTAGCTGACGTAGTCGCCCTGGCGATCGATCCGATGCAGCGCCATGCGCCGCTCGATCCGACGCCGCAGGGTGGTCTCTTTGTACTGGGCGAAATCATGCCGGGTCGCGTCGCGCAGCAGGATGCAGATCTTCGCCAGGGCATCCTCGGACGCGGCCGAGGAGGCGACCGAACGAGTTGCGCTGCCGAAGGCCTGCGCCGCGTAGGCGATCAGGTGCGCCGGCATCTCGGCCGGGGGCAGGACGTAGTCCGCATGGCCGCTGGCGATGAGGCTGCGCGGCATGCCGTCGAAAGCCGCCGTCTTGGGTGCCTGGGCGATGACCAGGCCGCCTTCGCCCTTGATCTCGCGCGCGCCCAGCGTGCCGTCGTTGCCGGTACCCGAGAGCACGATACAGATCGCCCGCTCGTGCTGGTCCTGTGCCAGCGACCGGAAGAAGAAGTCGATCGGCAGGCGCAACCCATGCGGCGCCGAGGGCTCGAGCAAACGCAGCGAGCCGCTGAACAGCGCCATGTCGTGGTTGGGCGGGATGATGTAGGCGCAATCGGGCTCGACGCGCATGCCGTCCTCGACCTCCCTGACCCGCATTCGGGTGTAGCGCTTGATCAGCTCGGTCAGGATGCTCTTGTGGTCCGGCGCGAGATGCTGCACCAGCACGAAGGCCATGCCGGTCTCGATATCGCGCGGAATGGCCGAAAAGAATGCCTCGAACGCAGCCAAGCCGCCGGCGGAGGCACCGATGCCGACGATTGGGAAGGATGGCGCGGCCGTGCGTTCGGGCGGCGGCCCCACGACTTGCGGTGCATCGCTCGCGCCGGTCGGGAGCGATGCCGCTGCCGGCACAAGCGGCTCGTCCGGCTCCGTCGCGTCGGCCACTGCCGGCGGCGTTTCCGCGATCTGCGGCGGCTCGATGGGCGGCGCAGAGCTGTCCGTGCCGGTGCCCTTGGTCCGCGTCTCGGTCATGACTCGTCTCCGACTGCTCGTTCACGACGGCATCGGCACGCTTGCCTTAGGGTCGTGCGCCGGCCTTAAGTCATGCGGTGCGGTCCCTGCCGGGCTCGCCTCGAATCAAGGCGATTGACGGGGTTCTTTCGACATAAAACAAGCTCGGCTCGCGGCAACCCGAGCACGACGACGTCTCGCCGGCCGTCCCTGCGACCTGCGGTCGGCCTACTTGTAAGTGTAACGGAGACAGCGCAACAGCTCTGTTCGAAATCGCACATAAGGAGGCGTGCCGAATCGCTGCACGCTTTCCACATTTGCGCCGCACCCGCGACAATGCGCGCTTTCGGCGCCCGCACCCGCGGCGCCGCAACCGCTTGGAGGCTGATCGATGCGTACCGAAGTCTGGGATCTCCCGACCCGTCTTTTCCATTGGCTGTTGTTCGTGACGGTGGCCGCCGCGCTTTGGACCGGCTGGGTCGGCGGCGGTTGGATCGACTGGCACGGGCGCCTGGGCCTGACAGTGCTGGGACTGCTCGCGTTCCGGCTCGTCTGGGGTGTTTTCGGGTCGACCTATGCCCGCTTTGCGCAATTCGCGCCGACACCGGGCCGCATCCTGGCCTATCTACGTGGTCACTGGCACGGCGAGGGACACAACCCGCTCGGCGCGCTGTCGGTGTTCGCGCTGCTCGGCGTGCTGATCTGGCAGGCCACGAGCGGCCTGTTCAGCAACGACGACATCGCCTTCGAGGGCCCGCTCGCGGACCTGGTCAGCGGCGAGACGAGTACTTGGATCTCCGGTCTGCACCGGCAGGGCTTGTGGATCATCCTTGGGCTGGTGACGCTGCACGTGACGGCGATCGCCGTCTATGCCCTGCGCGGCAAGAATCTGGTGAAGCCGATGTTGGTGGGGTGGAAAGAGTCGGCCGGCCCGACCGTCAAGTCGGCTCGCGGCGGTCCGCTCTGGGCGCTGCTGCTGGCGTTGGCGGTTGCCGTCTCGGTCGTCTGGATCGCCGACGGCGGACTGCTGCCGCCTCCCCCGCCACCGCCCCCGGCGGGTGCGGTGCCGGCCTGGTAGGACCGCCGCGGGGGGACCTCGCCGCGGTCCGTCGGCCTTGCTGTCCGCTGCCCGGACTTCGATGGCGCAAAAGCGCGCACCCGCTCGCGGAGTGACGCGCGCCGGCGGGTGTCGTCAGTGGGCGCCCGGACCGACCGAGAGGCCGGGGGCAGGACGGAGTGAAGGCTGCTCGGATCAGTCCTTGCGGAACTCGTCGTGGCAGCCCTTGCAGCTCTCGCCGAGCTTACCGAAAGCGGACTTCACGTCCTCCGGGCTCTCCGCCATGGCGGCAACCTCGGCCATGTTGTTGGCGGCCTGAATGAAGTTGCGCGCGACCTCGCCCACCTTCTCTTGCTCGGTAAACAGCTCGGGCTTGACGCGGGTCTTGACGTCGCCGATGTCCTTGTCGGTGCCCGGGCCGTAAAGGGCACCCATGCCCGAGTTGGCGATACCGGCGATGGCGTTGGCGGCGGCGGCCACCTGGGGCTGGCTGAACTCACCCTCCAGATTGGCCTTGATCTTACCCATGTTCCAGGACATGAAGCTGTAGCCCGCCTGGCGGGTCTGGATCTGCTCCTCGGGCTTCAGCTGCTCGGCAACGGCGATGCCGGCAACGGACATGGCCAGGGTCAGGGCTGCGATAGAGACGAGTTTGTTCATTTGGCTATCTCCGGATGGCTCAATGTAGTGATCGGGTGCGCAATGATCGGGGCACGGCCGCGCGGTGTCCACCGATGCCGCGACAAGATTGGTCGCACGTTGTCCTCGATGGCGGCGGGCGTACCCGCAAAATCGCATGCGGGTAATGGGGGCGCGCGGCGGATTCGTCCACCGGCAGAGACACATCGGGGCGAGCGCCGCGACCGAATTCCCGGTCTTCAGGCCGGTGCCTATGCGCGGCACCTCGGCCGAGCCTGCCGCGGCCGAGACCGCTCCTTCCAAGTAGGATGCAGGTGGAGGCCGCCGGCCGCGCCGGGATGCCGGCTCGTTGACTGCATCGTTGCACAGCGCGCCGATTGGCCACTGCCGTGCCGGCCTCGACCACGCGCTGCGCTTTTACACTCGGTCCGAGCAAAGCGGCCGCGGGTCGGCCAGCATCGGGCTGCGGTCCGCAGGCACAGACGTCGATGACTCGCTACACGGCGGCGTCTCCAGCTGGGCGAGCACCGCCAGGGCGGCCTCTGCTCGGGCGAAGAAGCGGGCATGCAACTCGGCATCGACGGGACCGTCGCCCGCGAGCACAAGCTCCAGCTGCTCCGCCGCCTCAGCCAGGTCCTCGGCCCCAAGCGCTCCCGCGGCCCCGCGCAGGCGATGCACGACCATGCCCGCACGCGCCCGGTCGCCGGCATCGAGGGCAGCGCCGATGTCGGCTGCCGCCGCGGGATATTCGCCGATGAAGGCCCGCACCATGCCGCGCCAGGCCTCCGGCGCCTCGTTAAGCCAGTGCCTGACCTTGGCCTCGTCGAAACCGGGCAGCACGGTTCGCCCGGCGACGGCGGATGCGGGCCGCGCGGCTTCGCCCTCTCCGGCGAACAACGGCAGCCAGCGACGCAGCTCGGCGTCGAGGCTATCGGGCTCCAATGGCTTGGGGAGGTAGCCGTCCATGCCCGCCGCCAGACAGCGCTCGCGCTCCCCGGCCAGGGCATTGGCCGTCAGGGCGATGATCGGTAGCGTCCCCTGCGGTAGGGCGCGAATCCGCCGACAAGCGGTCAGTCCGTCCATCTCGGGCATGCGCACGTCCATCAGCACGATGTCGTAATGACCCCGGGTCGCCGCGGCGACGGCTTCGGTGCCGGTGGCGGTCAGGGTGACCGAGGCACCGCGCCTGCTCAGCAGATCGCGCACCAGCAATTGGCTCACCGGGTCGTCCTCGGCCACCAGCACACGGGTGCCGTGCAGCGATGCCGGCGCCGGCGCCGCCGCCGCCACAATTCCGTCCGCGGCCCGGGGAAACGCAAGATTGAACCAGAAGCAGCTACCTTTGCCTTCGATGGATTCGACTTCCAGACGGCCGCCCATCAGTGCAACGAGGCGCGCGCTGATGCTCAGTCCCAAGCCGCTGCCGCCGTGGCTGCGGGTGCTCGAGGTGTCGAGTTGAGTAAAGGCATCGAACAGGTCCGCGCGGCGCGCCTCGGGAATACCGATGCCTGTATCGGTGACATTGAACGCCAACTGCAGTTCGCGCTCGTTCTCGTCCTCTACCCACACGGCCAGCGTCACCCTGCCCCGGGCGGTGAACTTGATCGCATTGCCGAGCAGGTTCAGCAATACCTGGGTTAGGCGCAGGCCGTCGCCGAGCAGCATTCCGACCGATTCCGCCGGGCCCTCGATACGCAGCTCGAGCCCCTTGTCCGCGGCCTGCTGCTCGACCATCACCCGCACCCGATCGAGGAGCGCGTCCAATTCGAGCGGCTCTTGGCGCGGGTGCAGCTTATCCGCTTCGATGCGGGATAGGTCGAGAACATCGTTGATCAGCGCCAGCAGCGTGCGGGCGGAGAGGTCGATCTTGCGAAGATATCCGCCCAGCCGCGGCGCAGGGTCACTCTCCAGCGACAGGCGGGTGAGTCCGAGGACGGCGTTCAGGGGCGTGCGGATCTCGTGGCTCATGTTGGCCAGGAAGTCGCTCTTGGCGCGGTTGGCCCTGTCGGCAATCTCCTTTGCTTGCATCAGGCCGGCCTCTGCCCGCTTGCGGCGCAGCACCTCGCGATGCAGACGGTGGTTCCAATACAAGATGGTCCCCAGGATCAGCAGTGCCGCTGCCAGCACCTGCCATAACAGGGTGTAGTCGGGGGCAGTGACGATCTGGCGCAGCAGCCACTTGTTGTGAATCGCGGCGCGCTCTTCCGGCGTGATGGCGGCGATTGCGCGGTTGATCACGGGGACCAACGGGGCGTGCTGCCGGCTGACCATCACCTGCAGCGGAAACTCGACGTCCGTGACTCCCAGGAGCTTGACCCGCCCCGGCGGGAAGCCCTCGATATGCTGGTGCAGCACCGGCAGGATGTCGACCGCTGCATCGGCCCTGCCGGCCGCAACCGCCTCGAGTGCCGCCCGCGTGTTGTCCACCAAGACAAAGTCGATCCCGGGGGAGCGTGCCTTCAGCAAATAGTGGGCGCTGTAGTTGCGGCCCACGGCGACTCTGCGCCCCGCGAGCGATGCGGTGCCGGCAAACAAACCCGCGTTGGCCGCGCCGGCGATGGCGATGGGGTAGCGCTCGTAGGGGTCGGAAAACAGGGCGTAAAGCTCGCGGTCGGCGGTCCGCGTGGTGGCGGCGTAGAGGTCGACATCACCCCCTTGCATGGCCGCCAGAATGTCGCCGAAGCGCTGCCGATCGACGTCGGCCTCGCGCAGATCGAGTTTGTCCCGGATCAGCGTCCAGTAGTCCTCGGCGATACCGGCGGGCGTACCGTCGACATCGGGAAAGTCGAACGGTGTCCACGCCGTCGCAAGGGCTCGGCGAAATACCGTGGCGCCGAGGTAGGCCCGCTCATCGGCGTCGAGATCCACGTCGCCGGCGCCGGCCTTCGGGATAAACCAGCGATTCCAGAGGCGCTGCTTCTCGGCTGCCGGCATTTGCGCGAAAGCTTTGTCCAGGATCGAGGCCAGCAAGGGCAGGCGCCTGCTCACTCCGTAATAGTGTCCGGGACGGCTGCGCCGCCCGTCGAAGACCGCGAAGCCCTTGGGCTCGACATTGGTGAGCAGATAGCGGCGCAGCAGGACCTTGCCGGACTCGGTCTCGCTGATAGCGGCATCCGCCTGGCCGGTCGCGACCATGCGAAACATCGCTTCGATATCGTCCGCCATGAGGAGGCGTATGTCCGGCAGGTACTCGGCATACCTGGCGTTCCAGGAATACCCCGGGTACGTCGCCAGGGTCTTGCCTGCCAAGGATTCCACACCCTTGATATCGCGCACGTCTTTACGTGCAAAAATGCTCAATGTGAAATCCACGGTGTCCTGCGAGAAGAACAGCGCCCCCGCGCGCTCCGGGGTGGGATTCACCGCCAGGGTGGCATCGAGCATGCCCGCTGCGGTTCCCTCCGTCACTTGCCGCAGTGGCAGGAACTGAAACTCGGCGCGAAGTCCGGCGCGCGCCGCAATGGCTCGCATCAGCTCGACCAGGTAACCATCGACCCGGCCGTTCCGCTCCTGCATGTAAGGCGGCAGCGGATAGGCACCTACCCGGACGGTCGGATTCTCGGCGATCCAGGCACGTTCTTCTTCGTCGAGATCCAGGCGCGGCGTGCGGCCGTCGGCCACCGACACCAGCCAGCGTTGACGAATGGCGATATGCTGTTCCGCGGGTATGGCGTTCAGTCCCTTGTCGATCAGCGAAATCAGGGGCGCCCACTCCTTGCGCGTGACCATCGCTTGCCTGTGCTCGCCGAAGGGGGTGGGGCCGGCCATCCTGAGGTTGCTGATGCCGTGAGCCTGCATCAGGTAATCGGTCACGAGCAGGTTGCCGACATAGGCGTCGGCGCGCCCGGTCGACACGGACAGCAGCGCGTCCCTGGTACTGTCGTGCACGAGCAGGGCGATCTCGGGCTCCGTGGTTTCCAGCAGGGTGTTGATGACATAGCCGCGCTCGACGGACACTGTCCCTCCGCGCAGATCGGTCAGATCCCGAATGTCCCGGCGGTCGTCGCGGGTGAAGATCGTCCAGGGGGAAGTCAGGTAGTCCTCGCTCATGGCGAGTGTGGCCAAACGCTCGCCGGTCCGTTTGGCCGCCGGCAGCAAGTCATAGTGACGGTGCGTCCCGGCCATGTCCTCGAAGCCCTCGATCCAGGAGTCCTCGGCGGGAACAAATCGGAAATCGATGTCGAACAGCTTGGCGATGATGCGCAAGTAGTCGACAGCCATGCCCTGCGCCTCGGGTCTGTTGATCTCCCAGGGAGGGGCTTCGCCGATGCGAACGCGGACGCTGTGTTTCTCCTTCAGCCAGGCACGTTCGTCGTCACTCAGCTCGATCGTCGGGCTCTGCTCCGCACCCCACTTGCGCAGGATCTCCATGACGACGACCGGTTCGATGGTCTTCAGCGCCTTGTCGATGATGCCGAGCAGCGGCGCGTGCTGCTTGTGGATCGAGTAGCGCAGGTCGATCTTGCTGCCGGGTACCGGGAACGCCGGGCGCAGGTCCGGCAGCATGTTCCGGGTGGCGATCCAATGCAGGTTGGCACTGGAGATGACCGCATCCAGCTCCCCGTTCTGCAGGGCCACGGCCAGTTCCAACGGACTGTCGAGCTCCGCGCGCACGATGGCCGGCCATTCGTCGAGCAACTTCAGGTCCGACAGATTGCTGCGCAGCACCCCGACGCGCCGGCCAGACAGGTCATCCATCGACGCGATGGGGCTGCCTTGGCGCGTGAAGATAAACTTGTGAGTGCTGTAGGCACTGGCGCTGAATAGGAAGCGCTGCGCCCGCTCGGCATGGGTGGCGGAGGCCGCGAGGCCATGAAGCCCGCCCTTCTCGGCCCGCGCCACCATTTCGCCCCAGTTGCCCAGCACCAGTTCGATGTTGGCCCCGGTGAGGGCGTTGATGCGCGCGATCAAATCGGCCTCGATGCCGGCGGAAGTGCCGTCATTCTCGCGCCAGACGAACGGGCGCCAGTCAGCATCGCTGCCGAGGAGGATACGCGGGTTGGCGTCCAACCAGTCTCGCTCGGCCCGGGTCAGCTCGACACCGTCGCCCGCCGCGGCCTGAAGCGCGGGCAGCCAGCACAGCAGGGCCAGCAACCCCGGAACAAATCTTGTCAGGTACATGTTTGCAGTCGAGTCGCCGTGGCCTGCCCCCTGGCCGGCGCTCTTTTGGCGGTATAGTCGGAAATCACCGACGACATCCGGTCGACGGCCCGGCAGTGGTCGCGAAGACCACGATACATCAACCGCCTGTTAAAACGGGGACTGTAAAAACGGGGACACGGCACCGTTGCGCGGAGCAACCGCGAGCGCACTCGCCGGCCCGCCGTCACCTCCTACCGCAGCGGCCCGAACCGGGCGTTCACGACTTCCATGTCACGCACGATCCAGGAGGTCACGATCACCTCTCCGGTCTCACGGGCGATATCGCAGCGGTCTTCGCGCAGCAGCAGCGGCACCGGCTCGACCCCCCGCTCGGGGCTGAGCACCAGATAGGGACGGAACGCCAGCGCATTCATCGGCGTCGTCCAGTCGTCGATGATGGCCATCCAGGGCCATTGCAGCCCGAAGGGCCGGTCGGCGCTCGTGGTGATGCAGTCCGCGTCGCTTTCCGCCAGCAGGTTCTGAAGCCCCCGGGTCGCGGTCCACCAGGCCGCGGACTTGGCCAGCAGCAGCAGGACCATGCAGGTCGCGATGATTGCGGCGATCCGGGCGCGTCCGTTGAAGGCCGTCGCGACGCCGTTGGTGCCGGCAGACCACGGCAGCGTCGGCGCCAGGGCCAGCAGCGCGGCGAGCCCCATCAGCGCCAGCCCGATCACGAAGCTCAGGCCGGATTTCAGCTTGATGCCTTCGCCGTTGAGGATCTCCAGGCCGATCAAGAGCACGATCGCCGGCAGCAGCCACGCGATTGCCTCGGAAAACCGCAGGCTCCAGACGCGGACCGGACCGCGTGCGAGCATCCCCGCCGCCAACGCAAGCCCGAGCACCACAACGGCACCGAGCAGCAGGTGCTGCCCGAGGGTCTCCGCCATCAGATAGTTGATCGCGGAATCGCCCTCGAGCCGCCCGCGCTCGTAGCTGTTGGCGCCGGTAATCGTCCACGCCAGTCGAAACAGCCCTGCCGCCAGCAACAGCCCGGCCAGGGACTTCCACACCCGTCGCAGGCTGGGCCTCAGCCATGCCAGCGCGCCGGAGAGCAGGGCCAGCGCGAACGCCGGCAGGAACGCCAGCGGATGCAGTGCAGCGAGCAGCGGCGCGGCGATGCCCGCATACGCCCAAGTCCCGCGCCGATCGGGCGCGAGCAGCATCGCCAGCACCAGCGGCCAGGTCAGATAGAGGCTCGACAACAGCTCCGAGACGCCCGAGAAATTGACCAGATTGAGCAGGAACCAGAGCAGCGGAAACAGCATCAGCGCCGGCGCCCGGCGCCGCACCAGCAGCCAGCAACCGAGCAGCGAGCCCATGGGCAAAGCGACGTAGCTCAGCGAGAAGATATGCCGCAGCAGCACCGCGTCGTCGACGACGGGCTCTGCCCAAACGGTCGGCAACTGCGGCAGCATCGCCGTGTAACGCTGGTTCGGCACCTCGGCGACACCGCTCGTCGCGATTTTGAAGAAATACCAGGCGCCATCCTGAAAGAGCGGGAGTCCGACCAGCGCCGTGATGACGTAGGCGCAGGCCACGGCGACCAAGCCGATATCGATGGCGCGGCGACCAACGGCCTCCGCATCGGCAAGGGACAAGGGCGCTGCAGCGCGTGCGTGTGACGGAGTGATCGAGTCCGGAGGAAGCATTCGGGCGCCCCAAACAGTGGTTTGCTAGGAGGTCAAGGGTTACCGGTTGCGGTCGAAACTGCAACGCAACGTCTCGGGGGGCGCGACCGCCGAGCAGGCAAGCTGGGCTATCGGCTATTCACCCCTCGTTAAGGTGGCCGCTCCTTACCGCGCTCCTTACCGGGGATGCGCAAATAGACCGGATGCCCGCTTAGCCATACCTCGCGGACATTCGACAGCCCCCCGAGAGGCGGTGCCCGACCCGAAGAAGGTATCGGCTCGTCAAGCAACGACGGCGGGCATGGAACCCGGAGCCGACCCTCCGAGAATCGTCGTCTTGATCACTGACGCCGCCGATCACGCCCGCGCGCGGACCACCCGCCCGGGACGATGTGCCGGAGTCGATGCCGGACTGGGACCTGCTTGGCCAGCCCGAGCCCGACGTCGAGTGTGATCAGCGCGTCTCCTGGTAGCGGCCGTCTCTCTGCCGTCGGAGACGGTGCCGCCCCGCTCGTCTACCGCGCCATCGACATCCTGCGCGAGGAGATGGCCGATCCCCCCGGGCTCAGCGAGCTGGCACACCGGGTCGGCACCAACCATGCGCGGCTCGGCCGCGCGTTCCAGACCCACCTGGGGATGACCGCCTACGATTACCTGCGCGAGCAGCGCCTAGCCCGCGCCCGGGAGCTGCTGGCCACCACCGACCGCCAGGTCCAGCAGATCGCCGATGCGGTCGGCTTCAAGCGCGCGGGCAACTTCGCCACCGCTTTCAGGCTCCGCTTCGGCATCACGCCGCGGGAGTACCGCAGGCGGCACGGGTAGCGGGGGCCTTCGCATCCGTGCGGGCCAAGCCCGTAAGATGGGTTTCGCTTCGCTTTACCCACCTGCGCGTTCCTTGCCGTAGCCGTAAGTCCGCCCCGGACGTCAGCGAGACGAGGGTCGCGCCACACTGAGCCCGGGTTGTCGTGGAGGTTGTATGTCCAATCTGACCATCAGCGTGCCAAGCGACGTGCTCAAGCGTGCCCGGCTTCGTGCACTGGAGGAGGATACGTCCGTGAACGCTGTACTTGCGGCCTATCTCGCGGCCTATTCCCGTGCCGACGATGATGTGCGGCCGCGCGAGCGTGCCGTCGCCCGCATCCTAGACCTGTCCGAGCAATCGGGGGCCGGCAGCGGCGGGCGTATCTGGAGCAGGGATGCGCTCCATGAGCGCTCAGATCTGGTTCCTCGACACCAACATTCTCGTCTACCTCTTCGACGCGGATGAGCCGGAGAAGCAGGCTCGCGCCCGCGAGCTGCTCCGCCAGGGCGCCGAGATCCGCCTGAGCACGCAGGTGCTTCAGGAATTCTACGTCGCCACGACACGCAAGCTAGCTAAGCCCCTACCACCCGAGCAGGCGCGACGTGTCGTCGAAGACCTCGGCGTCTTCCCCATCTCGCGGGTTTCGCACCACCTGGTGCTGTCCGCCATCGATCGCAGCGTCGCCTCTCAGGTGTCATTCTGGGACGGCCTGATCATCGAGACGGCCATCGCCGACGGAGCCCGGCGGCTCGTGTCCGAAGATCTGCAGGACGGCTGGGAGATCGAGCGTATGCGCGTATGGAATCCGTTTGCGAGCCCGTAGCCCGTAGTCAGTTACCGAAGAAGTCCGCAATCTCCTGCATAGTTTAGACGCCGGTCTGGAACGCCCATGCCATCGCTTCGAGGGGAACCCGGTTCAGGTCTTGCGTTTTGCCTTTCTCGTTGGTCAAGGATTGCGGAGCAAGAGGCACGACCTGAACCTTGGCACACGTCCGGTCGCCTCAACCGAGCGGATCGACCCACGACAGGCCCGTGAATGCGGCAAAGTCCCTATCCGTGCTGTAGAGGGTCAGGCCGTGCTCCAATGCGAGCGCCGCCAGGTGTGCGTCCGGCACGAGGTTGCCCGTCGCCTTGGACGCGACGAGCAGGTCGCCCAGGATCTCTGCGTGACGCTCCCCGGGCGCCGGTATCCAGACGGCAGGGCAGGACGACCAACCGCGGATCTGCCTCCAGGCAGCCTCCGTGCTCAACGGAGAAGTAAACAGACGGGAATTGGTCGTGATGCGCACGAAGGCGAGCAAAGCGGGCCAGGGCAAGCCGACGCGTCTCGGCCCGTTCAACTGTTCATCGAGCCACTCGCGCGCAGCCTTATGCCGGGGGAAATCCTCCAACGAGGCGTACAACAATAGATTGGCGTCGACCAGCATCAGCGCCAGTCCTCGGCCTCGCTGGTCGCCAAGACCTCGGCCACATTGTCCAGGCTCGGCACCCGCGCGCCCAAGCGATGGGTCGCCGTGCGAAACGGCGGTCGTTCGGTGGGCTCCCGATGCTCCATCCGATCCAGTCCCATCCGCAGCAGGTCATTGATCAGCTGCTTCTGAACGCCCCGCCCGGCACCCAGTCGGCGCAGGCGAGCTGCCACATCGTCATCGATGGTCAACGTGGTTCTCATCGTGATGTCTATAGGTTGATGCGTTGATGATGTTTCACGCAGGTTAGGTCTTTCAGGGGGATGGCGCAAGCCGAGCGGCTTGGCCAAGGGGCGGCACTTGGCGCGCACGACTTCGCATCCCGATCAGGGCGCGCCAACGGTTGCGGTCATCGTCGTCACGATAGATCGCCTCACGTCGGTCGCCAAGCGAGGCGACGTGATACAGCCCGCCGACGCGCTCGATGCGTAGGGGTCTGGCCATACCCCTAGGACAGCTTCGACCTGCCGATTTGCAAGACCCCTATCCTGAGCCGACACAACGTTTGCTGGCTGAACAAATTGTTTTGTTCGCCGAACTTGTTGGTCGGGCGCCAGTGCAGCCCATTGAGCAGCACTGCTATCGTCCCCGCCTCGTCCGCGCCTTGAGCCCAGTAGCGCTCATGGAGTCGGAGCAGCCCCTACCGTTTGCTCGCCGCGGATATCGGATCTGAGCCGCAAGTGCCGCAGAGACGGCGAGCCCCTTTCCTCATCGGTTCACTGAGCGGAGAGGCTTCGCGACAAGCCCGTTCCCGCATCACTCGATCTAGAGGCATACTTGATGACCAAATTACAAGCATCGAAGGCCAGGCCGTCGGCGGCCAAGCCAAACCGACCCTATCGGCTCGCCGGTCCGGCGCTCGCGCTGGGCTCGCTCCTGCTGCTGTCCTTGGGGGCTCAGCCCGCCTTCGCGGTCTGCGGCGGTGTCACCCTGGTTGGCGATGAGACAGAGCTCAACGCCGCCATCGAAACCTTCAATGCGGACACGACGGCGGAGTCCTGCGTCTACACCATCCAGTTGGATGCCGACATCGTCCTGAACGAAAGCACAACGCCTATCCGGAACGTCGTCAGCGGTAAGCGCATGGTCATCGAGGGTAGCGGCCACCAGGTGGACGGGCAGGATGGCGTCAACGTGCAAGGCTTCGACGGCATGCAGCCCTTCGCCATCGAGTCCGGCACGGTCGTAACCATGAACGACCTGACCGTCACCGGCGGCAAGCCGGTCGGCGGTGGTGCGCTCAAGCGCGGCGGTGGCATCCGCAACGAAGGCACCCTCCGGCTGAACCGATGCACGGTTGCCGGGAACGAGACGGATTCCCGCGGCGGCGGCATCGCCAACCGCGGCGCCCTGGTGATCGACTCCGGCACCATCTCCGGCAACGCCGCCGGCGCAGGCCTGGGCGGCGGCATCTATAGCGAAGGCGGCTCGGTGACGATCACCAACAGCACCATCTCGGGCAACGACGCCGACAGCCCGGGGCTCAACGACTGGGGCGGCGGCATCTTCGCCACCGGCAGTCTGACGCTGGACAGCGTCACCATCACCGACAATTTTTCGACTGAGGGGAGCGGTATCTACGTCGATACGGCCGACGGCGATCTGACCATCGGCAACACCATACTCTCCGACAATTTCCCGCAGGCCGACTGCTACTTCGACGCCTCCGGCAGCGGCATGGTGCTGGACCAGGGCTACAATCTCTTCGTCGGCACGGATGGCTGCGGCTTTCTACCCGGCGACAACAACAATATTCTCTCGCGCGTTTCTCGAACCTCTGGCCGATAACGGCGGCCCGACCCAGACCCACGCACCTCAGCTGGTCAGTCCCGCCATCGACGCCGGCAGCACCGGCCTGACAGTCGATCAGCGGGGTGCCGCGCGCCCGTCCGGTGCGGCTGACGACATCGGCGCCTTCGAGGAAGCCCAGGTCGGCACCATCACCATCGTCAAGGAAACCCCCGTCCAATCGACCGACGATTACAACTTCACGCTGGACGGCGGCCAGCTCACGGCGCCCATCTTCTTCTCGCTGGACACCAGCCAGGACGATCTGGACGGAGAAGGGGAATTCACCTACAGGGCAGTCTTCGGTCAACTCGAGGCGGGCGACTACACGGTGACCGAGGATGTTCCCCCGGAACAGGTGCTGGGTCCGGTCGCTATCGTCTGCGAGGACCGCGACGGACCGGTCGGAAGCTTCTCGGGAGGGACCGCAGCCGTTGCCCTGAACGTCTACCAAGACATCACCTGCACCTTCACCAACGACACGATCTACCGGATCAGTGCGACCATTGAGGGCGAGGGAGGTTCGGTAAGCTGTGCACCGGAGTTCGTCGCCAAGGGTGACAGCGGCACCGCCACGCCCGATCCGGGCTACCAGGTACAGCAATGGACCGGCGCGTGCGCGAGCGCGGGCAGCAGCACGCAATGCTTCCTGCCAAAGATCGTCGAAGACCAGATCTCGACGGTTGTCTTCGCGTTCACGGGCGTGGGCATCGATGACGACAACGATGGCGTGCCTAACGACGACGATCGGTGCCCGGATACGCCTCCCGGGGCCGTGGTCGACCAGAATGGGTGTACGCTCGAGCAGCTTTGTTCGTGCGAGCAAGCCCGCAACCATGGTCAGTACGTCTCCTGTGTCGCCCGCACCTCGACCAAATTCGTGCGAGCCGGGTACATCGGCGCGCGTGATAAGAGAGCGATCATGGCTGAGGCAGCCCAGTCCCAGTGTGGTAAATAGCCTCGGAATTGATGGGAGTAGCCTCAGACGGGACGGGGTTTGTAACCCCGTCCCGAACGTTTCTCCACCCCATCGGAGAACCCGAGAATTGGTGGTCTGTCCCTGAATAGGGAAAGGTAGGCGCGTAAGGTTCTTCCTGACGAAAGAACCCCGATTTCTTCCACGATTGCGTCTCCCTATACTCCGGCAACTCGGAGCGCCCAGGCAGTATCAAGCCTCGACATCCGGGGTGCCGCGACAAAGCTCGCCGCATCCCGTGTCACTGCTTCGGTTTTCATCCGCCCGCTTCCGCCCTCCCTGCGGGCAAATATTATCGTGTCCCCGAGAGATGTAGCCCATGATCATCATCCCCCGTATTACCGTCATCGCCGCTGCCGTGTTCATCGCCTCCGGTTGCGAGAGCGATGGCGGCACCAGATCAGAGCCGGTGGTGCGCGACGCCCCCAGCATCGCCGAGACCGCCTGCATGGAGCGCGTGAATGCCAACTACGCCGGAAAGGTCCGCAACCTAACGGTAACCAGCTCCGAATTCTCCGAGGCCAATTCCGTGGTCATGATGAACGCCGACGGTGAGACTTGGCGTTGCCTCGTCTCCAACGACGGAGCGATCCAGGAGCTGCGCGTCGTCGAGTAGGTCCTAGCGCCCGGAGTTCTCCGGGCCTCGGGCGGCCGGCGGGCAAACGGTTTTCGGTCCGCAGTCGCCACCGGCGTCTTCATCCGGATGTCGTCGACCGCAGGTTGATCCAACCCTCAGCAGGAGCCATCCAATGGATCTCACCAGCCTTCTGATCTTTCTCGCCATCGGCGCCGTGGCCGGCTGGCTCGCCGGCACCCTGATGAAAGGCGGCGGCTTCGGTCTGCTGATCGACATCGTACTCGGCGTCGTCGGCGCCGTGGTCGGCGGCTTTCTGTTCGGGCTGCTCGGCATCTCGGCCAACGGGCTGATCGGCTCCATCATCACCGCAACAGTGGGCGCGGTGGTGCTGCTGTCTGTGGCGCGGTTGTTATAAGAAGGCCTTAAGAATGGAGATCAAAGCCATGACCGGAACGAAACGTGCCGCCCTCGCGGTTGCGATCCTGCTCGGCGCGGTTGCCTGCGCCCAACAGCCCGGGCCTGCCGCCGACCTCGGCCCGATGGAATACGATGCCTCGGGCACCATGCCCTGCTCCGCCGGCGAGCCCACCTTCGACCAGGCCTGCGGCTGGCGGGTGCTGCGCAAGGCTGGCGGTGGCGCCGAGATTTGGATCTCCAACATCGCCGTCGGAGGACGTCCGGCCTACCGGGTGCTCACTTTCTCCGACGGTGAATTTACCGACCGCGACGGCGACCCGGTCCAGGTCTCGAAGGACGCCGACATGTGGTCCATCAGCGTCGGTCGGGAGCACTACAAGTTCGCCGATGCGCTCATTACCGGCGGATAGTCCGCTTGCGGACTCATTCCCCGTTTCCGGGTCTTATCGCGCCTGATCCGGCTATTTTCGGCCCGTAACCAATAGAGACACATCCATGACACGCCTGCTCCTTTCTCTCGCCGCCGCCGTCCTGGTCGCCAACACGGCACTGGCCGACGACATCCGCACCGAGCGCGTCGAGTTCCACAAGGGCGCCAGCAGTGCCACCGTCGAGGGTCAAGTCAGCGGCTACGACTCCGTCGACTACGTGCTCGGCGCGCGCGAGGGTCAATCCATGAACGTCAGCATGGCCACCGACAACACGTCCAACTACTTCAACATCATCCCGCCCGGAAAGGCGGACGAGGCCATCTTCGTCGGCTCCATCTCAGGCAATCAGTTCGAGGGCACCCTGCCGGCCAGCGGCGACTACAAGATCCGCGTCTACCTGATGCGCAACGCGGCCCGCCGCGACGAGACCGCCAACTATCGCCTCGAAATGATCATCAATTGATGCTTTCCCTCGCGGCGCGGGAGCCGTTCACCACCGCCGCATCCTCGGGCCTCCATGATGCACGTCGGCTCGGAACCGGCTATTCCACCAGGGATCGGCGATACGAATCCGGCATGACGCTCGGCATGCCGGCCTTCCGGGGGGACTCGGACACGAGCGCAATAAGGTTTGCCGACGACCCTCGCCGCCCCCAGTTCGCGATGATGCGCGCGCTCGCCGCCGAACCGGAGCCGACCCAATGACGGACAACACAGATGATCTGCGCAACGTCACCCTGCACAACGGCGTGACCATGCCCACCCTCGCATTCGGCTGTGCCTTCGGCGACTGGGTGGGCCGGAGCGATTTCCAGGGCTTTCTGCCGGAGCAGGCCTGGCGCGCCGTCACCATGGCGCTCGACAGCGGCTACCGCGCCTTCGACGGTGCCCGCGCCTACGGCACCGAGCGCATCGTCGGCACCCTGCTCGGCCAGCGTTTCGCCAGCGGGGAGCTGAGGCGCGAGGATGTCTTCATCACCACCAAGCTCGCGCACCCGGCCGCGCCGCCGCACATCAATATCTCGCACAAGCGCACCTGGGATGCCGACAAGGTCGAGGACATCGCGCAGCGAGTTCGCGACGACATGGTCGATACCCTGGACGATCTGGGCCTCGGCTATGTCGACCTGCTGCTGATGCACTGGCCCGGCGGCTTCGGCCAGCACACCAAGGCCGACCCGGACTTCCCCCGCAAGGCCCGTGCGACCATCTGGCGCACCTTCTGCGAACTGGCGGACAAGGGCGCGGCACGCGCGATCGGCGTCTCCAACTTCACCATCGGCCATCTGCAAGCGCTGATGGAGGACATCCCCGAGCCCGAGCGCCGCCCGAGCGTCAACCAAGTCGAGATCCATCCCTACTGCCGCGATCCCGAGCTGGAGGCGTTCTGCCGCGAACGGGGCATCGTCGTCACGGCCTACGCGCCGTTCGCCAGCGGCACCTTCGGCCTGCTGCAGGATCCGGTCCTGACGGCCATCGCCGAGCGCCACGGCAAGACCACCGGCCAGATCGTGCTGCGCTGGCACCTGCAGAGCGGCCGCACCGCGCTGCCCAAGACCTCCAAGACCGAGCGCATGGTGGAAAATCGGGATCTCTTCGACTTCGCACTCGGCGACGACGAGATGCAGGCGATAGACGCCCTCGGTGCGGACGCGGCGCGGCGCACCTGCCCCGATCCCACAAGCGTCGCCTAGCGCACTGTCGACCGCATCCGGCCATCGATCGACGAACCCGGCGCCCGATTCGCATCGTGCAAACCGACCACCTGCTCGACCGCTTGCTGTTCGCCTTGCTGTGGCTGATGCTGCTGGCCTACGCGCTGCTGTTCGCGCCGCCACCCCCGCCTGACCTGCTCGGGCAGATCCGCGACTTGGCCCTGGCGCGCGTGCAATCCGTCGACCCGATCGCCATCGCCGTGTTCAATCTGCTCGGGGTCTTGCCGGTGGCCTTCCTGGCCCTTTTGCTCTTCGACACCGGTAGGCCGAGCCCCTGGCCGTTCGCGCTCGGCAGCTTCGTCCTCGGCGGCTTCATCCTGCTGCCGTACCTGGTAATGCGGAATACCCATGCGCCGTTGGATGCGACCCCCGGCGGCTTCGTGCGCGCGGTCGGCTCGCGGCTCGCCGGCGCGGTGCTGCTGATCGTCGCCGCGGGGCTGATCGGACTCGCGCTGATAGCCGGCGACCCGGCCGCGTTCGCCGCACAGTTTCGGGGCTCTGCCTTTATTGCCGCGATGAGTGTCGACCTCCTTGTCTTGACCGTCGCGCTGCATCGCACGGCGACGATCGATCGACGGCGACGCGGGCTGCGTCTCGGCGGTTGGCCGGCGCGCGCCGTGCACCTGCCGCTGCTGGGTCCGCTGTTCTATCTTGCCTTGCGAAAGCAGGTATAAAACCGAAGCGCTCTGAATGCCGAGCGTTTTCCACGCGCCCCCCCCGCTGACGAGGCGCACTGGACCGACGCGCGCTGCTGCCAAGACTTGCCGACGGCCTCCGGCGAAGACTCGAACAACACCTGTCCGGCCTGTGTCGGGAGCCCGGGGAGACAACGATGACCAACACGGATTCGAGCCTGTCGGCATCCACGCATCCGTCGGACTGGGACGCGGCCACCTACGATCGTATCGCCGATCCGATGACGCGATGGGGGATGGCCGTGCTCGAGCGGCTGCAGCTCGCCGGGAACGAGTGCGTGCTCGATGCCGGCTGCGGCTCGGGGCGCGTCACCGAGGCCCTTTGCCGGCGGCTTCCTAGCGGCCGGGTGATCGCGCTCGATCGTTCCGCCGCCATGGTGACGGAAGCTCAGGGCCGGCTTTCGCCCTTCGCGGAGCGGGTGACGATGGTGCGCGCGGATCTTGCGAAACCGCTACCGCTGCGCCCCGTGGACGCCATCTTTTCCACCGCGACCTTCCACTGGATTCACGACCACGAAGCCCTGTTTGCACATCTTGCGGACGTGCTGCGCCCCGGCGGGCAGTTGGTCGCCCAATGCGGCGGAGCCGGGAATATCGCCCGTGTCCATGCCGCCGCGAAGGCCGCCGGTGTCGATCTCGACCCGACCCATTTCGCCACGCCGGCCGACACCGAGCAACGGCTCAAGGCGGCCGGCTTCGGCGCGGTGCGCTGCTGGCTGCAGCCCGAGCCAACCGCCCTCGCGCCGGGCGAGCCGTTCGAGACCTACCTGCGCACGGTCTGCTTGCGCCCGCACCTCGAACAGCTGCAACCCCGAGATCATCAAGCCTTTCTCCGCGAGGTGATGCGCCGGCTCGGCGAGCCGATGGTCGACTATGTGCGCCTGAACATCGACGCTCGGCGCGCTTGACGGTGCACCGGCCTCCCACGCATTCCCAACGGCAGTGCCGACATGCCGAAACGGGTGCGGGCTTCGGAACAGGCAACCGCGGCTGGCATACTGCCGGAACAGACAGCCCGCGCCGAGCAAGCCCTGCGCATCCGAAGCGCCGCCAGGCAATACTTGTCGCCGTCGACGGATGAATGGCCGTGCAACGTGTTCGCCAATGAGGTTCTTCGATGCCGGACCCGAACCTGGACTATTACGAGCGGAATGCGGCGGCCTTCTTTGCCGAGACGGTCGCGGTGGACATGGGCTCGCTCCACCGGCGCTTTCTTTCGCGACTTCCGGAGCGCGCGGCCATCCTGGACGCCGGCTGCGGCTCCGGCCGCGACGCCCGGGCCTTTGCCGCGCTCGGTCATCAAATCACCGCATTCGATGCATGCCCCGGCTTGGTCGCGTTGGCAGAGGCCCATCTCGGCCAAACGGTGCATTGCCTGCAATTCCGCGACATCGCTTGGGAGCGGCAGTTCGACGGGATTTGGGCGTGCGCGAGCTTATTGCACGTGCCCGCCGCCGAACTGCCAGATGTGATGCGGCGCCTGTCTCGGGCGCTGAAGAACGACGGTGTTCTCTATGCGTCGTTCAAATACGGCCGCGGCGAGCGTGAGCACCGCGGCCGGCGCTTCACCGATCTCGATGAGGCGGGCCTCGGGGCACTGCTTGAGCACGTGCCCGAGCTCGAGCCCTTGGAGACCTGGACCACCGGCGACCTGCGCCCAGGCCGAGAGACCGAGCGCTGGCTCAATACGCTGCTGAAGAGAACAGGGGCCGCATGGGTCAATTCCTAAGCACCGGCGGTTCGTCCGATCCCTTCTTGCCGAGACTGCTGAGCGCGATACGCCAGGCCAACCAAATCGACTTGGCGGTCGCCTTCATCAAGGCCAGCGGCCTTGACCTGATCTACCGGACGCTGATCGACGCGGTCGAGACACGCGACGCCCGCTTGCGGGTCTTGACCAGCGACTATCTCGACGTCACCGACCCGAGTGCGTTGAGGCGCCTGATGCTGTTAGCGGAGCGAGATGCCGACATCCGCGTCTTTCAAACGGAGAATCAGAGCTTTCACCTCAAGGCGTACATTTGCGTGCGCGGTGAAAACGGCGAAACGCTCTGGGGCACCGCCTTCGTCGGTTCCAGCAACCTCAGCCGCACGGCCCTGACCGACGGTCTGGAATGGAACCTGCGGGTCGACCGCTCAGACGACGCGAATGCCCCCGACAGCCGGCGCTTCGCCGAGATTCGCGACAACTACGAGCGCTTGTTCCGTCATCCCTGCGTGCGCGTCCTCGATCACGACTGGATCGAGCAATACGAGCAGCGCCGGCAACAGGTGCAGCGGCTTCCGGTCGGCGCCGGCTGCGATGAACCGGAAGAACCGCCCCCGCAGCCCTCCGAGGTACAGCAGGAGGCATTGGCCGCCCTTACCGATAGCCGGGCCGCGGGATTCAAACGCGGTTTGGTGGTCATGGCGACGGGACTCGGCAAGACCTATCTCGCCGCCTTCGACAGCCGCGCCATGAAGGCCAAGCGGGTGCTGTTCGTGGCGCACCGCGACGAGATCCTGCTGCAGGCGGAGGCGAGCTTCCTGCGGGTGCACGAGGCTGCCCGAGTCGGGCGCTATACCGGCACCCGCAAGCAGATCGACTGCGACCTGCTGTTCGCATCGATACAGACACTGGGGCAGGCACAGCACTTGGAGCGCTTCGCGCCGGACCACTTCGATTACGTCGTTGTCGACGAATTCCACCATGCCGCGGCGCCCACCTACCGGCGTCTGCTGCAGCACCTGCGGCCCGCTTTCCTGCTTGGACTGACGGCCACGCCGGAGCGGACCGACCAATCGGACATCCTGAGCCTCTGCGACGACAACCTCGTCTACAGCCGGCACCTGTTCGACGGCATCGAGCTCGGCCTGCTCAGCCCGTTTCACTACTTCGGCATCTACGACGAGACCGTCGATTACCGCGAGATCCCCTGGCGCAACGGCCGCTTCGATCCGCAAGCGCTGGAGAACAAGCTCGCCACCCTGGCACGTGCCCGGCACGCGCTGCGGTACTGGCGAGAACAGGGCCGCCAGCGCACCCTCGCCTTTTGCGTCTCCCGCAGGCACGCGGACTTCATGGCCGAGCGCTTCCGCCGCGACGGCATCCGCGCCGAGGCCGTCTATCGGGGGTCGGCGCTGGAGCGCACCGCAGCCCTGGAGCAACTGGCGCAGGGTGATTTGCAGGTGATCTTCTCCGTGGATCTCTTCAACGAAGGCGTAGACCTGCCGGCCATCGACACCGTCATGATGTTGCGCCCGACCGAATCGAAGGTGCTGTTCCTGCAGCAGCTCGGCCGCGGACTGCGACGCCATCCCGACAAGGAACGGCTCGTCGTCCTCGACTTTATCGGCAACCACCGCGGTTTCCTGAACAAGCCGCAGGCGCTGTTCGAGGTCGGCAGCAGCTATCGGCAGCTCGCGGAGTTCGGCCGCCGGGCCCGCGACGGGCTGCTCGAGCTGCCGTCTGGGTGCTTCGCGAACTACGACCTCGCGATCATCGATTTCCTGGTCGCACTTCAGGGTACGGGACCGGCGACCGACTATCAGGCCCTACGCGAATCGCTGGGCCGGCGCCCGACGCTGACGGAGCTCTACCGCGACGGATCGAGCCTTGCGGCCCTCCGTCGCGAGCATGACCAATGGTGGGCCCTGGTCGCGGATCAAGACGATCTGAGTACCGAAGAAGCGGCTTGCCTCGACCGCCACGCCGCGTTTTTCCGGGATGTCGAGACAAGCACCATGGTGAAATGCTTCAAGGCCGTCTTGCTGGAGTCCATGCTCGACTTGGACGGCTTTCGCAAGCCGCCGACGGTCGACGCCTTAGCCGAACAGGCGCTGGCGGTCTTCCGCCGTCGGCGCCGGTTCATTGTCGACATTCGCGAGGACCTCCGCCGAATCGACGAGATCGACGCAGGCAAATGGAAAAGGTACTGGGCAGGCAACCCGATCAACGCGTTGATTGGCGGCAACCGCAAACAGGACGCAAAGCGGTGGTTCAGGATCAGCCAGGACCGATTCGAGCCGACCTTCTCGATCACGGACGAAGAGCAGGAAGCCTTCCACGCCATGATCCGAGAGCTTGTCGACTATCGGCTTGCTGCCTACGAGCCGCGGCTGCCCAAACCCGAGCCGAGCGAAGCCGCGGCGCAGAAAGGACCATCCGCAACGATTCTGCCTTTTCCGGACCCGCCGCCGGCCGAGGAGCCCGACGGGACCGACGTCCCCTATTTCCCGAACCTCCGCATCGCCTGCGGCCACTTTCGCACCGGCAGCATCGACTCGGAAACCACCTATCGCGTCCCGCCCGGCCACGGCGCGGTCGATCCGCAACGCCACTTCGTCGCGCGTGCCACCGGCAACTCCATGAACGGAGGCAAGCATCCGGTGCGCGACGGAGACTACCTGCTGCTCGAATGGATCGACCCGAACAAGGCCGGCGCGATCACCGGCAGCGTGGTGGCGATCGAGCGGCAAGACGCCGCCGGCGACGACCAATACGTCCTGCGCCTGGTGACCAAGCGCCCGGACGGGCGACACGTGCTCAAAGCCGCCAATCCTGACTATCCGGACTTCGAGGCGACCGAGGACATGCGAACGCTGGCGCGGCTACGCGCGGTCTGGGGCGGCGACGGGTGAGGGCCACCGGCTTGAGTCAGGGGAAGCGGCGACGGCGCGGACACGCGCTATCTATCAATTCTCGAAAAATTGATACATTTGTATCGCACTGCTATCTTTGGTATCAAATCTCAAAAAACTGATAGCAAAGATGAAGAAACCGTCCGTCCCACGGCCCTTCGCTCACCTGATGTCCGAAAACATCGGCGCTCTTGGGATGCTGATGTCGGCGGGGCCTAAGCCCACGGTGAACGGGAAATACCTCCATTGGGACCAACTTCGTCACCGCGAACCGCCCACGCCGCTGACCCTTGAGCAATGGTGGCTCGGCATCAAGTTGGCGCGCGCCGCCTTGCGAACGGATCTGCCGCTTCGGGATTGCCGCGGTACGCCGTTCCGGGTGGCCGTGATCCCGCAGGTGCAGGAAGCCCTTCACGAGATCGACAGCCGTGGCGCCGGACGTATCGCACTGCCCGAAGAAGTCACGGCGCCGGACACGAGAGAGCGGTTCCTGTTCCGCTCGCTCGTTGAAGAAGCGATTACATCGAGTCAACTCGAAGGAGCGGCAACGACGCGCCGGCAGGCGATGGAGATGTTCCGGTCCGAGCGCGAACCTGCCAACAAAGACGAGCGCATGATCTTCAACAACCTGCAAGGTATGGAGTTGATACGGGCGCGCAGGCACGATCCGCTAACGCCCGAGATGGTGTTGAGCATTCATCGGGTAATGACGAAAGGTACGCTCCCCGAGGCAGAGACCGGCCGGCTACAGGCACCGGGCGACGAGCGGATCCATGTCGCCTCGAACACGACCGGCGAAATCCTGCATCGCCCGCCCTCCGCGGAGGCTCTACCCGATCGGCTGCAGGCCATGTGCGACTTCGCAAACCAAAAGACGACGCAAGAATTCCTGCATCCGGTGATCCGAGCGATCGTGCTGCACCTATGGCTCGCGTATGACCACCCGTTCGTCGACGGAAACGGGCGAACAGCCAGAGCACTCTTCTATTGGTCCATGCTGCGCAATGGCTACTGGCTGTTCGAATTCCTCTCCATCTCCACGATCTTGAAGCGGGCATCGGCGCAGTACGGGCGCAGCTATCTCTACACCGAGACGGACGACAACGACGCGACCTACTTCGTCGTGTTCCAGCTAAGCGTTATCCGCCGGGCATTGAAGGCTCTGGAGCAGTATCTGGCGAAGAAAGCCGCTGAAATTCGAGCCGCCGAGCGCGCACTACAGGACATGGGAGTATTCAACTACCGACAGCTTGCCCTGCTGAGTCACGCCCTGCGCAATCCGAATGCCGAGTATACCGTGAGTTCCCATAAGGTCAGCCACAGGGTGGCTTACGCGACGGCGCGCAGCGACCTGCTTGACCTTGAGCAACGAGGATTGCTGGAAAAGCAGAAGATCGGCAAAAAAGCGCGTTTTTTTCCGACACGTCGATTACTTGCACACCCGAGAACATAAAGGACCGGGCCTGCTTTGACAGCAATACGCGACGACTTTTCTTGCGATACGGCTTATCGCTCTCGCCGACTGAATCTGCACCGAGCCACGATAGAACAATGCACCTACTCGACACCGCCCTGAAGATCGCACCTCGAGCCACGCGGGCCAAACCGACAGGGCTGGTCGCCCCTACATCCTGCACCCGCTGCGGGTTATGGCCGCGATGCAGACCGACGACGAACGAGCTGTTGCCCTGCTGCACGATGTGATCGAAGACACCGACTACGATGTCGACGGCTTGATCGAGGCCGGCATTCCGGCGTCGATCGCCGAAGCGGTGGATTGTCTGAGCAAACGCGACGGCGAGGACTACCCGGCCTTCATCGCGCGGGTGCTCGAGAACCCGCTCGCGGCGAGAGTCAAGCGCGCGGATGTGGCCGACAATATCGATGTGCTGCGCCTGCAGAGCCTGCGCGATAAGGATCTGGCGCGAGTGGCCAAGTACCACCGCGCCTGGCATCAGCTCAATGAGGCGCTGGAGGCGCTACCAGGCTGAGGTCACCCGAGTTCGACACTTATGGACGTAAATGATTGAAAAACCGGGAACCGGTTTTTCAAATTGGCACTACAAGCGTGCCGTGGAGGGTTTGGGCAGGTTGATGGCGTCGAACAGATCGAGTTGCTCCGGGGTCAGCGTGGACAGCCCGCTGGCGGTCTGGTTGTGATGCAGGGTGATCCGGTGGAACTGGATGCGACGTGCGAGCTCGAGCGCGCGCTCGGGACTGTAGGGGCTGTTGGCGGCCTGCAAGCGCATGCGCAGTACGCGGTAGAGCAAAAGCGCCAGGAAGCAGATCAGCGCATGGGCGCGGATGCGCTCGGGCTTGCGGTGGTAGACCGGGGCGATCTCGATCTCGGATTTGAGCACCCGAAAGCCGCGCTCGATATCGGCCAGCGCCTTGTAGCGCTCGACAATCGCCTGCGGGGTGTGATCGGGCATATTGGTGATCAGCACCAGCTTGCCGTCGAGCAGGCGCGCGCGTGCAAGCGCCGCCTCGTCGATGTGGTAGAAGAACACCTCCGAGGTCAGATCGACCTTGATGATGTGCGCGAGACGGGCGTCGCCGACGGCCCGGTAGAAGCGCGCGGTGACGCCGGCGTCCGAGAGCTTGCGTCCGTGGGAACGCCCGCCGTCGTGCATCTCCCCGCAACCCCAGCGACGGCGTCAGACTTCTGCCGGAGGATCGGCGCTTGGAGCCCGACTCGCGGCGTTTCCCAGCAAAGCCAGACCACGAGCCTCCTGCCCGACTCCACGCTGAGCACGCAACTGGAATCGGGTCTCAGCGTCGGCCAGTATAACGCTGGACATTTCCTCAAAGAGCCGGGCAACGCTAGTACCCTGGGCGCGGGCGACGACCTCCAGCCGTCGGAGTGTTTCCTCTGGCAGATCGAGGGTGAGCTCGGTCATTTCGTACCTACTGCAGTAGGTATTTGGTCCCGGAAGAAGGCGCGGACGCCGGGATTGGCCTTGTCGCCCTTACGGGCTTCGCTGATGACGTCGGTGTCAATCAAATACACCAGCGGCCCGCTCCCCGGGCTCGGTGCGCTCGAAGTCGCTGTCCTCGCCAACGTCGGGCATGGATGCCAGGACCTCGGCGAAGCTCCGCTTGGGCGGATGCAGCAGCACCTGCTCCAGGATCAGCCGATGCTCGGCCTCGGCGCTGCGCCCATGGCCAGCGGCACGGCGCTTCAGCGCATCGACGATGCGCTGATCGAGGTTTCTGACGACCAGGTTGGCCACGGTCCGGCTCCTGTATTCGAGAAGATGATTGCAATGCTAGCAGGTCAACGGGGCCGTCTAGGTGTCAGCCGGCGCGCCCGCGGACTTGGGCGGTGCGGGATCGAACACTCATCTGCCGGAGTCGGGCTCCCTGCCCAATCCGACCCGCAAATTCATCGCCTTGTTCGCGGTCGACCTTCACTCCGGGAAACAGCGTCGCCCGCCCCGGGTCTATACCGGTTTAGCTCGGACGGCATAGGGTCTTGTCTGCCCCCGACATGTGCCCGGCCCCGAACCTCATTCCAGTCCGATTGCGATCCCGATCAGCCGCCGAATCTCGATCAGTTGCGCGTCTGTGATGCGGGAGGGCGTCGAGGCGATCCGCTGCTTTGACGTGGTCGTGACATGATGGGCCAGGGCGAAGTAGGCCTTGGTGCAGCCATTCTCCGGTGTGGGCAAGCTCTGGACCGCCAGGTCGGAAATCGCCAGGTGCGGGTCCTCCGCCAGTGGCACGAGGATGATATTCGGGTAGGTCTCGTCGAACAGCCCGCTGTCCTCGATCACGACCGCCGAGCGTCGTTTATTCGGCTCCTTCGGCAGGGCGTCGAGCGCACCAAGGCGATAGCCGGTAGGCGCCGCGTCGATCAGCGTTGGGGCGCGGATGATGGTCCAGTCCCAATCAAGCTGCCGGATTTGGCGGGAGGCGTCGCGCATGTCCCGCAGCGAATACGGCGTGAGGCGCATCAGCGGGGCGAACACGGCCAGCATCAGGCGCTGCTGCAGGCTTTGGCGCTCGTCCGGGCTCGGGACGGCCGTGATCTCGCCGGCGGTGAAGACGAAGCGCCGGCAGGCCGCCTCGGCGCCGGCTCGCGCGAGGGCCGCGACCAATGCGGTGGCCTTGAGGTCACGGACGGCGATCAGAACGACGATCGCCGCATCGACATCGGACAGCGCCTGTTGCAGGGCGCCCGCATCCGTGACCGACGGTGCCGTGATCAGCTCGAAGCCCGGAGCGTTGCCGAATCCGGCAAGCTTCCCCGCGGACGCCGAGCGGCAGAGGGCGTTGACTTGATAGGCACGCTTCAGTGCCTCTTGGACCAGAGCGGTTCCGGTCTTGCCGGCTGCGCCGATGATGGCGATCTTCATTGCGGGGCTCGCGGGCGTCAATTGGCGGGAGCAGGCAGCTTAACCTGTAGGACCGGTCGCCGGACCTTGAAAGCGACGCGCCGGCGTGATCCTCGAACGGCCTCAGTAGGGGCCGCTCAGGTTCCAGGGCCGCGGAGTGCTCAAACGGAAGTGGCAGTGCGTCCGATCGATCGCCATCACACCCTTCGCGGCGCCCCAGCCGGCGTCAACGACCTGTTGGTCGGCCTTCTCGAACAGGCGCTGCAGTGCCATACCGAGCGCACCGCGCCGGGAATCGTCGAGACCATGCGACCGGTAGACCGCGCGCGCCCGCTCGAGTCCCGCCTCGCCCAGATCGAACAGGTGCCGGACGAGGCGCGCCCGTAATGCCTCTCGACCACATTGCCGGATCAGGTCGTCCATCAGGGCACGGCCCATGGGCGCTGCGGATCGCCGCATGACCATCAAATCCGCCGGCAGGAACGTTGCCAGCGCCTCGCCGTCGGTCTGCCCTTGCAGCAGATCCTCATCGACCATCTGCGCGAAGTCCGGCCGCGGATCGGCGCCGGTGCGTGCCGCCAGTTGCAACAAGGCGATCGCCTCCGCGCGGTGGCCACTGGGCGGCAGACCGCAGAGGGCGTGATCGAGGATGTCGTGAATGAACACCGCCGTGGGGATTCGATCTCCGGTGGCCGGTGTCGAGGCGATGATGTTCGGATCATGCATGCTCGAGGCAAGCTTCCAGCCGCGCGCACCGAAGCCGTCCGGCCATTCACGTCGATACCGGCAGTCGAGACGGACCTCAGTCACGCTCGGGAGCCTCCCAGACCAACTGCAGGACTTGGCTGTCGCGCACGCCCAGGCTGACCTCGCACCGATCGCAGACCGCGCGCACCGGGCGCTCGGTGCAGCCCCGGCAGCGGCGCACCAGGGCCTCGGCCCGTGCCAGATCGCCGCGTTGGGCGTCGATGGCGGCCGCCTGCTCGGCGAGGGACCGGTCCATGGCCCCGAGCTTCTCGAGCACCGCGCGACTCGCCGCGTCTCCGGTCGCACTCTGCGGCCGCACGGCCCCCAAAGCCGCCAGCTCCTGCAACGAGAACCCCAGGCGCGCCAAGGCGAGAATGGCCGCGAAACGAGCGACATCCGCGTCGTCGTAGACGCGTGTGCCGCCCGGCGTGCGCCGGGGCTGCACCAGCCCCTGCTCTTCGTAGAAGCGAAGTGCACGGACCGTGGTGCCGAGCTGCTCGGCAATCGTGCCGATCTTCATTGCAGGTGAGACGGGTCCGGGTCAGGGATTGACGGCACGCGCGGCGATGCTCCGCGCACGCATGGCTGCGAGAAGCCGATGGGCTCTCGTTTGTCGTGCATCATGCGAGACGAACCGCACGTGCGGCTTGCGCAACGGCTCCCACCGCGCGGCGGTGTCGTTCGTTTGGTCGCTATGCAGCAGCCGTCTCGATGACATGGGTGGCCTCCGGCTGGGATGGAAGCACTAATCTAACGTTTACGTCAGATAATGGTCAAGGCCGCTGCAGAAGGTCCCAGGGGGCGAACCGCACGCGGATGGATGCCAACGAGCTCTCAAGATCCGAGCCGACGCGCGGCACCCGCGATGCGGTGCGCTACCCGATCCCGCCGCACCGGGATGCGCTGGACCCGCATCCCGCCGCGGCCGATCTGCTCGGCGCCAAACGATCGGGACACTGAACAACCGACGACTCGGCTATACACTTGCAACACGTATAGCCAACGCGTTCCGTGGAGCACGCGATGCAGGTTTCCAAATGGGGCAACAGCCTGGCGGTGCGTCTGCCCGCCGCGGTGGTCGAGGCGCTCGGTTTGCGCGAGGGCGACGACATCGAGATCCAGGTCGAGGGGGCGCGGTCCTTGAGCGTGCGCAAGGCGCCCGACAACCGCGAGCTGCTGGCGCGGCTTCGCAAGTACCGGGGACGCCTGCCCGAGGGGTTCCGCTTCGATCGGCTCGAGGCGCATGAGCGGGACTGAGGCGTTCTTCGACACCGATGTGCTGCTGTATCTGCTCTCTGGCGACGCGGCGAAGGCGGACCGGGCGGAAGCCCTGCTCGCCGAGGGTGGCGCGATCAGCGTGCAGGTGTTGAACGAGTTCGCAGCCGTCGCGTCACGCAAGCTCGGCCTGACCTGGCCGGAGATCCGCGAACTGCTCGACACCGCACGGGCGCTTTGCCGAGTCGAGCCGTTGACGGTCGCCACGCACGCGCGCGGCCTCGCGATCTGCGAGCGTTATGGATTCTCGCTCTACGATTCCATGATCGTCGCGGCCGCGCTGCTGGCCGATTGCAGCGTGCTTTGGACCGAGGATCTGCAGGATGGCCAGCGCATCGAGGACCGGCTGCTCGTGAAGAATTCCTTCGCCCCTGCCTGAACGATCCCGGTTCCGGCAGCCGCCGGTCACGTGCACCGACGCTGGGACAGACCTGTCGCAGATGGTCCATCCAGCGCCGGGACTACAACCGCTTCTGCGTCTGCGCGAGCATCACCGCCAGGGCAATAATCCCGAGCAGTGCGCCGAGCGTCGGCACCGCCAGCGGTGGCAGCGGCAGTCTCGGGCGCTGTCGGCATCTCGGGCTCGGATCGATCCGAAACCGGGTCGGCGGCCTCCGTGACGACCTCCACCGCGGCGGCGCGCCGAACGGAAAGTCTTCATCGCGATCACGCCGGAGGTTCTGCAATGCTTGGCGCCGCTGGTGCGCCTCCTGATCGAATTCTTCCTCGCGAGCAATACCAAGCCCGGGAAGACGCCGGCCGACGACGCGGACCTGAAGATCCCGGCGCTGCTCCTGCTCCACGAGCTCTTGTTGCTCGGGCGTATGGACAAGCTGGTCCATACGCTCTCCTACGTGCGTGGCCGGGCATCCGCATCGCCACGGTAATCCAGTCCGAGGCCCAGCTCCACGCGGCCTACGGCCGCGAGCTCGCGGAGGCCTTCATCGACAACCACAGGGCGCGGGTCGACTACCGTCCGCCCTTGCACCGGCGCGAGAACCTCCTGTGCACCGCATTAGTGTCCCGGGCGCTCAAGGCGCCGCCGAACTTTTGGCGGCGGCCATCTCCGCGGTCGGATTGCCTGCCGCGAGAGCTGCCCGCGCCGAATCGAACATCGCGTAGTAGGCACGATTGCAGGCCCCGTCGGCATCACCCGCCCGCGGCAGCAACCGTGCCGACTCCAGGGCGTGATGCTCCTTGGCCATCAGTTGGGCGAACGTCACAGCGGGATGCCGTCCCGATCGATTTCGGCGAGCAGCGCCGAATTGGGCGTGGTCTCCGGATGCTCCCAATCTTCGCGCCAAATGGGAAATGGCTGCACCAGAACACCAGAGTCCAACAAGACGTCGGCGGCGCGACGATCTTGCGCCCCCGACTTTGGAGGCTCGTCCCATGCCCGCAATCGGTGGTTTTCCGCGGGGCGGGCTTTGGATTCCACCGCCTCTGTTTCGGCGTTGTTGCGTTGCATCAGCTTGGCCCCCTGTCGCCAGGTGTCATTGGCGCTTTGCGCGGAGCAGAGGCCGCATCACGCCGGTGGGGCAGCCGCTGGAAGCCCAGCACATTGCCGGCGCTGTCCATCTGATCAGATTGCTCGCCGATCTCGATGCGAACGAACAGCACTTGCTGGAGCAGTGGGTGCGGCGCAGAAATCCCAAGCCTTGACGGCGCCTCGCGGTGCTACCCGGGAGGCCAATGCATCCTCGATCGGCACAGCCCGGTCCGCGATGCGGGCACCCCGGGCAATGGCGGGCAAGTGGCGGGCGAAGTCCCTATTGAACGCCTCGCGCCGTTCCGCGAGGTAATGCCGACAGGCGTTGATAGACCCGGCTCAACGGTTCGTGGGCATCGCCACGCCAGAGCTTGCTCCGGGCCGAATCGAGCCGGCCGCCATTGGCGATATAGGCCTCGATGGCCTCGGGTGGCCATGCGCTCGGCGGTTCCCGGGCGGGCGCCTGCGCCGCCAACCAGCGACAGGCGCGCAGGGCCATGCGGGCGGTCTCCAACTGCTGCTCCCTCGCACCTGCCAGCCGGTGGCTTCCAGCGCCGCCAGCGCGGTTCCGGCAGCGCGGCGACTCGCGCCGCGGCGTCCGCACGCCGGGACTATTCCAGCAGCGCGTCCAGATCCACGCTTTCGCGCTCGAGATCCAGCATGGGATCGGGCCAGAACAGCGCCATCCGGTCGGCATCCACGTCCTTGCTCAGGATCGCGCGCACCTGCGCCAGCACCGGCTTCGGAAGGTCGGTCATCGAACGGGGGTCGGTCTTGCCATCAACGAAAACATTGTACAATTGTACATATGAGACTCATCGCGGACACGAACATCTTGCTGGCGGTTGCGCTGGACGAACCCGAAAAGCGCCGCATCATCGAAGTGACGGCCGATGCGGAAGTCCTGGCACCGGAGATCCTGCCCTACGAGATCGGCAACGCGCTGTCGGCCATGGTAAAGCGCCAGCGCCTGACCCGCGAGCAGGCGTTGGCGGCGTTGGCTGCCACGCAAAAGGTTCCGGTTCGATTGATTGCCGTGGACGTTGCGCAGGCGTTGCAACTCGGGGCCGAATACGGGCTCTACGCCTACGACGCCTATTTTCTGCACTGCGCCCGGACGCTGTCTCACCCGCTGCTGACACTGGACGCCGAGATGAAGCGGGTTGCGTCCCGGCTGAGAATCAAGACCCTGGCATAAGCACGACGGCGAGGCATTACCCATGAAGGCCTTTACCTATTCCGAGGCCCGGCAAAACCTGGCCAAGCTACTGGAGCTTGCGCAGGAAGAGGAAATCGAAATCCGCCGGCGCGACGGCACCGTCTTCTCGCTGACCGTCAAGCAGCGCGGAGGCGCATCGCCGTTCGACGTACCCGGCATCCGCACGGCCGCGACCACGCAAGACATCCTCGACGCCGTCCACCAATCGCGCGCCGACTGAACGCGGCACGCGCCGTCGTTCCCACACAGGCTCGTACGCTCGTCCCCAAGCTCCGGCGTGGGAATGTTCAAGCCATGGAGGCGCTATGGGAGTCGCTGAGCCGGGACGGCGACGAGCTCCCGTCTCCGGACCGGCATCGCGCCGTGCTCGAAGGGCGACTGCGCTAGGGACGGGCTGATCTATGTCCAATTTCCGGTAGCGTCACCGCTTGTGTTCGAAACGCGCGCGGAATTGCCTCTTTCAGCCGGTTTTCGAGCCGAATTCGCGCTTTTCTTCCCCAGTTTCCGAGCTACGCCCGAATTCCGGGCGCACCTCGGCTGCGCTCACGCAGCAAGCGATCGTCGCAGCAGGTAAAGGTTGGCCCAGGCGAACAGCAGGTGCAGTTGGTTGGCGTTCTTCTTCAGCCCGCGGTAGCGCACCTTGCGATGACCGAATTGGCGGTCTCGGCGATATCGGAGACGTTGGCGGCGGTGCACGAGAGGCTGTGCACCACGCCGCTATGCAGGTCGGCGCCGATGTGCGCTTTCATGCCGAAGTACCACTGATTGCCCTTGCGGGTCTGGTGCATCTCGGGATCGCGCGCCTTCTCGGCGTTCTTGGTCGAGGACGGTGCATGGATGATGGTGGCGTCCACCACGGTGCCCTTGTCGAGCAGCAGCCCGCTGACCCGCTCGAACAGCCGCTCGCCGAGCCCCTTGTCCTCGAGCAGGCGGCGGAATTTCAACACCGTAGTGGCATCCGGCACCGACTCGCGCGCCAAGTCCAGCCCGAGGAAGGCGCGGAACGCCTGGCTGTCGTAGACCGCGTCCTCGAGCCCCTCGTCGGAGAGCGTGAACCACTGCTGCAGGCAGAGCATGC
>JAIPFF010000082.1 GCA_021736785.1 Thiohalocapsa sp. | reverse complement strand
GGCAAGCCACGCACTCCCGGGTTGTCGGGAGTCCGGGCTTCAGCACGGACGTGATCCTGCGCCGGCATCGAACGGAACGCGGCAAGCCACGCACTCCCGGGTTGTCGGGAGTCCGGGCTTCAGCACGGACGTAATCCTGCGGCGGCATCGAACGGAACGCGGCAAGCCACGCACTCCCGGATTATTGGGAGTCCGGGCTTCAGCACGGACGTGATCCTGCGCCGGCACCGAACGGAACGCGGCAAGCCACGCACTCCCGGCGTTCTTAGGGAGTCCGGGCTTCAGCACGGACGTGTTCCTGCGGCAGCACCGAACGGAACGCGGCAAGCCACGCACTCCCGGCGTTCTTAGGGAGTCCGAACTTCAGTACGGACGTGTTCCTGCGGCAGCACCGAACGGAACGCGGCAAGCCACGCACTCCCGGCGTTCTTAGGGAGTCCGGGCTTCAGCACGGACGTAGTCCCCCGGCAGCCCAAGCTCCAGCGAGGACGCCATCCTTACGGAATCCCGGGCATCGCCCTGCAACCGCCCCGCCACCGAAGCAACCCAGACGACAGCAAGCCCTCTCAGTCCACCCACTGAACCCGAATACGCTCCTCCGCCACGCCCGCGCCCAGCAGCCCATCGCGAACAGCCGTCGCCTCCGCGGAGGGGCCCGCCATGTAATACCGCGCGGCGTCGATCCGCGGCAGATCCGCCCGCAGCAGCGTCAGCACATCGCCGGCGCCCGCGCCCACCAGCGGCGTGAAGGCGAAATTGTCCAGCGTCTCCTTCAGCGCCCGGCACCAACGCTGGAAATGCTGGCCATCCGGCTGCGTCACCGACCAGTACAAATGGAAGGCCTCGATCGTATCTATGGAAATCGCGTGCTCGATCAGACTCTTGACCGGCGCGATGCCGTCGCCCAACGCGATGAACACCGCCGGCTCCGTCGCATCCTCATGCAGGACGAAGTCACCGTAGGGACCGATCAGGCCGATCATCTGCCGCGCCGAGGCCTGCTCGAACAGGTCGCGGCTGAACGCATCCTCGCCGCGGCGTACCGAGAACAGCAGGTTGCGCCCGTTGCAGGGGCAACTGGCGATGGGCAGCTCGGCGCTGGCACCGGTCTCAAGCGTCAAGCGCACGCGCTGGCCCGCCATAAAACGCAGCGTCTGGGTGCGCGGGGTCTGCACATGCAGCAACATCAGCGCGTCGGACTCGGGCTCCAGCTTGCGGATCTGGGCCCGGATCTCCTGCTCCGGAAGATCATCGACGGAGCGCGCCTCGGCGGCCTCGACCACCACATCGGTCACCGCCGTATTGCAGCAGGTGAGTACGTAGCCCATCTGCTTCTCGCGCTCGCTGAGCACATAGTCGTGCTCGCGGATCTTCCAGATCTCGCCGGACACGATACGCGCCTTGCACGCGCCGCAGTTGCCGCTGGAGCAGCCGTAGCTCAGCCGCAGGCCGGAGCGCACGGCGGCCTCGAGGATGGATTCGGTGCCGTCGACGAAAAACTCGTGACCGCTAGGGATCATCTTGACGCTGGCAGACATGATGCGCAGAAAGGTGTCTTTGGCGAATAACCGGGTGCGGCCGTCATCGACCGGGCGGCTGGCGATCTCGGCGCGGCGCTCGTCGAGCCAATCGAGCAGGCCGGCGACAGTCTCGGGCGGAGGCGTGGCGGCGTTCAGGTCGACCAGGCGCCGGCGCAGCTCGCGCAGGAGCTCCTCCTGGGCGTCGACCACGGCGATCTTCTGCACCAACAGCTCGCTCAGCGACTTGATGCGCGAAACCAGCACTTCCGGGCTCGGCAGCGTCGTATCGCCATCGTAACTGCGCGGTACCGCGTCGGCTTTGATGCGCTCCACCTGCTCGAGCATGCCGGTTTTCTCGAGGCTGACGCTGGGGTAGACGCGCAGCAGGTCCGACACCGCCACCTCGCCCTCGAAGGTCTGGATCTCGCCGCGGCGGATGCGGCGCTGAAGATCCGCGCGGGTAACGCCGGCCAAACGCGCGGCGCGGGACAGGCTCAGAAGCTGGGTCATAGGCTCGAACTCACGAAAAACCTGCGGTCCTTCCGACCGCTGCGCAATAGTCGACGCCGACTGTGCCAAGCCGCCGGCGGTCGCCCTTCGGCAAATGCCCAAACTAGCAGCTTTCCGACCGACCCGGAAACTCCGCATTGGAGTCCGGGCTTCAGCCCGGGCGCTCCTCATTGGAGTCCGGGCTTCAGCCCAGGCGCTCCGCGTTTGGAGTCCGGGCTTCAGCCCGGGCGCGGCCCTGCGGCGTCGGTGGCATCTTGCGCAGCGGAGCCACGCACTCCGGGCCGTATGCTGTGCTGCGACAGCGCCTCAGTGTCACGCCGCCCTGCTCGGCCGGGTGAAACTCAACGACACCGCACCCGACGCCCCAAGCCGCCGGGCACCGAACCCAACACCGACAGCGTCCATTCGTCCTCCCTAACCATGCAGAAAGAAACCGTAGCCGCGCTCCTGGGCGCACTGGTCGTCCTGTTTTGGGGCACCGCGGCAACCGCCTTCGAGATTGCCCTGCGCTGGGTCACCCCCTATCAGCTGCTCGTCTACGCCACCGCCGTTTCCACGCTGGTCCTGGCGGCGGCGCTTCCCGTCCGCGGGGGATGGCATGCACTGCGCGAAATGCCGCGCCCCAGCGTCGTCCGCTCCTTGCTTTTAGGCGTGCTGAATCCGTTTCTCTACTATCTGGTTTTGTTTGCCGCATACGACCGGCTGCCGGGGCAGGTGGCCATGTCGTTGAACTACGGTTGGCCGTTGGTCTTGGCGCTGCTGGCCGTGCCGATCCTCGGCCAGCCGCTCGGCCGGCGGCAACTGCTCGCGATCGCCGTCAGCTTCCTCGGCGCAGTGCTGATCGTGACCGGCGGACAGATCGGATTCAGCGGCGGTCTCGATCCACTGGGCATCGCCCTGGCGCTGGGCAGCACCGCGATCTGGGCCACCTTCTGGCTCGTCAACGCCCGCGACGGCGCCGATCCGGCCGCCAAGCTGCTGCTCGGATTCATTGCCGGTCTTGCGCTTGCACTGCTCGCCAGCCCGTTGTTCGGCGGTTTGGAACTGCCGCCGGCGCAAGCCTGGCCTGCGCTCGTTTACATCGGTCTGTTCGAAATGGGCCTGACCTTCATCCTCTGGCTCACCGCGCTGCAGCTGACGGCCAGCGCCGCGCGGCTGGGGCAGCTCATCTACCTCGCGCCGTTTCTCTCCCTGCTCTTCCTGCACTGGATCATCGGGGAGCCGATCCAGCCGACCACCCCCGTCGGCCTAGCTATGATCATCGGCGCCATCCTCTGGCAGGCGCGGGCGCGACCCACTTGAGGCTGCCGACAGGGGTTGGAGTCCGGGCTTCAGCCCGGGAGTGTTCCTGCGGCGTTGGAGTCCGGGCTTCAGCCCGGGAGTGTTCCTGCGGCGTTGGTGGCAGTTTGCGCGGCGGAGCCACGCACTCCTCGGAGTCCGGGCTTTAGCCCGGGCGTGATCCTGCGGGGTTGGTGGCAGTTTGCGCGGCGGAGCCACGCACTCCTCGGAGTCCGGGCTTCAGCCCGGGCGTCGGTCGGTTCGCGGCGCCGTTGAGCGGCTTGATTCGCTTCCGAAGTCGTCCGCGATATCAAGCGAGTTAAAGGACGGATACTCGCGAAACTGCCGGGCCAGGCGATCCCGACCCATCGTCGTGACCAATTCGTGAAAGCTCGAGAATGGCCAGTCGTGCAGGTCCTCGACGTATCCGTGTTTGATCGGGTTATTGAGCAGGTAGTTGACGTGGTTATAGTAGTCCCGGTCGTTACGTGGGCAGTAGTCCCAGTAGTTGTACCAGACGGGCGTGTCGCATCGGGTCCGTTTGCGGATCACTCGTGCCGATCGACCGTGCACCCCGCGCAGTACATCGGGCAGATCGGCTCCCCGCGCGCTTTCCGCGATCAGGTGGTAGTGCTCGTCGAGCACCACCCAGTGCTGCAGTCGCCAACCAGCCGCGCCGAAACACGTTTTGGCGATGTCGATCAGCGACTCCTTGAGATCCGCATCCAGCAGGGGGCGTCGCCGGTGGATTGAGCCAGTCAAGAAGTAAGGGGTGTTGTTCAGGAAGAGGTGCGCGGGACGGTGGGTATTGCGGACCAGCATTCCGATTTTCTCTGGTGAAGACTTAATGTGTATGATCTAGTCTAGACGATGTCGGATTAATCGGGAGGCGAGTGTCGACCCTGCAGAGTCCGAGCTTTAGCCCGGGCGTGGTCCTGCGGCGTTGGTGGCATTTTGCGCGGCGGAGCCACGCACTCCGTGATTTGGAGTCCGGGCTTTAGCCCGGGCGTGGTCCTGCGGGTGTTGGTGGCATTTTGCGCGGCGGAGCCACGCACGCCGTGATTTGGAGTCCGGGCTTGAGCCCGGGCGTGTTCCTGCGGCGTTGGTGGCATTTTGCGCGGCGGAGCCACGCACTCCGTGATTTGGAGTCCGGGCTTTAGCCCGGGCGTGTTCCTGCGGCGTTGGTGGCATTTTGCGCGGCGGAGCCACGCACTCCGGGCTTTGGGGCATTTTGCGCGGCGGAGCCACGCGGTCCTGCGGGCTGGGCCGCTTGCGAATCAGCGCAGGTAGGGGCCGTCCTCGCCGATTTTGCCGGGCCCGTTCAGCACCCAGATGCCGGCGGAGTTGGCTTTGACGGTGAAGTGCAGGTGGCCGTCGCTGTGGATTTCGCCGCCGGTGACGGCGTCGCGGTAGACGCCGGGACGGATGTCGCCGATGTCGATGTGCTGCTCGGAGCCGATGGCGAGGCCGATGACGGCGTAGCTGCCGGCGTCGGAGAGGTCGCGGACGAAGTGCATGCCGCTGCCCCATTCGCCGACGTGGGACATGGGCGCCTTCTGCAGCGCCGGCACCGCGCGGCGGATCCGGTTCAGGCGCTGAAGATGCCGATATAGCGGATGCGACTGGGTCTCGCCGATGCGCTCGTCGCTCAGGTGATCGCCGAAATAGGCGCGGCCGGTGGTCTCGAGCGTATCTTTCTCGCCCTCGACATCCTGAGGCGCGCCCTTCATGAACTCGATCTCCTCGCCGAAATACAGACACGGAATGCCGCGGGCGGTCCAGAGCAGGTTATAGGCGGCCGCGGCCATCCACTGCTCCCCTTTGAAGCGGTACTTGAAGTCGTTGTCCGGACCGACGTCGTGGTTCTGCAGGAAGGTGACCAGTTGGGTCACGTCGCCGTAGATCCAGTCCATGCTCAGCACTTGGGCCGTTCCCTCGTAAGTGCCGCGGCTCAACGTGTCCCTAAAGGTCGAGAACAGCCCGAAGTCGAGCTGCGGAAAGCCGGAATCGCCGCCGGAGTGCGGGTCGCGCGGGTCGTTGCCGAGGCGGGTGTACCACCAGGGCCGGATCTCCGACGGCCCGTTGTCGCCGCCGCCCAGATCGCCCCAGCCGTAGCCCTTGACCAGGTTCTCGCCGAACACGAACAGGCCCGGCTTGTGGGCCTTCCAGGCGTTGACGTACTCCAGCAGATTGTCCCTTTCGATATGCTTGACCGTATCGATGCGCAACGCATCCACGCCCATGTCCAGATAGCGGTTGATGGCCCCGATGAGATAGTCCTTCACGTTCTGCCGCTCGGTGGCGAGATCGATGCAGTCGCCGGCCAGATGCTTGTGCTGCAGCGGATGGGCGCTCTCCCAGTCGCCGCCGCAGATGAAGCCGTCCTGGTGGTACCACTCCGGGTCCAGGTTGTTCGCGTCGATGCCGAAGAAGCGGCCCGGCTCGTAGCCGGGCTTCGGTACCGTCTCGCCGGTCTTGGGGTCGACCAGCGGCTCGATGCCGTCGGGGTCGCGGCCGTGGCGCTCGCGGTACCAGTCGGGCGCGACCGGGTTGTCGATGTCGTCGCGGTTCCGCCAGGCATAGTTGCCGAGGTGACCCTGGTAAGGCCCGTGGTCGACCCGGCCCTGCTCGGAGCCCTGCGGTACGTAGTACTTGATCGGCAGGTGGTCGATGTGGACCTTGCCGCGGATGCCGTACTGGCAGGAATGGTTGACCACCACGTCTTGGATGATCTTGATGTCGCGCGCATGGGCGGCGTCGATCAGGTCTTGGTAGGTGGCGTCCGGAGACTCCAGCCGCGGGTCGATGCGGGTCCAGTCGTAGGGATGGTAGCCGTGGTAGTCGAGCCCGGAGCGGTTCTCCACCGGCGGCGTGATCCAGATGGCCGTGAAGCCCAGGTCGCGGATGTAGTCCAGCCGCTGGATCAGGCCCTTGAAGTCGCCGCGCCAATGGGGATCGACCGCGTTGCCGTTGGCGTCGAATTGAATTCGGTCGCGGCAGAAGAAATTGTTGGACGGGTCGCCGTCGTAGAAGCGGGCCGTCAGCAGGAAATAGATGGTCTCCTCGCGGAAGTCGGTGCGCTCGGCGATGGGTCGGGGTGTGCCCGGTGCCGCGGCGTGCGGGGAGGGTGCTTGCGGCTGATCGCTTTTGGGCCGGGGGGACGCGTCGGAAGCGGAGCGATCCGCGGGGCCGTTTGCTGAACGGGCTGGCGTCCGTGCGCCTGTGGATGCCGTCGCGGCCGCGTCGGGGCCCGCTGCTGCCGGACCGGGGCCGGCCTGTGCGGAGGGCGCATCGGCCGGCCTCGCGGGGTCGAGCGAACGTCGACCGTCGGCGGCTTCGGCGCGGGCAGCGGACATCGCGCCGGTGTCGGCGCTTGTGCCCGGCGGGCTTTGGGCCGCGGAATGATCGGCTGCCGCCGGCGGGTCCGGCTGCCAATGCGTATCGAAGCGATACCAGCCGCTGCGATCGCGCGCCAAGTCGGCGCTCTGGTGGCCCTGTCCGTCGTTGAACACCAGACGCACGCGCGAGGTGGCCTTGAACCGGTAGCGGTACCAGCCGGGATACTCGGGATCCGGTTCCATCGGCACGCCCGGCCACTCGCTGCGGTCGCCGGCGGGCATGCGGTCCCAGTAATGGATCATGACCGGCTCGGCCCAGTCGGCCGGCCTCAGAAATCGAATCGTAAGGTCCTGCATGGTTTGGCTCGTCGGCTCGCTTGACGATGGCGCGGCCGCGCGGGAACGGGCCTCGGCGCCGGTCTGGCCCTATTGTGCCTCAGACATCGCGTGCCGCGGAGCATCCAAATCAACTAAAGTCGCCGGCGCGCGAGAGGCTTTCCTGTGCTTCGGCCCGGATGTGGCCCTCCCCGGGAGTCTGGGCTTCAGCCCGGACGTGTTCTTGCGGCGGCGGGGGCGGCAATTCGTCCGCGGCGTGCCGCAGACTCCTGGCGCCCGCTTGCGCGCCGACGTGTTCGTTCCAGGGAGTCTGGGCTTCAGCCCGGACGTGTTCTTGCGGCGGCGGGGGCGGCACTTCGTCCGCGGCGTGCCGCAGAGTCCTGGCGCGTGGCTTCCGCGCGGACGTGTTCCTTCCGGGGAGTCTGGGCTTCAGCCCGGACGTGTTCTTGCGGCGGCGGGGGCGGCACTTCGTCCGCGGCGAGCCGCAGACTCCTGGCGCGTGGCTTCGGTGCAGTGGTTTTCTGCGCGGGTCTGGCTCGTAAGGCGGCTGAAGCTATGCGCGGCGGTCTCTTTGGGAGCCGGGGGCGGGGTCACCGGCAGTAGCGCTTGACGTAGGCCTCGTACTCGGTTCGTCGCGAGCGCAGACGATTGCCCTCGGGGGGCTTGTATCCGGCGCGTAGCTTTTTGTTGATGCGCTCGATCTGCTGGTGCTTGGCCCAGCAGCGGTCGGCGTATTTGTCTTTTGTCGACTTCGGGGGCGCGCGTCGTTTGGATGCGGGCTCGTCTCGCAGGCGTTCTTTCAGCCAGGCATCTCCGGCCGGCGGGGTCCACCCGACGGCCGGCGCGTGGGCGTCCATTTCGGCGGACGTGTCGCGTCCGTGGCACGCATATTGTCGAAACTCGATCTCGCCGTCGGCGCCGGTGCAGCGGTAGATTTTCGACTCCGCCGCTGCCGGCGCCGCCAAAAGCAGCATCGCGGCAAAACCTGCAATCAACGCTGCCCGCAAATCTCCGCCACGCGCAACGCAACGCTCGGCCGATTGCGCACAGGCCGCACCGAACAGTGCCGGGATCGGCCGCGGCTTGGTGGTGGAGTAGGGGCTCGGGGTTAGACCCGAATTGGAAGAGGAACCGGCACCGGGACTCAACGCTGCCCGCAAATCTCCGCCACGCGCAACGCAACGCTCGGCCGATTGCGCACAGCCCGCGCCGAACAGTGCCGGCATCGGCCGCGGCTCGGTGGTGGAGCAGGGGCTCGGGTTTAGGCCCGAAGTAGAACACGAAATGGCGCCACAATTCGAACCCACGTAGACGCGCGGCCTCATGCTCGGTATTGGCTGCATTGCCGACCCGGCAGCGCATCCTTGCGCGACCGCCAGCACACTCCCTTGGGCCCGTAATTCGGCACGGGCCGAAGGCCGCAGTTCGGGCATCGCCCGCGCCTTGTTGGTGCGGCCGTGGTGGTTTTCGCACGCTGAGTGGCGCAATCCGCCGGAGGTTGTCGGTATCGGTACAGTTGCGGCCGGCGCCGCCAAGTTCCCCAACAATCTGCCGAATATCGCAGCCGCAGCCCCCGTTAGCGCAATGCGCCGCGCTTGGGCCGGTGTCATACTTCCATGAATCGCAGAGGGTTCCCTGTGCATGCGAATTGCTTCCCTGTTGTGAGTGGATGATCGAAAGGGCGCGCACACCGATAGTGTGCACGGCCTGCCGTTCCGTTGCAACCGCTCGGTAACATGCACAGCCGTCGAATCCGTCATCATCTTAATTGGAAACGCGCCGCCATCCGGCGCAAGTGCAATCGAAAGGGTCGTTACATGCAGAGTGTCTACATCGCCGGCGCCGGCGCCGGTAGTGGCAAAGCGGTGGTCGTGCTGGGCTTCATGGAGCTGCTGTCCGCCATCAACCGGCGTGTGGGCTTCTTCCGGCCCATCGTCAGCCGCACCGTGGAGGACGACCACCTCACCAGCCTGATCCGCGAGCGCTACGACCTGCCATTCCCGGCCGAGCAGCTCTACGGCTGCACCGCCGACCAGGCCAGCGAACTGGTCGCCTCGGGCAGGTACGACGAGTTGCTCAAGCTCATCCTCCACCGCTATATGCTGCTCGAGGAAAAGTGCGACATGGTGCTCTGCGCGGGCACCGACTACGACGGCCTGGTCCCGTCGCTGGAATTCGACTTCAACGCCGACCTGGCCAACAACTTCGGCTGCACCATCGTCGTCGTGGTCAAAGGCTTCGGCCGCAGCCCGGAGGAGGCCCTGCACGCCGTACACATGGCCCACGAGTCCATGGTCAACCGCCGCGGCGACCTGCTGGCCACGGTCATCAACGGCGTGCACCCGGACTACGTGGACATCGTCAAGCGCCGCGCCCGTGCCGTGCTGCCGAGCACCGAAACCTTCTACGTCCTGCCCGAGACCGAAGCCCTCGGCAAGCCCACCATCGGCGAGCTCAGCAAGGCCCTCGGCGGGCACTGCCTGTGCGGGGAAGGCGACGCGCTGAACCAGGTCGTCACCAATTACAAGATCGCGGCGATGGAGGTGCCGGACTTCCTCAACTACATCGAGGACGGCTGCCTGATCATCACCCCCGGCGATCGCAGCGACATCATCCTGGCCGCGCTGGCGGCGGACGTCTCCGCGTCGTTCCCGCGCGTTGCCGGCCTGTTGCTCACCGGCGGCCTGCAACCGGCCGAGAACGTCCAGCGCCTGCTCAACGGCCTGCGCCGGAATAAGGTCTCGATCCTCAGCGTCGACAGCGATACCTTCCAAACCGCGCTGGCCGTGAACAAGGTTGAATCCACCATCCTGCCCGGCGACGACCGCAAGATCGCCGCGGCGCTGGGTCTGTTCGAGCAGAACGTGGAGATCAAAGATCTGCAGGAGCGGATCTCGCTGCACCACTCCGAGCGCATCACGCCGCTGATGTTCGAGTACGAGCTGATCCACCGGGCCAAGTCGCAGCGCAAGCGTATCGTGCTGCCCGAGGGCACCGACGAGCGTGTCCTGCGGGCCGCCGAGATCCTCTCCCTGCGCGGCGTCGCCGACCTGGTGCTGCTCGGCAACCCGGACAAAATCCAGCGGCGCGCCGGCGAGCTGGGCCTGAAGCTCGACGACGTCACCGTCATCGACCCGGTCAGCTCGCCCAAGCGCGACGAATACGCGGCCGTCTATTTCGGCCTGCGCAAGCACAAGGGCATCTCCGAGGAAATGGCCCGCGACGCGCTCGAAGACGTGAGCTACTTCGGCACGCTGATGGTCTATACCGGCGACGCGGACGGCATGGTCTCCGGTGCCATGCACACCACACAGCACACCATCCGACCGTCCTTCGAGACCATCAAGACCAAGCCCGATACCAAGTTGGTCTCGAGCGTCTTCTTCATGTGCCTGGCCGATCGCGTGCTGGTCTACGGCGATTGCGCCGTCAACCCCAACCCCGACGCCGAGCAGCTCGCCGACATCGCCATCACCTCCGCCGGCACCGCGGCGGCCTTCGGCGTCGAACCGCGGGTGGCCATGCTGTCCTACTCCACCGGCGCCTCCGGCAAGGGCGAAGACGTCGAGCGCGTGCGCGAGGCCGTGCGCATAGCGCGCGAGCGCCGGCCGGACCTGAAGCTCGAAGGCCCGATCCAATACGACGCCGCCGTCGACGTCAGCGTCGCCCGCTCCAAGATGCCCGACAGCGAAGTCGCCGGCCAAGCCACCGTCTTCATCTTCCCGGACCTCAACACCGGCAACAACACCTACAAAGCCGTCCAGCGCAGCGCCGGCGCCGTCGCCATCGGCCCCGTGCTGCAGGGCCTCAACAAACCCGTCAACGACCTCAGCCGCGGCTGCACCGTCACCGACATCGTCAACACCGTCGCCATCACCGCCATCCAGGCCCAGGAAGCGGAAAAGGAAGCGCAAGAGAAAGTGCGGCACGAGGCGAAAGGGGAGGCGGCGCAGGAAACCGGGAAGCGAGCAGAAACGGAAGCCGGCAAGCAAGGGGAGAAAACAACCGGCAAGCGGGCCGAAACGGGAGCCGAGAAGCGAGCCGAGAGGCGAGCCGAAACGGAAACCTAGAAGCGAGCCGAAACGGAAACCTAGAAGCGAGCCGAAACGGAAACCTAGAAGCGAGCCGAAACAGGAGCCGAGAAGGAAACCGTGAGGCGAGCCGAAACGGAAACCTAGAAGCAAGGGGAAAACGGAACCGAGAAGCGAGCCGAGAAGGAAACCGGGGAGCGAGCCGAAACAGGAGCCGAGAAGGCATAGCCTGCGCGCAATCTCGCGCCCGCATCACACCGAAAGCCGCCAAAGCGTCTTGGGAGTCTGGGCTTCAGCCCGGACGTCTTCCTGCGGCGTCAGCGGCGGCAACCCGTCCGCGGCGAGCCACAGACTCCCGGCACTCTTGGGAGTCTGGGCTTCAGCCCGGACGTCTTCCTGCGGCGTCAGCGGCGGGGATTCCGTCCGCGGCG